>NZ_JBIWFO010000008.1:0-204763 GCF_044763125.1 Streptomyces sp. NPDC096310 | reverse complement strand
GTGGGCCCCGGTGATCACCGGGGCCCACCCCTCCGCGCGGTTCAGTTCCTGGCGGCAGCCGCCGCGCACTCCGCGCAGGTGCCGAAGATCTCCACCGTGTGGGCCACGCTCACATAACCGTGCTGGGCCGCGATCGTCTCCGCCCACTGCTCGACAGCGGGCCCCTCGACCTCGACCGCCTTGCCGCAGATCCGGCAGACGAGATGGTGGTGGTGGTCGCCGGTCGAGCAGCGCCGGTAGACCGATTCGCCGTCGTTCGTGCGCAGCACGTCGACCTCGCCCGCGTCGGCGAGCGACTGGAGCGTGCGGTAGACCGTGGTCAGTCCCACCGAGTCACCACGGTGTTTGAGCATGTCGTGGAGATCCTGAGCGCTGCGGAACTCGTCCACCTCGTCGAGCGCCGCCGCCACCGCGGCGCGCTGGCGGGTCGATCGGCCGCGCACGGGGGCCGCGTTCGATCCGCCGCTGGGCGCAGTCGTCACCGGTGCCTCCTTGCCTCTGCCCGTGTCCTCCGGGCGTTGCCCGCTTGTCTACGGGCCCATTCTGCCAGTCCAGGACCGGCCCGCGGTCATGCCGTGGCGTCCTCCGCCGGGCGCCGGGCGCCGGGGACGTCGGCTACCGGCACCGGCGCCGGTCCGGTTCCGTCCGCCTGTACGAGACACGCTTCCGCGTTCCTCAGCGCACGGGCCCGGCGCCGGGCCAGCGGCGCGGCGAGCGCGGTCAGCAGGACGAAGACCCCGATCGCGATCAGCACGATCGTCGCGCCCGGCGGTACGTCCTGGTAGTACGAGGTGACCGTGCCGGCCAGCGTCACCGCCGTACCGATCACGACGGACAGCACGAACGTGACCACGAACGAGCGCGTGACCTGCTGCGCCGCCGCCACCGGCACCACCATCAGCGCGCTGACCAGCAGCAGCCCCACCACCCGCATGGCGACCGTGACCGTCACGGCGGCGGTCACCGCGATCAGCAGGTTCAGGGCGCGCACCGGCAGCCCGGTGACCCGGGCGAACTCCTCGTCCTGGCTGACGGCGAAGAGCTGCCGCCGCAGACCCACCGTGACCAGCACCACAAATCCGGCGAGCAGCGAGATCGCGGTGACGTCGGAGGGAGAGACGGTCGAGAGCGAGCCGAAGAGGTACGAACTGAGGTTCGCGTTGGAACCGTTCGGCGCGAGGTTGATCAGCAGCACACCGCCCGCCATGCCCCCGTAGAAGAGCATCGCCAGCGCGATGTCACCGCGGGTGCGGCCGTACGCCCTGATCAGCTCCATCGTGACGGCGCCGAGGACCGCGACGAGCGTGGCCATCCATATCGGGCTCGCGGAGAGCAGGAAGCCCAGGCCGACCCCGGTCATCGCCACATGGCCGATGCCGTCGCCCATCAGGGCCTGCCGGCGCTGGACGAGGTAGATACCTACGGCGGGCGCGGTGACGCCGACCAGGACGGCGGCGATCAGCGCCCGCTGCATGAAGGCGGTCTCAAGGATTTCCATGGTCAGGTCAGCAGTCCTGTACGGAGCGGCTCGCCGGCCGCGTGCGGATGAACGTGGTCGTGGCCGGGCAGGGCGTGCTGGCCGACGGCCTTCGGCGGCGGTCCGTCGTGCACCACGCAGCCGTCGCGCAGCACCACCGCGCGGTCGATCAGCGGCTCCAGCGGGCCCAGCTCGTGCAGGACGAGCAGTACGGTCGCGCCGGCCGCCACCTGCTCGCGCAGGGTCGCCGCGAGGATGGCCTGACTGGCCAGGTCGACGCCCGCCATCGGCTCGTCCATGATCAGCAGCTCGGGCTCGGAGGCGAGCGCGCGGGCGATCAGCACCCGCTGGTGCTGGCCGCCCGACAGGGCGCCCACGGAGTCCCTGGCGCGGTCGCCGAGGCCCACCAGCTCGATGGCCCGCTGAACGGCCGCACGATCGGCCTTGGTGGGCCATCCCAGCCGCAACGGGCTCGTACGGGAGAGCCGGCCGGAGGAGACGACCTCGCGGACGGTCGCGGGCACGCCGCTCGCGGCGGTGGTGCGCTGCGGTACGTAGCCGACGCGCCGCCACGCGCGGAAGCGGCGCAGCGGGGTGCCGAAGAGCGAGATCTCGCCGTCGGCCAGCGGGACCTGGCCGATCACGGACCGTACGGCGGTGGACTTGCCGGAGCCGTTGGCGCCGAGCAGGGCGACCACCTCGCCGCGGCGCACGGTGAGGTCGATGCCGCGCAGCACGGGGCGCGCGCCGAGCGTGGCGGCGGCGCCGCGGACGGTGATGACGGGCGGGGGGCCGCCGTCGGTACCGGGGTGCGCCGGGGCGCGTTCCGCCGCCCTGGCGTGGTCGCTCTCCACCGTCGCCATCTCAGGCGCCTCCGTTGCTGGTCTCGTCGCTGCCGTCGCCGCCGATGTCGCCACCGGCGGGGGAGTCACCCCTGGTCGAGGGCCGCCCCCGGTCAGGGGAATCGTTTCGCCCGCTCCGTGTCACGTCAGGTCATTTCGCGCCCAGCGCGGTGCGCAGGGCTTCCAGGTTGGACCGCATGACCTCGATGTAGTCGCGGCCCCTGGTCTTGTCGGTGATTCCCTCGATCGGGTCGAGGACATCCGTGGTGAGCCCGGAGTCCCCGGCCACCGTTTTGGCGGTCTTGTCACTGGCGAGTGTCTCGAAGAATACGGTGGTGACCTTGTCCCGCTTCGCGATGGTCTCCAGTTCCTTCACCCGGGCCGGGCTCGGCTCCGACTCGGGGTCGATGCCGGCGATGGCCTCCTGCTCCAGACCGTAACGCTCGGCGAGGTAGCCGAAGGCGGCGTGGGTGGTGATGAACGTCTTGGTGCCGGTGTCGGCGAGGCCGTCCTTGAAGGACGTGTTCAGGCCGTCCAGCCTGGTGACCAGCGCGCTGGTGTTCTTCTTGTACGCGGCGGCGTGGTCGGGGTCGGCCTTCTCCAGGGAGGCGCCGACGCCCTTGGCGACCTCGGCGAACCGCACCGGGTCGAGCCAGATGTGCGGGTCCTTGCCGTCCGTGTCCGACTCCTCGTGCCCGTGGTCGGCCTCGTCCGTGGCGGCCTCGCCGGCGTGGTCGTCGTGACCGTGGTCGTGGCCGGTCTCCGTGCCGTGGTTCTCCAGTGTGGTGAGGGTCGTCGCGTCGATGACCGTCTTCGCCCCGGACTGGTCGATGGCCTTGTCCACGGCGGGCTGGATGCCCTTGAGGTAGAGGATGACGTCGGCCTCGCCGAGCTGGGCGGCCTGCCGGGGCTTCAGCTCCAGGTCGTGCGGCTCGACGCCCGGCTTGGTGAGGGTGGTGACGGAGACGTGGTCGCCGCCGATCTGCTGGGCCAGGTATTCCATGGGGTAGAACGACGCGATCACCGCGAGCTTGCCGTCACGGCTCTTCCCGGTCGTGTCGGAGGAGGAAGAGCAGGCGGAGAGCGCCACCATGCCGAGGGTGACGGTTCCGGCGAGGGCGGCGGTGGGTATGAGGCGTCGTCGTACGTTCATGACAGTCATTTTCAACAAAAGTGGAAACGGTTGTCAACAAGGGTCCGGTAACGGGTCGGAATGTCTCTTGCTCCGCACCGATTTGATCGAAGGGGTGCGCGCGCCGCTAATCTGAAGCATTCGCCGTTCGTCGTCGTCGTAATGAAGAGAGACCCGTGGCCGCCGACAAGATCGACAGCATCGTCAACCTGAGCAAGCGCCGTGGCTTCGTCTACCCGTGCAGTGAGATCTACGGTGGTCAGCGGGCCGCCTGGGACTACGGGCCGCTCGGAGTCGAGCTGAAGGAAAACCTCAAGCGTCAGTGGTGGCGCTACATGGTCACCTCGCGCGAGGACGTTGTCGGCATCGACTCGTCGGTGATCCTCGCCACGGAGGTCTGGGAGGCGTCCGGCCACGTCGCGACCTTCACCGACCCGCTCACCGAGTGCACCTCTTGCCACAAGCGCTTCCGCGCCGACCACCTGGAGGAGGCGTACGAGGCGAAGCACGGCAAGGCCCCCGCGAGCCTCTCCGAGCTGAACTGCCCGAACTGCGGCAACAAGGGCACCTTCACCGAGCCCAAGCAGTTCTCCGGTCTGCTCTCCACCCACCTCGGCCCGACGCAGGACTCCGGCTCGATCGCCTACCTGCGCCCCGAGACCGCGCAGGGCATCTTCACCAACTTCGCCCAGGTGCAGCAGACCTCGCGCAAGAAGCCGCCGTTCGGCATCGCGCAGATGGGCAAGTCCTTCCGGAACGAGATCACTCCGGGCAACTTCATCTTCCGCACGCGCGAGTTCGAGCAGATGGAGATGGAGTTCTTCGTCAAGCCGGGCGAGGACGAGCAGTGGCAGGAATACTGGATGGAGCAGCGCTGGAACTGGTACCGCGACCTGGGTCTCCGTGAGGAGAACATGCGCTGGTACGACCACCCGGCCGAGAAGCTCTCGCACTACTCCAAGCGCACCGCCGACATCGAGTACCGCTTCCAGTTCGGCGGCAGCGAGTGGGGCGAGCTGGAGGGTGTCGCCAACCGCACGGACTACGACCTCTCCGCACACTCCAAGGCGTCCGGTCACGACCTGTCGTACTTCGACCAGGAGGCCGGTGAACGCTGGACCCCGTACGTCATCGAGCCCGCCGCCGGTGTGGGCCGCGCGATGCTCGCCTTCCTCCTCGACGCGTACAACGAGGACGAGGCGCCCAACGCGAAGGGCGTGCTGGAGAAGCGCACCGTGATGCGCCTCGACCCGCGCCTCGCGCCGGTCAAGGTCGCCGTGCTGCCGCTCTCCCGCAACCCGCAGCTCTCGCCGAAGGCCAAGGGTCTCGCGACGGACCTGCGGCGCAACTGGAACATCGAGTTCGACGACGCGGGCGCCATCGGCCGCCGCTACCGCCGCCAGGACGAGATCGGCACGCCGTTCTGCGTGACCGTCGACTTCGACACCCTGGACGACAACGCGGTGACGGTGCGCGAGCGCGACACGATGAAGCAGGAGCGCGTCTCGCTGGACCGGATCCAGAGCTACCTGGGCGAGCACCTGCTCGGCTGCTGACCGCGAAGTACGCGAGACTCCACGGGAGTTTTGGACAGGCCCCCGGTTCCGTCACGGAACCGGGGGCCTGTCCGCGTTCCACGGCGGAGCCTTGCGGCACACTGGGCGCTCCCCGAGAAGAGAGGAACGGATCATGCCGTCCTCCACCACCAGCAAGGTCAGCCGATGGGATCAGCACGGACGGGAACATGTCGTCCGGGTGCAGAAGGCGGGTGTGCAGCGGTCGTTGATATGTGACACCTGCGGCTGGCGGAAGGGGGCGCAGTTCCTTCCCTGGCTCAAGGCCGAGGAACACCTCACCGAGGCCCACCAGGCCACGGTGGACCCGGCGGCGGGCTGACCGCCGGCCGCCCGGGCGGGGGAGGGGGCGGAGGCGGGCGCCGTCCCCCGCCGTCAGGGCTTGAGGCCGCGCAGCAGCAGATCGGCGACGGCGGTGAAGTCGGCGTCGATCGTGGGCTTCTGCCACTCCGGTGCGTAGCACGGGTCGTGGAAGCGCGCCGTCGCGACGAAGAGCGCCCCGGCCGCACCCGCCGGGTCCGGCGCCACGAACTCGCCCGCGCGCACGCCCTCTTGGACGATCCGTGTGAGCTGTCCGGTCAGCTCCGTCAGATGCGCGTCCACCGCGTCGCTCTGTTCCTCGGCGAGCACCGAGTACGTGGCGAACAGCTCGGGGTCGTCGCCCGCCTTGTGGCGCTTGGTGTCGAACAGCGCCAGCAGCCAGCCCCGCAGCTTCTCCGGGCCGGGCGCCCCCGCCCCGTCGACGATCTCCTGGAGCACCCGCTCCGTGCCGCTCAGCCAGCGCGCCGTGACCGCCTCGCGCAGCGCCGCCTTTGTCCTGAAGTGCCGGTAGACGCTGCCGTGACTGACCCCGAGCAGCCGCGCCACATCCACCACCGTCGCCTTCGCCGGCCCGTAACGGCGCAGCACCTCCTCGGTGGCTTCGAGGATGCGCTCGGCGGTCAGGGTCTCGGGGGACATGGCTGCCCGACCTTTCATGGCTCGTGCGGCTTGTGCGGTTCGTACGGCGGCGGTACGTCACCTGGGGTGCCAGGCGACACTACCGGTCACCCCGGGCCGGACGGCCCGCCGGGTGAGCCCTCCGTGCCCCCCTCCCCCTGAGCCGCGCGCGGTCCTGCCGCGCCCCGGTCACCGTTCGCTGTCCAGGGACGACATCTGCGAGGCCGGATAGCGGTCGCCCGCCGCGACGCCTGCCGGGAAGGCCTGGTCGAGGGCGGCGAGATCGGCGGCGTCGAGCGTGACGTCCAGGGCACCCAGGGCCTCGGTCAGCCGGTCCCGGCGCCGGGCGCCGATCAGCGGGACGATGTCCTCGCCCTGGGCGAGCACCCAGGCGATGGCGATCTGCGCGACCGTGACGCCCTTCTGCTCGGCGAGCTTGCGCAGCGAGTCGACCAGCGCCAGGTTGTGATCGAGGTTCTCCCCCTGGAAGCGCGGGCTGAACGCCCGGAAGTCGCTCGGCCTCAGCTCGCGGTCGCGGGTGAAGTGGCCGCTGATCAGCCCGCGCGAGAGCACTCCGTACGCCGTGACACCGATCCCCAGCTCGCGGACCGTCGCCAGGATGTTGTCCTCGATGGAGCGGGAGATCAGCCCGTACTCGATCTGGAGGTCCGCGATCGGGGCGACCGAGGCGGCCCGGCGGATGGTGTCGCTGCCCGCCTCGGAAAGGCCGATGTGGCGTACATGGCCGGCCTCGACCAGCTCGGCGATGGCACCGACCGTCTCCTCGATCGGGACATCGGGGTCGACGCGGGCGATCCGGTAGATGTCGATGTGGTCGGTGCCGAGGCGCTGGAGGGAGTAGGCGGCGAAGTTCTTGACGGCGGCCGGGCGTCCGTCGTTTCCACCCCAGCCGTTGTCGGGATCGCGCAGGGCGCCGAACTTGACGCTGGTGAGCGCCCGTTCGCGGGCACCCGCCGGCGCGGTGCGCAGCGCCTCCGCGATCAGCAGCTCGTTGTGCCCCATCGCGTAGAAGTCGCCGGTGTCGAGCAGGGTGACGCCCGCGTCGAGCGCGGCGTGCAGGGTGGCGATGGACTCGGCGCGGTCCACCTCTCCGTACATCGGGGACATGCCCATGCAGCCGAGGCCGAGGGCGGAGACCTGGGGGCCCGTGGCGCCGAGGGCGCGGGTGGGGATGGCGTGAGTGGTCATGGCGGCTTCCTCCATACGTGAATCCGGACACCATCGAGAATGACATGACGGATGACAGATTTCAATATCTGTCATCCGTTCAGGTGTACGGAAAACGCGTTACGCCCCGGTCGCACCCGGTGGTAGCGTCTCGGGCATGTTCTTCCAGATCTACGAGTGAGAGCGCGGCGGTCTCCGCACCGCCCCCCACCGACGAATCCGCAGATCACTTCTCATCACTTCGGGAGAACCCCGTGGCAAAGAGCCGCAACAACCTTCTCGGCGTGGGCGGTCAGCGCACGAAGATGAGCCGCACGGACCCGCAGTCCAGCGGCCCCGCCCGTGACGCCAACCGCAAGGCCGCCGCCGACCAGAAGCAGGAGCTGCTGCGCAAGATGCGGGAGCGCGCGGCGGGCCAGACGCCGGCCGACCAGGACGACACCGCCCCGGCGGGCGGCACCTCCCCGGCGGGCGGCACCTCCCCGGCGGACGACACCACCCCGGCGAACGGCGAGGACGCGGCGCAGGCCTGACGCCGCCCGTCCCCTGAGGGACGGCTACGGAACAGCGCGCGATGGGCCCGGATCACGAGACGATCCGGGCCCACCCCCTGCTCCCCCTCGGCGTTCCCCTGGGCTCAGCCGATCGCGCGCGGCAGCCGCAGACTGAGCAGCGCCGTCAGGACCACCGTCCCGAGCTGCACCAGCAGCGTCACCGCCAGCGCGTCCCGCATCCCCACCGAGGACGTCAGCGTCAGGAAGAGCGAGCCCAGCGTCGCCACCCCCAGCGCCAGCGCGGACTGCTGGGTCGTGACCAGCACCCCGCTGCCCACCCCGGCCCGTTCGGACGGCACGTCCGCGAGCACGATCCGGATGATCACCGGGAGCTGGAGCCCCTGGCCGAGACCGGCCAGCGCGATCCCCGGCAGCAGTTCCGGCGTGCCGATCGCGGGCCAGCCGTCCCGCACGGTGAGCACCAGCAGCGCCACCCCCACCGCCTGGAGCACCGCGCCGGCCGTGACGACGAGGCTGCCGTACCGCCGGATCAGCCGCGGCCCGGCCAGCGACGCCCCGAAGAACGCCACCGCCATGGGCACCAGCGCCACCCCGGCGGCCACCGTTCCCATCCCCAGCCCCTGCTGGAGCGCGACCGCGATCACGAACATGAAGCCGCCGAAGCCGATCGAGAACGGCACGATCATCGCGAGCCCGCGCCGTACCGAGACCAGCGCGAAGAGGCTCGGCGGCACCAGCGGCGTGCGCCCCTGCCGGTCGGCCCGCCGCTCCACGCGCAGGAAGACGTACGCCACCACCGGGAAGGCGGCGAGCGAGGCCCAGGTCCACACGGGCCAGCCGGCCGCCCGGCCCTCGGTGAGCGGCGCCAGCAGCGTCACCAGGGAGAGCGCCAGCAGCAGCGTCCCCGGTACGTCGACGGGCGCGGGCCGCTGCGCGCGCGTCTCGGGGACCGAACGGAACGCCGGCACCAGGCCCGCCAGCGCGACCGGCACGTTCACCAGGAAGATCGCCCGCCAGCCGGTGCCCGCCAGGTCGGCGGCGACGAGCACGCCGCCGAGGATCTGGCCCACCACCATCGCCAGCCCCGCGGTCGCCCCGTACAGGCTCAGCGCCCTGGCCCGGCGCGGCCCGGTGGTCGAGGCGTGGATCGTGGCCAGCACCTGCGGCAGCATCAGCGCCGCCGCCGCGCCCTGCGCGACCCGCGCCCCAGCGTCCCGGCGGTCGGCGCGAGGCCGCACAGCAGCGACGTGAGGCCGAAGGCCGCCATCCCGGCGAGGAAGAGCCGCCGTCTGCCGAACATGTCCCCGAGCCGGCCGCCGAGGACGAGGAGTACGGCGTAGGAGAGCCCGTACCCGGCGACGACCAGCTCCAGCATGGCGGGACCGGCCGCCAGATCACGGTCGATGGTCGGCAGGGCGACATTGACGATGAAGAAGTCGATCAGGGGCAGCGCCGCTCCGAGCAGCACGGTGAACAGCCCCAGCGGGCCGAGGACGGACCCGTGATCGCGTACGACGGGTGCCACCGCGCCGACCGGGGTGGCACCGGCGGCGGTGGACGGGGTCGGGAGGGAGATGGATGATCTGCTCACCTCATCGAGGGTGCTCCCCGTCCGAGCCTGGTACCAGAGTCTCCTTATCCTGGTACCGGTACTACCTGGCAACAGGATGGACCGTGCGGCACCCTGGAACCATGACCACCCTCGCACGGACCGCGGCGACCGGACAGGCGACCGACATCCGGCGGCATGAACTCGCCGGGTTCCTGCGCAGCCGCCGCGAGCGCATCACCCCCGAGCAGGTCGGGCTCGACCGGGGCCCCCGGCGCCGTACGCCCGGACTGCGCCGCGAGGAGGTCGCCCAGCTCTCCGCCGTCGGCGTCACGTGGTACACGTGGATCGAACAGGCCAGGCCCATCCAGGTCTCCGCCCAGGTTATGGACGCCCTCGCCCGCGCGCTGCTCCTCGACGCAGGCGAGCGCGCGCATCTCTTCTCGCTGGCCGGCGTCGTCGATCCCGCCCCCGGGACGCCCTGCCCCACCATCACCCCCGCCCTGCGGGAGATGCTGGCGCGGCTCGACCCCTTCCCGGCGTGCGTGCAGAACAGCCGGTACGACATCCTCGCGTACAACCAGGCCTACCGGGTGCTCCTGTGCGACCTGGACGCCGTGCCGCCCGAGGACCGCAACTGCATCCTGCTCGCCTTCACCAACGACGAGTGGCGCGCGGCGCTGGCCAACCGGGACGAGACCGTCCGGATCATGGCGGCCAAGTTCCGGGCCGCGATGGCCGAGCACCTCGCCGAGCCGCCGTGGAAGACGCTGCTGGGACGGCTGCGCGCGGCCTCGCCCGAGTTCCGGGAGATCTGGGAGCGGCATGAGGTGGTGGCCCCGGTGGGCGACCGGACCAAACGGTTCGTCAACGCGCGCGTCGGCCGGCTCGACCTGGAGCACACCAACCTCTGGCTCGGCCCCGCCTCGGGGTCCCGGCTGGTCACGTACGTACCTGTGGACGAGGAGTCCCGGCACCGGCTGGAGAGGCTGGTGCGCACCACAGGGGTGGCCGCGGGGGCGGCCCCGGGGGCGCGGGAGGTTCAGGTGTCGGCCCGGGTGTCCGCGGGCGTCTGAGCCCCGGACTTCGCCAGGCCCACCGGAGAGGGCTCGGACTCCAGCCGCCCCGCCGTGCGCAGCGCCGTCCCGCGCGCCCACGCGCCGCTGGTCAGCGCGCCCACCAGCAGCACGCACAGCCCGCACGCGGTGATGATCCACCACGCGACGCCGCTCACCTCGTCGAACCCGGTGCGGTACGCGGCCGAGCCGGCTCCGCCCGCCCCGCTCACGGCCACCCCGCCCGCCAGCACCGCGCCGATCACCGCGACCCCCAGCGTCTGACCGATCTGACGGCTCGTGGAGGCGACGGCCGCCGCCACACCCGCCTGGGCGCGCGGCATCCCGGAAACGGCGGTGTTGGTGATGGGGGCGTTCAGCATGCCGAAGCCCAGCCCGAAGAGCACATACCCGGTGAACATCAGCCCGGTCGTCGCCTCGGCGTCCAGCGTGGCGAAGAGCAGCCCGCTCGCCGTCATCGCCGTACCCGCGACCAGCAGGGGCAGCCGGGGGCCGCGGCTGCCGACCAGCCGGCCCGACAGCGGGGCGCAGAGGAAGGTCAGGGCCGCCATGGGCAGCATGTAGAGGCCCGCGTGGAGGGCGGACAGACCCCGCACGTTCTGGAGGTAGAGCGTGTTCAGGAAAAGGAAGCCGCCCAGCGCCGCGAAGCCGCACACGGCGATGACGGTCGCTCCGCTGAACGGCGCGCTGTGGAAGAAACGCAGGTCGATCAGAGGTTCGGCGCGCCTCGGCTCGTACAGGAGGAGCCCCGCCAGACAGAGCGCGGAGAAGGCGGCGAACGACACGATCAGCGGCGAGGTCCACCCCTTCGCGGGCGCCTCGATGATCGCGTACGTCAGCGCCCCGAGGACGCCGATGACCAGGAGCTGCCCGACCGGGTCGGGGCGGCGCGGCTTCGGCGCCCGGGACTCGGGGACGTACCGCCAGGTCAGCAGCAGGGCGGCCAGTCCGATCGGCAGATTGATCCAGAAGATCGACCGCCAGCCGACCGAGTCCACCAGCACCCCGCCGACCAGCGGGCCCGCCGCCATCGAGATGCCCACGACGGCGCCCCAGACGCCGATGGCGCGGGCGCGCTCACGCGGTCCTGTGAAGGTGTTGGTGATGATCGACATCGCGACCGGGTTGAGCATCGAGCCGCCGACCGCCTGCACCATGCGGAACACGACGAGCGAGGTGAGGTTCGGGGCGAGGGAGCAGAGCGCCGAGCCGAGCGTGAAGAGGACGAGACCGGTCTGGAAGACCCGCCGGCGGCCGATCCGGTCGGCGGTGGAGCCCGAGAGCATCAGCAGAGAGGCGAGAACGAGGGTGTACGCGTCGATCGTCCACTGCATCCCGGAGACCGAGGCGTGGAGCTCGCGCTGCATGGAGGGGAGGGCGACATTGAGGACGGTGTTGTCCAGGCTGACGATCAGAAGACTCATGCAACAGATCGCCAGCACCAGTATTTTCCGCCGGGGGCTCAGCTCGGGCATACGTCGATGGTACGACTGAGTAGTACGGCTAACTAATGAATGCCCCGGTGCGCGACAATGGCCGGATGACCGCTCCACTCGCCATCGGCCCGTACCCCGTGACCCCGCCCGTCGTGCTCGCCCCGATGGCCGGAATCACCAACGCCCCCTTCCGCACGCTGTGCAGGGAATTCAGTGGAGGGAAGGGGCTGTTCGTCAGCGAGATGATCACGACCCGGGCCCTGGTCGAGCGCAACGAGAAGACCATGCAGCTCATCCGCTTCGACCCGACCGAGACACCGCGCTCGATCCAGCTCTACGGGGTGGATCCGGTCACCGTCGGCAAGGCGGTCCGCATGATCGTGGACGAGGATCTGGCCGACCACATCGACCTCAACTTCGGCTGCCCGGTGCCGAAGGTGACCCGCAGGGGCGGCGGCTCCGCACTGCCGTACAAGCGGCCCCTGCTCCGCGCGATCCTGCGCGAGGCCGTCTCCAGCGCGGGCGGTCTGCCCGTCACGATGAAGATGCGCAAGGGCATCGACGACTCCCATCTCACCTGCATGGATGCCGGGCGGATCGCCGTCGAGGAGGGCGTGACGGCCATCGCGCTGCACGGCAGGACCGCCGCGCAGCACTACGGCGGCACCGCCGACTGGGAGGCGATCGCGCGGCTCAAGGAGCATGTGCCGGAGATCCCGGTGCTCGGCAACGGCGACATCTGGTCGGCCGGGGACGCGCTGCGCATGATGCGCGAGACCGGCTGCGACGGGGTGGTCGTGGGGCGGGGCTGCCTGGGGCGGCCGTGGCTCTTCGGCGACCTGGTGGCCGCCTTCGAGGGGACGGGGACGGTCGCGGCGCCGACGCTGCGCGAGGTGGGGGCCGTCATGCGGCGCCACGCCCAGCTCCTGGGGGAGTGGATCGGCGACGAGGCGCGCGGGGTGATCGACTTCCGTAAGCACGTGGCCTGGTACCTGAAGGGCTTCTCGGTCGGCTCGCAGCTCCGCAAGCAGCTCGCCATCACCTCGTCGCTCGCGGAGCTGGACGAGCTGATGGCCGGGCTCGACCTGGACCAGCCGTGGCCGGAGGGCGCGGACGGGCCGCGCGGGCGCACCTCGGGGAACAACCGGGTCGTCCTGCCGGACGGCTGGCTGAAGGACCCGTACGACTGCGCGGGCATCGGCGCGGACGCGGAGCTGGACACGTCCGGCGGCTGAGTGCGCGACACGCGGGGGTGCGGCCGGTGCGTTATGGAAACGTTATGTTCCGGTCCTCCGGTGATCACACTGCCGCAGCAGCGTTCGTCTTTCTCTGACTCTCCGACGAGAAGGATGGGCAGCTTCGATGCGCAGACCCAGCAGATCCGACGGTCGTCGGGCGGGTGCCGTCGCCGTCGCGGTGGCGCTCGCCGCCGGACTGGCGACCACGGCAGGCGCCACGACACCGGGGACACCCGGAGCATCCGCCGGTGGCCAGGCGTTACACGCGGACTCCGTACCCCGCGCGGCCACGGTCACCCTGATCACCGGTGACCGGGTCGACGTGGACGGCCGCGGCAATGTGACCCAGGTGCGTCCCGCCGAGGGCCGCGAGCACCTGAGGATGTCGGTGCGCCGGGAGCACGGCCGTACGTACGCGGTCCCGACCGACGCCCTGCGGCTCATCGCCCAGGGCACGGTGGACCGGCGGCTGTTCGACGTGACCGGCCTGGTCGAGGCGGAGTACGACGACGCCCACCGGGACACGCTCCCGCTGATCGTCTCGTACAGGAACGCGGGCGCCGGTACGGCGAAGTCGCGCGTGGCCGCTTCGGGCGCGAAGGCCGGGCGCGACCTCCCCGCCGTCGGCGGACAGGCCCTCTCGGCGGCCAAGGACGGCACCGACGGCGTCTGGCAGGCGCTGACCGCCGACGCGGGCCGGGCCGAGGCCCGCGTCGCGGCCTCCGGCATCAGCCGCGTATGGCTCGACGGCAAGCGCAAGGTGAACCTGGACAGGAGCGTCCCGCAGATCGGCGCACCCACCGCCTGGGCGGCCGGGTACGAGGGCGACGGGGTCAAGGTCGCCGTCATCGACACGGGCGTGGACCAGACCCACCCGGACCTCGCGGGCGTGGAGGTCGAGGAGAAGAACTTCTCCGGCTCCGCCGACGCCGTGGACCGCGCCGGGCACGGCACCCATGTCGCCTCGACCATCGCCGGCAGCGGGGCCAGGGCGGGCGGCACGTACAAGGGCGTCGCCCCCAAGGCGCGGATCCTGGACGCCAAGGTCTTCGACGACGACGGGTACGGCTCCGACTCGGCCATCCTCGGCGCCATGCAGTGGGCGGCCGACCAGGGCGCCAAGGTCGCGAACATGAGCCTCGGCGGCTACGACGGACCGGAGACCGACCCGCTGGAGGAGGCCGTCGACTCGCTCTCCGAGAGCAGCGGCATCCTCTTCGTCGTCTCGGCGGGCAACGCGGGACCCGGCGCGGGCACCATCGGATCGCCCGGCAGCGCGGCGGCGGCCCTCACGGTCGGGGCGGTGGACCGCGACGACGCCATCGCCGGCTTCTCCTCCGTGGGGCCGTCCGCCGACGGATCCCTGAAGCCGGACATCACCGCGCCCGGCGTGGACATCGTCGCGGCGAAGGCGGCCGAGGGCACCCTCGGCTCCCCGGCGGGCGACGGCTACGTCGCCATGAGCGGTACGTCGATGGCGGCGCCGCATGTCGCGGGCGCCGCGGCGATCCTCGCGCAGCGGCACCCGGACTGGAGCGGCGAGCGGCTCAAGCGGGCTCTCACCGCCTCGGCCGACGCCACCGAGGGGCTGACGGCGTTCCAGCAGGGCGCGGGCCGTACCGATGTGGCGAAGGCGATCACCCAGACCGTCGTCACCGAGGAGACCTCGATCGGGTTCGGCACCCAGCGCTGGTCGCCGGAGGGCGCGGAACCGGTCACCAAGGAGGTGACGTACCGCAACGAGGGGACCGAAGCCGTCACCCTCGACGTGGCGGCCGAGGCGGCCGGCCCCGACGGGAAGCCCGCACCCGACGGGCTGGCCACGACCGGCACGGGGCGGGTCACCGTTCCCGCCGGTGGCACCGCGAAGGTCACGCTGACGCTGGACACCCGCGTCAGCGACGCGTACGGCGCCTTCTCCGGCGCGGTGGTGGCGAAGGAGGCCGGGGCGGCGAAGGCCACCGGCCAGAGCCTGCGCACGGCCTTCGGGGTCACCCGTGAGGCCGAGTCGTACGACGTCACGGTGGACCTGCTGAACCGCGACGGCCAACCGGCCGAGGCGTCCGTCGTCTTCGTCGACCGCGCCACCGGCGCGCAGTCCGGGCAGTGGACCGGCGACGGCAAGGTCACGGTCCGGCTGCCCAAGGGCGACTACCTCGTGGACGCGCCGATCATCACCCCCGAGGACGGCCGGGACACCGAGGTCTCCGAGCTGATCCAAGCTGAGCGTCACCGAGGACATGAACCTCGTCTTCGACGGGCGCGACGCCGAGCCGCTGGCCGTCACGGCCCCCGTGGCCGCCGAGCCGGTCCAGGCGTCGGTGTCCTGGAACCTCGACGCCGGTGACGGCGGCGTCTACGGCCTCTTCCACATGGACTCGCTGGAAGGCTTCTCGACCGGGTCGGTCGGCGCGGCGGTGTCGGGCAAGGAGTTCCAGGCCCAGGTCGGCACCATGCTGGCGGCCGGCGGGGACACGTACAGCCTGCTCTACACGCGTGACGGCAGCATGTACGACGGCTTCACGCACCAGGCGGCCACGAGCGAACTCGCCGAGATCGGGGCGCGGGTGGGCGCATCGGCCCCGGGCAAGGTGGGATCGGTCCACCCGATGTGGTGGAACGAGTTCATGGGGGTCGGCGGAGCGGGCAACCATGTCGCCCTCCCGTACACCTCGAAGCAGTACGTCACCACGCCGCCCGGCTACCGCTGGTCCTTCGGCGTGGGGCAGGCACCCGCCGACGTGCCCTTCGACGGTGAGTACGAGGTCCTCTACGACCGGGACCAGGGCCGGAGTTACGAGGCGGGCAAGAGCTACGGCGTCACTCTCAACGTCGGTGTCTTCGCCCCGGACATCCGGGCCGGGGACCTGGGACGTATCGAGGACTTCGCGGTCCTCTGCCAGCCGGTGTTCTCCGACACCTCCGGCCGTCCGGGCCACACCGGACCGGCCGTGGTGAAGGCGAAGCTGACCGTGGACGGGAAGACGTTCCAGGAACAGGACAGCCCCTGCCTCCAGGTCTCGGGACTGCCGGCCAAGGAGTCCGCTTACACGCTGAGCGTGGACGCGACACGCAAGGCCGAGGTCGCCCGGGTCTCCACCCGCGTCAGCGCCGAGTGGACGTTCACCTCCGCCTCGCCCGGGAACACGGTGGCCCTGCCGCCGCTGTCCACCCTCGGGTTCGCCCCGGAGCTGACCCCGGCCAGCACCGCCGAGGCAGGTACGACGCTGAGGGTCCCGCTCGTCGTCGAGGGCAACGCGGCCAGGAAGGGCGTCGCGTCCCTGACGGTCGAGGCGTCCTACGACGGCGGTACCACCTGGCGGAAGGCGCCCGTCACCACGGAGAACGGTGAGCGCGCCATCACGCTGGACCACCCCGCGTCCGCCGCCTCGGTATCGCTCAGGGGCGGGCTGAAGGACACCGAGGGCAACGGTTACGAGGTGACGGTCACGGACGCGTATCTGCTGACGCCGCACGCTTCCTGAGCCGAGCGCGGCGCGCCCGGGAGGCGCGCGGCGAGGGCGTGATTCTCGCCACGTTTGATGATGAAGTAGCTCAGATGAGCGGATCTTGCGTGGCTGTACCTCTGGAAAGGGTGGCACGCCGTGCCACCCTTTCCGTCTTCAAGAAGTGAACTCAGACGTCGATATCAATGCTCATCTGAGCGCGACGGGTCATGTCCGGGTCACGCCCGCTTCGAGGCGTGAAGGAGCGGCGCGCGCCCCGTCGCCGCCGGGGCGCTTTCGATCCGGTGGCGGACGGGTGGTTAAGGCCGTATGACAGTCAAGTGGCCGTACCCAGGCACCTTCGATCTGGGTATGTTCCTCGCCAGCCAGGGCAGCCACCGCGTCGTCGAGGAGTCGAGACCGTGCCGGACAACAGTGATTCCCACGTAGCCATCTCCCAGGGGAACTCCGGGAAGACCTCCGAGCAGCAGACCAAGTACGTCTACGACTTCACCGAGGGCAACAAAGACCTGAAGCATCTCCTCGGCGGCAAGGGCGCCAACCTCGCCGAGATGACCAACCTCGGGCTGCCCGTCCCGCCCGGCTTCACCATCACCACGGAAGCCTGCAACATCTACCTCGACAGCGGTACGGAACCGGCCGCCCTGCGCGACGAGGTCGGCGCCCATCTCGACGCTCTCGAAGCCCGGATGGGCAAGAAGCTCGGCCAGGCCGACGACCCGCTGCTCGTCTCGGTGCGCTCCGGCGCCAAGTTCTCCATGCCCGGCATGATGGACACCGTCCTCAACGTCGGCCTCTCCGACGCCTCGGTCGCCGGCCTCGCCGCGCAGGCCGGCGACGAGCGCTTCGCCTGGGACTCGTACCGCAGGCTGATCCAGATGTTCGGCAGGACCGTCCTCGGTGTCGACGGCGCGCTCTTCGAGGACGCGCTCGACGAGGCCAAGCAGGCCCGGCGGGCCGCCACCGACGTCGATCTGCCCGTGGCCGACCTGAAGAAGCTGGTCACGCACTTCAAGAAGATCGTCACGCGCGAGGCGGGCCGCGACTTCCCGCAGGACCCGCGCGAGCAGATGGATCTCGCGATCCGCTCGGTCTTCGAGTCCTGGAACACCGACCGCGCCAAGCTCTACCGCCGCCAGGAGCGCATCCCCGGCGACCTCGGCACCGCCGTCACCATCTGCTCCATGGTCTTCGGCAACCTCGGCCAGGAGTCGGGCACCGGAGTCGCCTTCACCCGCGACCCGGCCACCGGCCGCCAGGGCGTGTACGGCGACTACCTCCAGAACGCGCAGGGCGAGGACGTCGTCGCGGGCATCCGCAACACCGTCCCCCTCGCCGAACTCGCCACCATCGACAAGACGTCGTACGACCGGCTCCTGGCCATCATGGAGACCCTGGAGACCCACTACCGGGACCTGTGCGACATCGAGTTCACCATCGAGCGCGGCCAGTTGTGGATGCTCCAGACCCGCGTCGGCAAGCGCACCGCCGGCGCCGCCTTCCGGATCGCCACCCAACTCGTGGACCAGGGGCTGATCGACGAGGCCGAGGCGCTCCAGCGCGTCAAAGGCGCCCAGCTCGCGCAGCTCATGTTCCCCCGCTTCGACGAGGACGCCAAGCGCGAGCTGCTGGGCCGGGGCATCGCCGCCTCGCCGGGCGCCGCAGTCGGCAAGGCGGTCTTCGACTCGTACACCGCCATCAAGTGGTCGCGCTCCGGCGAGAAGGTCATCCTCATCCGCCGCGAGACCAACCCCGACGACCTCGAAGGCATGATCGCCGCCGAGGGGATCCTCACCTCGCGGGGCGGCAAGACCTCGCACGCCGCCGTCGTCGCCCGCGGCATGGGCAAGACCTGCGTCTGCGGCGCCGAGGAGCTGGAGGTGGACACGAAGGCGCGCCGGCTGACCGCGGGCTCCACGGTCATCGAGGAGGGCGACGTCGTCTCCATCGACGGCTCGACCGGCAAGGTCTACCTCGGCGAGGTCCCCGTCGTGCCGTCGCCCGTCGTGGAGTACTTCGAGGGCCGGATGCACGCGGGCGCCGACGACGCCGACGAACTGGTCGAGGCCGTCCACCGGATCATGGCGTACGCGGACCGCCGCCGCCGGCTGCGGGTGCGCGCCAACGCCGACAACGCCGAGGACGCGCTGCGCGCCCGCCGCTTCGGCGCCCAGGGCATCGGACTCTGCCGCACGGAGCACATGTTCCTCGGCGAGCGGCGCGAGATGGTCGAGAAGTTGATCCTGGCCGACACCGAGGACGAGCGTGAGGCGGCACTCGGTGCCCTGCTGCCGCTCCAGAAGAAGGACTTCATCGAGCTGTTCGAGGCGATGGACGGCCTGCCGGTGACGGTCCGGCTCCTCGATCCGCCGCTCCACGAGTTCCTGCCCGACATCACCGAGCTGTCGGTACGGGTGGCCCTCGCCGAGGCCCGCAAGGACCACAACGAGAACGATCTGCGCCTCCTCCAGGCCGTGCACAAGCTCCACGAGCAGAACCCGATGCTCGGGCTGCGCGGGGTACGGCTCGGGCTGGTCATTCCCGGGCTCTTCGCCATGCAGGTACGGGCGATCGCGGAGGCCACCGCCGAACGCAAGAACGCCAAGGGCGACCCGCGCGCCGAGATCATGATCCCGCTCGTCGGCACGGTCCAGGAGCTGGAGATCGTCCGCGAGGAGGCCGAGCGGGTCATCTGCGAGGTCGAGCGCGCCAGTGGCTGCGAACTCAAGCTGGCGCTCGGCACGATGATCGAGCTGCCGCGCGCGGCGCTGACCGCCGGGCAGATCGCGGAGGCCGCCGAGTTCTTCTCGTTCGGCACGAACGACCTCACGCAGACCGTCTGGGGCTTCTCCCGCGACGACGTGGAGGCCAGCTTCTTCACGGCGTACCTGGAGAAGGGCATCTTCGGGGTCTCGCCCTTCGAGACCATCGACCGCGACGGCGTGGGCTCGCTGGTACGGAGCGCGGTCGAGGCGGGCCGCGCCACCCGCCCCGGCCTCAAGCTGGGCGTCTGCGGGGAGCACGGCGGCGACCCGGAGTCGGTGCACTTCTTCCACGAGGTCGGCCTCGACTACGTCTCCTGCTCGCCGTTCCGGATCCCGGTGGCGCGGCTGGAGGCGGGGCGCGCGGCGGCGGAGTCGGGCGGCAGCGACTCGCGGTAGGGACAGGGGCCGGTGGCCCCGTACCGGACACCGGGGCCGCTCCCGCGGTTCACCCCTCACCCTCGCCGAGCCGGCGGGGCGGCCCCGGGGCGGAGAGGGGGCGGGCGTGCTGTGCGGTGCGCCCGCCCCTGTCGCGTCCGCGCACAGGGAATACAACAGCGGTTCCCCGCACGGCCGGTGAACACGGCCCGGCGTTGAATGAGAATCAGCGGAGAGGGGCACGGCCGGAGGATCCCCACCCACCGGCCGTGCCCATTACGCGAGCCGGGCATGGAGCCGCAACCCGTACCGACCGCCGCCAAGCGCGCAAAGCCCCCCACGGCCTTCGTCGCGCCTTTTCGGTCGTTCAGGTTTCATGCCCGACGAGGTACAGCTTTTCGCGGGCGAGGGGGCCCCGCGACCCGTTTCAACTGTGGCTGAAACACCGTGGTAACAGCAGGTGATGGCGTGCATACTCAGTGATGGGGCGCGATGGTGGACGCAACAGGTGGGGATGAGAAGTGCTGCGTATTCATTTCACCGGCAAAGACCTGGGTGGGGTCAGGATGGCTGCCGGGCCCGATCCGCTGTGGGAGACGATTCTCAGTTTTCATCGAATACGGGATCGGCGCGGACCCCTTGTCTTCGGCGAATGGCGCGGGGAAACACGTAGCAGGTTGAAAGGTGAAACAGGTCTGCTCTCGGCGCTCGTTCCGCAGCGCGGCTATTTCCCGGATTTCCTCACCCCCGCGCAAGGCCGCCTCGGCATGGCGGTGGGGCTCGAAGCGCTGCGCGCGACCCCGCAGGAGCGGGTCCGCGCCGAACTGGCCCTGCTCTCCGCCGGCGGCGCCCGCCCGGCGCGCAAGGACCCCGGCGGCCGGCTCGCCCTGCTCGCCGACGGCGGCCCCGGCTGTCTCGCCCGGCTCGTGGAGGTGGTGCGTACGTACTACCGCGTCGCCGTAGAGCCGTACTGGCCGCAGATCCGGGCGAGGGTCGACGGCGACCGCGCGCTGCGCGGCCGGGCCCTGCTCGACGGCGGCGCGGGCCGGCTGCTCGCCACGCTCCCGCCGATGCTGCGCTGGAGCGGCCCCGTACTGGAGGCGGACTATCCCGTGCAGCGTGAACTGTGCCTGGACGGCCGCGGGTTGCTGCTTCAGCCGTCCTTCTTCTGCCGCTCCACCGCGGTGGTCCCCAGGGACCCGGCGCTGCCGCCCGTGCTGGTCTACCCGGTCACCCACTCCGACGCGCCCGCCGTCGCGGAGCGCGGCGGACCCACCCTCGGGCGGCTCCTGGGCCACACCCGCTCCGCGGTCCTCCACGCCATCGAACAGCCCGCGACCACCAGCGAACTCGCCCGCAGGACCGGCGTCTCGCTCGCCTCGGCCAGCCAGCACGCCTGTGTGCTGCGCGAGTCGGGCCTCGTGGTCACCCTGCGCCACGGCAACGCCGTGCTGCACACGCTGACCCCGCTGGGCACGGCCCTGCTGCGGGGCCGTGCCACGGCGGACGTGCTCTACGCGCGGAAGGGCCCGGTCACCTCGTAGGTGATCCCGCCGGAGGAGAGTCCGCTGGTGCCGCGCTGGCTGGAGAAGTAGAGGCGCGTGCCGTCGGGGGAGAAGGCCGGTCCGGTGATCTCCGAGCCGGACTGGCCGTCGATCCGCAGGAACGGCGTCACCACGTCGTCGGGGGTGATCAGGCAGATCTCCATGTTCCCGCCGTCCTCCGCGACGAAGAGGTCGCCGGAGGCGCTGCCGGTGACGTTGTCCACCCCGGTCAGCGGCGCCGTACCGGAGACCAGCGAATCGTCGTACGCCAGCTCGATGGTCCCCGCCGCCGCGTTGTACTGCCAGACGCGGTTGTCGCCCTTGGTGGTGAACCAGCAGGTGTTGTCCGCGTAGTAGCACCCCTCGCCGCCGTTGAAACGCTTGGCGCCGGAGACCTGGTTACGGGTGGCCGTCGAGGCGCCGCTCGGATCGGGGACCGTCGCCCAGCCGACCGGGCCGCTCGTGGCCGTCCCGGCGACGAGCACCTCCAGCCGGCCCGCCGACAGGTCGCCCCAGGTGGTGGGCGTGAAGCGGTAGAAGCAGCCGTCGGTGGTGTCCTCGGTGAGATAGATGGTGCGGCGCACGGGGTCGGCCGCCGCGGCCTCGTGCTTGAAGCGGCCCATCGCGTCGCGCCGTACGGCCGCGTTCACGCCCCACGGGTCCGTCTCGTACACGTAGCCGCGGTCGACCTCCTCGCAGGAGAGCCAGGTCCGCCACGGGGTGGCGCCGCCGGCGCAGTTCTGCCGGGTGCCGGAGAGGATCCGGTACGCGCCGGTGATCGCGCCCGCCGCGGAGAAGCGGACCGCGCTCGCGCCGCCCGACGGGTTGATCTCCGAGTTGGAGACATAGATCCAGCCGGTGCCGTCCGGGTAACAGGCCCCGCCGTCGGGCGCGTTGTGCCAGGTGTACGAGGTGTCGGTGACCGTCTGGCCCGACCGGGCGACGATCCTGCTGGTGAATCCGGTGGGGAGCCGGACACCGTTGGCGTTCGCCGCGCCGAGCGCCCCGTAGGGGCCGGTGCCGGGCTGGGCGGGGGCGGCGAGGGCCGCGCCGCGCCAGAGGGTGCCGCCGAAAGCGGCGGCCGAGGTGCCGATGACCGCTCCGCGCAGGAAGTTGCGACGTTCCACGGGTCGCTCCAGAGGGTGTGGTGACCGCCCCGTGGTACCGGCCGGTGCCACGGGGTCGCACGGCGCAGGAGCGTAGCGGCTGTGGGTGGCCGATGGCTGAACACATCGCGGACTTTGCCGTCCGCCTCGGGGTTCGCCGCGGGCGGTTCGGCGTCCTGCGGCTTCAGCGGCGCCTGAGCGGCGGCAACGCCCGCCCCGAGCGCCTTCACGCTCAACGCCCCGAGCGGCTTCGCGCTCAACGGCACCGCCTGCGCTATGTCGTAGCGGGCACCAGCTCCTCGTCCCGAACCCCCGCCCGTACACGTACCTCGTACGCCTGGACGGCGACTTCCTCGTCGTCCAGGCAGCGGCCGGTCGCCAGCTCGAAACGCTGCTTGAGCAGCGGGGACGCCACGAAGAACTGCCCCTCGTGCGTACCGGTCAGGCCCCGGGAGAGGACATACGCCCCGGAGAACGGATCCCGGTTGGAGATCGCGTACGGCCGCCCCGTCCGGTCCAGGAACAGCGCCACCTGCCGGCCGTCCGGGAGCAGCGCGGCCACCCCGCGCCCCGGGGTGAGCGTGGACACCCCGCACACGGGGAACCACGAACGGTCCCTGAGCAGCACTTCCAGCGTGTCTGATGCGGTCATCGGGCGGTCGCCCCTTCCAGGGTGAGGAAGACCAGGTCCGGCTTGACCTGATCGCGTTCCGGTACGAACTTCACCGACGGGTCCGGCGCGTCGGGCGCGTTGACGAACGAGACGAACCGCCGCAGCCGCTCCGGGTCGTTGATGGTCTCCGCCCACTCGTCGCGGTACCCGGCGACATGCGCCGCCATCAGCGACTCCAGCTCCGCGCAGAGCCCGAGCGAGTCATGGACCACCACGTCGCGCACATGGTCGAGCCCGCCCTCGATCCGCTCCAGCCACGCGGAGGTGCGCTCCAGCCGGTCGGCGGTGCGGATGTAGAACATCAGGAACCGGTCGATCAGCCGCACCAGCCCGTCGTCGTCGAGGTCCTGCGCCAGCAGATCCGCGTGGCGCGGGTCGGCGCCGCCGTTGCCGCCGACGTACAGATTCCAGCCGTTGGCCGTGGCGATGATCCCGAAGTCCTTGCCGCGCGCCTCCGCGCACTCGCGCGCGCACCCCGACACCGCCGACTTCAGCTTGTGCGGCGAGCGCAGCCCCCGGTAGCGCAGCTCCAGATCGATCGCCATCTTCACCGAGTCCTGCACGCCGTAGCGGCACCAGGTCTGCCCCACACAGGACTTGACCGTCCGCAGCGACTTCCCGTACGCGTGCCCCGACTCGAAGCCCGCGTCCACCAGCCGGGTCCAGATCAGTGGCAGCTGGTCCACGCGGGCGCCGAACAGGTCGATCCGCTGGCCGCCCGTGATCTTCGTGTAGAGGCCGAAGTCCCGGGCCACCTCCCCGATCACGATCAGCTTCTCCGGGGTGACCTCCCCGCCGGGGATCCGGGGCACGATCGAATACGACCCGTTGCGCTGGATGTTGGCGAGGAAGTGGTCGTTGGTGTCCTGGAGCGCGGCCTGCTCGCCGTCCAGCACATAGCCGCTCACCCCCAGCGCCGGGGCGAGCGAGGCGATGATCGAGCCGACGGTCGGCTTGCAGATCTCGCAGCCGTCCCCGCCGCGCGCGCCCTCACGGCCGTGCGAGTCGAGCAGCCCGGCGTACGAGGTGACGCCCAGGGTGCGGACGATCTCGTACAACTCGCTCCGGGTGTACGGGAAGCAGCCGCACAGCCCCTGGTCGGCGGGGCCGTTGCCGTTCGCGGCCAGCAACTGGCCGATCACCTTGACGCAACTGCCGCACCCCGTACCGGCCTTGGTGCACTTCTTCACCTCGGGCAGCGACGAGCAGGCGCAGATGGCGCCCTTGGTGACGTTGTGGCAGCTACAGATCACGGCTTCGTCCGGCAGCGCCTCCGGGCCCATCGCCGGCGGCGCGCCGAGCCCGGTCGGTACCACCAACTGGGCGGCGGGGACCGGCGGTACGCTCCCGGTGAGCGGGCGCAGCATGCCGTACGCGTCGGCCTCCCCGACGAGCACCCCGCCGAGCAGCGTGCCCTCCCCGTCCACCACCAGCTTCTTGTAGATACCGGCCTGCGGGTCGGAGTAGACGACGTCCAGCGAGCCGGGTGCGGCACCGTGCGCGTCACCGAACGACGCCACGTCCACGCCCAGCAGCTTCAGCTTGGTCGACATGTCGGCGCCGGTGAAGCCGTCCCCGACCGGCCGGCCCCCGTCCGCCGCCAAGACGTCCGCGACCGTCGTCGCCATCTCGTACCCGGGCGCCACCAGCCCGTACACCCGGCCGTCCGACGCCAGCGCGCACTCGCCGATGGCGAAGACGGCGGGGTCGGACGTCCGGCACTGGGCGTCGACCGCGACCCCGCCGCGCTCGCCGACCGTCAGCCCGGCGTCTCGGGCGAGCTGGTCGCGCGGGCGCACGCCCGCCGAGAAGACGACGAGATCGGTGTCGAGCACGGACCCGTCCGACAGCGCCATACCGGTGACGGTCCCGTCGGCGTCCGTCGTCACCTCCTGCGTCCCCACGCCCGTGTGGACGGTCAGCCCCATCGACTCGATCGTGCGCAGTAGCGCCGCGCCACCGCCGTCGTCGACCTGTACGGGCATCAGCCGGGGCGCGAACTCCACGACATGCGTGGCGAGTCCGAGACCCTTCAGCGCGCCCGCCGCCTCCAGACCGAGCAGCCCGCCGCCGACGACCGCGCCGGTGCGGGCCGTCATCGCGTACTCCTCGATCGCGAGCAGGTCCTCGATCGTGCGGTAGACGAAACAGCCGGTCGCGTCCTTGCCCGGCACCGGCGGTACGAACGGGTACGAGCCCGTGGCCAGCACGAGCGTGTCGTAGGCGAAGACCCGCCCGGCCCGCGAGGTGACCGTGCGGGCGGCGCGGTCCACGGCCTCGGCCGGGTCGCCCACGTACAGCTCGATGGAGTGGCGCGCCATGAAGTCCGGTTCGCCGAGGGTGAGATCATCGGGCGTACGGCCGTCGAAGTACGAGCTGAGCCGCACCCGGTCGTAGGCGGGGCGCGGCTCCTCGCAGAGCACCACGACCCGGGCCCGCTCGGTCACGCCGCGCTCGGCCAGGGCCTCCAGGAACCGCTGGCCGACCATTCCGTGGCCGACGACCACGATCGTGGGGGTGGACATCTCGGGGGCCTCCATCGGTAGGTCGTAGCTGGAAGCCTGCGCGGTGGCTGTTACCCGGCCGCATCGCCCCCGTTTCCCGTACGGAACGCTGCGCTCAGCGCGCCGGGCGTGCGGGTGTGAGGGAGGCGGCCCCGGGCGGGTCGCACGGTGTGAGGAGCCGGTCCGGGGCGGCGCGCGGCGGGCGGGACGCAGCGCGCGGCCGTCGGAAGGGGCGGCCGACGATGTCGTTGGACAGGCCACGTATCCCCTCCATAAGGTCGCGGCCATGCCCGACATATCGCTGACCGTGCTGGTCCTGCTCTGCCTCGCCGCTGCCGCCGCGGGCTGGATCGACGCCGTGGTCGGCGGGGGAGGGCTGCTGCTCCTGCCCGCGCTGCTGCTCGGCCTCCCGCAGATCTCCGCCGCGCACATCCTCGGCACCAACAAGGCCGTGGCGATCGTCGGCACCACGGGCGCGGCGGTCACGTACGCGCGCCGGGCGCCGGTGGACGTGAGGACGGCTGTACGGATCGGGCTCATGGCGCTCACCGGGTCGATGACCGGCGCGTTCTTCGCGGCCGGGATCAGCAGCGAGACGCTGCGGCCGGTGATCATGGTGGTGCTGCTGGGGGTGGCCGCCTTCGTGATGCTGCGGCCGTCGTTCGGCCGGGAGCAGGCGGGCGGCCCGGTGGGGCGCGGGCGTACGGTCCTGGCGATCGTGCTGGTGGGCGGCGGAATCGGCTTCTACGACGGGCTCTTCGGACCGGGTACGGGAACGTTTCTCGTGCTGGGGCTCACCGCCGTGCTCCACCTGGATCTGGTGACGGCGTCCGCCACCGCGAAGATCGTGAACGTCTGCACGAACGCCGGGGCGCTCGCGATGTTCACCTACCAGGGCACGGTGCTGTGGCAGCTCGCCGGACTGATGGCGGTCTTCAACCTGGCGGGCGGGATGTTCGGCGCGCGCATGGCGCTCCGCAAGGGCAGCGAGTTCGTCCGGGGGGTGCTGCTGGTGGTGGTGTTCTCGCTGGTCGCGAAGCTCGCGTTCGACCAGTGGACGGCGTGACGGGCGTGACCGGTGCGGCGGGCGGAGCCGGAGGTGTGGCGCATCTGAAAGCGGCCCACGACTACGGCACCCCCGAGATCATCGCCACGCCGGTGGTGCGCGGGAGCGCGGGAGTATCTGGCGTGGCTCACGGAGGAGATCACCGGAGCATGACAGCGATCGCACCGGACCCGTCCGGCGACGGCATCAGGACCGAATGAGCTCAGCAGCCCGTTCGGCGACAGCCAGGACAGTGGCGTTGGTATTCGCTGTAGGGAGTGACGGCATTACCGACGCGTCCACCACCCTGATTCCCTGAACACCGTGCACCTTCAGGTCCGAATCGACCACAGCCTGCGACCCCGTTCCCATCGCACACGTGCCGGCCAAGTGGAAGTAACTGACCGTTGCGAGTTTGACGTAATCCCGCATGTCGCTCACGGTTTCCAGCGGGTGGCCGAAGGCTTCCTCGCCCTGGCGCAATGAGGCCAGGGAATCGGCGCGGCCAATAGCCAGAGCGGCGCGGAGGCCGACGACCATGCGTTCCAGATCGCGAGATTCGGTGTAGAGCCCCAGGTCGATCAGCGGAGCCGTGGCCGGGTCCGGGCCGGCCGGCCGCACCGAACCCCGGCTCTCGGGTCGCATGTACGAGAAGGCGATGGAGTAGCCGTGTGCACCGGAGGGGGCCCACGATTCACTGCCCCAGGGTTCGAGTTTCGCGGCAGCGTCCCTGACCGGTAGAAGCAGCGGCACGGCGACGAGTTGGAGATCAGGCTCGGCGGTCGCCGAACTGCGGGTGAGAAGGTGCGGCGTGTACGGACTGGCGGCCGGGACAGGGGCCGACGTGGCGAACCCGACATGCGCATAGGTGTGTCCTGGAGATTACCTCCGACGCCCGGCAGATCGTGAACGACCTGGACCCCTGCTCCGCGGAGATGAGCAGCCGGACCGATCCCCGACAGCTGCAGGATGTGAGGTGACCCGACCGCCCCGGCGCACAGAACGACTTCGCGGTCGGCTCCCGCCCGGACGCTTCGGCCGTCGACAACGTACTCGACACCGAGGCAACGGCGGTCTTCCATCAGCAGCCGATGGACCGTGGCGTCCGTTGTCACGGTCAGGTCGGGGCGTTGCTGGACAGGCCGCACGTATGCGTCCGCCGCACTCTGGCGTTTCCCCTGCACCAGGTTGATCTCTGTCGGTGCCACTCCCTCAGATTCGGCACCGTTCCCGTCAACGAGACTCTTGTGCCCGGCCTCTTCCGCCGCGGTCAGGACCGCGCCGTAAAAGGCGTCGCGAGAAAGTGGGGTCGGAGGTTCGATCACCATGGGGCCATCGGTTCCGCGCCACTGGGTATCCATTCCCGTGGTCTGTTCGCTCCGGCGAAAGGAGGCCAGCCGAGCCTCGAAATCCCACCCGTGAGCCCCGGATTCCCCCCAGGCATCGTAACCTGAGCGGTGGCCACGTATATGGTACAAGCCATTTATGGAACTGGAACCGCCCAGCGCCCGCCCGAGTGGAACGGGCACCGTCACATCATTCAGATTTTCCTGCGGCACGCTGGTAAAGGCCCAGTCGAAGCGGCTTCCCCACAGATCGACAACGCCCTTTTCGTCGCCCGGCCGGTCACTTGACCCTGCCTCCAGGAGCAGGACGCTCACCGAGGGATCTTCGCTCAATCTGGCCGCCATGGCGGACCCGGCCGTGCCCGCTCCGACCACTATGTAGCTGTATTTCTCCATAGCGAACCTCCTTGCTCAGTGCCACCAGGTGCCCTTTACCATCACCAGACGCGCGCTGGGTGGACCGTAACTCGCCTTCCCTGTACCGCAGTTGGACTTCTCCCGGGGTCGTTTTCAGCAGCACGCCTCCCTTGACGGCGCTGTGTCCCGACTGGTTGCCCCGCGCATGATGCGCTGACGTCCCCCACGCATCACCCGCTGAATTTCCAGAGACGGACGTCAAGCAACAAGCTCAGGGCCTGTTCCCACCATGTGCGTCTCCGTGGCGACCGTTCGGCCCCGCGCGAGGGCCAGCGCCTCCGCCACCCCCGGTTCGGCCGGCCCGAGGAACATGGGCGGCCGGTCCGTGACGGCGTCGGCCGCCGCCTTCCCGGAGGCGAAGATCTCCCGTACGGCGCCGTAGTACCAGGTCACGTCGCGTGGCTCCGTGACCCCGACGCCGTACGCGTCGATCCCCGCCGACCCGCAGAGCGCCACCGCGCGCCGGACATGGAAGCCCTGTGTGACCAGCAGGGCCCGCTCGACCCCGAAGATCTTCCTGGCCCGTACGCAGGAGTCCCAGGTGTCGAACCCCGCGTAGTCGCTGACGATCCGCCGGTCGGGCACGCCGTGCTCCACGAGATAGGCGCGCATGGCGTCGGGCTCGTCGTACTCCACCCGGCTGTTGTCCCCGGTGACCAGCACGACCTTCACCCTGCCCGTACGGTACAACTCGGCGGCCGCGTCGAGCCGGTGGGCGAGATACGGCGTCGGCCTGCCCTCCCGCAGTCCGGCGCCGAAGACCACGGCGACGTCCCTGGCCGGGGCGTCCGCGACCGTACGGACCCGGCTGTCCGCGACCGCGTGCATCCAGCTCGCGGGCGCCAGCGCGAACACGCAGGCCAGCATGGCGGTCTGCACGGCGCGCCGCCGCAGACGTGGCTCGCCCAGCAGCGCTCCCACCGCCTTGAGCGACTTCAGCACCTTCGCCGGTCCTGGCAGCGGCATGGTTCCCTCCCCGACCTCTGGTTTCCGAACGGGGATCACACTAGGTGACGGGTCTGACAACGCCCCCGCGGTGTCTGTGAGGCGGTGGAAAAGCTCCGTCACCGCCACGCAACGGCCCGGCAATCCCGGCCCGGCAGTATCGGCTCATGACGGAGACTGCGCACGACCGCATGCCACCGCCACCGCCACCGCCACCGTCACCGGCACTGTCGAACCCCGGCAGCCCGGCCGGCCTCGCGACGGCCGTGCCCCTGCCCGACAGTGCGGCGCGGCTCTTCGGCCGGATCACCGCCCAGCTCGGTCACCAGCTCAGCCACGTCGCACCGAACGGAGCCCGCAGGAGCATGGACCATCCCACCCTCGTCGTCGTGGCCCACGGCAGCCGCGACCCGCGCGCCCTGCGCACCGTCACGACGCTGCTGGACCGGGTACGTGAACTGCGCCCCGGCGTGGACGTACGCCTCGGCCACATCGAGATCGAGGAACCGCTTCTCTCCGACACCCTCGCCTCCCTCGCCACCGGCCGGGCCGTCCTCGTACCGCTGCTGCTCGGCCGGGGCGTCCACATCAAGCGCGACCTGCCGGCGTTCGCCGCCGCCGCGGCGCCCCGGCTGGAGTGCCGCGTGGCGGCTTCGCTCGGCCCGCATCCGCTGCTGGTCGAGACGTTGTACGACCGGCTCCTCGAAGCGGGCTGGCCCACCGGCCCCGGCCCCGGCCGCCCCGGCGCGCACGACCGCGCCGCCGGCGTCGTCCTGGCCGCCGCCGGTTCCCGCGACCCGGAGTCCGCCGTCGACACCCGCCGTACGGCCGCTCTCCTCAGCGAACGTCTCGGCGGCGTCCCGGTCCTTCCCGCGTACGCCTCCGCCGCCTCGCCCACGGTTCCCGAGGCGCTGCGCGCCCTCGCCGCCCGGGGCCGCCACCGGACCGCGATCGCCTCGTACTTCACCGCGCCCGGATATTTCGCCACCCGCAGCGCCGCCGACGCGCCCTGGATCGCCGCCGCCCCGCTCGGCGCGCACCCCGCGATGGCCAGGCTGCTGCTGCACCGCTACGACGAGGCGCTGGCGACGGCGCACGGCACGACGGGTCACCGCCTCCTCGCCCCCGCGTAGCGCGCGGGCCGGTTACGGTCGGTGCATGGCAGGAACAGGTGCGGGGACAGGCGCGGGAACAGGCACGAACACCGGCGCGGGCACGAGTAGGGGCACGGGTGCGTCAACGGGCACCAGCACGAACGCCGGCGCGGGCACGAACACCCCCGGAATCACCCCACCGCCCCCCTCCGCCCCGGCGGGCGCCTACGACGACCGGGCCACCGAACGCTGGGACGCCGAGCCCGACAAACGCCCCGGCCGCACCGCCTTCCAGCGCGACCGAGCGCGCGTGCTGCACTCCGCCGCCCTGCGCAGGCTCGCCGGAAAGACCCAGGTGGTCACCCCCGGCTCGCGCAGCCAGGAGTGGGACGCCAGCCCCCGGACCCGTCTCACCCACTCCCTGGAGTGCGCCCAGGTGGGCCGCGAGCTGGGCGCCGCGCTCGGCTGCGATCCCGATCTCGTCGAGACCGCGTGTCTCGCCCATGACATGGGCCACCCGCCGTTCGGCCACAACGGTGAGCAGGCCCTCAACGACGTCGCCGCCGACTGCGGCGGCTTCGAGGGCAACGCCCAGTCGCTCAGACTGCTGACCCGGATCGAGCCGAAGCGTTTCGTCCGGTCCCCGCAGAGCGGCGAACTCGTCAGCGTCGGCCTCAACCTCACCCGCGCCGCCCTCGACGCCGCCACCAAGTACCCCTGGCCGCGCGGCGCGCACCCCACCCAGCCCGGCTCGGCGAAGTTCGGGGTGTACGAGGACGATCTGCCGGTCTTCCGCTGGGCCCGCGCGGGCGCCCCGGCCGACCGGATCTGCTTCGAGGCACAGGTCATGGACTGGTCCGACGACGTGGCCTACTCGGTCCACGACTTCGAGGACGCCCTTCAGGCCGGCCATGTCGACCCGGCCGCACTCGCCTCCGCGGCCGAGCGCAGCGGCATCTGGGCGGTCGCGATCGGCCGCTACGTACCGGCGGACACCGACCCGGGCGAGCTGGCCGCCGCCCTCGACCGGCTCATGGCGCAGGAGTGGTGGCCGCACGGCCACGACGGCTCCGCGCTCGCCCAGTCCCGTCTGAAGGACGCCACCAGCCAGCTCATCGGGCGCTTCTGCGAGGCCGCCGAGGGCGCCACCCGGCAGGCGTACGGTCCGGGCCCGCTCACCCGGTACGCCGCCGAACTCGTCGTCCCGCGCGCCGCCCGCCACGAGTGCGCCGTCCTCAAGGCCGTCGCCGACCGCTACGTCATGCAGCGCGCCGAACAGGAGCTGCTCCGCGCCGACCAGCGCGTCGTCCTGGCCGAACTGGCCCAGGCGCTGACGGCCCACGCCCCGCGCGGGCTCGACCCGCAGTTCCGCGCGCTGTTCGCCACCGCCGGTGACGACCGGGCGCGTCAACGCGTCATCGTCGACCAGATCGCCTCGCTCACCGATGCGGCGGCCCGCTCCCTCCATGCCGAACTGACCCGCCCCTCCTGAGACGAATGAGCGACCCGCGCCCCTCATGGCGCCCGTCTGCCGACGTGGACGTGTACGAAAGGCGGGTATGAAGTAACCGGATCACGTCAGGAACCGGATCACACCGATCCGGTCGGATCCGGCCGAGACTCAGGCCCGTGGAGCGCTCCCTCTTTCGCCATCACGCTCCGTGCGGGACGCTCACAGATGGCGGCAGCGCGAAGAGGAGGCATCAAGTGGTCGACGCACATCGGACATTTGTCATCGTCGGCGGAGGGCTGGCCGGGGCGAAGGCCGCGGAAACCCTCCGTAAAGAGGGATTCACCGGCCGGGTGATCCTCATCGGTGACGAGCGCGACCACCCCTATGAACGCCCGCCCCTCTCCAAGGGGTATCTGGCCGGCAAGGAAGAGCGCGACAGCGTCTTCGTCCATGAGCCCGCCTGGTACGCGCAGGCGCAGGTGGAACTGCACCTCGGTCAGAGCGTCACCGCCGTGGACCGCGACACCAGGTGCGTACATCTCGGCGACGGAACCTCCCTGCGGTACGACAAGCTGCTTCTGGCCACCGGCGCCGAGCCGCGCAGGCTGGACATCCCCGGTACGGATCTGGCGGGCGTCCACCATCTGCGCCGGCTCGCCCACGCGGACCGGCTGCGCCAGGTCCTGACGGCCCTCGGCCGGGACAACGGCCATCTCGTGATCGCGGGCGCGGGCTGGATCGGTCTCGAGGTCGCCGCGGCGGCCCGCGTCTACGGGGCCGAGGTCACCGTCGTCGAACCGGAGGCGACCCCGCTCCACCGGGTCATCGGCCCCGAACTGGGCCAGCTCTTCACCGATCTGCACCAGGAGCACGGCGTACGGTTCCACTTCGGCGCCCGGCTCACCGAGATCGTCGGCCAGGACGGCATGGTCCTGGCGGCCCGTACGGACGACGGCGAGGAGCACCCGGCGCACGATGTGCTCGCCGCGATCGGCGCGGCCCCCCGCACCGCACTCGCCGAGGCCGCCGGGCTCACGCTCGCGGGCCGGGCCACGGGCGGCGGCATCGCCGTGGACACGGCCCTGCGCAGCTCCGACCCCGACATCTTCGCGGCCGGGGACGTGGCCTCGATCCCGCTGCCAGGACGGGGGTCCGCGCCCGGCGAGAGGGTACGCGTCGAGCACTGGGCGAACGCGCTCAACGGAGGCCCGGCCGCCGCGCGCGCGATGCTCGGCCAGGAGGTCAGGTACGACCGCGTGCCGTACTTCTTCTCCGACCAGTACGACCTCGGCCTGGAGTACTCCGGCTGGGCGCCGCCCGGCTCGTACGACCAGGTGGTGGTACGCGGCGACGCCGGAAAGCGGGAGTTCGTCGCGTTCTGGCTGAAGGACCGCAAGGTGCTCGCCGGGATGAACGTCAACGTCTGGGACGTCACCGAGGACATCCAGCGCCTGATCCGCTCCGACGCCCGCCAGGACCTGGACGCCCTCGCCGACCCGGGCGTGCCGCTCGCCTCCCTGGGCACCTGACACCCGATACCCGACATCCGGTGGGAAGAGACCGACGGGTGTCCGGGGCTGTCGGTGGGTCCCCGTAGAATTCACGCGTGGCAGGCAGGATCAACGATGACGACGTGAAGGCGGTCCGGGACGCGGTCCCGATCGACGCCGTCGTGTCCGAGTACCTCCAGCTGCGCAGCGCGGGCGGCGGCAATCTGAAGGGGCTCTGCCCCTTCCACGACGAGAAGTCCCCCTCCTTCCAGGTCAGTCCGAGCAAGGGTCTCTTCCACTGCTTCGGCTGCCAGGAGGGCGGGGACACCATCGCCTTCGTGATGAAGATCGACCATCTCTCCTTCTCCGAGACGGTCGAACGGCTCGCCGCCCAGGCGGGCGTCACGCTGCGGTACGAGGAAGGCGGGTACAACCCGTCGAGCCAGCGCGGCGAGCGTACGCGGCTGGTCGAGGCCCACAAGATCGCCGCGCGCTTCTACGCCGACCAGCTCTCCGGGGACGAGGCCGCCATCGGGCGCACCTTCCTCGCCGAGCGCGGTTTCGACCAGGCGGCGGCCGAACACTTCGGCGTCGGGTACAGCCCGGTCGGCTGGGACCACCTCACCCGCTTCCTGCGCGGCAAGGGCTTCACCGACAAGGAGCTGATGCTCTCCGGGCTCTCCCAGGACGGCCGCCGCGGCCCCATCGACCGCTTCCGCGGCCGGCTGATGTGGCCGATCCGCGACATCTCCGGCGAGGTCGTCGGCTTCGGCGCGCGTAAGCTCCGCGAGGACGACAACGGGCCGAAGTACCTGAACACCCCCGAGACGGCCATCTACAAGAAGTCCCAGGTGCTGTACGGCGTCGACCTGGCGAAGAAGGACATCGCCAAGTCCAGCCGCGCCGTCGTCGTCGAGGGGTACACGGACGTGATGGCCTGCCATCTCGCCGGCGTCACCACCGCCATCGCCACCTGCGGCACAGCCTTCGGCGGCGACCACATCAAGATCCTCCGACGGCTCCTGATGGACAACGGCAGCGCCCGGGTGATCTTCACCTTCGACGGGGACGCGGCCGGCCAGAAGGCCGCGCTGCGCGCCTTCGAGGACGACCAGAAGTTCGCCGCCGAGACCTATATCGCCATCGCCCCCGACGGCATGGACCCCTGCGACCTGCGGCTCGCCAAGGGCGACGCCGCCGTCCAGGACCTGGCCGAACCGCGCACCCCGCTCTTCGAGTTCGCGATCCGCCAGATCGTCTCCCGGTACGACCTGGAGACCCCGGCGGGCCGCGCCGCCGCGCTGGACGAGGCCGCGCCGATCGTGGCCCGTATCAAGAACGGCTCCTCGCAGCACGAGGTCGCCGTCCAGCTCGCCGGCATCCTCGGCATCCTCGACACCCAGTTCGTCGTCAAGCGGGTCGCGCAGGTGGCCCGCTGGGCACGCGACCGCGGCGGCCGGGGCCCGTCGGCCGGCCCCGAGCCGCGCGGGCGGCAGCCGTACGGGACCGAGGCGAGACAGGCCCCCTCCGGCCCCGCGCTCACCCTCCGCAGCCCGGCCCACCGCACCGAGCGCGAACTGCTCAAGCTCGCACTCCAGCGGCCCGAGCTGGTCTCCCCGGCCTTCGACGCCTATGGGGAGGACGAGTTCACCGCCCCGCCGTACGCCGCCGTACGCCGCGCGATCGAGGACGCGGGCGGCGCCGAGTCGGGCCTCCGGTCCGTCACCGAATATCTGGCCCGGGTCCGTGAGGCCGCGCCGGACGACATGGTGCGCGCCATGGTCACGGAGCTGGCGGTGGAGGTCTTCCGGGGCAAGACCATCGACGAGGTGTACGCGGGACAGCAACTCGTCCATGTCAGACTCCGCGCCGTGGACCGCCGTGTCCAGGACGTCACGGGCACGCTGACCCGACTGGGCAGCCAGGGCGACCCGGAGCGGTACGAGGCCGTCCAGAAGGAGCTGTGGGTGCTCCAGCAGTACGGTCAGGCGCTGCGCGCCCGCGGAGCGGAAGCCCTCTGACGCCGGCGCCGCACCCCGCCGGGGCCGGCGGGGGACGGCGCGGTGCCGCCCCGGCCGTACGGCTGTAACGGGCCGGTTACGGACCGGACTCAGAAAATCGCCGCACGCCCCTCGTGGCGGCGATATCCCGTACCCCACACTGGGGTCCGGTGCCTGAGTCCTCGGAGCGCGGCCCGTCCATCGGCATGGACATCCCCACTCTCCCGCGGATCCGTTCATCGTGTACGGGACGGAAGGCGGCCCGGCCGCCCCCGCCCCGCTGCCGTACGCCCCCGAACCGGCAGCGATCACCCTGGAGGTCGCCCCCCGTGCAGACCCGGACCCTGATCGAGACACCGGCGGAGGCGCCGGACGTGTCCACCGCCGGACGCGTCGGTGCCGTACCGCCGCAGAGCCGCGCCGCCCACCACCCTGAGACGGCCCTCCCGGAGCAGGCTCTCCCGGCGACGGCCGTCCCCGGGAACTCCGAGGATCCCCCCGAGCCCCATGGATCCCGCGGGCCCCTCACCGAACATCCCGTGGAGGAGGTGCCCCTCGCGCCCGAACCCGCGGCACGGCGGGGCAGCCGCGCCGACACCGGCGGGCCCTCGTCCGATCTCTTCCGGCAGTACCTGCGGGAGATCGGCCGTATCCCGCTGCTCACCGCCGCCGACGAGGTCGAGCTGGCCCGCCGCGTCGAGGCCGGTCTTTTCGCCGAGGAGAAGCTGAGCGCCGCCAGCGACCTCGACACGGAACTCGACTCGGATCTCGCCCTGGACCTCGACCGGCTGGTCGTCCTCGGCCGGATGGCCAAGCGCCGCCTCATCGAGGCCAATCTGCGCCTCGTCGTCTCCGTCGCCAAACGCTACGTCGGACGCGGACTGACCATGCTCGACCTGGTCCAGGAGGGAAACCTGGGACTGATCAGGGCCGTCGAGAAGTTCGACTACGCGCGCGGCTACAAGTTCTCCACGTACGCGACCTGGTGGATCCGCCAGGCGATGTCCCGGGCCCTCGCCGACCAGGCCCGCACGATCCGGGTGCCGGTCCATGTGGTCGAGCTGATCAACCGCGTCGTACGGGTCCAGCGCCGGATGCTCCAGGAGCGCGGCCACGAACCGGCCCCCGAGGAGGTCGCCGCCCAGCTCGAACTGACCGCCGACCGTGTCAGGGAGGTGCTGAGGCTCGCCCAGGAGCCCGTCTCCCTGCACGCCCCGGTGGGGGAGGAGGACGACGTCGCGCTCGGGGACCTGATCGAGGACGGCGACGCCGCGTCCCCCGTCGAGACGGCGGCCTTCCTGCTGCTCCGCGAGCATCTGGAGGCCGTGCTCTCCACACTCGGCGAGCGCGAACGCAAGGTCGTGCAGTTGCGCTACGGCCTGGACGACGGCCGGCCGCGCACCCTGGAGGAGATCGGCAGGATCTTCGGCGTGACCCGCGAACGCATCCGCCAGATCGAGTCGAAGACCCTCAGCAAACTGCGCGACCACGCCTACGCCGACCAGCTCCGCGGCTACCTGGACTGATCCGCACGGCCGCCGCGGATCAGCCCCCGCGCCTCCCGGCGCCCCCACCACCGGCCTCAGTCGACCTCGACCACCGCCTGCGCGAACTGCGCCTGGTACAGACGGGCATAGGCGCCGTCCGCGGCCAGGAGCTCTTCGTGCGTGCCCTGTTCGACGATGGAGCCGTGCTCCATGACGAGGATGACGTCCGCGTCCCGGATGGTCGACAGCCGGTGCGCGATCACAAAGCTCGTCCGGCCGTGGGCCAGACGCGCCATGGCCTTCTGGATCAGCACCTCGGTACGGGTGTCGACCGAGCTGGTCGCCTCGTCCAGGACCAGGATCACCGGGTCCGACAGGAAGGCGCGGGCGATGGTGATGAGCTGCTTCTCACCGGCGCTGACGCCAGAACCCTCGTCGTCGATGACGGTGTCGTAGCCGTCCGCCAGGGTCCGTACGAACCGGTCGGCGTGCGCCGCCCGCGCCGCCTCCTCTATCTCCTCCCGCGACACGTCACGCGAGGCCCCGTACGCGATGTTCTCCGCTATCGTCCCGCCGAACAGCCAGGTGTCCTGAAGGACCATGCCTATCCCGGACCGCAGCTCCTCCCGCGACATCCGCGTCACATCCACGCCGTCCAGCAGGATCCGGCCGCCCGTCACCTCGTAGAACCGCATCAGCAGGTTCACCAGTGTCGTCTTGCCGGCCCCCGTCGGGCCCACGATCGCCACGGTCTGTCCCGGCTCCACGGCCAGCGACAGGTCCTCGATCAGCGGCTTGTCGGCGTCGTACCGGAATGCCACGCTCTCCAGGACGACCTGCCCCCGCGCCTCGCGCAACCGCTCCACCGCCGGGGCGTCGGCCTCCTGCTCCTCCGCGTCCAGCAGTTCGAAGATCCGCTCGGCGGAGGCGACCCCGGACTGGACGAGGTTGGCCATCGAGGCGACCTGGGTCAGGGGCGTCGAGAACTGCCGGGAGTACTGGATGAAAGCCTGGACGTCACCGATCGACAGTGTGCCGGAGGCGACCCGCAGCCCGCCGACCACCGCGACCAGCACATAGTTGAGGTTGGAGATGAAGAACATCAGCGGCTGCATGATCCCGCTGTTGAACTGTGCCTTGAACCCGGCCTCGTACAGCCTGTCGTTCTGCTCGCGGAACGTCTCGGCCGACTCGTCCTGCCGCCCGAAGACCTTCACCAGGGAGTGCCCGGTGTACATCTCCTCCACATGGGCGTTGAGCGAGCCGGTGACCTTCCACTGCTCGACGAACTGGGGCTGCGACCTCTTGCCGACCTTCGCCGCCACGAACACCGACAGCGGCACCGTCACCAGCGCGACCAGCGCCAGCAGCGGCGAGATCCAGAACATCATCACCAGCACGCCGACGATCGTCAGCAGCGAGTTGACGAGCTGGCCCATCGTCTGCTGGAGAGTCTGCGAGATGTTGTCCACGTCGTTCGTCGCCCGGCTGAGGACCTCGCCGCGCGGCTGCTGGTCGAAGTAGGACAGCGGCAGCCGCGACAGCTTCGCCTGGATGTCCTCGCGCATCCGGTACACCGTGTTGTTGATGACCCGGATCGAGAGCCGGCTCGACACGAGCATCAGCAGCCCGGCGCCGATGTACACGACCAGCGTCATCAGCAGGACGGTGCCCACCGCGCCGAAGTCGATGCCGTGCCCGGGGGTGAAGTCCACCCCGGAGAGCAGATCCGCGAGCCCGTCGTCCCCCTTGGCCCGCAGCCCGTCGATGGTCTGCTCCTTGGTGACACCCGCCGGGGACTGCCGGCCGATCACCCCCGCGAAGATCAGGTTGGTGGCCTCTCCGAGGATCTTCGGACCCCACACCGAGAGCCCGACGCTGAGCACGCCCGCCGCGACCATCCACCACAGCGTGACCTTCTCCGCCGACAGCCGCCGCAGCAGCCGCCTGCTCGACCCCTTGAAGTCCATGGACCGCTGCGTCGACGCGGCCATCGTCATGCGTCCGCCAGGACCGCTCATCAGGCAGCCTCCGCCTCGGTCAGTTGGGAGAGCACGATCTCCCGGTATGTCTCATTGCCCGCCATCAGCTCGTGGTGCCGGCCCTCACCGACGACCCGGCCCTCGTCCAGGACCACGATCCGGTCGGCGTCCCGGATGGTGGAGACCCGCTGGGCGACGATCAGTACGGTCGCCTCCGCGGTCTCCCGGGCCAGCGCCGCCCGCAGCGCCGCGTCCGTCGCGTAGTCCAGCGCCGAGAACGAGTCGTCGAAGAGATAGATCTCCGGCCGCCGCACCAGCGTCCGCGCGATGGACAGCCGCTGCCGCTGCCCGCCGGAGACATTGGTGCCGCCCTGCGCGATCGGCGCGTTCAGCCCGCCCTCCAGCGACGCCACGAACTCCCTGGCCTGCGCCACCTCCAGCGCGTTCCACAGCTCCTCGTCGGTCGCGTCCGGGTTGCCGTACCGCAGGTTCGTCGCGACCGTCCCGGAGAACAGATACGGCTTCTGCGGCACCAGGCTCACCGTCCTGGCCAGCAGGGCGGGGTCGAGCCCGCGTACGTCCGTACCGTCGACCAGCACCTCCCCGCCCGTCGCGTCGAACAGCCGGGGGACGAGCCCCAGCAGCGTCGACTTCCCGCTGCCCGTCGACCCGATGACCGCCGTCGTCTCGCCGGGCCGCGCGGTCAGCGAGACCTCCCGCAGGACGGGCTCCTCGGCACCCGGGAATCGGAACTCGGCGTTCCGTATCTCCAGGTGTCCATGCCGGCGCAGCTCCCGCACCGGGTTCTCGGGCGGTGCGACGCTCGACCTGGTACCCAGCACCTCCTCGATGCGCTCGGCGCACACCTCGGCGCGCGGCACCATCATGAACATGAAGGTGGCCATCATCACGGCCATCACGATCTGCATCAGATACGCGAGGAACGCGGTCAGCGCCCCGATCTGCATCCCGCCGCTGTCGATCCGCTGCGCGCCGAACCAGACGACGGCGATCGACGACAGGTTCACGACCGTCATCACGGTCGGGAACATCAGCGCCATCAGCCGGCCGGTCGACAGCGCGACATCGGTCAGCTCCGTATTGGCGCCCTTGAAGCGCCCCTTCTCGTACTCGTCCCGGACGAACGCCCTGATCACGCGGTTGCCGGTGATCTGCTCACCCAGCACCCGGTTGACCGTGTCCAGCCGCGACTGCATCGTGCGGAACAGCGGCCGCATCCTCTTGACGATCAGGCTCACCGAGATCCCGAGGACCGGCACCACCGCGAGCAGCACCGCCGAGAGCGGCACGTCCTGGCCGAGCGCCATGACGATGCCGCCCACACACATGATCGGCGCGGACACCATCAGCGTGAACGACATCAGGACCAGCGTCTGCACCTGCTGGACGTCGTTGGTGGTACGGGTGATCAGCGAGGGGGCCCCGAAGCGCGCCACCTCACGGGCGGAGAAGCTCTGCACCTGCCCGAAGACGGCGGCCCGCACATCCCGGCCGAGGGCGGAGGCGGTCCGCGCGCCGTAGTACACGGCGCCGATGTTGCAGAGCACCTGGACGACACTGACGGCGATCATGATGCCGCCGAACCGCATGATGTAGCCGGAATCCCCCTTCACCACACCGTTGTCGATGATGTCGGCGTTGAGGGTCGGCAGGTAGAGGGTGGCGATCGTCTGCAGAAGCTGGAACGCCACCAGCAGGACTATCGGTTTCTTGTACGGGGCGAGATGGGCTCGCAGGAGTTGTAGCAGCACACGCAGTCTCTCGGGCTCGGCTCGGATTCGGCTGGCCGAACGGCGCGGACCGGTCGGCGAAGATCAGGGGGGTCTCGACCCTCCATCTTGCGGCACGCCACCCGCCGAACCCCAAGGGTTTAAGTCCAAGGACGGGTCAAGAACGCCCCCGGACCGGCACCCCGCCCCAGCGACCCGCTCACCCCGTTCCCCCAGTAACAGCCTCCCCGCACCGGCCCGCGCCCAGCCCCCGAGAACACCCGGAGCCGGCCCCGAGGAACCCCGGACTCAACCCCCGAGAGACCCCTGCGCGAGCCCTCCGGGCCCGAACGCCCCCGGGTGCACCTGCTCCCTCGTCGCCTGGTACTGATGCCGTACGGCCGCTCCCACCGCCGTGTCGTCACCCGGCTCGAACACCTGCGCTGCCGCGCCCTGCCAGGCCGGCGGGTGCTGCGGCGAGTGCGTCCCCCGCGCGACCCCGAGCGCCCACGCCGCCTGCCGCGCCGCGCCCAGCGCCGCGTAGTCCGCCGGCTGCGGCACGACGACCTGCGCGCCGAAGACCGACGGCGCCAGGGCCTGTACGGCGGGCAACTCGGCGGCGGCACCCAGCAGGAACACCCGGCGCACCTCCACCCCACGCCCGCGCAGCACGTCCATCGCGTCGGCGAGCGAGCAGAGCATCCCCTCGAACGCGGCCCGCGCGAGATGCTCCGGCTTCATCGACTCGCGCCGCAGCCCGGTCAGCGTGCCCGCCGTGTGCGGAAGCTGCGGGGTCCGCTCGCCCTCCAGATACGGCAGGAACACCAGCCCCGAGGAGCCCGGCGTGGACTTCAGCGCCAGCGCGGACAGCTCCCCCAGATCCGCCGTCCCCAGCAGCTCCGCCGTCCCGCGCAGCGCTCTGACCGCGTTCAGCGTGTGGACCACCGGCAGATGCATGCCCGTGGCGTCCGCGAAGGAGGTGATCAGCCCGGACGGGTCCGCCGCCGCCTCGTGGTGCACGGCCATCACGGAACCCGAGGCGCCCAGCGACACCACCGCGTCGCCGATCCCGACCCCCAGCCCGAAGGCCGCAGCCATCGTCTCGCCGGTCCCCGCCGAGATCAGCAGCCCCTCCGGCGTGGTCCCCGCCGCGTCGGCGGGACCGAGCACCTCCGGCAGCGCCGCCTGGTGCCCGAGCGCCAGCTCCACCAGATCAGGCCGGTACGCCCCCGTACGGGCCGACCAGTAGCCCGTCCCCGAGGCCGCGCCCCGGTCGGTCGTCCGGCGCGCCGGACGACCGAGCAACTGCCAGACGAGCCAGTCGTGCGGCTGGAGCACCAGCGCGGTGCGGTGCGCCGCCTCCGGCTCGGTCCGCGCCATCCAGCGCAGCTTCGCCACCAGCCGGCTCGACTGCGGTACGGACCCGACGGCCTCGGCCCACGCCTGCCGCCCGCCCAGCGCGTCCACCAGATCGGCGGCGGCGACCTGGGCGCGCTTGTCGTTGCCGATCAGCGCGGCCCGTACGGGATTGCCCTGCCGGTCCAGCGCCACCATGCCGTCCTGCTGTGCCGCCACGCCGATGGCCTGCACACCCTCCAGCAGCCCGCCCGAGGCCGCCTCACCGAGGGACAGCAGCCACACCTGAGGGTCGACCTCGGTGGCTTTGGGCTCGACCGGATGCTGCGCGTACCCCTGACGCAGTACGGCACCTGTGTCCGCGTCGCAGACGACGACACGCGTGAACCCGGACGAACTGTCCAACCCGGCGACTATTCCCATGACACCCGATTCTGCCCCACGCGCGCCATGAACAGCGCGCGGCCGGGGTGATCAGGTATTGCTGGTGCCCCAGTCGTCGAGACCGTTCTGGCTCCGTTCCCGCAGGGAGCGGACCCGCTGGGCGACCGAGTCGGGCACCTTGTCCCCGAGTTTCTCCCCGACGACGCCGTTCACGGAGTGGTACGCCCGCCCCGCGACCTCGCGGCCGGTCTGTGCGGCCGACTCGGCGGCGTTGCGCACCGCCGGATTCTGCGACACCTGCCGTGCGGACTTCTTGATCTGCTCGTAGCGCTCGCGGCCCGCCCGCGTTCCGAGAACGTATCCGCAAGCGAGTCCGGCGATGAACGTGAGGCGGTACCGCATGGCTGCCCAGCCTTCCTTGATGTCGGCGTCCCGTGCGCCGGCGGTCGGACCGTCGGTCTGTGCCCTCCGCCTACCCCGTCCCGGCCCGGGATCACCCGAGGTGACCCGGCTCGATACCGATTGGCGGAGCACCCCCCTGCTTGCGCTAATGTATGTGTCGCAGCGAACGCGCGCCGCTCGGGAGGACCGGGGTAGGTACGTTCGGTGCACACGCAGCAATCCCCTGTAGCTCAATTGGCAGAGCAGCCGGCTGTTAACCGGCAGGTTACTGGTTCGAGTCCAGTCGGGGGAGCGCGATCCCCTGTAGCTCAATTGGCAGAGCATTCGGCTGTTAACCGGAGGGTTGCTGGTTCGAGTCCAGCCGGGGGAGCGGGAAAGACGGAAGGGACCCTCAGGGGTCCTTTTTCGTTATGTCCACCTTCGTCACACCCGCCCCACGACCATGCCCCAACGGCGTCCATACGACGCCTCCGTGTCCCTCGTACGGCTGTACCCACACGTTCCTGGAACCGGGCAGGGCGCGGCGAAGTCTTCATGGTCAAGTGATGCCGACCATCCGAAGCAGGAGATCGTATGAGCGGCTATGCTGCGGCAGAACGGCGCGCACAAATGTGCGCGACGCGCCGTTAGGGGCGGTAGCTCAGCCGGTTAGAGCAGCGGACTCATAATCCGTCGGCCGTGGGTTCGAGTCCCACCCGCCCCACCTGAGTCTCCTCAGGAGAACCGTTTCTACCTGGGGAAACACGAAGCGGTGGCCGCCGCTCCGGAGTGGCGGCCACGGTTCATCCGTTCAGACCAGGTGTCAGGGGACGCGCGGGGGCCGCGTGGGCTGATCCCGGCTTGTTCACGCGGCAGGCTCCGGCAGGTGGCCGAGGTGCTCGATGACTCGCTCGCGCAGGAGCAGGTACTCGTCCCAGCGACGCAGGGGGCCCGGGGGGCGCTCGACGACGCGGGCTTCGGTGATGGTCTCGCCCCGCTGGAACTGTTCGTGTGTCAGGTCGAGTTCGACACCGCTGGGCAGTCGGTTCCACCAGTGGAAGCCGTGCTGGTCCTGATCGAGACGCACTTCGCCGACCATGAGATCGCCGCCGAAGAGGTCGTGGACGATCAAGGTGGTGATGTCGCAGTGGCCCCAGGCGGGGTTGTCGGCCGTCCAGGCGATGTGACTCAGATCGCTCGGTGAGCAGGTGTCGGCGGCCCAACTGGCTCGCAGGGCTTTGTCGAGGTCGAGCAGGTTCCAAGGACTCATGCCCGCAGCCTTTCAGCCACCACTGACATCGCCACCGCGACGGATCGGTGAAGGGGCGGTCCTCGGGGCGGCGACGGCGGCGTATCTCGCCGGGAGAGGGGCCCGGCTCGTCCTGGGCGCCCGGCGGGAAGGCCGGCTGAACGAGGTGGTGGACCGGATCACGGCGTTCCTGTTCGTGACGATTCCTGGCCCGCCGGCCCGGATCCGTGTCGTTTTCGGGGCCGTCGTCCAGGCCGTCGCCCTGGGCGCCCTGCACCACTGGTTCGCCGGTCGTACGCCGTGCGGTGCCGGGACCAGCAGCGCCCGACCGGAGCCCGGCACGGAGGCCCGGCGACGTTCCCCGGAAAGCGCGTGAGAAACACGCGAAATAATGTGTGTGGGGGAAATTGCGCGGGGCATGCGGTGCTTCGGAGGTTGATAACTATGGTTCCCCTGCTTCTCGTTCTGCTTCTGGCCCTGGTTCTTTTCGGTGCGGGCTTCGCGCTGAAGGCGCTGTGGATCGTCGCGGTCATCGTGCTGGTTCTCTGGGCGCTCGGATTCGTCATGCGTTCCGCCGGGGCCAGCGGCCGGCGTGGCCGGTGGTACCGCTGGTAGGTGCCGTGTATCGCCAGGCAGCCCTGGTGAGGGCGGACAACCGATCCATGCTCGGGTGGGGCCCGGACGCTCGGCGTCCGGGCCCCACACCCATGAGCGGGAAAAACCGGTCATGGTGCTCTCGGCGTGGTGCTCGCGGGTATACGGAGTTCTTTGTGTGAGGCGCGGAAACCGGGGCACGAGAGTCGGAGAGAAACAGTCACCGCAATTCCGGAAGATATCGGGGGCTGCACCGCCGAGGAGAAGATCTACGTCGAGCGGATCAAGGCGGAGATCAAGGACGCGCCGGAGTTCGCCCCACCCGCAGGTGCGCTCATATCATCTTGAGAACAAGGGAATGGGAACCGTGGAACCGCCGTGTGTATCTGGGTACACACCAGTAGGAGTTACTGGATACCCGGCGAAGAGGGACCGATCCGATGGCGCTCTACACCTATGGCGGGACGCCCTCCGACGTCCTGACCACGACGGGCGGCGAGGCGCTGCCCGACTGCCCGGTCACGCTGCGCGTCGCCGGGGGCGGCGGTGAGGTGGCCGGCGGTGTCTTCGAGGCGGACGGGACGACGCCGATCCGCGTCCTGCTCAGCAACGGCCCGGGGTCCTCGGCACCCGGGGCCCTGCGGACGTTCCTGGTGGAGGATGTCCCGGCCATCGAGTACGAGTACCCGGACGCCGCCGGCCGGATCGTACGGAGGTACCGCGCCGCACGGGAGACCCCGGGGCCCGGGCGGCAAGGGGCCGGTCCGGAAGGGGCCGGGCCGACGGAGGCCGGTGCGGCGGCCGGCCCGGAAGGCGCCGTACCGTCGCTGACCGAGCCGGTCGACCTGTCCGGGCAGCGGGTCTTCGACCCGATGCTGTTCGGCGCCCTCGGGGACGGGGTCGCCGATGACACCGCGGCCGTCCAGGCCGCCTTCGACGCCGCCTACGCGGGAGGCGGCGGCATCGTCTTCTTCCCGCCCGGCGGCACGTACAACGTGTTCACGTTCGTCGTCTGCCGCGCCAACACCACGGTGGTGGCCCATGGCGCGACCATCCGCTCCATCCACGCCACGACCGGCTGCTTCCGCAACTTCTACGGGGACGACGCGTTCCCCTCGTACGCCGGCCACTCGCACATCCGCGTGTACGGCGGGACCTGGGACGGCAACGCCTACCGCGCCGCCGACGGCAGCGGTGTCGTCACCGGCACGACCAACATCATGACGTTCATCCACTGCTCGGACATTCTGGTCAAGGACGCCGTCTTCCGTGACTGCTCGGGCGCCCACGGCATCGAGGTCAACGCCGTCGACGGATGCCGGATCGTGGACTGCCGCTTCGAGGGGTTCACCGACAACACCCCGGACCAGTCGCGGGTGACGTCCGAGGCCGTCCAGCTCGACATCGCCAAGTCCGGGTCGAGCGCCATCGGCGAGTTCGACGGCACCGCCTGCCGGGACATCCAGATCACGGGATGCTGGTTCGGCCCCTCCGCGCGCCTCGGTGACTGGGGCCGCGCGGTCGGTACGCACGCCAGCGTGGCCGGCTCGTACTTCGACCGGATCACCGTCAGGGACTGCGAGATCACCGGTGCCTACGACACCGGGATCCTCGCCCTGTACTGGCGGGACTCCGTCATCTCCGGCAACCGTATCTCCGGCACCGGCGCGGCCGGCATCCACGCGGCCACCGCCTCCTCCGCCCCGCAGGGCTGCCGCTGCCTCACCGTCACCGACAACATCATCGACGGCTCCGGCGCCGACTCCGGGATCCGGGTCGCGGGGCTCGCCAACGCCCTCTGGAGCGATGTGGTGATCCGGGGCAACACCGTGCGCGCGGGCACCGGCTACGGGGTACGGACGGACTACGCGTCCGGCACGGTCATGGAGGGCAACCGCATCACCGGCACCGGCGGAGGCGGCATCCTCGCGCAGCGCAGCGACCGGATCACGGTCACCGGCAACTCGGTGACGGCGGCCGGGTCGAACGGGATCAACATCGCGGGCTGCTCGGGCGCCCTCGTGGCGAACAACCTGATCGACGGCACCGTCGCCAACCACGGAATCATGATCGGTGTGGCGAGCGCGCCCGGCGGCAACGCCACCGTGTCGGGCAACACGATCCGCGCCGCCGCGTCGGCCGGTATCCGGGTGACCTCGCCCGGCTGCCTCGTCACCGGCAACCAGATCAGGAAGGACGGCGGCACCACCGTCACCGGCGTCTCGACCGCCGTGACCGCCACCGGCTGTGTCATCGCCGGCAACGACCTGACGGGCAACGGCTGGACGGCCGCCACCGCCCTGCTCGTGGCCGGGGCGGCGGCGCTCGACTGGAGCGGGTCCACCGTCAGCCCCGGTCACAACCTCTGCTGACGGAGCCGCAGTTGGCGGGGTGCCAACGGGCCGTCGATCATGTGGAGTTGGTGTGATCAAAAGGTGCGCCCACGGTGCGCGTTCGTCTAGGTTGGTGCTCCTGGCCCGCTGCCGTGTCCGCCGAGGAGGCGCTTTCCGTGTCCGACCGTGATCCCCGCTTCGAGTCAGCCGCCGCCGCCCGGGCGCGGATCGACACCGGCAAGCCGCACTCCGCGCGCTTCTGGAACTACTTCGTGGGCGGCAAGGACAACTACGACGTCGACCGTGCCGTGGGCGACCAGATCAAGGAGATCTTCCCCGGCCTGGTCGACGTGGCCCGGACGAGCCGTCACTTCCTCGGCCGGGCCGTCCGGTACCTCGCGGTGGAGCAGGGCGTACGCCAGTTCCTCGACATCGGGACCGGCCTGCCGACCGCCGACAACACCCACGAGGTCGCCCAGCGCGTCGCCCCGGACTCCCGGATCGTCTACGTCGACAACGACCCGCTGGTGCTCGCCCATGCCCGCGCCCTGCTGACCAGCACGCCCGAGGGCAGGACCGACTACCTCGACGCCAACCTCTACGAGCCCGAGGAGATCCTCAAGGCCGCCGGGGGAACACTGGACCTCTCACAGCCCGTCGCGCTGATGATCCTCAACACGCTCGGCCATGTCGCCGCGTACGAGGAGGCACGCTCGCTCGTCACACGGCTGATGGCGGGACTGCCGTCCGGCAGCTACCTGGTGATCAGCGACTCGACCTCCACCAGCGAGGGGATGATCGCGGCGTCGGACGCGTACAACGAGAGCGGGGCCGTCCCCTACTACGTGCGCGGCGTCGACGAGATCGGCGGCTTCTTCGACGGTCTCGACCTGGTGGCGCCCGGCGTCGAGCAGGTCACGCGGTGGCGCCCGGAGGCGGACACCGTGAGCGTGGCGGTCGACGCGTACGGTGCCGTGGGCCGCAAGCCGTAATACGGGAGGACGGGGGGACGTGGCGCAGTACGGGGCGGAGGTCGTGCCCCAGGGGCCCCGGGGCTCCCGGTCATCTCGGGGACTCCCAGGTCACCGTCGTCCCCCCGGGGCCGCCGTCCTCCCGCGTCCCGTCGTCCGTCACCACCAGCCGTACCCTGCCCGTGCCGTTTGCCGCCCGCGCCGTCGCGTCGACCTCCACCTCGATCGCCGTCGCCCCGCCACGCCGGTGCGCGGCGGCCAGCGCGCCGCGCAGCGCGGCCAGCAGCTCCCGGGCGACCCGTGGGCTCACCAGCGTGTCCACCGCGCCGCTGAAGCGCACCGACGGCCGGAGGCCCAGCAGGACCGCCGCGCCGCCCGTCTCGCGCAGCACCGAGGCGCGTACGCCCGTCGGGCCGTCGGCGGGCGGCTGCTGGAGGGCGAAGATCGTCGTCCGTACCTCCTGGATGGTCGAGTCCAGCTCGTCCACCGCGCGCCCCAGCAGCCCGTCCAGCGAGGGGTCGGTGACCCGCCGCCGGGTCGACTCCAGCATCATCTCCGTGGCGAACAGCCGCTGCACGACCAGATCGTGCAGGTCACGGGCGATCCGGTCGCGGTCCTCGTACACCGCCAGCCGCTCCCGGTCGTGCTGGGAGTCCGCCAGTACGAGCGCGAGCGCCGCCTGCGAGGCGAACTGCGTGGCCAGCAGCCGGTCCACCGCGCGGTACGGCTTGCCACCGCGCCGGCGCGGCAGGGCCAGCGTCCCGATCAGCTTGCCGCCGCTCTGCAGCGGCAGCATCATGCTCGGTCCGAAGCGTGAGCGCACATGGGTGGTCATCCGGGGATCGGTGGACGAGTCCTCGATGAACACCGGTTCCCCGCCGAGCAGTTGGACCAGGACGGGGGAGCCAGGGGCGATGGTCGTCCCGACGATGTCGCCCGGGTCGTCGGACGTGGACGCGGCGACGATCTCCATCCCGCCCTCGTCGGTCGGCTGGAGCACCACGCCCGCGAAGGCGTCGGCGAGCGCGCGGGCCGACTCGGCCACCGTCATCAGCGCGTCCATCGCGTTCACGCCGGTCAGCAGCGCGGTGGTGACGGCGGCGGCCCCCGTGATCCACCGCTCGCGCTGCCGGGCCGTGCCGTACAGCCGGGCGTTGCCGATCGCGATGGCGGCCTGCGAGGCCAGGATCCGCAGCAGGTTCTGGTCCTGCTCGGTGAAGGGGCCCCGCCGCTTCCCCGTCAGATAGAGATGGCCGAGGACCTCCTCGTCGAGCTGGACCGGCACCCCGAGGAACGAGCGCACCGGGGGCGGGCCCGGCGGGGTCCCGGCCGAGCGCGGGTCGGCCGCGGCGTCGTCCACGCGCAGCGGCCGGGGGTCCGTCAGAAGCAGTCCGGGCAGTCCGGTGCTGCCCTCGGCGAGCCGCCCGGCGCGCTCGGGGTCCGTACCGCCCGTACCGCCCGTTCCGCCAGAGCCGCCCGTCCCGCCCCGGGTTCCGGTGGTGAACAGCTCGGCCAGTCCGCCGCGTTCGGGTTCGACCACGCCGAGCGCGCCGTACCGCGCGCCGACGAGTTCGGCGGCGCTGTCCACGAGGTGCTGGAGCGTGGTGCGCAGCGCGAGGTCGTCGCCGATGCCGAGGACGTCCTCCAGACGCACGGGCACTCAGTGGGCGTCGGCGAGCGGGTTCAGGGCCATCGGCTGGATCTTGCCCTCCAGCATCGCCCCGAGGCCCAGCACGGTGCAGGTGTCCGGGCGCTCCGCGATGGTCACCGGCATACCCGTCGCCTTGCGCAGCATCCGGTCGAGCCCCGGCAGCAGGGCGCTGCCGCCGACCATCATGATCCCGCTGTCCGCGAGATCGGCCACCAGGTCCGGCGGGCAGTCCCGCAGCACCTTGCCGATGCCGTCGAGGACCGCGGTCAGCGGCGTGTAGATCGCGCTGCGCACGGCGGCGGTGTCGACCAGCACGGAGCGGGCGACGCCGGTGGCCACGTCCCGGCCGTGGATCTCGGTCTCGGCCGGGCCGTCCGGGCTCAGACCGTTGCCGCTGAGGGCCAGTTGCAGTGGGCGTACGGACTGGCTCGGCAGCATCAGTTGGTGCTGGTGGCGCAGGTGCTGGATCACCGCGTGGTCGATCGCGTTGCCGCCGACCGGAATCCGCTGCGCGGTCACGATCGCGCCGAGCGAGAGCACCGCGATCTGGGTGGTGGCCGCCCCGCACACCATGATCATGGTGGCGGTCGGCTCCTCCACGGGCAATCCGCAGCCGACCGCCGCGGCGATCAGCGTGTCGACCAGCTCGACCCGGCGGGCGCCGAGGCCGAGCAGGGTCTCGATGGTGGCGCGCTGGGCGAGCGGATCGGCCTCGTGCGGGGTGGACGCGGCGGCGCGCAGCCGGGGCTTGCGGCGGAGCTGCCTGCGCAGCTTGTCGCCGATGAGGTGGCGCAGCATCCGCTGGGCCATCTCGATGTCGACGACCGTGCCGCCGGTGACGGGGCGGGCGACCCGGATGTAGTCGGGGGTACGGCCCGTCATGCGTTCGGCGAGTGAGCCGACGGCGATGAGCGCGCCCGTACGGGTGTTCACGGCGGCGGCGCTGGGCTCGTCGACGACGAGTCCGGCCCCCTTCACGAACACCCTCGTTCTCGCGGCCCCCAGGTCGACGGCGATGTGGCAACGGCGCAACTGCTCAAGACTGACGGTCACGGCAGGGTCTCCCGAGAACGCTGATGTGGTGCACCGGCGGCGCCGGCCCTGGTACCGATCGTGCGGTCCCGGGGCGGGCCGCGCGCGCCGGGTTGCTCCGGTCGGGCGTCACCCGGCCGGCGGTCGGGGCCCGGTCGTACGGCGGCCGGCTCCGACCGCCGTACCGCCGGGGACGTGACGCGCCGTCACTCCGTCCAGCGCTGAAGCAGGCCCCAGGTGAACTCCGCGACCCGGATCTCGCCGCCGGGCAGCGTGAACCGCAGCCCCGTCCTGGTCGGCGCCGTCCCCGGCAGCGGCCGGGCCGGCGGGAACGCCCGCGCCACCTCGTCCACGGTGCACGACCAGGGCCGCAGATCCTCCGCCGTACGCAACTCGGGCCCGGCCTCGCCAGGGGCGCGGACCAGCCACTCGTTCCACACCGCCCCGCCCGGCGCGGTCATCACCTCGAAGCGCAGGGCGGGCCAGAGCACGACCGGCCAGAGCAGCGCGTCGCACTCCAGGTCGCCGATCCTGCGCCGGACGACGCTCTCCGGCTCGCCGAGTACGGAGCGGTAGCGGCCCGCCGCCGAGCGGGAGCGCGGCGAGCGCACCATGGCCTGCCAGCGGCGGTTGGCCTCGCGCATCCCGGCCAGGGACACCCCCAGCTCGTGGCGGGCCTCGTCGACCAGCTCCGGCTGGTGGTCGGCCATTCGGCGCAGCAGGACGAGCTGGAATTCGAGCGGCCCGAACGGCCCGTTGGACGTCATGGCGCCATCCTGCCCGGTGTACGCGCCACACCACCCGCACGCTCTTCCGCACAGGACCCTCACAGACCCCACATCAGCACCCTCCCGGAGCCGCATAATCTTCGGGGCGCCATGGACTACTGCCACCCGTGCCGACGGCACCTCAACGGAGCGCTGACCTGCGCCGGATGCGGTGCCCCCGCCGAGGGCGCGAGCACGAGCGGTTACGGAGAGTCCGGCTTCGTGATCGATGGTGACATCGGCCTGATCGGCCACGCTCCCGGCCCCGACACCGGCGACACCGGCGACACCGACACCGGCCCCCGCCCCGGCTCCCGTACGGAGAGCCGCGCCGCCGGCCGTCGCAAGCCGTCGAACCGCGAGCCGTCGAACCGCGAGCCCTCCGGTCGCAGGCCCTCGCGCCGGGCCCCGCGCAAGGCGCCTGGGCAGGGGCGCCGCGCCCGCGACCGGCGCGGGCGCAGGGTGCTGATCGGCACGCTGGGGGTGGTGCTCGCGGCGGGCATGCTCAGCCTGGCGCAACTCGCGTTCGAGGCGCCGGGCCGGGACCACGCGGCCTCGGTCAAGGAGGACACGTCCGTCCTCCCCGACGGCGGTTCGGTCGACGGCGACACCGACCGCCCGGCCGCGCCCGACGATCCGGGCCCGGCGGTCTCCCCGGGGTCCGGTTCCGCCTCCGGCGACGGCGCGGGCCCGAGCGTGGACGGTTCGGCCGCCCCGGTCGGCGGCGGCGACCCGGACGCGGACCGGTCCTCCGAGGAGGAGGCGCCCGCCCCGCCCGGCGCCTCCTCCTCGGCCGAGGCGGTCGACGGCGACGGTACGGACCCGGCCGCGCCCGGCTCCGGCGGTCCCGAGCCCGGTGGAGCCGGTACGACAGGCCCCGGTGACCCGGCGGGCCGCCCCACGGGGGAGCCCACCGGCGAGTCAGACCCGGCCACGCCGACCTCGGCGCCGCCACCGCCCGCGCCGGAGCCTGAGCCGTCGGAGACCTGCGTCCGGTTCCTCTGGTGGTGCACCTGACCCTGGGGCGGGCGCAGGCCACGTCAGGCCAACGTCGTCAGACCACGTCCTGGCCCAGCATCCGCTTCAGCAGATCCCGCAGCACCGTGCGCTCCTCCTCCGACAGCCCGGCGAGCGGCGCGCGGGCGAAGCCGAGTGAGTTCCGCAGCAGGGCGGCCGTGGAGAGCCCCTTCTCCGTCGGTGCGGCGAGCTTCACCCGCCGGTCGGCCGGGTCGGGGCGGCGCTCCACCAGGCCGCGCGCTTCCAGCCGGTCCACGATCCCGGTGACGTTGGACGGCTCGCACTTCAGGTTCTGCGCGATCCGGCGCATGGGCATAGGTTCCAGGGAAAGCAGTCCGAGGACGCGTGCCTGCGCGCCCGTGAGGGAGTGATCGGCCGCGGCCCGGTCGTACTCCTCGTAGTAGCGCGCCACGATGGTGCCGATGAGTTCGAGGACTTCGACGGTCAGCGGGTCTCTGCGCGCGGTGGTGGCCATGGTTACGAGCGTACCCGCATATTTGACAACATGAAATATTCAGGAGCATGGTTGTTTCAGGTGGTGAAGCTTTCCCCATGGCATCCGGCTGATCCGGTGTCCGGCTCGCCGCCGCTGAGCTGTCCAAGGAGGACTCCGCCATGACCGCACTTCCCGCGTCCGGCCGTGCCTGGCATCTCGTCGCCCGCCCCCACGGCTGGCCGGAGCCCGGTGACGTCGCCCTGCGCGACGTGCCGGTGGCCGAGCCGGGCGAGGGCCGGATCCTCGTCCGCAACCTGTACTTCTCGGTCGACCCCTACATGCGGGGCCGGATGAACGACGTGAAGTCGTACGTACCGCCGTACCGGCTCGACCGTCCGATGGAGGGCGGCGCGGTCGGCGAGGTCATCGCCTCGCGCGCCGAGGGGTTCGCGGTCGGCGACCATGTGCTGCACGGTCTGGGCTGGCGGGAGTACGCCGAGCTCCCGGCGGACAAGGCCACGAAGGTCGACGCCTCGGCCGCCCCGCTCTCCGCCTATCTGAGCGTGCTCGGTATGACCGGACTGACCGCGTACGCGGGCCTGTTCGAGACCGCGTCCTTCAAGGAGGGCGACGCCGTCTTCGTCTCCGGCGCCGCCGGTGCGGTCGGCAGCCAGGTCGGCCAGTTCGCCCGGCTCAAGGGCGCCTCGCGGGTCATCGGTTCCGCGGGCTCCGACGAGAAGGTCAAGCTCCTCGTGGAGGAGTACGGCTTCGACGCGGCCTTCAACTACAAGAGCGGCCCGGTCGAGGAACTGCTCGCTGAGGCGGCGCCCGACGGGATCGACGTCTACTTCGACAATGTGGGCGGCGAGCACCTCGAAGCCGCCATCGGCTCGCTCAACCCGCACGGCCGCGTCACGGTCTGCGGCATGATCGCGCAGTACAACAGCACCGAGCCGACCCCGGCGCCGCGCAACCTCGCCCTGGTGATCGGCAAGCGGCTGCGGATCCAGGGCATGCTCGTCGCCGACCACTTCGGGCTCCAGCCGCGGTTCGTCCAGGATGTCGCGGGCTGGCTCGCCGCCGGTGAGCTGAAGTACAACGAGACCGTCGTCGACGGCATCGAGAACGGCTTCGACGCGTTCCTCGGCGTACTGCGCGGCGACAACACCGGCAAGATGGTCGTGTCGCTCGGCGGCTGACCCGCTCCCTGATCCAGCCGAATCCCCCCAGAAAGACCCGAAAGACCCGAAAGACCCGAGGGCCCGTGGGCCGCACACCCCTGTGACGGGATGTGGCCCCCGGGTCTTTTCTTGCGCGAGGGATTGACTCGTTCGCGCTCCGACCATAGTTTCCGGTTCGAAGTTACGGTCGCCGTTCGGTATTTCGGACGATACGGGGCGGGGCCGTGGGAGGACGACAGAATCGAGCCGTCATGCCACCATCGCTCCCGAGCCGCCGCGGCGTGCTCGGCGGACTAGGAGCACTCGCCGTCGCCGGCAGCTTCGGCCTGGCCGCCGCGGGTACCGGCGCCTCCGCGCTCACCTCGACCGCGGACGTCCGTGTCCGCTACTGGAACCTCTTCAGCGGCGGCGACGGCGCCAACATGATCGCCATGCTGGACGCGTTCCGCCGGGCCACCCCGGCCGTCGACGTCAAGGACTCCACCCTCCAGTGGGGCAACCCCTTCTACACCAAGCTGGCCATGGCGGCGGCCGGCAACCGCGCACCGGACCTGGGCGTGATGCACCTCGGCCGGGTCACCGGCTTCTCGCCGGGCCGCCTCCTCGACCCCTGGGACATGGGCCTGCTCGCCGAGTACGGCGTGAAGGAAGCGGACTTCAACCCCGCGCTGTGGAAGCGCGCCGTCGTCGACGGCACCCTCTACGCCCTGCCGCTCGACATCCACGTACAGCTCTGTTACTACCGCAAGGACGTCCTCGGGAAGGCGGGCCTGCTCGGGGACGACGGCCGGATGGTGCCGGTGACATCCACCGACGAGTGGTTCGACGTGCTCAAGGAGGCCAAGAAAGCCACCAAGAAGGGGCTCCAGACCATCGGCCTGTGGCACAGCGACCAGAACTTCCAGTGGTGGTTCTTCGTCGCCTTCTACACCCAGCTCGGCGGCGCCTGGTTCAACGCCGACAACACCGAGGTCGCCTTCGACGTCGACAAGGCCGCCCAGGTCCTGGAGTTCCTGCGCCGGCACATCACCGACGGATACGCCGACCCGGGCTACGGCGGCACCGCCGGAGCCGAACAGTTCATCAACGGCTCCCCGTTCGCCTGGGAGGGCAACTGGTCCGTGCCCGTCTTCTCCGGCGCGAAGGTCGAGTACGGCGCGACACCGCTGCCGCCCGTCTTCGGCAGACCGGCCACCCACGCCGAGTCGCACTCCTTCGTCCTGCCGCACCAGTCCGACCGCGGCGGCCCCGCCAACGAGGGCGCGCACCGGCTCGCCGCGTACGTGGTCAAGCACGCCCTCCAGTGGGCGGCGGGCGGCCACATCCCCGCCTACACCCCGACCCTGTCCACACCCGCGTACCGGAAGCTCGAACCGCAGCACGAGTACGCGAGCGCCATGGACCACCAGGCCACCGAGCCGAAGGTGTGGTTCGCGGGCTCCACCGGCATCCTCGCCCAGGAGGTCGGCCCGCTCGTCGTCTCCTCCACGACGGGCTCCGCCAAGCCGGACGTGGCCGCCGGACGGATGCGCAAGCAGCTCGCCAGGCTCCTCGCCATGAAGAACCCGATGGACGGCAGGACCGCCGCACAGGAAGGGGCGGTGGCATGACGACGACCGGTGCGGGGACCGTCATCGCCCCGGCGCGCGCGCGAACCGCCGCCGACAGCGCCGGGGCCCGCCGCGGGCAGGGCTTCCAGCACGGGGGCTGGTTCGTCGCCCCGTTCCTGTCGCTCTTCGTCCTGTTCGTGATCTTTCCGCTGCTGCGCGGCGTCTACCTCAGCTTCACGGACGCCAACATCTCCGGCGACAGCACGAGCTTCATCGGCCTCGACAACTACCGCGAGGCCCTGCACGACACGATGATGTGGGACTCGCTCGGCCGCAGCGCGTACTTCACGTTGCTCGTCGTGCCGTCCATCACCGTCCTCGCCTTCCTGCTCGCGATGCTCGCCCATCACATCGAACGCGGGAAGTGGCTGTGGCGGCTGTGCTTCTTCATGCCGTTCCTGCTGCCGTCGACCGTCGCGGGCAACCTGTGGCAGTGGCTCTTCAACCCCGGCACCGGTCTGGTCAACCACGTCCTCGGGACGGACACGCCCTGGCTGACCGACAAGGCGTACGCCATGCTCGCCGTTGTCATCCAGACCCTGTGGTGGACGGCCGGCTTCAGCTTCCTGCTCTACCTCGCCGCGCTCCAGGGCATCCCCGCCCACCTGTACGAGGCCGCCAACCTGGACGGTGCGAACGCCTGGCACCGCATGATCCACATCACCCTGCCGATGCTCCGCAACATCACCGGCCTGGTGATCGCGCTCCAGATCCTCGCCTCGCTGCAACTCTTCGACCAGGCGGTCGTGATGCAGGACTTCGGCCCAGGACCCGAGAACAGCACCAGGTCGTTCGTGCAGTACACCCTCGAACAGGGCTTCACCAGCTATCGCGTGGGCTACGCCTCCACGATGTCCATCATCTTCTTCGTGATCATCGCGGCCGTCGCCCTGGGACGGATGTGGCTGCTGCGCAAGAGTGAGGAGGGCGCGCGATGACGATCGCCACGGTCCGCGAGAAGCGGCCGACGGACAGGAAGAAGTGGACGCTCAGCCAGATCGTGCTCACCGCGCTCGGCGCCGTGGTCTCCGCGGTCTGGACGGCGCCGCTGCTGTGGGCGCTGTTCACCTCGCTCAAGTCGGAGACCGAGGCCGTCGCCCTGCCCGTACGGTGGCTGCCGAAGGAGTGGACGACCCAGGCGTGGACGGCCGTCTTCGAGTCGGGCAACCTGCCCAACTGGTTCGTCAACTCGTTCGTCGTCTCGGTCTGCGTCACCTTCGTCGTGGTGTTGGTCTCGGCCCTCGCCGGGTACGGCTTCGCCCGTACCGAGTTCCGCGGGAAGAGCGCACTGCTCGGTCTCGTCATGGCCGGTCTGATGGTGTCGCCCGCGGTGCTGGGCGTCCCGCTGTTCACCACCGTCCAGGCGATGGGCATGGTGGACACGTACTGGGGCATGATCCTTCCGCAGTGCGCGCCCGCGGCGATGGTCTACATCCTGTACAAGTTCTTCCAGTCCATCCCCAGGGAGCTGGAGGAGGCGGCGTTCATCGACGGCGCGGGCCGGTGGCGGGTCTTCTTCACCATCGTGCTGCCGCTGTCACGGCCCTCGCTCTCCGCCGTCGGCATCTTCACCTTCATCGCCTCGTGGAACAACTTCCTGTGGCCCTACATGGTGACCAACAACCCCGACCTGATGACGATGCCGAACGGCATCGCCACCGTCATGAACTCCTACGGCATCCAGTGGGCGCAACTGATGGCCGGCGGGCTGATGGCGGGCCTGCCCCTGGTGATCGTCTTCGTCTTCTTCCAGCGGCAGATCGTCAGCGGCGTGGCCCACACCGGGCTGGCGGGCCAGTGAACCGGCCGCCGGGCGACCGACCCGGTCGAAGCGCTTCCGCGCCACCCCTGGTCCTCCGGTTACCTGTTGACCAAACGCCCCGTTGTCAGTTTTCCTACCGTTCCGTCGTCAGTTGAGGAAGTCATGACCCGTTCCGCTCGCTTCACCCTGCACCCCGACTTCACCGTCGGTAAGGTGAACCCCCGTCTCTTCGGCTCCTTCGTCGAGCACCTGGGCCGCTGCGTCTACACCGGTATCCACGAGCCGGGCCACCCGACCGCCGACGAGGCGGGGCTCCGCGGGGACGTCCTCGACCTGGTCAGGGAGCTGGGCCCGACCGCCATCCGCTACCCCGGCGGCAACTTCGTCTCCGGCTTCCGCTGGGAGGACAGCGTCGGCCCCGTCGACGAGCGGCCCCGCCGGCTCGACCTGGCCTGGAAGAGCACGGAGTCCAACCGCTTCGGACTCTCCGAGTTCATCGACTTCGTCCGCAAGGCGGGCCCCGAGGCGGAGCCGATGATGGCCGTCAACCTCGGCACGCGCGGGGTGGCCGAGGCCATCGAACTCCAGGAGTACGCCAACCACCCGGGCGGCACGGAGCTCTCCGAGCGGCGCAGGGCGCACGGCGACAAGGACCCGTACGGCATCAAGCTGTGGTGCCTCGGCAACGAGATGGACGGCCCCTGGCAGACCGGCCACAAGACCGCGGAGGAGTACGGGCGGATCGCCGCCGAGACCGCGCGGGCGATGCGCCAGATCGACCCGGACGTCGAACTGGTCGCGTGCGGCTCCTCCGGCTCCGGCATGGAGACCTTCGCGGAGTGGGAGGCCACCGTACTGGCGGAGACGTACGACCTCGTCGACCAAGTCTCCCTGCACGCCTACTACTGGGAGTCGGACGGCGACCGCGACTCCTTCCTGGCCTCCGCCGTCGACATGGAGACCTTCATCGAGAAGGTCGTGGCGACCTGCGACCATGTCGGGGCCCGGCTCAAGTCGAAGAAGAAGATCAACCTCTCCTTCGACGAGTGGAACGTCTGGTACATGGAGAAGCCCAACCCGCACCAGGTCGAGGAGTGGGAGGAGGCCCCGCGCCTCCTGGAGGACGTCTACTCGGTGACGGACGCCGTCGTCTTCGGCTCCCTGCTGATCGCCCTGCTCCGCCACGCGGACCGGGTCGCCGTGGCCTGCCTGGCCCAACTGGTCAACGTGATCGCCCCGATCATGACCGAGCCCGGCGGGGCCGCCTGGCGGCAGACCACCTTCTTCCCGTTCGCGCAGGCGGCGAAGTACGGCCGAGGCACCGTCCTGGACGTACGGGTCGACTCGCCGTCGCACGAGACGAAGAAGCACGGCGAGACGGATCTGCTGCACGCCACCGCCGTACGGGCGGACGACGGCTCGGTCACCGTCTTCGCGGTCAACCGCAGCCAGACCGAGCCGCTGCCGCTGGAGGTCGCGCTCGCCGGTCTCGGGCTGACGGAGCTGGTGGAGCACTCCGTGCTCGCCGACGCCGACCCGGAGGCGAAGAACACCCTGGAGGACCAGGAGCGGGTCGCCCCGCACGCGGGGGAGGGCACGGCGCTCACGGACGGGGCGCTGACGGCGACGCTGGAGCCGCTGTCCTGGAACGTGATACGGCTGCGCTGACCGCCGCCGTACGACACCCGGCCCCCGGTGGAGCGGTTCCACCGGGGGCCGGGTGGTGCCCGGGGCGGCCGGGCGACGTGTGGCGACGGGTGGGGCGTCGTGCGGGGAGCGTGACGAAGTCTGCGCGAACCGTTGACGCGGAAGCGCTTCGACTCTACCTTCCCGTCCGAAGTGACGATCACAGTTCGATATACCGAACAGTCCGAACGGTTTCCCCGCACGCCGTAAGGAGAACTCGCGTGAGCCGCACCCCCCGCACCCCCCGCACCCCCCGCAGGTCCCGGGCGTCCCGCAGGGCCACGCTCCTCGCCCTGCCCGCCGCCGTCCTCCTCGCCCTCGTCCCGAGCAGCGCCTCCGCCTACCCCAACCCCGGCCGGGTCACCGGCGACGTCGTCGTCCACGACCCGACGATGCTGCGCACCTCCTCCGGCCAGTACCTGCTCTACTCGACCGGCGACGGCCTCCAGGCCCGTACCTCCACCGACCGGACCGCCTTCAGCCGCAACAGCTCCGCCTTCACCACCCTGCCGGGCTGGTGGTCCACGTACTCCTCCGCGAAGGACCCCTGGGCGCCGGACATCTCGTACCACGGCGGCAAGTACCTGATGTACTACGCCGTCTCGTCCTTCGGCTCCAGCACCTCGGCCATCGGGCTGGCCGGCTCCACCACCGGGCAGCCCGGGAGCTGGAGCGACTACGGCATCGTCTACACGTCCAACGCCTCCAGCGACTACAACGCCATCGATCCCAACCTCTTCGTCGACGACGACGGCAAGTGGTGGCTCTCCTTCGGCTCCTGGTGGACCGGCATCAAGATGATCAGGATCGACCCCGCCACCGGCAAGCAGTTCGCGGGCGACACCGCGCGCCGCTCGCTGGCCTCGCGGCCGACCGGCACCAAGGCCGTCGAGGCGCCCGTCGTGGTCAAACGGAACGGCTACTACTACCTGTTCGCCTCGTACGACACGTGCTGCGCCGGGACCAGCTCCACGTACAAGATCAAGGTCGGCCGGGCCACCGGCGTCACCGGCCCCTACGTCGACAAGAACGGCGTGAACATGATGAACAACGGCGGCTCGCTCGTGCTGGAGAGCCACGGCCGCTACATCGGCCCCGGCGGCCAGTCGATCATGCCGGACAGCGACGGCGACCTGCTCGTCTACCACTACTACGACGGCCAGGACAACGGCACACCCAAGCTCGGCGTCAATCTGCTGAGCTGGTCCGGCGGCTGGCCGACGGCGTACTGACGGGGGCCGGTCATGACACCCACCGCTCAGGCCGGGAGGACCCGCCGCGCGCTGGTCTTCCTGCTGGCCCTGCTCCTCGCCGTGTTCGCCGCCCAGCTCTCCGGGGCCGCCGGCGCCGCGGAGGGCCGCCCGTACACCAACCCGGTCAAGGCGCAGAAGGGCGCCGACCCGTGGATCCAGTACCACGACGGCAACTACTACCTGATCACCACGTCCTGGACATCCGAGCTGACCATGCGCAAGTCGCCCACGCTGGCCGGGCTCTCGACCGCGCCGAGCGTCCAGGTGTGGTCCGACTCCACCTCCTCGCGCTGCTGCAACATGTGGGCGCCCGAGACGCACTTCTGGAACGGCCACTGGTACCTGTACTACGTGGCGGGCCAGGGCATCGCCGACTACAACCCCACCCAGCGCGTCCACGTCCTGGAGAGCGCCGGCGCCGACCCCATGGGCCCGTACACCTACCGGGGGCAGCTCGGCTCCCAGTGGATGCTCGACGCCAGTCTGCTCACCCTGAACGGCTCGCTGTACCTGCTGGGCAGCGCGAACGGCGGTGGTACGCAGAACCTCGTCATCGCCCCGATGAGCAACCCGTACACGCTGAGCGGACCCTTCTCGACCATCTCCACGCCGACCCTCGCCTGGGAGCGGTCCGGCGGTACGGTCAACGAGGGCCCCGAGGTGCTGCAACGCGGCGGCAGGACCTTCGTCGTCTACTCGGCGAGCGGCTGCTGGACACCCGACTACAGACTCGGCCAGCTCACCTACACGGGGACCGACCCGCTCAGCGCGTCGTCCTGGACGAAGAAGTCCACGCCCGTCTTCAGCCGTAACGACGCGGCCGGGGTGTACGGTCCCGGCCACAACGGGTTCTTCACCTCGCCCGACGGGACCGAGAGCTGGATCGTCTACCACGCCAACGACGCGGCGGGCGACGGGTGCGACAACGGCCGCACCACCCGCGCCCAGAAGTTCACCTGGAACGCCGACGGCACCCCGAACCTCGGCGCCCCCGTCGCGCTCGGCACCACCCTCGCCGGACCCTCCGGGGAGAGCGCGGCCACCCCGTCGGCGTACACCGTCGTCAACCGCAACAGCGGCAAGTGCCTTGAGGTGGAAGGGGGTTCGACGGCGGACGGCGCCAACGTCCGGCAGTGGAGCTGCAACGGAGGGGCGCAGCAGCGCTGGCGGTTCGAGGATCTCGGCAACGACACCAGCCGGCTGGTCAACGCCGCCACCGGCAAGGTCCTGGACACGGCGGACTGCTCCGTCGCCGACGGCGCCGATCTGCGCCAGTGGTCCTGGCTGGGCAACCTCTGCCAGGCGTTCCGGCTGGTCGTCACCGCACAGGGTGGCTGGGTACGGATGGTGAACGCGCGCAGCGGCAAGGTCGCGGACGTCGCCGACTGCTCCACGGCCGACGGGGCGGACGTACGCCAGTGGTCCTGGCTGGGCAACACCTGCCAGCAGTGGCAGATCAGACCGGCCTGACGCACGGAAGAGCCGGACGCACAGAAAAGCGGAGGGGGCCGTTCCTCCCGTTCCTCCGGTACCTGTACGGGTACGGGTACGGGAGGGACGGCCCCTGAGCGCTCAGGATCCGGACCCGGTCAGCCCGCCGCCGCCAGCAGCGCGCGGCCCACCTGGGGGAAGAGCCCCTTGGGGTGGTCGCGGAAGAGCGGCTCCGTACCGAAGAGCGTCACCCGCGCGCCCGTCGCGGACGTCCCGCTGACCACCGACGCCCGGCCCGCCGCGTCGCCCGGGGCGCCCGTGCCGTCCTCCTGCGCGCGCCAGTGGCCCGACACCAGCGGGTTGCCGGTCCCGTACGACTGGTCGACGCGCACCCCCGAGCCGAGGTCCGTGAACCAGAGCGGCGAGTAGACGAAGGAGTGCTCCGGGGCGCCGCCGGTGACGGTGCCGCCCGCGTTCACCACCCGGACCACCCCGTTGGCGTCGCCGTTGCCCGCGACCGCCGTGGCGGGCAGCAGCCCGGCGGCGGTGTTGAACGCGGCGCCCGCCGAGCCGAGGGCGACCAGGCCCCCGCCGTCCGCACCCGAGCCCAGGAAGGAGCCCAGGGCGGTACGGGCGGGGGCGCCGAGGTCGGCGTAGCGCAGGCCGGACGAGACGAACAGGACGTCCGCCGCCGACCAGTCGAAGCCCGCGTTGAGCGTGGCCGCCGACACCGGCACCACCTCGAACCCCATCTCCCGCAGCGCGAACAGCTCACTGGAGGTCACGGCCGCGGCGACCCGTGTACGGTGCGGCGCCCCCGTGCCCTTCTCCTTCGTGGCGGTGAAGGCGACCCCGAGGCGGTCCGCGAGAACGGCCGCCCGCGGGCGGGCCGACGCCGGCACGATCGCCGAGCCGTCCGCCGCCCGCCGTACCGTCACACCCTGCGCGAGCAGGGAGTTGAGCGCGGCCAGCTCCGTCGGGTCGTCGAGCCGCAGCCGCAGATCACCGGTCCGGCCCACCTCTCCGCTGGGGGCGGCGGCCGTCACGGTACGCCCGGGGACGAGCCCCGGCGTGTGCGTGCCCCCGCTCACCTTCTGGACCTTGTCGACGCTCGCGCCCCACAGCAGCCCGAGGCTCCATCCCGAGATGTCGTACATCGTGGAGACGTCCGCGCTGATGTCCCGGCCCGCGTCCAGGATCACATTGGCCATCCCGCGCTTGGCCTGGTGCATGTCGACCACGTACGAACCCGCCGGGTACCGCTTCCCCGCCAGCCGGAAGCCGGTGCTCGCGCGCCGCACCCGCACGTCGTTGGCGACGAGATGGTCCACGAGCCGGGCCGCCGCGGTCGCCGAACGCTGTTCCGCGCCCGCCGGGATCACATACGCGCGCGGGAAGTCGGTGGTGTAGACGTCCTCCGGGCCGATCCCCGGCACCCCCGGCACGGTCTCCTCGGACACCGGCCGCTGCGCCTCACCGGCCGCACCCCGCCGAAACGTTTCTATCTGGTCCGCGACGATCGAAGTCCGGTTCCGGACGGTCCATTCGAGCGTGGCGCGCATCACCGCCCCGGCGATATCCGTGTTGATCGCGGACCGCCGCCGCAGCTCGGTCACGGGGAGGGAGTCGTACGAGCTGTTGTTGACCCGCATCGGGAACTCGACGGTGTGCGAGGCCACCGCGCCCTGGAAGGCCAGATACTGCGGGGTGAAGATCGGCGGCCAGTCGTCCCAGCCCTCCCGCTGGTCACGGAAGGGGATGACGGACGGGTCCACACCGTCCTTCCCGGGTGTGTAACCGAGACCGTTCACCGCCTTCTCCATGCCGAGGGCGTTGGCGTAGGCGTTCTTCAGGAAGAGGTCGTACTCGTAGTTCTCGCCGTGCGGCGGTGTCGTCGGCTCGATCAGCGTCCCGTTGACATAGCCGTGCAGATCGAGCATCACGGCCGGCTGCTTGTCGACGGCGATCCGCCGCACCGCGCGCGACTCGGGCTGCGAACCGGTGATGAAGTCCCGGTTGAGGTCGAAGCCGGCCGAGTTGGCGCGGGTCCCGGCGATCCGGCCGTCCGGGTTGGCGGTCACATTGAGATAGACGCGGTTCGACGCGAGCAGCCCGGCCGTCCCGCTGTCCTTGGCCTTCGCCAGCTCCTCGACGAGCTTCAGGGCGGCGTCGGTGCCCTCCCACTCGTTGCCGTGGATGTTGTTGTTGATGAACACCGGTGTCTTGTAGGAGGACTTGATCCGGCGGTCCTTGGCGGCAAGCGCCGGCGCGCTCTCGATCAGATCGCGCATCCGCCGCTGCTCCCGCACCTCCCGCGCGCTCTCGGGCGCGGTGACAGTGACGAGATACAGCTCATGCCCGCCGGCCGAGCGGCCCGCGACCTCCACGCTCACCCGGTCCCCCAGCTTCTGGAGGGCGTTGAGCCGGGGAGCGAGCGAGTGGTACGGGGCCAGGCCCAGCTTGATCGACTTGTCCGCCGGGTTCACGGGCGGGGTGTCCAGGACGGTACGGCGCGGATAGGCGCGGCTGTCCGGGAGCGCGGCGCCGGCCGTGCCGGTGACCGTCGTGCCGGTGACTGTCGTGCCGGTGACTGTCGTGCCGGTACGGGCGGCGGTGGCCGCGTCCGTCCGGGTGTCCCGCTCCCGTACGGGATGGGGCCGCGGCGCGTCCTCCCGTACGGGAGCGGCGGAGGCGGGCAGCGGCGCGAGCAGCAGGGCACCGGCCGTGACGGCGGTGGTCAGCAGGAGCGGTCGGGGTATCCCCATGCGTGGGTTTCCTCCAGTGAGGTGGACGAGGGAGGGAGGGTGATCGACGCTGATCGGTACGCAGGGGTCTACCGGCTGCGCCCCGGGACGGCAAGGGGGTCTTCCCGAGCGCCGGTAGGCTGACCCGCATGCATGATCTGGGGTCGGGTTTCGGCTATGTGATGAAGGGCCAGCGCTGGGTCGCCGGTCATGGCCGGTGGCTGGGGTTCGGGCTGCTGCCCGGTCTGGTCACCCTGGTGCTGTACGCGGGCGCGCTTGTCGGACTCGGGTACGGGGCCGACGACTTGATCGCCTGGTCGACGCCCTTCGCCGATGACTGGTCCTCGCCCTGGGGCGGTCTCTTCCGCGGTTTCCTGACCGCGCTCCTCTTCGTCCTCGGGCTCTTCCTCGCGGTGATCACCTTCACCGCCGTGACGCTCCTGATCGGCCAGCCCTTCTACGAGTCGCTGTCCGAGGAGGTCGACCGCGCGGAGGGCGGCGAGGCCCCGCAGTCGGGGCTGCCGCTCTGGCGCGATCTGTGGGTCTCCGCCCGGGACAGCGTCCGCATCCTGGTCCGGGTGACGTTCTACGGGATCCTGCTCTTCGCGCTCGGCTTCATCCCGGTCGTCGGACAGACGGTCGTGCCCGTGCTCGGCTTCTGCGTCACCGGCTACTTCCTGGCGGAGGAACTGACGGCGGTGGCGCTCCAGCGCCGCGGCGTCGAGCTGAAGGAACGCCTCGCGCTGCTGCGCGGCCGGCGGATGCTCACCCTCGGCTTCGGTGTGCCGATCGCGCTCGCCTTCCTCGTCCCGGTCGTGGCGGTCTTCCTGATGCCGGGAGCGGTGGCGGGGGCGACGCTGCTGGTCCGCGACCTGACGGGGGAGCGCGAGCCGGAACCGGAGTCGGAGCCGGACGACGCGGAGCCGGAGCCGGACGACGCGGGAGCGCGCCGGCCCGGCGTACCGCTCACCCTGGAGAAGTAGCCGGGCACGTCCCGCACCGGTGAGGGCGGCCCTCAGGAGGCGTCGGCGGCCACGGTGATGATCGACCGGAGCTGCGCGACGATGTCCAGCCGGTTGCGTACGAACTCCGGGTCGGTCACCGTCCCCGTCGCCGGGTCGGTGTTCCCCGTACCGAACTGGAGCACCGGCGTGTGCACATGGCCGCCCGGTATGGACCGGCCGAGCCGGTCGCGCAGCAGGGTCGCCCGGTAGGCGATCTCGTTGGAGAGATAGTCCCCGCCGCCGCCGGCCCGCGCCGCGGAGCCGGGGGTCGGACCGTCCGGGCGCACCACCGGGGCGGTGGCGCCCGCCGGGATCTCCGTCACCGAGGTGTTGTCGTACACGGGGAAGCGGCCGGTGTCCGCCGCCACGATCGCACCGTACGGCAGGCTCGTGGCCGTCCACTGCGGCTGCGATGCCGGGTCGCTCACGGGGACGAGGCCGGTCTCGGAGACATTCTCGTTGTCGCCGAACCCGCCCCGCCAGGCGCCGTTGAACCGCTCCACGTCGATGCGGCCGACCCGGCCCTGGCTGACCGTGACGAAGAGATCGGCCCGCGCCAGCGGCCGGCGCAGCGCCCGCTCCACCGTGCCGTCGGCGAAGTCCTGCCAGCGGACGGGGAAGACGGCGGTCTCGATCCTGGCCGGTCCCTCGGCGGTGGTGACGACCGTGCCGTCCAGGGCGAGCGCGGTCGCCCCCGAGGGGTTGCTGATCCGGATGTCACGGTCGAGGGTGAACGGGTCGAAGCCGGTCACGACGATCCGCTTGACGCCCTTGCCGCCCCTCTGGGGGAACGTCAGGGAGTCCTGCCCCCGCGAGGTACGTTCCAGCGCCCCCAGCAGCCGGGCGCGCGCCGCCTCCGACAGCCCGAACTCCGGCTGCCACTGCCGCAGTTCACGGATCATCGCCAGCCGCGCCCAGTACAGCGGCCGGTCGTCGTCCCGGCTCAGGTCTCCATGCGCGGGGCCCCGCCCCTGCGCCCGGTCCACCGCCCGCTGCCACAGCCGCGCCCCCTGCCGTTCGACGGCCCGCTCGGCCGCCTGGTACGAAGAGGCGCCGCGCAGAGCCCGTACGAGCCCGGGCGCCACCTGGTCGAACCCGCCGCGCCGCAGGATCTCCTGGGGCACGGCCCGGTCGAGGCGCTGCTCCTCGACGGTGGGCGCGGCCGTCGCGGAGGCGGGGGCGGCGGTGGCGGCCGGCGGCAGTACGGCGAGGGTGAGCGCGGCGGTGGTGAGCAGCACGATCCCGAGCCGGTCGGGCCGTACACGCAGGCGGACACGGGGTGGGCGTACCGGGGTGAGTCTCACGGGAGTCCTTCCGTCGGGTGGCGGAAGTATCGCCTCCGGACAGCCCTGTTGACCATGGTGCCCGGTGGACCGGCCTGCGCGGCGCGGCCGGCTTCAGACCCGGACGACCCGCACGCCGGGTCCGCAGAGTGCGCCGATGTCCTCCGGGTCGGAGGTGAGGACGACGACAGGAGGCCGGCAGAGCAGGACGGTGGCCGAGAGGATCGCGTCGAGTGCGTACTTGTGACCGTGCAGTCCCGCCTGCGCGAGCAGCTTGGACGCCCCGCGTGAGATCTCGTCGTCGACCGGGCTGATGTCGAGACGCGACAGCACCCAGTCGAATCGGGCCTGGTTCGCCTTGGGGTGCCGTGCCTCGACGGGTGTCACGGCGCTCGTCACGACATGGGCTCCGTGGTCCCGGGCCCGTCCGATCATGGCCACGACGGTGCGGTCGTCCCTGACCAGTTTGGACAGGCCCTCGCAGTCGAGCACCAGCGTGCCGATGAGAGGCCCGGTCATGCGGCGGTCCCGCCCCCGCCGCGTTCCTCGGCCGTACCGCTCAGGAGCGCGTCGGCACGGGCGAGCTCGTCATCGCCGAGAGCTCCGTGGCGGGCCTCGTGATCCTCGACGAGTTCCGTCAGCCGGTCCATGGCGAGCCGGTGCCTGAGGGCATCGGTGACATACGCCGAGAACCCCCCGGGGCCGACCTGTTCCCGCACGGTCTCGGCCAGGTCCTCGGGGATGCTGATGGAGTACTTACGCGTGGCTCCGCTCATGTGAGGGACGATACCACCGGCGGTGGCATGAAGAATCGGTTACGCGGAGGGCACCTTTGGCCATCACTATGTCACCATTCCCTTCGACCGCCGGTACGGATCAACGCTGACCAGGAGGTACGGCCGTGGCCGACGAACCCACCACCCGGGCCGATCACGCACGGGACGCCGCCGTCGCCGCGGCCCTCGGCAAGCTCGATCTCGACGCCAAGGCCCGGCTGCTGGCCGGCCAGGACATGTGGTCCCTGCCCGCGCTGCCCGAGATCGGGCTCGCGTCGCTCGTCATGTCCGACGGGCCCATCGGGGTCCGCGGAGTCCGCTGGACCGCCGACGACCCGTCCGTGGCGCTGCCCTCCCCGACCGCGCTCGCCGCCTCCTGGGACCCGGAGCTGGCCCGCCGCGCGGGCCGGCTGCTCGCCCAGGAGGCCCGCCGCAAGGGCGTGCACGTCCTGCTCGCGCCGACCGTCAACCTGCACCGCTCGCCGCTCGGCGGCCGGCACTTCGAGGCGTACAGCGAGGACCCGTATCTCACCGGCGAGATCGGCACCGGCTATGTGCTCGGCGTCCAGGACGGCGGGGTCGGTACGACCGTCAAGCACTTCGTCGCCAACGACGCCGAGACCGACCGCTTCACCGTCGACAACCTCGTCGCCCCGCGCCCGCTGCGCGAGCTGTATCTCGCGCCCTTCGAGGCGATCGTCGCGGGCGCCCGCCCGTGGGGCATCATGGCCGCGTACAACCAGGTCAACGGCTCCACGATGACCGAGCACCGCTACCTCCAGAACGATGTGCTGCGCGGCGAGTGGGGCTTCGACGGCTACATCGTCTCCGACTGGCTCGCCGCGCGCTCCACCGTGGGCGCCCTCCTCGGCGGTCTCGACGTCGCGATGCCGGGCCCGCGCACGGTCTACGGCGAGGCGCTGGCCGCCGCCGTACGGGCCGGGGAGGTGGACCGGTCCGCCGTCGACGACGCCGTACGCCGGGTCCTGCTGCTCGCCGCCCGGGTCGGCGCCCTCGACGGGGCGCCCGCCGCCGTCACCGAACCGCCCGCGCCGGTCGACGGCGAGGCGCTGGCCCGCGAGATCGCCCGCCGCTCCTTCGTCCTCGTACGCAACGAGGCGCGGGACGGCCGCCCCGCGCTGCCGCTGGACCCCGCGAACGGCACGATCGCCCTCAGCGGCGCCGCCGCCCGCGACGCCCGGGTCCTCGGCGGCGGCTCGGCGACCGTCTTCCCCGACCACATCGTCCCGCCGCTGGACGGGCTCACCGCCGCGCTCCCGCCGGGGCGTCTGACATACGCGATCGGCGCCGACCCCAGCGACGAACTCGCCGACGCCGACCAGGGGTTCGAGCTGACCGCCGTTTGCCGGGACGCCGAGGGGCGGATCCTGGGCACCGCCTCCGTCCCCGGCGGCCGCCTCCAGTGGGCCGGCAGCGACCTGCCCGACGGCGTCACCCATGACACGCTCCACTCCGTGGAGCTGACGGGCACCTTCACGCCCCGGGAGAGCGGCGAGCACACCTTCGGCACCCGGGGCCTCGGCGGGTTCCGGCTCACCGTCGGCGGCGCCGTCCTCTTCGACGGCTTCCAGGCGCCCGGCCCCGCCGCCGACCCGTTCGAGGAGTTCTTCGGGGCACCCGTGGAGCGCGCCCGCGCCGCCCTCACCGAGGGGGAGCGGGTCGAGGTCTCCCTCCTGCACACCGTCTTCAAGATCCCGGACGCCCCGATCAGCGCCGTCGCGCTCTCCCTGCTCCACCTCGGCCCGCGCCACGACCCCGACGAGCTGATCGCGGAGGCGGTCGAGGCCGCCCGTACGGCCGCCGCCGCCGTGGTAGTGGTCGCCACGACGGAGAGCGTCGAGTCCGAGGGCTTCGACCGCGAGAACCTGCGCCTGCCCGGCCGCCAGGACGACCTCGTCCGCGCGGTCGCCGCCGTCAACCCGAACACGGTCGTGGTCGTCAACACCGGCTCCCCGGTGGAGCTGCCCTGGCGCGCGGAGGTGGCGGCGGTGCTGCTGAGCTGGTTCCCCGGCCAGGAGGGCGGCGGGGCGCTCGCCGACGTACTGCTCGGCGCGGCGGAGCCGGGCGGCCGGCTGCCCACCACCTGGCCCGCCGTCCTCGCGGACGCGCCGGTCTCGAAGACCACCCCGGAGAACGGTGAACTCCCTTACACAGAGGGCGTGTTCATCGGCTACCGGGCCTGGGAGCGGGCGGGCACGACGCCCGCGTACCCCTTCGGCCACGGTCTCGGCTACACCGACTGGGAGTACGAGACGATCGCCGCGACCCCCTCCGAGGCGCGGGTGCGGGTGCGCAACACCGGCCGGCGCGCGGGCCGCGAGGTCGTACAGATCTATCTCGCCCCGGTCGTCGACGCGGAGGCGGACCCGGACCGGGTGGAGCGCCCGGCGCGCTGGCTGGCCGGCTTCGCCTCCGTCGAGGCGGCGCCCGGCGAGAGCGTCGAGGTGACGGTCCCGCTGCGCCGCAGGGCGTTCGAGATCTGGGACGAGACGGCCGGCTCCTGGTCGTACGTGTCCGGTACGTACGAGGTCCAGGCGGCCCGCTCCGTCACCGACCGCCGGCTGACCGCCCTGGTGGAGGCCGCCGACCGGACGCCGTAGGGCGGAGCGCCGCAGGGCGGAACACGGACGTGCGGCCCCGGGGCGGAACCTGACACCACCCCGGGGCCGCACCCCGTGCGCCGCGCGTCAGCGCGTGGAGAACCGGCAGACCGTGGTCGACACGTACACCTCACCGGGCCGCAGCACCGTGCTCGGGAAGCCCGGCTGGTTCGGCGAGTCCGGGAAGTGCTGCGTCTCCAGCGCGATCCCGGCGCCGGGGCCGAACGGCTTCCCGTCGAAGTGGTCACCGGAGTAGAGCTGGAGCCCCGGCTCGGTGGTGGTGATCGTGAGCACCCGGCCGGACGCCGGGTCGTACAGCTCGGCGGCGAGGGCGTCCTCGGCGGCGCCGTCCCCCCGCCCGCCGTCCAGCACGTAGTTGTGGTCGTAGCCGGGGCCCACCGGACGGGACGTCCGGAAGTCGAAGCGCGTACCGTCCACCGGCGCCAGCTCCCCGGTCGGCAGGAGGGCGCCGTCCACCGGGGTGATCCGGCCGGCCGCGATCCGCAGCTCGTGCCCGTCCGTCGCCGGACCGCTGCCCGCGCCGCCCAGGTTCCAGTACGTGTGATTGGTCAGCGCGACATGCGTCGGCGCGTCGGTCACCGCGCGGTAGGAGATCCGCAGCGCCCCGTCCTCGTCCAGCGTGTACGACACCGAGACGTCGAGGCGGCCGGGGAACCCCTCCTCACCGTCCGGGCTGACCCGCGACAGCCGCACCCCGGACAGGCCGGCATCCGCTCCCCGCGCCACCTCGCCGTCCGCGCCGATCGGTTCCGCGTCCCAGACCCGCCGGTCGAAGCCGTACGCCCCGCCGTGCAGACAGTTCGGCCCCTCGTTGGGCGTGACCCGGTGCACCACTCCGTCCAGGGTGAAGGCGGAGCCCGCGATCCGGTTCGCGTAACGGCCGACGAGGGCCCCGTAGTACGGCCCCCGGTGGTCCAGATAGCCGGTGGGATCGGGGAAGCCGAGAACGACATCGGCGACGGTGCCGTTCCGGTCGGGAACCTCCACCGACTGCACGATGCCGCCGTACGTCAGCAGGCGTATCCGGGTACCGGCCCGCTCCAGGGTCCAGCGGTCGACGGGCGTACCCTCGGGCGTGGCGCCGACGCGCTCGGTGTTCATGACAGTCACGATCAAGCACCCTACGCGGGCGGCTCGGCCGCCGTGACATTGCGGTACGCGATCTCCGCCAGCCTGCTCTGCCCGTTCCTGCTGGGGTGGAACCAGTCCCAGGGGCTGAGCTGTTCGCCGCTGAACCGGAAGGCGAAGACCGCGCCGCCGTCGTACCGGCAGCGCCGGTCCTTCGCACACACGTCCTTCAGTACGCCGTTGTACGCCACGACCCGGTCGTACACCAGGTCCCGCCGCTCCTGAGCCGCCTTGCTGTCGTCCTGGGAGTCACCGAGCATCGACGCGCAGATGCCCAGCTTCCACACCTGCCGGCCCAGCGGATTGCCGCGCCCCGTCGACCAGAGCCGCTTGAGGTCCGGCACGCTCGACACGTACACCTGCGCCTTGGGCGCGCCCGCGCGCAGCTCGCGCAGCGACGCCTCGAAGGACGCCTTGAAGGCGGCGACCGGAGTCATCCGCTCCGTCGAGTTCCGGCAGGCGTCGTTGGCGCCCACCAGGACCGTGACCAGCTCGGGCCCGTACCGCGCCGCCCGCGCCATCTGGTCCGGCAGATCAGCCATCCGGGCGCCCGTCCTGGCGACGTTCCAGGTCCTCGCCGCCAGCACCTCCTCCGACGGCCCGCCGAGCAGCCGGTAGGCAAGGCTCCGTACGTTCCGGTCCTTGCCGGTCGACCAGGACGCCTCGGGGCACTCGGCGAGCACCCCGCAGGCGTCGAAGCCACGGGTTATCGAGTCCCCGACGGCGGCGACGGTGGCCGGACCGCGGTTCCACAGCGGGGTGGGGCGCGGGGAGGGGGAGGCCGCCGCGCTGGAGGAGCCCGAGGTGGGGGAGCCGGAGGACGTGCACCCGGCGAGCACCCCCGTCCCGGCGACGACGGCCGCGGTCACGGCGGCGCACCCGGCCAGGACCCGCCCGGGTCCGCCGGTTCCGCCCCGGCGCCGCGGGCTCTTTCCACGCATCTGGCCTCCCGATCGGTGTCGCGGCCGGTGGCCGCCGGTCTCCGCCGGTGTCCGCCGGGTCGTCCGGGGCCGTTCGGGCGAGTGAAGGCTTCGCGCATATCGGCCCGGGACCGACGGTACGTCACCCCGGGCACCCCACCGCACGATAGCTTTTCCCACGTCGAAACAGAGGCGCCCGATCGCTCGGCTCCGGTAAATTACCTCACGTCACAAGCTGTCCCTTTTGCGGAGTTTCACTCCCGATGCTGTTTACTGAGGCCGCTGGGAAAGGCGAACCTCGTCCCACACTGGAGGTCCCGGTGACGACACGTGGAGTTCTGTACATTCACTCCGCACCGCGCGCGATGTGTCCCCATGTCGAATGGGCGGTGGCCGGGGTGCTGGGTCTGCGGGTCCAGCTCGACTGGATCAGGCAGCCGGCCTCGCCCGGCACCTGGAGAGCCGAGGTCTCCTGGAAGGGCCGGGCGGGCACCGCGTCCAAGATCGCCTCCGCACTGCGCGGCTGGCAGATGCTCCGCTTCGAGGTGACCGCGGAACCCTGCCCCACGGCCGAGGGCGAACGCTACAGCGCCACCCCCGACCTGGGCATCTTCCACGCGGTCACCGGAATGAACGGCGACATCCTGGTCCCCGAGGACCGGCTGCGGGCCGCCCTCGCCCGCGCGCAGGAGGGCGAGACCGTACTGGCGGCGGAGGTCGCCAAGCTGCTCGGCAAGCCGTGGGACGACGAACTGGAGCCGTTCCGGTACGCGGGCGAGGGCGCCCCGGTGCGCTGGCTGCACCAGGTGGTCTGAGCGGCCGCCGCGCCCGGACGGGTCCGTACGGGCGCCCGGCCGCTGACGGTGCTGAGGGGGCTGACGGTCCGTACGGAGCCCCGGCCCGTGCGGCGGACCGCCCCCGGCCCTACGGTGGCCGTATGGCTGACACACTCGCAGTAGCCGTCCTCGGCACCGGAATCATGGGCGCCGCGATGGCCCGTAACCTCTGCCGCGCCGGACTCGACGTACGCGTCTGGAACCGCACCCCCGCCAAGGCCGAGCCACTCGCCGCCGACGGCGCCCGCCTCGCCGCGACCCCCGCCGAGGCCGTCGTCGGCGCGGATGTCGTCCTCACGATGCTGTACGACGGGCCGGCCGCGCTGGCGGCGATGGAGGCCGCGGCCCCGGGCCTGCGCCCCGGCGCCGTCTGGCTCCAGTCGACGACGGCGGGCGTCGAGGCCGTCACCCCGCTGGCGGAACTGGCGGCGGAGCGGGGGCTGCTCTTCGTCGACGCCCCGGTCCTCGGCACCCGCGCCCCGGCGGAGAACGGTGAACTGCTGATCCTGGCCGCCGGACCGCGGGAGGCCCGGGCGCCGCTCGCCCCGGTCCTGGACGCGGTGGGCAGCCGTACGGTCTGGCTGGGCGAGGACGGCACCACGGCCGCGGCCACCCGTCTCAAACTCGTCTGCAACAGTTGGGTCCTGGCCCTCACCCACGGCACGGCCGAGGCGCTCTCCCTGGCCAAGGGGCTCGGTGTGGACCCGAACCACTTCCTGGAGGCCGTCGCGGGCGGCTCGCTGGACTGCGGTTATCTCCGTGCCAAGTCCCAGGCGATCCTGAACGACGACTACACCCCGAGCTTCTCGGTGACCACGGCGGCCAAGGACTCCCGTCTGATCGTCGCGGCGGGCGCGGCCGAAGGCGTACGCCTGGACCTCGCGGCGGCCGGCGCGGAACGCTTCCGCCGGGCGGAGGCGCAGGGGCACGGGGGGGACGACATGGCGGCGACGTACTTCGCGAGCTTCGGCGGCGCGTGACAGGGACGAGGACGACGGGGACAACGGCGAAGGGGGGCCCGTCCGGACCCCCCTTTTTCACGCACTGCTCAGACCGTGCGCAGCGCCAGCACCACATTGTGGCCACCGAAGCCGAACGAGTTGTTGATCGCGGCGATCGTGCCCGACGGCAGTGTGCGGGGCTCGCCGCGCACCACGTCCGCGTCGACCTCCTCGTCGATGTCGTCGAGGTTGATCGTCGGCGGGGCCGTGCGGTGGTACAGGGCCAGGGCCGTGGCCACCGTCTCGATACCGCCCGCTCCGCCCAGCAGATGGCCGGTCATCGACTTCGTGGCGGAGATCGCGACATGGTCCAGATCGTCGCCCAGGACCTGGCGCAGCGCCTTGACCTCGGCGACGTCGCCCTGCGGCGTGGACGTGGCGTGCGCGTTCAGGTGCATGATCTCGGACGGCTTGAGGTCCGAGGAGTCCAGCAGGTTGTGCATGGCCTTCGCGATGCCCCGGCCGGTCGGCTCGGGCTGCGCGATGTGGTGGGCGTCCGAGGAGAGGCCCTGGCCCAGCACCTCGCAGTAGACGCGCGCGCCGCGCTTGGCCGCGTGCTCGGCCGACTCCAGGACGACGACGCCGGCGCCCTCGCCGAGGACGAAGCCGTCGCGGCCCTTGTCGTAGGGGCGCGAGGCCCTGGTGGGCTCGTCGTTGTTCTTGGACATCGCCATCATGTTGGCGAACGCCGCGATGGGCAGCGGGTGGATGGCCGCTTCCGTACCGCCCGCCACGACCACGTCGGCGCGGCCCGTACGGATCATCTCGACCGCGTAGCCGACGGCCTCGGCGCCCGAGGCGCACGCGGAGACCGGGGTGTGCACGCCCGCGCGGGCGCCCACCTCCAGGCTCACGTTGGCGGAGGGGCTGTTGGGCATCAGCATCGGCACGGTGTGCGGGGAGACCCGGCGTACGCCGCGCTCCTTCAGCACGTCGTACTGGTCGAGCAGCGTCGTGACACCGCCGATGCCGGAGGCGATCACGGTGCCGAGCCGGTCGGCGTCGACAGCGGGGTCGTCGCCGGCCTTGGCGGTGTAACCGGCGTCCGCCCACGCCTCCCTGGCCGCGATCAGCGCGAACTGCGCCGAGCGGTCGAGCTTGCGGGCGAGCGGCCGGGGCAGTACGTCGTACGGGTCGACGGCAGCGGTGGCGGCGATCCGGACCGGCAGGTCGGCGAAGAGCTCGCCTTCCAGGGGCCGGACTCCGGAGCGGCCGGCGAGCAGACCCTCCCAGGTCGAAGCGCTGTCGCCACCCAGTGGTGTGGTTGCGCCGATACCGGTGACGACCACGGTGCGATTGGTCTGGCTCACTGGAATTCTTCTCCACGTGTAGAGGGTGCTGAATTTGTTACGGCGCCACCACCGGGTGGCGTCTGCCGCGATGAACGGGTCGAACGTCAGGCGTCAGACGTGCCCGGAGGGACCTCTCCGGACGGATCCGGAGTCGTGCCTCGGAGCTGTCAGGCCTGGTGCTTGGCGATGTAGTCGGCGGCGTCGCCGACCGTCTTCAGGTTCTTGACGTCGTCGTCCGGGATCTTCACGTCGAAGCGCTCTTCGGCGGCGACGACGACCTCGACCATGGACAGCGAGTCGACGTCCAGGTCGTCGGTGAAGGACTTGTCGAGCTTGACGTCCTCCTCCGGGATCCCGGCGATCTCGTTCACGATCTCGGCGAGACCCTTGACGATCTCTTCCTGGGTGAAGGCCATGGTGGGCGATCTCCTTTTAGATATTGAGCAGATATGGAGCAGAGGGTTTGCGGAAGGCGTCCCGGAAGGATCCGGTGTGCCTAGGGGAGGGTAACGACCGTCGCCGCGTACACGAGACCCGCCCCGAAGCCGATGACGAGCGCGGTGTCACCGCTCTTCGCCTGCCCGGTCGCCAGAATCCGCTCCATAGCGAGCGGGATCGAGGCGGCCGAGGTGTTGCCGGTGGTCTCGACGTCACGGGCGACCGTGACGCTGTCCGGCAGCTTCAGAGTCTTCACCATCGAGTCGATGATCCGCATGTTGGCCTGATGCGGAATGAAGACATCCAATTCTTGCGGGGTGATGCCCGCGGCGTCCAGCGCCTGCTGGGCGACCTTCGCCATCTCGAAGACGGCCCAGCGGAAGACCGCCTGGCCCTCCTGCGTGATGGCCGGGAACTTCTCCTGGGAACCGGCGTGGAAATCGTCCCACGGCACGGTCTGCCTGATGGTGTCGGACTTGTCGCCCTCGGAGCCCCACACCGTCGGGCCGATCTGCGGCTCCTGCGCGGGGCCGACGACGACGGCGCCGGCCCCGTCACCGAAGAGGAAGGCCGTCGCGCGGTCCTCCAGGTCGGTCAGGTCCGAGAGCCGCTCCACGCCGATCACCAGGACATGTTCGGCGGAGCCCTCGACGATCATGCCCTTGGCCAGGGTCAGTCCGTAGACGAAGCCCGCGCACGCCGCCGAGATGTCGAACGCGGCGGGCCGGCCCGCGCCGATCCGGTCCGCGATCTCGGTCGCGATGGCCGGGGTCTGCTTGAAGTGCGAGACGGTGGAGACGATCACGGCGCCGATCTGCTCGGGTGTGATCCCCGCGTCGGCGATGGCCTTGCCCGCCGCCTCGACGGACATCGCCGCGACGGTCTCCTCGGGGGAGGCCCAGTGACGGGTCGCGATACCGGAGCGGGAGCGGATCCACTCGTCGGACGAGTCGATCGTTTCGAGGATCACCTCGTTCGGCACGACCCGGACCGGGCGGTATCCGCCCACGCCCATGATGCGTGCGTACGGGGCGCCCTTGCTGGGCTTGATCTTCGACATGCTCTCTGGCTCCTTATTCAGCCGTGGAGGAGTGCGAGGACTGGTGCGAGGCGTGCAAGGACGGTGCGGTGGAGTTCTCGGCGATCAGCGACCGGGCCGCTTCGAGGTCGTCGGGGGTCTTCAGCGCGAGGGTCCGCACCCCGGGCAGGGCGCGCTTCGCGATCCCGGTCAGGGTGCCACCGGGGCACAGCTCGATCAGGGCGGTCACGCCCCGCTCCTGGAACGTCTCCATGCAGAGGTCCCAGCGCACCGGGTTGGCGAGCTGGCCGATCAGCCGCTTCACCACCTCGGCGCCGGTGGCGACGGCGCCGCCGTCGCTGTTCGAGACGTACGGAACGACCGGGTCGGCGGTCTCGACGGAGGCGGCGGCGGCCGCCAGCTTCTCGACGGCGGGCGCCATGTGGTGCGTGTGGAACGCCCCGGCGACCTTCAGCGGCACCACGCGCCGTACGCCCTCGGGCTTGTTCTCGGCCAGCGCGGCGAGCTGCGCGAGCGTGCCGGCGGCCACGATCTGACCGGCGCCGTTCACGTTCGCCGGGGTCAGACCGAGCGTGTCGAGATGGGCGAGCGTGGTCTCCGCGTCCCCGCCGAGCAGCGCGGACATCCCCGTCCCGGTGATCGCGGCGGCCTCGGCCATCGCCTGTCCACGGGCCCGTACGAGGCCCATGGCCGCGTCGTCCGTGAAGACCCCGGCGAGCGCCGTGGCGGCCAGCTCACCGACGCTGTGCCCGGCGACCGCGCCGACGTGCGGCACGAGGTCACCGGTGGTGGGGAAGAGCTGCCGCGCGGCGAGCAGGGAGGCCGCCACGAGCAGCGGCTGGGCGACGGCGGTGTCGCGGATCTCGTCCGCGTCGGCCTTCGTGCCGTAGTGGACCAGATCCAGGTCGATGGCGGCCGACCAGGCCCGCAGCCGGTCTTCGGCGCCGGGGAGATCGAGCCAGGGGGTCAGGAAGCCGGGCGTCTGAGCGCCTTGGCCGGGAGCGACGAGTACGAGCACACTCACACTCTCTCTTGTGTACGGTCCTCACCGCCCGTGGGGACAGGAACGAAGAACCGTGAGGGGAATTGTTGGAGTACGACAAAAGTCTAGGACTGGGGATCTCCGTCGGCCAGGCGCCCCAGGATCAGCGCAATCCGCAGCGTAAACGCCGACCTGACATCGGAGGGTGACCATCCGGTGACGTCAGTCACACGTCGCAGCCGGTAGCGCACGGTGTTCGGGTGGACGAAGAGCATCCGCGCCGCGCCCTCCAGACTGCTCGCCTGTTCGAGATAGACACTCAGAGTCTCCAGCAGCGCCGACCCGGCCTCTTCGAGCGGTCTGTAGATCTCCTCCACCAACTGCTCACGCGCCGCCGGATCGGAGGCGATCGCGCGCTCCGGCAGCAGATCGTCCGCCAGTACCGGGCGCGGGGCGTCCTGCCAGGCGAAGCACGCCTTGAGTCCCGCCGCGGCGGCCTGCGCGGACTTCGTGGCGGCCAGCAGATCGGGCACCACGGGACCCGCGACGACCGCACCCGCCGCGTACGGGCCGATCAGCGCCTTCGCGACCTTCAGCGGATCGTCGCTGCCGCCCGCGATCACCACGAGCCGGTCGCCCAGCACCCCGGTCAGCACCTGGAGCTTGGCGTGGCGCGCCGCCCGCCGGATCGCCTCCACGGTCAGCTCGCTGTCCCCGTCGGGGGCCGTGCCGAGCAGTACACAGACATGGTCGGGGGAGCTCCAGCCCAGCGCCGCGGCCCGGGACACCGCGCCCTCGTCGGCCTCACCGGAGAGCACCGCGTTGACCACCAGCGACTCCAGCCGCGCGTCCCACGCGCCCCGCGCCTCGGCGGCCTGCGCGTACACCTGTGCGGTGGCGAAGGCGATCTCCCGCGCGTAGACGAGCAGCGCCTCGCGCAGCGCGGACTCGTCGCCGGGGGCGGCCACCTCCCCGATCGCCGTCTCCATGACCTCGATCGTGGTCCGCACCATCTCGACGGTCTGGCGCAGGGTGATCGCCCGCGTCAGCTCGCGCGGCGCCGTACCGAAGACGTCCGTGGAGATCGCCTGCGGGGTCTCCGGGTGCCGGAACCACTCGGTGAACGCGGCGATGCCCGCCTGCGCCACCAGCCCGATCCACGAACGGTTCTCCGGCGGCATCGCGCGGTACCACGGCAGCGTCTCGTCCATGCGGGCGATGGCGTTCGCGGCGAGCCGCCCTGAGGACTGCTCCAGCCGCCGCAGCGTCGCGGGGTGCGGATGGGGTTCGTTCGAGGGTTCAGGCACGGGACAAGACTGCCTTATCGGGTCGGGTGCCCGTGGGGCCGGGGCCATGGGGCGGGGCTACGGTGGAAACGTGATTCTCGTACGGTACGCAGCGGAGCGTTACGCGGGCGGCGACGCCGCCGCGGGCATCGAGTCGCTGCACGCCTTCTCCTTCGGACACTTCTACGATCCGGACAACCTCCGCTTCGGCGCGCTGCTCGCCTGCAACGAGGAACGGCTCGCGCCCGGCGCCGGGTTCGGCGAACACCCCCACCGGCACACCGAGATCGTCACCTGGGTCGTCGAGGGCGAGCTGACCCACCGCGACGCGGCCGGGCAATCCACGGTCGTCCGCCCCGGCGACGTCCAGCGGCTCAGCTCCGCGGGCGGCGTGCGCCACGCGGAACGCAACGAGGGGACGGCCCCGCTGGTCTTCCTCCAGATGTGGCTGGCCCCGCTGGAGCCGGGCGGCGAGCCCGCGTACGAGGTCGTACGGGGCATCGCCGACGCCACTCCGTACGCCCTGCCCCGGGCGGGCGCGCTGCTGCACGTACGCCGGCTGCGGTCCGGCGAGCGCTCCGCCGTGCCGGACGCGCCGTCGGTGTACGCGCACGTGGTGCGGGGCGCGGTACGGCTCGACGGGCCCGACCGGACCGCGGGCGCCGGGGGCACCGCGGAGCTCGGCCCCGGCGACTCGGCGCGGATCACCGGCGCGCGGGGGCTCGAACTGGTCGCCGGGTCCGGGGCCGGCGACACGGCGGCCGAGGTGCTGCTCTGGGAGATGCCGGCCTGACCCGGCCCCGTCCGGGGCCGTCCTGGACCGGAGGGACGCTATCCGGCCAGCTCCGCCAGCACCGCGTCCGTGAACGGCGGCCACGCCTCGATCGCCCACGGCCCGAAGTCCCGGTCCGTCAGGGCCACACAGGCGGCGCCCGCGTCCGGGTCGACCCACAGGAACGTACCGGACTGCCCGAAGTGGCCGAAGGTGCGCGGCGACGACGAACTGCCCGTCCAGTGCGGGGACTTGCCGTCCCGGATCTCGAAGCCCAGTCCCCAGTCGTTGTTCTTCTGGTTGCCGTACCCGGGCAGCACGCCGGAGAGCCCCGGGTGGACCACGCTCATCGCCTCCAGCACCGTACGCGGGTCGAGCAGCCGGGGCGCCTGCACCTCGGCGGCGAACCGCGCCAGGTCGTCGGCGGTCGACACACCGTCCTTGGCCGGTGAACCGCCCGGCGGCAGCGCCGTGTCGGCCATCCCGAGCGGTTCGAGCACGGCCTCGCGGAGATAGTCGGCGAAGGGGATGTCGGTGGCCTTGGCGACATGGTCGCCCAGCACCTCGAACCCCGCGTTCGAGTAGAGCCGCCGGGCGCCGGGCGCGCTCGCCGCCCGGTGCTCGTCGAAGGCCAGGCCGCCGGTGTGCGCGAGCAGATGGCGCACGGTGGCCCCCTCGGGCCCGGCGGGTTCGTCCAGCTCGACGGCGCCCTCCTCGTACGCCACGAGCACCGCGTACGCGGTGAGCGGCTTGGTCACCGAGGCGAGCGGGAAACGCCGCGCCGTGGGCCCGTACGCCCCGGCGACGCTCCCGTCGGCGCGCACGACGACGGCCGCGGCGTGCGGCACGGGCCAGTTCTCGATCATCGCCAGGCTCTGCATGCGCACGAGCCTACTGGGCGGGTACGACACCCCCGCGGGCCGCCCTGGGGCCGCCCTGGAGGCCGCCGTACCGTCGCGGCGCGACCGGCGGACGGCCGCCGTACGGTCCGGCCGGAGAGGACGTCCGCCCTGGCCATTCGGGCGTAAGGACTTGCTTGGAGTGCACTCGAAGGTTCTAGCGTTGACGGTATGACGCTGATCCAGACCAGTCCCGTACGGACAGCCCGCGTGGAGAGCTGCGCCGCCGCGCCGCCCGCGCATCCGCGCCCCAACGGCCAGGACCGCTACACGATCAGTGAGGTCGCCGCCTTCACCGGGCTCACCGCGCACACCCTGCGCTGGTACGAGCGGATCGGTCTGATGCCGCACATCGACCGGTCGCACACCGGGCAGCGGCGCTTCAGCAACCGGGACCTGGACTGGCTCATGTTCGTCACCAAGCTGCGGCTGACGGGGATGCCCGTCGCGGACATGGTCCGTTACGCCGAGCTTCTGCGGGTAGGCGACGAGACGTTCGGGGAGCGCCAGGAGCTGCTGGAACGGACACGCCGTGACGTACTCCGCCGGATCGCGGAGCTTCAGGACACCGTGTCCGTACTCGACCACAAGATCAGCTTTTACGCGGACGCCCGCACGGCGTCGGAGAGGTTCTGAACCCCGATGAGCGACAACAGGAGTCACAGCGTGGATCACGGCGCGAACGACGGCAGGATCCAGAAGGTACGCCTCGGCACCGGCGGCCCGGAGGTCGGCGCCCAGGGGCTCGGCTGCATGGGCATGAGCTTCGCGTACGGGCCCACCGACGCCGACGAGGCGCGGGCCACCCTGGAACGCGCCCTGGAGCTGGGCGTGACCCTCTACGACACGGCGGACATGTACGGGAACGGCGAGAACGAGAAGTTCCTCGCGCCGTTCGTCGGGGCGCACCGCGACGAGATCGTCCTCGCGACCAAGTTCTCCCTGGGCGTCGATCCCGACGACCCCACCAAGCGGATCATCCGCAACGACCGGGCCTATCTGCGCGGCTGTGTGGAGGCCAGCCTCCAGCGGCTCGGCGTGGAACAGATCGACCTGTATTACATGCACCGGCGCGATGTGAACGTCCCCATCGAGGAAACGGTCGGCGCCATGGCCGAACTGGTCGACGAGGGCAAGGTCACGTACCTCGGGCTGAGCGAGGTCACCGGCGCCGAGCTGCGCGCGGCCCACGCCGTGCACCCGATCACCGCCCTCCAGTCCGAGTGGTCGCTGTTCAGCCGCGACGTCGAGACGACCGCCGTCCCGGCCGCCGCCGAGCTGGGCGTGGCCCTCGTGCCGTACTCCCCGCTCGGCCGGGGCTTCCTCACCGGCTCGTTCGTCCACGCCGAGCGCGAGCTGGGCGCCGACGACTTCCGCCGCCAGCAGCCCCGCTTCACCGGGGACAACGCCGCCGCCAACGCCGCGCTGCTGGAGCCGGTCCGCAAGATCGCCGAGGGGCGCAACGCCACCCCGGGCCAGGTCGCCCTCGCCTGGGTGCAGCAGCGGGCGCCGCTGCACGGCCTGGCCGTCGTACCGATCCCGGGCACCCGCAGCCGCGCCAGGATCGAGGAGAACACCGCCGCGACGCGTCTCATCCTCACCGAGAGCGAGCTGAGCCTGCTGGAGCCGATCGCGGCGCGGGTGGCGGGCGGCCGGTACGCCGACATGAGCACCACCTCGACCGCCCGGGAGTGACCGCGCGGGAGTGACCGCCCGCCGCCATGGTTCGGCCACCCGCCGCCGTGGCTCACGCCAGCCCCAGCGCGAACACGGCGAAGCCCGCGGCGAGCAGCCCCGCCGCCGCGCGGCGGGCCCTCGCCGCCCGCGTCCCGCTCTCCCACGGCCCGTCGAAGCCGCGCGCGTAACCGCCGATGACCACCAGCAGCGTCGCGAAGAGCGGCAGCCAGGTCAGCCGGGCCAGGATCCATCCGAGGGTGTCCGGCGAGGTCGTCAGCCCGGACAGCTCCCCGGCGAAGGAGCCGGGCACGGCGACGGCGAGCATCGCCGTCTGGTGCCAGCACAGGATCGTCATCGCGGACAGGTTCACGACCACCACCGGCGCCCACAGCGCGGGCCGCGCCAGCAGCCGCCCCAGCCGGTCCCTGACCAGGATCGCCGCCCCGCTCTGCGCGGCCGCCAGGGCGAGCACCAGCAGCGACGGCGGATGCGAGTTCGTACGGACCTCACCCGGGACCCCGACCATCGATGCCGGGTAGTCGAAGACCACCAGCAGCGCGGCGAAGAGCAGGGCGCCCCCGACGAGCAGGAGACGCGCCCCGCGCCTCCCGATCCGCCCCTCGCCCCAGGAGACACCGAGCTGGTACGCGAAGAGCCACCCCGGCAGGATGTTCAGCACGCTCAGCCAGGACGGTACGGCCTGCGCGTACGGCCCGTACCGCAGCAGGTCGACGGCGGCGACGGAGACCAGCAGCGGGGCGGCGGCCCAGCCGCCGAGCCGGCGCGCGGCGGCGACGCAGTACGGGGTCAGCGCGGTCACGATCACGTAGATCCCCACGAACCACAGCGGCTGCACCACCAGCGTCGACCCGGTCCGCAGCGTCGTGGCGGGCACCCCGAGCCCGTACAGCACCGGCAGCAGCAACGCCCACACGGCCGTCACCCCGAGGACCGGCCTGCCCAGGCGCACCACGCGCCCGCGCAGCCAGGCGGCCGTCGTGGAGCGCCTCCTGCGGTACGAGAGCACGGAGGCGTACCCGCCGACCAGGAAGAAGATGCCGAGCATCTGGAGCACCCAGCTCACCGGGGCGAGGCCGCCGAAGGTGGTGAGGGGGCTCGCGTTGTGGAGCGCGCCGCCGGCGTCCAGTGTGAAGCCGCCGAGCAGCCAGTGCCCGGTGGGTACGGCGAGCAGCGCGAGGGCGCGGAGCCCGTCGATCGCGCGGTCGCGGGAGGCGGGGGTGCGCGCCTCGATCTTCGCCACGGTCTCGGCGATCACCGGCTTACTCCCGCCGTACGGGCCCCCGCGCTCCCACCGAGCGCGATGGCGGCGAAGGCGCGGAGCGAGTCCGTGCCGGGGACGAAGTAGCCGGTGTGGCCGTGGGCCGTGGTGGCGGGCACCCGGCGAGCGCCGAACTCGGGGGCGGCCGGGTCGGGGCCGTGGCCGAGCCCGGCGAACTCGACGTTCGGGACCTTGGAGATCCAGTCGGACGCGTCCTTCGCCGCCCAGACGCGTGCGTCCGTACGGAGGCCGGCGACCCGGCCGGCGCGCATCCCCGGCGAGCCGCACACCACGATGTCGGTGGCGTTCACCTCGGAGGCGGCGAGACCGCAGACCACCGAGCCGTAGCTGTGGCAGAACAGCGCGGGCTTCGCCGCCCCGGCCGCCACAAGACCCTGGGTGAACCGCGCCAGCCGCCCGGCCCCCGCCTCGGCGAGGTCCCCGGTGGCCGCGTCGAGGCCGACCCCCACGGGGGTGGTGTAGCCCGTCCACGCGACGGCGGCGGTACGGTCGCCGGTCGCGGTCCGCAGGGACGTGGCCATCCCGGCGGGCGTGCCGTACGGATCCTTCGCGCGGTCGAAGGTCGCCGCGTCGATGTCCGAGCCCGGCACGACGACGGAGACATGGGCAGCGGCCGTCAGATCGCCGTACACCTCGGCGACCTGGCCCCGGCCGCGCGGATCGAAGGCGAGGATCTGCCGGCCGGGCGCCACGAGGCGTTCGTACCGGGGGTCGTGGGCGGCCCGGATCGCGAGCGCGTTGGCCTCGTAGCGCAGCGCCACCGGCGCCCCGTCGAGATTGCCGACGACCGAGGGGTGCCGGTGCGCCAGCTCCCGCTGCCTGCCGGGCGTCAGCGTCCCGAAGAACGAGGCGATCGCGCGCGGGCCCGCCGTGGCCGGGTCGGGCAGTGGCCGGCCCAGTGCACCGTCCGTCCGCCAGGCCGCGCTTCCCGGCGGCGCCCCGGTCACGGCCTGCTGCGCACCGCCGGAGGCCCAGCCCGCCGTGCCCCCGGCCACGGTCGTCGCCAGCGCGGCGGCGACCAGAGTCCTCTTGTAGCGGCGCATGTACGTCTCCCTCTTCCCGCCCTCGCCCGTCGAGGTGGCGAGAGGGAAGGTAGGAAGAAGGTGTCCGGGCGGACGTCACACCGGGGAGCCAACTGCCGGGTCATACCCGGGTAGTGGGGGTACTGGGGGCCGGCCCCGTACGGGTCGGTCCTGTGGAGGGCGTCCGGACAGGGGCGGCGACGCGGCGGGGCGCGGCTCAGGTGGGCGCGGCGGGGCGGGGCTCAGGCGGGCGCGGCGGGGCGGGGCTCAGGCGGGCGCGTCGCCCGGGGTGACCAGGCCCGACTCGTACGCGAAGATCACGGCCTGCGCGCGGTCCCGCAGCCCGAGCTTGGAGAGCACCCGGCCGATATGGGTCTTGACGGTCTGCTCGGCGACCACCAGCCGTCCGGCGATCTCCAGGTTGGAGAGCCCGCGTGCGATCAGCTCCAGCACCTCGGTCTCCCGGGGCGTCAGCCCGCGCAGCCGCTGCGAGCGGTCGGTACGCGGGGCGGGCCGCCGCTGGGCGAAGTCCGCGATCAGCCGGCGGGTCACGGAGGGCGCGAGCAGCGCCTCGCCGACCGCGACGATCCGTACGGCCGCGATCAGATCGGCCGGGGGCGCGTCCTTGAGGAGAAAGCCGGACGCGCCGGCGCGCAGCGCCTCGTACACGTAGTCGTCCACGTCGAAGGTGGTCAGCATCAGCACCTTCGGGAGGTGGACGACCCCGGCCGGCGGGTGCAACAGCTCGCGGGCGGCGGCCAGTCCGTCCATCTCCGGCATCCGGACGTCCATCAGCACCACGTCCGGGTGGACGGTACGGCTGACCTCCACGCCCCTGCGTCCGTCCGGCGCCTCGCCCACCACGTCGATGTCGGACTGCGCGGACAGCAGCGCGGCGAACCCCGCGCGCACCATGGCCTGGTCGTCGACGATGATCACGCGGATGGTCACGGGGTGTCCTCGGGGGCCGGGCCCCTCGGAGCGTCGGTGGGATCGCCCGTCAGGCCGTCGGTCAGGGGGAGCCGGGCCGCGACCCTGAAGCCGCCGTCCGGCAGCGGCCCGGTGTCCAGGGTGCCGCCGGTCAACCGTACGCGTTCGCGCATCCCGATCAGACCGTGGCCCGTCCCGGTGGTCTCCAGCGGCGAAGTCCGGGCGGTGCCGGGGCCGTTGACGATCAGCACGGTCAGCCGGTCGGCGTGGGCCACCACCGAAACCCGCGTCCGGGCGCCGGGCGCGTGGCGCACCACGTTGGCCAGCGCCTCCTGCACGATGCGGTACGCGGAGAGGTCCACGGCAGGCGGTACGGGGCCGAGCCGGGCCGGCATCGACAGCTCGGCGGGGACCCCCGCCCGTACGGTCGCCTCCACGAGCTGCTGCACCCGGTCGAGCCCCGGCTGCGGTGCCCGCTCGCCCTCCGTACCGTCGCTGCGGAGCACCGAGAGCAGCCGCCGCATCTCGGTCAGGGACTCCCGGGCGCCGGCGGCGATCGTGGAGAACTCCTCCCGCGCGGCGTCCGGCAGCCCCTCGATCCGGTACGGCGCCGAGTCGGCCTGGACGGTGATCACCGACATGTGGTGGGCCACCACGTCGTGCAGCTCGCGGGCGATCCGGGTGCGCTCCTCCAGCAGGGTCCGGCGGGCCCGTTCCGCCTCGCTGATCGTCTCCTGCTCGACCAGTCTGCGCTGGGCGTCGCCGCGTTCGCGCAGGGCGGCGCTGAGCACCAGGAGGAGCCCGCTGAGGACGAACAGCAGCAGATGGGTGCCGTCGCCCTCGACCTGCGAGATCACCTCGAAGAAGAGCCCGGCGAGACCGGTGGCCAGCCAGACGGCGAGAAGGGTACGGCGCGGTTCGCGCAGCCCCAGGCAGATCATCAGCACCAGGTAGCCCACGATCACCATGGGCGGCCAGGGCCAGGGCCGCCCGTCGGCCCCGTTCGCGCTCTGGAGCAGGATCCCGCCCACGACATCGGCGGCGAAGATGATCCACCACGCCTGGAGCGGCCGGGTCACGGCGAGCAGCAGCGGCGCGCTCTGCGCGGTGGCCAGCGCCCCCGACCAGCCGCCGCCGAGCCGGTAGTCCTGGGTGAACACGGCGGCGGTGACGGGCAGCAGGGTGACGGCGAAGCCGAGGACGACCGCGTACGGGAAGAGCCGCTGCCACCGCCTGGGCGCGTGCGAGAGGAGCGGTTCGGTGGACTCCGAGGGGGTGCCCAGCGAGGTGGCGAGGGACCGCAGGGTCCGGCGCGCGGCGGCGGAGCGCGGGGGCGTGGTCGGCCGCGGGGGCGTGGTCGGCCGCGGCGGGGTCGACGGCGGGGGAGCGGTACTCATGGCCTGGTCAGCCTAGGCAGCCGTCGCCCGGACGGCGTCATACCGGGGAGCCGGTCCACGTCTCATACCCAGGTATGACACACCCCCCACGCCGCCCGCCCCCGTACCGCCGTACCCCCGCACTCCCCACCCTTCTTCCCTCTTCGTTCACAGCTCCGCCAGCAGCTCCGTCTTCTTGGCGGTGAACTCCTCGTCCGTCACCAGACCCGCCTGGTGCAGCTCCCCGAGATGCCGGATCCGGTCCGCCACGTCCGCCGGGTCGCGCCGGCCCGTCGGGGCCGTCGCGAGGACCGGCGCGGCCACCCGCTTCGCCGCCGCGCCGCGGACCGCCTCCAGAACGGCCGCCGCGAACGGCAGCGACTCGTGGACCGGGCCGTAGCCGAGCCCGAAGACGACGGCGGCCGGGTCGTGGTCGGCCTCGCCCGCCCCGGAGCCCGCGCCATGGCCGTCGCGCGGCAGCAGCCGCAGATATCCGTCGAAGAGTTCGGGGGAGCGCCACTCGACCCCCTCCAGCTCCGTGACCGGCAGGCGCTGGTCGCCCGCCTTCCACTTCGTGGAGGACGCGCCCGTCCAGAACCAGCGGAACGAGACGGTCTCGCCGTCGAAGGACGCCTTGCCGTCGTACGCCTTGAAGTGGAGCGGCGCCCCGGGTGCCGCGACCAGATAGCGCTCCGCGGGCTCGTCGGGCGCGGCGTTCCCGTCCGCGCCGAGGCCCCAGCGCCGCTGCCGCGCGGCGGTGAGGGCGGCGCGCAGCTCGTCGGCGTAGTACTCGGCGAGGGTCTCGGACTCGGCGGGCAGCACCAGCCGGTACGGATCGCCGCTCTCCTTGAGCTGTCCGGCCGCGGCCTCCGTCAGCGGGTCGGCGCCCGGTCTCGGCACGGCGCGCAGGACGACCGTGCCCCGCTTGCCCGGAGCGAGCGTCACCGACGACAACGCCTCGTGAGGGACACGGCGTTCACCCAGGGCCGAGAGGAGCTTCGGCGTCCGTATTCCGCGTTCGAAGCGGATGAGCACGCTGTCGCTGTCGAACTCCCAGGTGGCATGGATCCCCGCAAGCACATCACCCATGTGCCTCATCGTAGGCGGCGCGCGCGCTCGCGTCGCCTGCCCAAGAAGGGGAATCTACGCGCGTCGGGGCGCGTGGGACGCGGCGCGCCCCCGGGGAGCGGGTGGCCTACGGCCACTGCTCATCCGGCCATCGTCTCGCCGTCGTAGACGATGCCGCTCCGGCAGGAACCGGCGGCGTCCGCGCACGTCACCGCGCGGTACGAACCGACGCCGATGTCCGCGAAGTTGTCCAGGCTCTCGGTGCCCGGCTCGAAGTAACCGGCATGCCCGGCCGCGCCCCCCGCCGAGAGCACTCGGGCGCCGAACGCCCGGGTCACCGGGTCGGCGCCGTGGCCGAGCCCGCCGACGGCGAGGTACGGCACGTCCTGGATCCAGTCGTCCCGGTCCCGCATCGCCCACACATGGGCGCGGGTCCTGAGCTGCGCAGCGTTCTCGACACGCATCCCGGGGCTGCCCGCGACGGCGACGTCCGTGACCCGCGCGGGCAGTGAGCGCGCGGCGACCCCGCACACCACGGAGCCGTAGCTGTGGCAGAAGAGCGAGATGTCGGAGCGGCCTGGCAGGGCGGCGGCGAGCGCGGTGAGCCGTACGGCGCCGTCCTCGGCGAGCTTGCCGATGGCCGCGTCCACGCCGAGGCCGGCGGGCGAGGTGTAGTCGGCCCAGGCGATGACGGCGGTACGGGTGCCGGGGTCGGCCTTGCGCTCGGCGGAGTAGAGCGATTCGGCCATGCCCGCGGTCGCCGAGTACCAGCGGTCCGCACGCTCGAACGTCAGCACGTTCGTGTCGACCCCGGGCACGATGAGGGAGACACGCTGGGCGCGGTCGAGATTGCCCAGGACCTCGGCCACCCGGCCCTGGCCCGACGGGTCGAACGCGAGGATCTGCCGGTCACCGCTGAGCAGTGACTCGTACCTGTTCATCCGACGGCCCGCGAGGTGCCGGCCGTCGCTCGACAGCCTGCTGTCCCGCATCCGTTCCTCCTCGGTCGCGCGGGACTGGGCCAGTGCGATCCGGTTGGCGCGGTAGCGGAGGGTGACCGGGGCGCCGTTGAGATTGCCGACCGCGAGCGGGTATCTGGCCGCGAGCCGTGACTGCTGCCCGCTGTCGAGGGACGCGAAGAAGGCGGCCAGTGTCCTGGCCGGCCCGGTCGGATCGGGCAGGTGACGGGCGCCTATCCGGCCCCGCTCCCAGGCGCTGAAGGCGGCTGTCAAGGGCTCGCCGGGGCCGCGCTGGTGCTGTACGGCGGTCCATCCGGTCGTCGCCAGCATCACGAAGACGACGGCGAGGGCGAGCAGGGCGCGCCACACGCTCAGAGTGGGGGAGGAGTCGAAGGAAGTCACTGCTTCTCACCCTAGAGTGCGCGCGGGGGGCCTCGCGACGAGCGTGAGACAGATCACCGGACGCGCGGGATTGAACCGCCGGTAACCTCACCGAACGTACGGCGGGACGCACACTCCGGAGCGCGGGTCACCGCGGGGGCGCGTGACCGTACGGCCACCACGGTCGGCACGGCTCTTTCAGGATTTTCGCCCGAACGGCCCTTGCGGATCGCGCGAGGGCGTGAAAGGCGAGAGCCGGTCGCGGAACCTCGCCGACCGGTCGCCGGGTCCTGGCGCCAGGGGGCTAGTGCCAGTCGTCCATCAGGAGGCGTGGGGTGAGCTGGTCGAGATACGCCTCGGTCAGACGGCCCAGCCCCGCCACGGTGCAGTCCTCGCCCTGGCTCCAGAGCCGCCCGGTGGCCCGCATCACGCCGGTGAACGCGGCGACGGCCACCCGGGGCCGCGGGTCGGCGTCGACGTCCAGGCTCTCCCGGTCCGCGATGAGCCGGGCGACCCCGTCCTCCAGGTCCGAGGAGCGGCGCAGATGGGCGGCGAGCAGGGCCGGGGTCGACTCGATCATCCGGTACGACTCCATGTACAGCTCGACCGTCATGACGGACTCGACGGTGTCGTCCACGCTGCCCCAGACGGACGCGACCGCGTTGCGCATCGCCTCGAACGGGCCCTCCGCGGCGGGCCGGGCGCGCAGCGCCTCGACGAAGCGGGCCTCGATCAGGTCCACCATGGCGAAGGCCGCTTCCTCCTTGCTGGCGAAGTAGCGGAAGAACGTGCGCTGGGAGACCTCCACGGCATCGGCGATCTCGTCGACGGTGGTCCGCTCGTACCCCTGCGTGGTGAACAGTTCGAGCGCCACGCGGAGCAGGGACTCCCGGGTGCGTTGTTTCTTGCGGGCGCGCAGTCCGCCGTTCACCGCGGAGACCTCACTCTCACTTGCTCACCTGGGAGTAACTTGACAGTTACTAGCTTGTGAAATGGTTTGTCAACTGTCAGTGGCTGACACTACCGTTCGCGGTATGACTAGTCAGACCACTGTCGACAAGGCGCCACCGAGCCCGGACCCCGCGGAACCTCTGGGCCCGACGCCCTCCAAGGGGCGGCGCGGCCACCCTTGGCTGACTCTCTTCTCCGTGGCCATCGGCGTCATGATGGTGGCCCTCGACGGCACCATTGTCGCCATCGCGAACCCGGCCATCAAAACCGACCTCGGTGCGTCGTTCGCCGACGTCCAGTGGATCACCAACGGCTACTTCCTCGCGCTCGCCGTGGCGCTGATCACCGCGGGGAAGCTGGGCGACCGCTTCGGCCACCGGCAGACCTTCCTCATCGGCGTCACCGGCTTCGCCGCCGCCTCCGGGGCCATCGGGCTCTCCCACAGCATCTCCCTGGTGATCACCTTCCGGGTGCTCCAGGGGCTCTTCGGCGCGCTGCTGATGCCCGCCGCGCTCGGTCTGCTGCGGGCCACCTTCCCGGCCGAGAAGCTCAACATGGCCATCGGTATCTGGGGCATGGTCATCGGCGCCTCGACCGCCGGCGGACCGATCCTCGGCGGCGTGCTGGTCGAGCATGTGAGCTGGCAGTCCGTCTTCTTCATCAACGTGCCGGTGGGCGTGCTCGCCCTCGTGCTCGGCGCGCTGATCCTGCTGGACCACCGGGCCAGGAACGCGCCCAGGTCCTTCGACGTGCTCGGCATCCTGCTGCTCTCCGTCGCGATGTTCGCGCTGGTCTGGGCGATCATCAAGGCCCCCGAGTGGGGCTGGGGCGCCGGGATGACCTGGCTCTTCATCGTCGCGGCGGTGGTCTGCTTCGGCGGATTCGCCTACTGGGAGACGAAGGTCAGGGAACCACTCGTCCCGCTGGCGCTCTTCCGCTCCGTACCGCTCTCCGCCGGTGTGGTGCTGATGGTCCTCATGGCCGTCGCCTTCCTGGGCGGGCTCTTCTTCGTCACCTTCTACCTCCAGAACGTGCACGGCATGAGCCCGATCGACGCCGGTCTCCATCTGCTGCCGCTCACCGGCATGATGATCGTGGGATCGCCGCTCGCCGGGCTCCTGATAACCAAGGTGGGCCCCCGGATCCCGCTGGCCGGCGGCATGGTGTTCACCGCCGCGGCCATGTTCGGCATGTCCACCCTGGAAACGGACACCAGCAGCCTCACCATGTCCGTCTGGTTCGCGATGCTCGGCTTCGGCCTCGCCCCGGTGATGGTCGGCGCGACCGAGGTCATCGTGGGCAACGCGCCGATGGAGCTGTCCGGCGTGGCCGGCGGCATCCAGCAGTCCGCCATGCAGATCGGCGGCAGCCTCGGTACGGCCGTACTCGGCGCCGTGATGGCCTCGAAGGTCTCCAGCGATCTGCCGGGCAACTGGACGGCCGCCGGGCTGCCCCCGCTCACCGCCGCCCAGTCCGGCCCCGCGACCGAGGCCGTCCAGGTCGGGGTGGCGCCGGTCTCCCCGGACCTGCCGCCCGCGGTGGCCCAGCAGATCACCACCGTCGCGCACGACACCTTCATGTCCGGCATGAGCCTGGCCAGCCTCGTCGCCGCCGGAGTCGCGGCCGTGGCGGTCCTCGTCGCCCTGCTGACGAAGCGCGGCGACAACGCGGACGCCGCGGGTGGCGGGGTGCACATCTGACGTCAGCCGCCGGCTGACCCGGCGTCAATTCCACGCCCAACACAGCCCCGCCGGAAGGTTCCGGCGGGGCTGTCGCCTATCCGGGTGGAGGGTGGCCACACCCTCTTCCGGCACCCTGAGTCGCAGGTCAGAGTGGTGGTGCCGGGACCGCGACAGGCGCCCCGGGCACCACATGGACACGTCCGGCGTATACACACGCACGACGGACACGACACACGGGGGCCGAACGCAATGACTCGTACCACCACGACGCCGCGCACCACCAGCACGACGCCGCGCACCACCACGACGCCGCGTACCGCCACGACCGCCTTCCGCCGTACGACGAGGACCGTCGGCACCGCCGCCGGGGCCGCCTTCGGCGCGCTCACCCTCGCCGTCCTGCTGCCCCAGACCGTCACCGCGGCGCCGGCCGCCCAGGCCGCGCCGCCGCGTCTCGGGGCGTGCGCGGCGGGCGAGCTGTGCCTGTGGGCGAAGGACGACTTCAAGGGCGCCCGGCAGACCCACGAACTCTCCGGGACCGACATCGACAGTTGTGTGCCCCTCCCGGCGGGCACCACCGCCCACTCCCTCGCCAACCGCACCGGCCGGCCCGTGACGACGTACCAGTCCGCCACCTGCGGGGAGACCGGGGAGTTCGAGACCTACCCCGGCACCGGCACCTGGCTGCCCAGCTCCCCGTACCGGGTGAGGGCCTTCAAGATCTGGGAGCGATGACCGGGCCCCGCCGGACGCCGGAGGGCGGCGGAACCGTCCAGGTCCCACCGCCCTCCGTACGTACCGGCACATGGCGCCCGTGGTCAGGCGTCGCCGCCCGCCGCGCCCGGGTCCGCCGCCGACGCGTCCAGGAGCTGGTAGTGGTCCACCGCCTGCTTCAGCGCGGAACGGTCGACCTTGCCCTCCCTGGCCAGCTCGGTGAGCACCCCCAGCACGATCGACTGCGCGTCGATGTGGAAGAAGCGGCGGGCCGCGCCCCGCGTGTCCGCGAAGCCGAAGCCGTCCGCGCCCAGCGACTGGTACGTACCGGGCACCCAGCGCGCGATCTGGTCCGGCACGGAACGCATCCAGTCGGAGACCGCCACGAACGGGCCCGTCGCGTCCGAGAGCTTCCGCGTCACGTACGGAACCTGCTGCTCCTCCTCCGGGTGCAGCAGATTGTGCTGCTCCACCTCGACCGCCTCACGGCGCAGCTCGTTCCAGGACGTCGCCGACCAGACGTCCGCCCGGACGTTCCACTCCTCGGCGAGGATCCGCTGCGCCTCGACCGCCCACGGCACGGCCACACCGGACGCCATGATCTGCGCCGGGATCTCGCCCCGCTCGCCCTTCCGGTAGCGGTGGATTCCCTTGATGATCCCGTCGACATCGACGTCGGCGGGCTCGGCGGGGTGCTGGATCGGCTCGTTGTAGACGGTGAGGTAGTAGAAGACGTCCTCGCTGTCCGGGCCGTACATCCTGCGCAGCCCGTCCCGGACGATGTGCGCGATCTCGTAGCCGAAGGCCGGGTCGTAGGCGACACAGGCCGGGTTAGTCGAGGCCAGCAGATGCGAGTGGCCGTCGGCGTGCTGGAGTCCCTCGCCGGTCAGCGTCGTACGGCCGGCGGTCGCGCCCAGGACGAAACCGCGCGCGAGCTGGTCGGCCATCTGCCAGAACTGGTCGCCGGTCCGCTGGAAACCGAACATCGAGTAGAAGACGTACACCGGGATCAGCGGCTCGCCGTGCGTGGCGTACGCGGAGCCCGCCGCGATCAGCGAGGCCGTGCACCCCGCCTCGGAGATGCCGTCGTGCAGCATCTGCCCGGTGGGGGACTCCTTGTACGCGAGCAGCAGCTCACGGTCGACGGACTCGTACTGCTGGCCCAGCGGGTTGTAGATCTTGGCGCTCGGGAAGAACGAGTCCATCCCGAACGTGCGGTACTCGTCGGGCGCGATCAGCACGAAGCGCTTGCCGATCTCCTTGTCCCGCATCAGGTCCTTGAGGAGCCGGACGAACGCCATGGTGGTGGCGATCGACTGCTGGCCGGATCCCTTTCTGACCGCCGCGTAGGCCTGGTCGCCGGGGAGCGTCAGCGGCTTCGCCCGGACGACCCGGGTCGGTACGTACCCGCCCAGCGACCGGCGCTGGTCGTGCATGTACTGGATCTCCTCCGAGTCCCTGCCCGGGTGGTAGTACGGGGGCGGTCCGTCCTCCAACTGGCTGTCGGTGATCGGCAGGTGCAGCCGGTCCCGGAAGCCCTTGAGGTCGGCGACGGTGAGCTTCTTCATCTGGTGGGTCGCGTTGCGGCCCTCGAAGTTCGGTCCGAGCGTCCAGCCCTTGACGGTCTGCGCCAGGATCACCGTGGGCTGGCCCTGGTGGGCCTTGGCCGCCGCGTACGCCGCGAAGACCTTCCGGTGGTCGTGGCCGCCCCGCCCGAGGTGCAGGATCTGGGCGTCGGTCATGTTCTCGACCATCGCGCGCAGCCGCTGGTCGTCGCCGAAGAAGTGCTCGCGGATGTACGCGCCGGTCTCGGTGGCGTACGTCTGGAACTGCCCGTCCGGTGTCGTGTTCAGCCGGTTGACCAGCACACCGTCGCGGTCCTGGGCCAGCAGCGGGTCCCACGAGCGGTCCCAGACCAGCTTGATGACGTTCCAGCCCGCGCCGCGGAACTGGGACTCCAGCTCCTGGATGATCTTGCCGTTGCCGCGGACCGGGCCGTCGAGGCGCTGGAGGTTGCAGTTCACGACGAAGGTCAGATTGTCCAGGCCCTCACGGGCGGCGATGGAGAGCTGCCCCAGGGACTCGGGCTCGTCCATCTCGCCGTCGCCGAGATAGGCCCACACATGGGAGCCGGAGGTGTCGGCGATACCGCGCGCCTCCATGTAGCGGTTCATCCGGGCCTGGTAGATCGCGCCGAGCGGGCCGAGGCCCATCGAGACGGTCGGGAACTCCCAGAAGTCCGGCATCAGCCGCGGGTGCGGATAGCTGGAGAGCCCGTACGGCGCCTTCGACTTCTCCTGGCGGAAGGCGTCGAGCTGCCTCTCGCTGAGGCGGTCCAGCAGGAAGGCGCGGGCGTAGATCCCGGGGGAGGCATGGCCCTGGAAGAAGATCTGGTCGCCGCCGTCACCGCCGTCCTTGCCCCGGAAGAAGTGGTTGAAGCCCACGTCGTACAGGGAGGCGGAGGAGGCGAACGTGGCGATGTGGCCGCCGACCCCGATCTCCGGACGCTGGGCGCGCGAGACCATGACCGCGGCGTTCCAGCGGGTCGCGTTGAGGATCTTGCGCTCGATCTCCTCGTTGCCCGGGAAGAACGGCTCGTCCTTGGTCGCGATGGTGTTGACGTAGTCCGTACTGCGCATCTCGGGAACGGCCACGCGCTTCTCGCGCGCCCGCTCGATCAGCCGGAGCATCAGATACCGGGCACGCTCACGGCCTCGCTCGTCGACAGCGGCGTCGAGTGAGTCGAGCCACTCCTGGGTTTCTTCGGGATCGAAGTCCGGGACCTGGCTGGGAAGGCCGCCAATGATGATCGGATTGCGATCGGATCCGGAAGCCACGCTTGTCCTTCGCTGGTCGGGTCGTGTCGTGCCCCGCACGCGGACGATGCGGTGCACGCCGTCGGGATACTGCTGTTCCGCGGGTACGTACGCCGCATCCATCGTGTACCGCGACGACGGAAACGTCATCTCTACTGAGGGGTAACCCGGATTCCCCGGGAAATTCCCGAGGCCGGGCCCGCTCGGGGACGGTTCCCGCGACGATCAAATCGCAACCTTACGCCCATCCCGTCCATCCGTTTCGTTCGGTCGTTCGGGCCGGATTGGGGCACCGAAACGGCATAACATGGCAAAGAAGGAGGAAACGTGTGGCCCAGGTCACGCGCGGTGGGGTCGAAGTGGCTGGAGATGCGGCGAAGGCGCCCGGAACGTCACCGTTTCGGCGGTCTCGGCGGCCGGGTACTTGCGCGATCCGCCCCGCCCGTGTGGACTACGGCCAATGCCCCGCGTACGCGCGCGGCCCGAAGCGTTTAAACGAAACATGATCAGGAGGCAATCCGTGAGCGCGACCGCGGACCACGCGGAGGAACGGACCAACCTTGCCGTGAGGCTTGGGTTCGAACCCGGACAGGTGGTCCAGGAGATCGGTTACGACGACGACGTCGACCAGGATCTCCGCGAGTCCATCGAGGCCATCACCGGCACGGACCTTGTCGACGAGGACTACGAGGACGTGGCCGACGCCGTCGTCCTGTGGTTCCGTGACGAGGACGGCGACCTTACGGACGCGCTGGTGGACGCCATCGGTTTGATCGAGGACGGCGGAGTGATCTGGCTGCTGACGCCCAAGACCGGCCGTGACGGCTACGTCGAACCGAGCGACATCAACGAGGCGTCCCAGACCGCGGGCCTGTCCCAGACCAAGAGCATCAACGCGGGCAAGGACTGGACCGGCAGCCGGCTCGTCACGCCCAAGGCGGCGAAGAGCAAGCGCTGACCCCCTGCGCCGCCTCGGGCGCGCGATGAAGCGGCAGCCCCTGGTGCCGCCACCGGCACCAGCGACGTGACCAGTGAGCCCCCGCCGATCTCCTCGGCGGGGGCCCTTTGCGTACGCCCGGGTCCGGATCCCGTCGGCGGGAGGGGTTGCGTAGGCTCGGGTCCACACAGGCGTGTGGGCCGGATGCCGCCCCTGGCATCAGGGCCGCTCCGCCGAGCCCTTCGAAAGGACGTGCATCCATGGCGATCGAGGTCGGCACCCCTGCCCCGGACTTCGAACTGAAGGACAACCACGGGCGGACCGTGCGGCTGTCCGACTTCCGCGGGGCCGACGCGGCCGGCGGCGCCAAGAACGTGGTGCTGCTCTTCTACCCCTTCGCCTTCACCGGTGTGTGCACGGGCGAGCTGTGCGCCCTGCGCGACGAGCTGCCCTCGTTCGTCAACGACGACACCCAGTTGCTCGCCGTCTCGAACGACTCCCCCCACACCCTGCGGGTCTTCGCCGAGCAGGAGGGCCTGGAGTACCCGCTGCTGTCGGACTTCTGGCCGCACGGCGAGGTCTCGCGCGCGTACGGGGTCTTCGACGAGGAGAAGGGGTGCGCCGTCCGCGGCACCTTCATCATCGACAAGGAGGGCGTCGTGCGCTGGAGCGTCGTCAACGCCCTGCCCGACGCCCGGGACCTCGACGAGTACGTCAAGGCCCTCGCGTCCCTCTGACCGGCACGGCCTGACCGGCACGGCAGCGCGTCCGCGCCGCACATCCCGGGCGGGCGCGACATCCCGTACGGGCGCGACATCCCGTAACCGACCACCGAAAACGCGCCGTGGCCGGGAACCGGTCACTAGGATCCAGTCGTTGATCGGATGCCAACGCTTCACACCATAGGGAGGACTCGTGGGAGTCAGCCTCAGCAAGGGCGGAAACGTCTCGCTGACCAAGGCCGCGCCCAACCTGACCGCGGTCACCGTGGGTCTGGGCTGGGACGTACGCACCACCACCGGCAGTGACTTCGACCTCGACGCCAGCGCCCTGCTGACGAACGCCGAGGGCAAGGTCACCGTCGACGGGAACTTCATCTTCTTCAACAACCTCAAGAGCCCCGACGGCTCCGTCGAGCACACCGGTGACAACCTCACCGGTGAGGGCGAGGGCGACGACGAGGCGATCAAGGTCAACCTGGCCACGGTCCCCGCCGACGTCGAGAAGATCGTCTTCCCGGTCTCGATCTACGAGGCGGAGAGCCGCCAGCAGTCCTTCGGCCAGGTGCGCAACGCGTTCATCCGCGTGGTCAACCAGGCCGACAACAACGAGCTGGCGCGGTACGACCTGAGCGAGGACGCCTCGACGGAGACCGCGATGGTCTTCGGCGAGCTGTACCGCAACGGCGCGGAGTGGAAGTTCCGCGCCATCGGCCAGGGGTACGCCTCGGGCCTGCGCGGCATCGCCCAGGACTTCGGCGTCAACGTCTGAGTCCGACCGCTCCGTCCGTATCCCCGTCTCCGGCGCCGCACCTCCTGTGCGGCGCCGGACGCGTACCGGGTTCGTACCGGTCCCGGAGAGTAGGTGCGCCGATACGGCCGGGGACGGCATGATCTCGGTACGGGCACGAACGGCATGACCGGGTACGGAACGGGCAGGACCTCAGGCGCGTCCCGCCTGTCGGCACCGAACGAACATCACCTCGGGGAGGACTCACCATCATGGGCGTCACACTCGCCAAGGGAGGCAATGTCTCCCTCTCCAAAGCCGCACCCAACCTCACCCAGGTGTTGGTCGGGCTCGGCTGGGACGCCCGCTCCACCACCGGAGCGGACTTCGACCTCGACGCCAGCGCGCTGCTCTGCCAGTCAGGGCGCGTACTCGGCGACCAGTTCTTCATCTTCTACAACAACCTGACGAGCCCCGAGGGCTCCGTCCAGCACACCGGGGACAATCTGACGGGTGAGGGCGAGGGCGACGACGAATCGCTGATCGTCGATCTCTCCCAGGTCCCCGCCCACTGCGACAAGATCGTTTTCCCGGTCTCGATCCATGACGCCGACAATCGCGGCCAGACATTCGGCCAGGTCGCCAACGCGTTCATCCGGGTCGTCAACCAGGCCGACGGCCAGGAACTCGCCCGGTACGACCTCAGCGAGGACGCCTCCACGGAAACGGCGATGATCTTCGGCGAGCTGTACCGGTACGGCGGTGAATGGAAGTTCCGGGCCGTGGGCCAGGGGTACGCGTCGGGCCTGCGAGGCATCGCTCTAGACTTCGGGGTCAACGTTTCGTAAAGCAGTACGCTGCGCGGGGGAAAACCCGTTAATCACCAGATGGGGTAGCCAGTGATCCTGAAAACCTTCGGCTGGTCGTTCGCCATCACGGCGGTCGGCCTGGCCTTCGCGGCCTGGCAGTGGGGGTGGGAGGCGTTCGGGATCGTACTGATCCTGTCGATCCTTGAGATCTCGCTGTCCTTCGACAACGCGGTCGTCAACGCCGGGATCCTGAAGAAGATGAATGCCTTCTGGCAGAAGATCTTCCTCACCGTCGGCATCCTCATCGCCGTCTTCGGTATGCGACTGGTCTTCCCCGTCGTCATCGTCGCCATCAGCGCCAAGGTCGGGCCGATCGAGGCCGTCCAGCTCGCGATGGACAACCCCGGTCGTTACGAGGACCTGGTCACCGACGCCCACCCGGCGATCGCCGCCTTCGGTGGCATGTTCCTGCTGATGATCTTCCTGGACTTCATCTTCGAGGACCGGGACATCAAGTGGCTCGCCTGGCTGGAGCGCCCGCTGTCCAAGCTCGGCAAGGTCGACATGCTGTCGGTCTGCGTCGCGCTGATCGTCCTGCTGGTCGCGGCCATGACCTTCGCGACCAACGCGCACACCAGCACCGGATACGCGGACAAGTCGGCCACCGTACTGCTGGCCGGGATCGCCGGTCTGATCACCTATCTCATCGTCGGCGGCCTCTCCGGCTACTTCGAGGACAAACTCGAAGAGGAGGAGGAGCGCGAGCACGAGGAAGAGGAGAAGGCCAAGGCCGAGGGCAAGGAGGTCTCCGCGATCGGCCTGGCCGGCAAGGCGGCGTTCTTCCTCTTCCTGTACCTGGAGGTCCTGGACGCGTCCTTCTCCTTCGACGGTGTGATCGGTGCCTTCGCCATCACGAACCACATCTTCTGGATGGCGCTGGGTCTCGGCATCGGCGCGATGTACGTCCGTTCGCTGACGGTGTACCTGGTCCGCCAGGGCACCCTGGACGACTATGTCTATCTGGAGCACGGCGCGCACTACGCGATCGGTGCGCTGGCCGCGATCCTGCTCATCACCATCGAGCACTCCATCAACGAGATCATCACGGGTCTGGTCGGGGTCGTTCTCATCGCGGCCTCCTTCTGGTCCTCCGTGCGCCGTAACAAGGCGCTCGAAGCGGAAGGCGGCGCCAAGGACGCCGACGGGGACAAGGCGGCGCTCCACGTCTGAGCGCATGCTCCGGTGAGCCCTCCCGTGAGCCGGTGCTCAGGGGTGTGACAAGGAGCGGATCCAGGGAACCCTGTTGAACGGGGCGGCCAAGAGGCGGGAGCCTACCGGCCGCCCCGTTCTTCCGTGCCGAAATGACGGTTTGTTGGCAAGCGGTTTGCCGGCGAGCAGACGACGAGTGGATGACTGGAGTGGGGTGGGGGCATGGCCTTCTGGGACAACCTGTGGCAAGGGCAAAGGGCATCGCAATTCGATTCGGGCAGTGCGTCCAACTCCATCGAACTGACCAAGCGGCGCCCGACGATCTCGCTCTCCAAACAGGGTGCGGCGACCGGAAATCTCCGGGTGAACCTCTCCTGGCAGATGCGTACCTCCGACATCGGGGGGCGCTCGCGCCAGAGCGGCAAGCTCCTGGGCAACCCGCTCAAGCTCTTCAAGCCCGAGGTCGTCCAGGCCCATACACAGGGTGTGGTCAACGTCGACCTGGACCTCGGCTGCATGTACGAGCTGAAGGACGGCAGCAAGGGCGTCGTCCAGCCCCTGGGCAACTTCCTGGGGGACCTCAACGACCCGCCGTACGTCAAGCTCAGCGGCGATGACCGGTTCGGGGCGGGTTCGGGGGAGACCGTCTATGTCAATCTCGACAACCGGGACGAGATCAAGCGCCTGCTGTTCTTCGTCTACATCTACGACCAGACGCCCGCGTTCAACCGTACGCACGCGCATGTGACGCTCTACCCGAGCAACGGCCCGCAGATCCAGATCGACCTCGACGACGACGAGCCGCAGGCCAGGTCCTGCGCGGTCTTCTCGCTCCAGAACGTCAAGGGCGATCTGGTCGTCCGGCGCGAGGTGAAGTACGTGTACGGCTTCCAGGCCGAGCTGGACCGGCTGTACGGCTGGGGCCTCCAGTGGGGGCGCGGCTACAAGGCGAAGACCTGAGGCGGCCTTGAGCCGGCAGGACCGGCGCTTGAGCCGGGAGGACCGGCGCTTGAGCCGGGAGGACCGGCGCGGGCGCCCCGGACCGCGCGGAGCGCCGGCGGGCGGACGGCCGGTGGGCCGTCCGCCGGGCGGTGGGCCGCGGCCGGGCGGGCTACTGCCGGGCGAACTGCGGGCCCATCGGAGGCAGCCGGAAGTGCGGGTCGGGGGCGGGCGCCGCGGCGGCGGCCGGCTGCGGATAGCCGTACGCGGGCTGCGGATGCGGCGCCGAGACGGGCTGCGGATAGCCGTAGGGCGGCTGGGCCGAGGGCAGGTCGGGCTGCGGATAGCCGTACGCGGGAGGCAGGACCGGGGGCGGCGGGAGCTGGGCCGCGGGCCGGGTGGCCGCCGTGGCGTCAGGACCGGGGTGGAACACGGTGTCGGCGCCGGGGTCGACCGTGAAGGCGCCCTCCTCGGGCCCGTCCGACCCGTCCGCCCCACCGTCGGAGTCGTCGCCGTTCGTGCTCTCCGTGTCGTCGACCGAGATGCCGAACGCGGTGGCGAGTCCGATCAGCCCGGTCGGATACCCCTGTCCCACGGCACGGAACTTCCAGGCGTCGCCGCGCCGGTACAGCTCGCCGCAGATGATCGCGGTCTCCTCGCCGGTCTCCGGCTGCACGTCGAAGACGGCCAGCGGCTCGCCGTCGGCCGCGCCCGCGTCGTACAGCATGATCCGCAGATCGCTCACATGCTGGAAGCCGGCGCCGTCCGAGGAGGCGGCCAGCACGACCTGTTCGACCGAGGGGTCGAGGGCGGTGAGATCCGCCTCGACCGAATCGGTCAGCCACTCGCCGACCTGCTTCTTGGGCAGCCGGCGCACCACCCCGGACGGATGCCTCGGCTGGTTGTAGAAGACGAAGTCCTCGTCGGACCTGACCCGGCCGCCGGAGCCGAGCAGCAGCGCCGAGGCGTCCACATCCGGGACCCCGGCACCGGGCGTCCAGCGCAGCACGGCTCGTACGGCCATGGCGTCGAGGGGGACGTTCGAGCCCTTGAGCATCGCGTGCGTCATACCGGCCATCCTGCCTTCCCACCGCCCACGGGGACAACGTGGCGGCCCCTCCGCCACGTTCCGTCCTGCCGGCCGTACGACCGGTACGCCGGTGGAGCCACCGTGAAGCAGACGAGTTACCAGGATTTCATGCGCCCGGGGAACTCTTGACACCCGTCCATACGTACTATTACCGGCCACATGACCAACGGTCCATTTTGGCGGTACGGGGGATTTACATGCGTCATTTCGGGCATATCCCGCCCGCTGCCCGCAAGGGCCTGTTCCACCAGGAGCCGTGCGAGTTCACCGCCGGGTCCCCCGCCAGGCTGCTCTCGGCCGCCCTCGGGGCCACCCTCTACAGCCCGGCCACCCGGCCCCGGCTGGCGGACGACGTACGGAAGCAGGCCGGACGCGGGGTCGTCTCCATGGTGCTCTGCCTGGAGGACTCCATCCACGACGCCGAGGTCGAGGACGCCGAGGCCAATCTGGTGCGCCAGTTCGCCGAACTCGACGCGTGCGGGGCCGAGACACCGCTGCTCTTCGTCCGCGTCCGCGAACCGGACCAGATCCCCGACCTCGTCCGGCGTCTGGGCGCCTCGGTCCGGCTGCTGTCCGGATTCGTACTCCCCAAGTTCACCGAGGAGCGCGGCACCGCCTTCCTGGAGGCCCTGGCCGAGGCGGAGGCCGCCTGCGGGCGCACGCTCTACGCCATGCCCGTCCTCGAATCGCCCGAACTGCTCCACCTGGAGACCAGGACGGAGACGCTGACCGGCATCGCCCGCGCCGTCGACAAGTACCGCGAGCGGGTGCTGGCCCTGCGCCTGGGCGTCACCGACTTCTGCTCGGCGTACGGACTGCGGCGGTCGCCCGACATGACGGCGTACGACGTACGGATCGTCGCCGGGGTCATCGCGGACGTCGTCAACGTCCTGGGCCGCGCCGACGGCACCGGCTTCACCATCACCGGCCCCGTCTGGGAGTACTTCCGGCTCCAGGAGCGCATGTTCAAACCCCAGCTCCGCCGCAGCCCCTTCCTCGAAGGGCGCGCCGAGGAGCTGCGCACGGCCCTGATCGAGCACGACCTCGACGGCCTGCTGCGCGAGATCGAACTCGACCGGGCCAACGGGCTCATGGGCAAGACGTGCATCCACCCCTCGCACGTCCCGCCCGTGCACGCGCTCTCGGTCGTCAGCCACGAGGAGTTCAGCGACGCCCAGGACATCCTGCGTCCCGAACGGGACGGCGGCGGGGTGCTGCGCTCCGCGTACACGAACAAGATGAACGAGGTGAAGCCCCACCGCGCCTGGGCCGAGCGCACCCTCCTGCGCGCCGAGGTCTTCGGCGTCGCCCGCGAGGACGTCGGCTTCGTGGAGCTGCTGACGGCCGGACTCGCGCAGTGAGCGGGAGCGAGGGGACGCACGGACCACGGCGCACCGCCACCACGAGGATCACCGACACGGAGGAGAACACCGGCATGGTCTGGTCGGGCACATGGGTCGCCGAGCGGCTGGGCATCGAACTGGCCGGCGACGACGGGCTGCGGGACCTGCTCGGGCTCGCCCTGCGCCGCAACCCCAAGCGCGCCCACCTCCTCGTCTCGAACGTGCTGGGCAAGCACGTGCCGCAGAGCCCCGCCGTCGTCCACGGAACGGGCGTCGAGCTGGGCGAACGGGTACGGGAGCTGCTGGGCCCCGAGGTCGCGCGGGCGGTGGTGCTCGGTTACGCGGAGACCGCGACCGGGCTCGGCCACGCGGTCGCCGACGGCGTACGCCACGCCCCCTACCTGCACTCCACACGCCGTGCCGTCGCGGGCGTGGCGCGCGCGGGCGGCTTCGAGGAGTCCCACTCGCACGCCACCTCCCATCTGCTGCTGCCGGAGGACCCCGGGCTGCTGGCCTCGGACGGGCCGCTGGTCCTGGTCGACGACGAGTTCTCCACCGGCAACACCGTCCGCAACACCATCCGGGCCCTGCACGACCGCTACCCCCGGCGCTGGTACGTGATCGTCGCCCTGGTCGACATGCGGTCGCCCGCCGACCAGGGGCGGCTCGCCGAGTTCGCCCGGGAGCTCGGGGCACGCGTCGACCTGGTCACGATGGCCTCCGGTACGGTCCGGCTCCCGGACGGCGTCCTGGCGAAGGGCCAGGAGCTGGTGGCACGGCACGAGGCGCCGGTGCCGGTGGCTTCGCCGGTGCCCGGGCCGCGCTCGGAGTCCGGGGCGCCCGCCCCGGTGTCCCGGGTCGCCCTGGAGTGGCCCGCCGGGGTCCCGGACGGCGGCCGGCACGGCTTCACCCCGGCCCACCGGGCGGAGCTGGAGACGGCGCTGCCCGCGATGGCCCGCGCCCTCGCCGCCGCACTGGGCGATGCCCGGCGCGTGCTCGTCCTCGGCTTCGAGGAGCTGATGTACGCGCCGCTGCGGCTGGCCGGGGAGCTGGAGCGTCGTTACGGGGACGAGGGCGCGGCGGCCCAGGTGCGGTACTCCACCACGACCCGCTCACCCGTGCTGGCCGTGGACGACCCCGGTTACGCGATACGCAGCCGTCTGGTCTTCCCCGCCCACGACACCGAGGCCCTTCCCGGCGGCGCGGAGAACGGCGGCGACCGGTACGCGTACAACGTCGCGGGCGGCGGCTTCGACGCCGTCGTCGCCGTGGTCGACTCCGTCGCCGACACCCCCGCGCTGCACGCCCCCGACGGCCTGCTCGCCCGCCTCGCCGAGCACACGCCCCGTGTGCTCCTGGCGGTCGTCCCCTCGTACATCCCCCCGTACGGCTCACAGACGTACGGCTCACAGACGCAGAGCCCGGCGACGCACCTCCCAGAACGGCAGGACCCCCGCATGCTGCCCGAACCCCTCCGGGGCCCCGCCTTCTCCTCGTACGCACCCGAGGACGTGGGCTGGCTCCTCCAGGACCTCTCCGACGTCGAGCTGGAAGCCCCGACCGAGGAGCGCGAGGAGGCCATCCAGAGCGGGGGCGCGCACTACGCCGAGTCCCTGCCCGTCGAGTACCAGCCGAGCGCGCGCTACCAGGAGCTGTTCGCCGCCGCCCTGGAGACCTCGGCGGCCCGGGTCGCCCGCGCCGTCGGCACGGTCACGGAGACGGTCCTCGCCGAACGCTCGCCGCGCCCCGTACTGGTCTCGCTGGCCCGCGCCGGCACGCCCGTCGGTGTCCTGATGCGCCGCTGGGCCCAGCACCGCCACGGCCTCGACCTGCCGCACTACGCCGTCTCCATCGTGCGCGGCCGGGGCATCGACTCCAACGCCCTGCGCTGGCTCGCCGCCCACCACGACCCGGCCGACGTGGTCTTCGTCGACGGCTGGACCGGCAAGGGCGCCATCACCCGCGAACTGGCCGAGGCGCTGGCCGGGTTCGACGGCTTCGACCCGGAGATCGCGGTCCTCGCCGACCCGGGCGGCTGCGTCCGGACGTACGGCACCCGCGAGGACTTCCTCGTCCCCTCCGCCTGCCTCAACTCCACGGTCTCCGGGCTGATCTCCCGTACGGTCCTGCGCGCCGACCTGGTCGGCCCGGACGACTTCCACGGCGCGAAGCACTACCGGGAGCTGGCCGGGGCGGATGTCTCGCAGCACTTCCTCGACACCGTCGCGGCCCGCTTCGACGAGGTCGCGGACGCGGTGGCCGCCGAGGCCAAGGAACTCCTCGCGGCGGACCGCGCCCCCACCTGGGAGGGATGGGCCGCCGTCGAGCGGATCAGCGAGGAGTACGGCATCCACGACGTGAACCTGGTCAAGCCCGGCGTCGGCGAGACCACCCGCGTCCTGCTGCGCCGCGTCCCCTGGAAGATCCTCGCGCAGCGCGGCGCGGGCGCCGACCTCGACCATGTGCGGCTGCTGGCCGAACAGCGCGGGGTGCCCGTGGAGGAGGTCGACGGCCTTCCGTACACCTGCGTCGGGCTGATCCACCCCCAGTACACCCGGGGCGCGACCGGCGCCGACGGCAAGGCGGTGGCGACCGCGTGAGTACGGCCCCCACCGCGGCCCCGACCCTGGCCCCGACCCTGGTCGCCAGCGACCTGGACCGCACCCTCATCTACTCGGCCGCCGCCCTCCAGCTACCGATGCCGGACGCCGAGGCGCCCCGGCTGCTCTGCGTCGAGGTGTACGAGAGCCGGCCGCTGTCCTATCTGACGGAGACGGCCGCCGCTCTCCTGGACCGGCTCGCCCGTACGACCGTCTTTGTACCGACGACCACCCGTACCCGCGAGCAGTACGGCCGGATCCGTCTGCCGGGCCCCGCGCCGGAGTTCGCGATCTGCGCCAACGGCGGCCATCTGCTGGTCGACGGCGTCTCCGACCCGGACTGGCGGGACGAGGTCGCGGCACGGCTGGCCGCCGAGTGCGCGCCGCTCGACGAGGTCCGCGCGCATCTGAGCGCGACCGCCGACCCGGAGTGGCTGCTCAAGGAGCGGGTCGCCGAGGACCTCTTCGCGTATCTGGTGGTCGACCGTGCCCTGCTGCCGGAGGGCTGGGTGAAGGAGCTGGCCGACTGGGCGGGGGAGCGCGGCTGGACGGTCTCGCTCCAGGGCCGCAAGATCTACGCCGTACCGCGCCCGCTCACCAAGAGCGCGGCCGTACGGGAGGTGGCCCGCAGGACCGGCGCCGGGCTCACCCTGGCCGCCGGGGACTCACTGCTCGACGCGGACCTGCTGCTGGCCGCCGACCGGGCATGGCGCCCCGGCCACGGCGAACTGGCCGAGGGGAACTGGCGCGCGCCGCGGGTCGACGTACTCGCGCACACGGGCGTCGCGGCGGGCGAGGAGATCCTGCGCCGTCTGCTGGCCGTCGCGGGGTCCTGACGCTCGGGTCCCGGCGCTCGGGTCCCGCCGCCGTCCCTGGCGGGCTCAGCCGCAGCAGCCGCCCCCGCAGCATCCGCCGCCCCCTCCGCCACCGGCGGCGGGGGCCGGGGCGCCGCCCTTGGCCGTACCGCCGACCGCGACGGTGGAGAGCAGCTTCACGGTGTCGTCGTGCCCCTCGGGGCAGGCCGCGGGGGCCGCGGACTCCGCCATCGGACGGCTGAGTTCGAAGGTGTCACCACAGGAGCGGCAGCGGTACTCGTAGCGAGGCATACGCCTCAGATTATCCGACGTCCAACTGCCCGCGGGCGCTCTCGCCGCTCTCTCCGCTCGCGGCCATGGCCTTCAGCCGCTCCTCGCGGGCGGCCTCCTCCGGGTGGCGGGCCCGCCAGTACGGGTTGTCGTGCGGCAGGCCGCCGCTGACTCTGCCGTACATCCCGAAGAACATCAGCAGCAGCCCGACGACGAAGCTGAAGAGCACGTTCTGGAGGTGGAAGGCGAGGAAGTTCCAACTGGTTTCCAGCAGCGCCAGATTGATGAAACCGCTGAGGATGAAGAGGACACCGAGGACCATGTTGAGTGTCGACGCGGTGTTCCCGCCGATCACCATGCCGGCCAGCAGCAACACCCCGACGCAGATGGACAGGACGCTCAGCGTGCCGTTGGCGTTGAGTCCCAGCACGCGCTGACCGCCCGTACCGAAGAACCCGATCCGGTCCATCAGCCCGAGGATCCCGAAGGCGATCAGAGCCATCCCCATCAGCCCGGCGCCGACGCGGTAGACCTGGTTGAGCCGGTGGTCCAGCGGAAGCTGCGCGTCGAGCCTGACGCGTGTGCGGCCGCCTCCTCGCCGGCCGGTGGAGCGACGGCCGGCTTCTCGGTTGCGCGGTACGGCGCCGGGGGAGTGGCGGATCGCGGGGCTGGCCATGGGCGGCCTCCTTCGGGGGCGGCACGCTGGTGGTATGTACGTATCCATACATATCCGTACGTTTCACCATGCTCCGCCCGTGGAGGCGGCCCGACAACTCGACGGTCCCGGCGGAACCCGCTGTGGCCGCCGGTCCGCCGCTGTGGCCGCCGTCAGCCGCCCTGCCCCGCGCCGCGCTCCTCGCGGATCTCCGAGACCACCCGCGCCACCCGGTGCCGTACCGCCTCGGTCTCGGTCAGGAAGTGCCAGTAGTCCGGGTGGCGGCCCTCCAGCGAGGACACCGCCCGGTCCAGCCGCGCCACCGAGTCGTCCAGCGGGCGGGCATGCCGGGGCTCCGGGGTGGTCCGGCCGGACATGGCCAGGCGCTGCGCGTCCCGGATCGCGAACCGCGTACGGTCGATCTCCCGCTGCGGGTCCTTCGACACCGCGTTCAGCCGCTGGAGCCGGTCCCCGGCGGCGGAGACCGCCTCGTCCGTACCGTTGAGCAGTGCCCGCGCCGTGCTGAGCAGCGACGTCGCGTCCGCCCACCGCTGCTCCTCGCGCGCCTTGGCCGCCTCCGCGAGCTTCTCCTCCGCCTGCCGTACGCTGCTCGCCGCCTGGTCGGGGACCTGCTGGAGGTCCTGCCAGCACGCCGCGGCGAACCGCCGCCGCAACTCGCTGAGCACCGGGTCCACCGTCCCGGCGCGGGTGGTGAGGGCCTGCGCGCGGGTACGCAGCGACACCAGTCGCCGGTCGATCTCCCGGGCCCGCTCGGGCAGCCGCTCGGCCTCGGACCGTACGGACTCGGCGTCCCGCTTGACCCGGTCCGCGCGCTGTAGGGTCTCCGCGACGCCGTGCCGGCCCGCGCCCTGGTTGAGCATGGTCAGCTCGGGGGCGAGCGCGGCGAGGCGGGCCGCGAGGTCGTCGGCCCGCAGCCCGGCGTCCCGTACCGCGTCCAGCGCGTTGCTCGCGGCCAGCAGCGCCTGCCGGGCCCGCTCCACGGCGGGCGCGAGGCGCGCGAGCTGTGTCTCGGCCTTGTCGAGCAGCGGCCCGAGCCCCTGCTCGAACCGGTCGAGGTCGCCCTTGACCCGGTCCAGCTCCTGCTTGGCCCTGGTGAGGTCGCCGCGCGCCTGGGAGGCGGCGGACGGCTCCAGATCGTCCTTGTCCAGGTCGTGGGCGTCCACGGCGGTGATGTAGCCGTGGCTCACCTCGTCGATCCGCTGCCCGAGCGCCGCGAAGTCGGCCACGGCCTTGCGGGCGCCGGGCGAGCTGTCCACCGCGGTGATCGTCTCGATGGAGATCCGCAGATCGCGCTGGGCCGTGTCCAGCTCGTAGAAGGAGGCCGCGGCCGCGTCCTTCGCCGCCTGCGCGTCGGCCCGCAGACTCTCACCACGACCCCCGAACCAGCGCCGCGTCCCGCCGCCCGCGAAGGCCCCGGGCACGGCGCCCACCAGCAGCGGCAACGGCAGCAGGACCAGCGTCAGCGCGTCCCTGAGCCCCACGAACGCACCGCGGCGGCCCGGGCGCCCCGTACCACCCTCCGCCGATCGACCGGCGCCACTGAGGGCACGTCCGTCGGCTCCCGCGTACGGCCGCGCGTGTGTCGCCGTCACATCACTCTCCCGTGCCGAGTCGCCCTGCCCTCGTACATTCTCCCACCTGGTAATGACGAACACACGGGCCGGATAGTTCGCACCGCGCACCACGACCTTCCGCCCGCGACCCGGGACCTGGCCCGTGACCGGGGACCTGGGCCCCGGGGCCCGGGGCCCGGGTGCGCGACCTGGGTTTGCGACCTGGTCCCCTGGGCCATGTACGCTGTTCCCTCATCCACGGGTGCGTAGCTCAGGGGTAGAGCGCTGCTCTTACAAAGCAGATGTCGGCGGTTCGAAACCGTCCGCGCCCACCAGTACTTGACCAGCAACGGAGCCCCGAACCAAGATCGGTTCGGGGCTCTTCTGGGCAGATTTAGGAGATCTTTAGGAGATCAACTCTGGGGAGATCCAACTCTCGACCCGTTGGCGACCTGCTGACCGCGCAGCCACCTCGCCTCCAGAGCATCCAACCGATGCTTCCGCATCTCTGGCGTCACATGCTCGTAGGTCCCCTCAATATCCTTCGGCACCCACCCCATCGTCAAGAACCTCAAAGCCCGGTCCACCCGGTCATCCTTCATCCACGTGTCGTGGGTATGCCGAGCCCCCCGCATCGTGAACCCCTCGGCAATCGGATCCCACCCCTTCCGGCCGACGAACCCCCGCTTCTTCGGAATCGCGTCCCTGCCGTCCGCCGCGGGCCGCAGCACCCGGCCGAAGTTCCCCCGCCGCCACCACGACCCGTCAGGCGTCGTGAACGGGTACTCCGACGGCCATCCATCAATGTGCTCCTCAATGAGACGCACCAGGAACGGCGGCACATCCACCTCCCGGGCCGAGTACTTGTTCTTCGGCTTCCCCAGGTAGAGGCGCACCTCCGCCGCCGGCTCCTTCCTCCGGTTCGCCTTCCACCCCTTCGCCCGGCATTCCTCAAGCCGCGCATCCTCTGCGGCGTGCCACGCGATCAGGCCGTCTGCGTCCAGCTCGAACTCGTCCTCATGAAGAGACCCCACCTTGGGGTCAATGCGGATGACATGCCGCACGAAGGGCTTTCCGTCGATCGAGTCGACCCGCTTCAGCAGACAGTTGTCCTTGTGGAGCCCGGTCAGCTCGCCCCATCTCAGGCCGAGGTAGCAGTCGGCCACCACCATCAGCCCGTGAACCCCGCCGAGCCGCTCGTGCAGGCGGTAGGCGCCGTCCGGCTGCACCCATACCTCTTCCTTGTCGGCGGCAGCCTCCTTGCCGCCTTGGACGGCGATCTTCCGCCCGTACAGCTTGTTCGCGACGATGTATCCGGCATCCTCCGCCCCGGTGAGGATCGAGCTGAGGAGACTACGGGCGTGCCCTACCGTCACCGCGTCGTGCTTCTGGACGGCGCGCGTCGCCCACGCCTTGACCGCGAACACGTTATTCACATCACCCAGCGGCGTGAACTCCCACTCAGGCAGCAGCAGATGCTTCAGCAGATGTCGCCGCTTCGTCGCCGTGCCGGGCCGCGGGCTGTTCGCCTTCTTCCAGATCTCAACCCACTGGCCGAACGGCGTGTTCATCTTCGCCGGGTCCACCCAAGATCCCGACCGCATTGCGGCTTCTTGTTCGTCGCCCCATGACTCGGCGAGCTTCTTCGTGTCGAACCCGGGCTTGCTACCCCAGCTTCCGTCGGGCTTGAGGTATCGGCAGCGCCAGGTGAACTGCTTGGTCTGCTTGCCGTTGCGGACTTTGTACACCTTTTCGGCATACGCCATTGGGCACCTCGCTGTGAGACTGCGGTAGAGGCGGCGAATGGTGTCGGTTGCCGCCCCTCCGGTGAGCTTTCCTTACGCGCCGGATGGGCCGATGCGATTCGGCAGCACGGCTACACGCCTGCGCCCCGCACCCAGGTGAGGGTGCGGCCAGCGAGCATGCGCCGGAGGGCATCGGCGCCCTCTTGGCTGATGACGTCCTTGTCGAAGATGTAGAGGATGTAGTCCTCGTCGTCTTCTATCGCGACGCGCACGCCCGTGGGGAGGTCGTGCCGTCGTGCGACGGTGACGTGGATCGGGCAGGCGCTATGCCCGGGCCGGTTGCCGCGCTCTACCCATCGCTTCGCCTGCCGTGTGATCATCTCGGACAGCTCTGCTTCGAAGCCCGCTTTGAGGTCTTTACCGCTGAACCGGATGACGATCATCGTGATCTCGTCGCCGTCGTAGCAGTCCTCGATGGTCACTACTCCGGACGGCAGGCTGTGCTCGCGCTGTACATGGACGTGCATGGTTCCCCCACTGACCAGTTTCGAGGCCCCCCTCGCTGGTGTTCGGTAATGGAACCACAACATTCGGTCACATGTGGAGAGCCCGCGTTTACCTGACGCCCCGTTTGTTACTTGCCGGGCGAGTTTGCCCCGCCCTCTCCCTCGCCCATCCGGCGAAGCCCGCGCTCGACCTTCCGCCACTTGTCCATGTATGCGGAAACCTCTTCAGGTGTAGCCCCTTCCTTGCCCTTGACCATGATCAGGAGCTGGAAGTGCTCGTCGTCCGGAGACAGGTCGAAGACGCCGTCGTCGAGGATCTGCCCATCGCGAAGTTCGGCGGCGATGCGTAGAGGAATCCGCTCGCCACCCGGCATCCTTTCGGATTCGGGCTGCGTCAGGGTCGGCTTGCCGCCTTGGAGGATGGCCTCAATGGAGTCGTCGGTCCAGCCGAGGAAGCTCGCGTAGCTGCGCATGGTGCTCGATACGCGCGCGGGCGACACACCTTTGGTGTGGCCGCGCTCGATGGTTTGGATGGGGCCGCGGGAGACACCGATCCGTTCGCCGAGTTCCACCTGGCTGAGGCCGGCACGGGTGCGTGCTGCGGCGAATTCGCGGCCTAGCCGCTTCCAGTCTTCTGGCTCCATGTCCCCACATGATGCCTCACTTCCATGCAACCGCGTAGCCAGGTATCGGCCGTTTGACCTGCGCCACGGCTCACAAACGAAGCACTCGGGTTGCATGGGGCGCACGTAGCGTACCGGCTGGTAAGCCCCATAGTGCGCCCCGTGCGCTCTAAATCAGAGCGTGAACGTAGCCTCAACGTGGCTCCAGGGCTTGCGGGGTGCTGTGTCTGAGGCTATGTTTCAGAGCGTGAGACCGCACGCCAGCGCCATCCGATTCAGACGGGAGGCTCTGAAAATGAGCCTTGCAAAGCTCTCGGCCCTCACTGGAGTCAACAAGGGCCATCTCTCCCGCGTCGAGCGGGGGCTCGCGGGACTGGGCGATACCAACATCCGCCGGGTCGCGACGGCGCTGGGTGTCCCCCCAGCAGCCATAACCCATCACGAGGAGACCCCGTGACCACCCCCACGGACCTGAAGACCAAGACCCCCCGGAACGTTCCTGCGCCAGCTACGCCCGAGGGGGAGCTGTTCCACTACAAGCCGGTTGAGGCCGCCGAGTGGCTGCCGTTCTCCGCGCGGAAGCTCCGGGAGATGGCTTATCTCCGTCAGGTGCCGCATGTGAATAACGGCAACAGTGTCTGGTTCTCGGGCCTGAACATCCGGGCGATCAGCGAGCAGTTCACCATCGCGCCGCTGAAGCCGGCCCGCGCCGCTTAGGCGGCAGTCGGCCCCGACCGCCGGGCTCTGACACACCGGCAGCAGGGGCCTCGAAGCACCACCCACACCTGACACAGACGAAAGGCGGGCCCCGTGCCTGACATCATCCCATCCGCCCAGCCGGATGACACCAACCCCACGGCCACACCCTCGGCCGCGCTGCTGTTGTCGCCGGAGCGTGAGCAGGAGATCCGCGAGACACATCCGGGCACCTGGTACGCCGGACCGTGGACGCAGGACTACGTCGACTCCAACCCGGATGGCACCGAGCCGGCGTACTACCGACTCGTGCACCACGAGTCCGGTACCACTCTGGCGACGCTGCCGGATTTCGCGGGCGACATCGCGCTGTTCATCGCGGATGCCCACGAAGCGGTGCCGGAGCTGCTGGCCGAGTTGGACCGTACCCGTGCCGCGCTGCGTGCGGCGCTCGGCGCTGAGAAGGACGTCGTCGAGTTCGGGGTTCGCACCGAGGGCAGGGACCCGTACATCACGAACTACGGGCGGCCCCGCGAGCTGGCCGAGGAAGCGCGTGACCGCCACCTGGCAAGCGACCGGACCCGCGAGTCCTGGATGGGCCCCCGCCTCAACCCGACCCTCATGCAGCGCACCGTCCGCTACGGCACGTGGACGGAGGCGTCGTGACTTCCTTTCCGCTCATCCCGGAGCTGCACGTGGACGACTGCACGGACGCGTCGCACGTCGCCTGCCGGACCCTGACCCCTTCCACTCTCTACGCCGTCGACACCTGGCTCGACAACGCCAACGTGTTCACCAAGCAGTACTGGGAGCAGGTCGACGGCGAGCTGGTCATCACCGGGCTGCGGGTCGGTCACCGACCGGATCACCTGCTCGCGAAGTTTTGGGGCGTCATCGTCCGGCATTACGACGGTACCCACAGCGTGCGCGCCGGAGTGGCGGAGCCGGATGAGCTGACCGCCGCGCAGTGGAATGCCCAGTACCCACCGGGTACTTCGGTCACCGCCTACCCGGGCATGCGTGGCGAAGACCCGCTGACGACCCGGACTTGCAGCAAGGCGTGGACGCTGGGCGGCCACACCCCGGTGGTCATGGTCGACGGTCACGGCGCCTGCATCGCTCTGACTCACGTGGACCCGGCCGAGGGCGGTGTGTCATGAGCATCGACTTCCTGCCCGAGGAGTTCAGTCGGGCAACTAAGACCACAGTCGTGGTGCCCGTCTCCGGCAAGGACGCGCTCGCAGACCCGCCAAGCGGGCGGGTGGTGATCCCGGCACGCGTCGAGATCAGCCTGACGTTGTTCGAGGGCACCTCTCGCGGCGACCGTGCTTACGCCTACGTGTCCGTGACCGGCCCCCGGCGCCTCAAGTCCGGCGCTATCGGCAAGCCGATCACCTCATTCGGGTGGGAGAAGGCCCGCAACGACGGTCGGTGCGGCTACGCGGCTCGCCCCGGGCGGCTGACGAACCTGCTGGACGACTACCTGCCGATGGGCTGGGATCCGGCGCTGCTGGACCTCACCGAGGGCGGTGCGTCGTGACGCAGATCGATATCCCGCACGGCAGCCCTCAGCACGCGCGTGCGGTCGCGGACGAACACATCGCGCTGAAGGCGGCCATGGCGCTGACCGGCGCCACAGCCGAGGACCGGCACCTGATCGACCCGGCCGACCGCGCGTTCGCCCGGCTGGCCTGCGAGCACCCCGACACCTGCTCCTGCAACGCCGACTACCCCGACTGGACCCCCGGAGGTGCCGCGTGACCGCCGCACTCATCACCCTGTTCCGTCAGGCCGCCACCGAGATGAGTACCCGGGGCCACCACCAGGGCCACTTCACCTGCCCGACCGGCGAGGTGTGCACGGTCGGAGCCCTGTCCGTCGCCGTCACCGGCAACCCTGTGCCCGCCGAGAAGGTCGACGCCAGCACGTGGGCGGCGATCGAGTACCTGTCGCCGCGCATCGACTCGAACATCGTCGACGAGGACCCGATCGAGCGGATCGCCGACTGGAACGACCGTACCTCCACCACGCCGAGCGATGTCCTGGCCGTCCTCGAAGCCGCCGCCAACGCGCTCGAAGCGGAACTCGCCGAGGCGGACCTGGCCGCCCACCGCACGTTCGGCCGGGACGAAACCCGCTGGACCAAGGGGCAGGGCGTCTCCTACATGGAGGCCATTGCCACCGTCTACCAGCAGCACGGACAGGCGGCAGCGTGATGCCCACCTACACGATCGACGGCATCACCTTCGACCTCGCCCGCACCTACCTGGACGTGTCCGGCGTCGAGTGGGTCTGGTCGGGCCGTTGGAACGGTGCTGGTGAGCCGCTGATGAAGACGACGTCCGGGTTTTTGCCGCTGCCGGACGTGTACTGGTGGCACGGCCCGCTGATCGCCGTCCCGGAGCCGGTGACGGGCGAGCAGATCCGGGCGGTGCTGAGCGCCGACTTCCTCGCCTCGCAGGCGGCCGGCTATGTCGAGCCGCTCGAAGTGTGGGCGGCCCGCGCGCTCGGAGGTGCGGCATGACGCCCATCGAGATCGCTGAGGCCCGTGCTCGCCGGTCGGAGAACCCGCCGCGGTTCATGCTCGCCTACTCGGCCGGCTGGAACGCGGCGGCGGATGGCGGGGACGTGGAGGAGCACGCCCGCATGGTCGGCATCGACCCGAACGACGCCGGGTTCATCGAGGGGGTCGCCGCGTGGCGGGCCCGTGCCGCCACCAGCCGTGACTACATGCCGGGCAGCCCGGCCCACATCAACCACACCAGGGGGGCCCGTGCCTGACCTGACGGCGCAGATCGACGGACAGATGGTGTCGCTCATCGAATGCCACTGGGTGCTCTTCGACCCGGACGGCTGCGCGCAAGCCTCCAAGTACGGGGACGCCGCCGTCGATGAGACGGCCGCGCACCGGGACTTCACGCCCCGCCAGCGGGACCGCGACCGGCAGACCCGGCAGGGCTACACCGTGCAGCTCCTCAGCAAGACGCAGTGGCGGAAGCAGGCCGGGCCGTGCTTCTACGGCACCTGCCAGCACCGGACTGCCACGTGGCCTATCTGATCACTGCCGCCGCCATCGGGATCATCTTCTGCCTGATGGCGGTGGCCCCCTCCCTCTGGCCCAACCGCAACCGCAAGGAACCGCCGTGAGCCTCATATCCACCCTCACCAAACATGGTCGCCACCGGGCCGTAGACAAGGTGACCGCGTTGGAGGACGACAACCGGCGCCTCCTCCGGCAGCTCTTCGGAGCCATCGGCACGATCGCCTCACTGGAAAGCAAGCTCGCCAACGCACTCGCCAGGCAGGCCGAGGCGGAGATGACGGTCGTGGCGCTTGACGCCGACGTGCACGACTTGAAGGCCGAACGCGACCACCTCGCGCAGGAAGTCGACTGGCTCCGGCGCCGGTTCGCCGCTGAACTCGCCGCCGACGCCAACGCGAACGCCATCACCGTCCCGGACGCGATCCGCGACACCACCGCAGTCGAGGACCAAGCCACCGCGCCCTACGACGTCAAGACGCTCAGGGAAGCCCTCGACATCACCGTCGCATCCGGCAACCCCAGCCCGGCACACATTCCGCCGGCCGCATGACCGCCGCCGGGGCCCGGTGACCACACCCCCAGGCCCCGGCGGACCAACACGAACGCCCCGCCGAGGCGAAGTCGGCAGGGCATCCACAACCAGCATCCCAGAAAGGTTCGTCGTGGAACTCGACGCCCAGCAGGTAACCACCCACGAGGTCATCGCCAGCCAGCACGCCAGCCCGGTCCTCGTGAACGCCATCGAGCCGCAGCCCGGCCTGTTCGTCTACCGGATGCCCGCCGAACTCCAGCGCCCCGGTGACCGGTACGTGTGGCGCCTTGGCCACCACTCCGGCTACCCCATCGCGAAGTTCGAGCACCCCGGCGACACGGACGACGCAGCCTGGGCGATCCGGGAGATCGTCGACTGGACCCGGCCCGTCGGAGAGATCCGAGCGAAGGCCAACGGCGACACCGTCCGCGACGCGCTGGAGGGCTCTCCCGGCATCGTGCTCAGCACGCCGAGCGCTGAGGCGGTCGTCTGATGGCGCGCTTCTTCGCCGGGCTGGTCCTCGGCGCCGTGGCGTCCGCATTACCTGGCTGATCACCAACAGCTTCGGCTGGACCGCCGTCATCGGCATCGCTGTCGCAGTCCTCGTGTGGTTTGGCGAGTTCATCGCCGACGAACTCCTCTAGCCACCCACCCCGGCGGCGCGTCGAGCCCCCCGCTCCGCGCCGCCACCGGGCCCCGCCCACACCCCTCTACGGGCGGGGCCCGGCACCCACCGAAAGGCATCACATGCCCATCCATATCGGCCGCTGGCACATCGAGTACCACAAGCGGGCCATCTACATCACCCGCGAACCCAACCCCAACTGCCCGAACTGCAACGGCAGCCGAGGCGGCTGGATCGCCTACGGAACCGACGCCGACTGGGACGAATGCGCCTGCCTCGCCCAACTCCGGAACTGGCGCATCCCGCTCTGGCCCAGCACCAACCGCGCATACACCGAGGAGCCCCTCTAGTGCCCAACACTCTCCGACCCGCAGTCCGCGACCTGATCTCCGCCCTCGCCTTCCGCGCCATGGAAGCCCAGCAGGGACGCCCCTGCTGGGTGATGCGGACCAAGACCGACGCCGGACTCGTCGTCCCCGTCCTTACCAGCTCCTATGACTTCCTGCGCGCCTACCGCCGCTCCACCGTCGACGAGGCCGTCACCCTCGGGTACGTCGCCCTCGGCGACCAGCTCCAGGACATGCCCGCCTACAGCTACGGCGGCCCCCGCTGGTCCTACCGCACCTGCGGCCTCAAGGGTCGCACCATCGCCCTCATCCCACGCTGCGCCCGCTGCACGGAAGCCGACGGGCCGTTCACCGACAGCGAGCTGTGCGAGGGCTGCGCCCGGCCCACGCCCCTCGGCGGTGTCATGTGACCACCACCGAAGCCCGCTGGGCCATGGACGTCACAGCACGCCGCGACCACCTGCTTGCCCTCATCAAACAGGGCCCCCAGCAGCCCATCACGACCCGCGACGTCTGCCGCCTCTACCAGACCCTCCTGCACGGCCCGGTGGGCCGCAACGCCGCACGACGCGACCTCCGCGACCTCGCCCACCGAGGACACCTCATCCCCACCACCGTCGACGGCCGCCGCGCCTACCGGCTCAACCCCCGGGCTTCCCGCCGGCATCCCGTCAGCCCCCAGGAGTCGATGCGCGCCCTCCAACAGGCCATCACCACCGAGGCCGGCGAGTGGACCCCCGGTCGAGCCCGGGTCGTCCTCCGCCGCGCAACAGGAACCCACATCTACCGATCCGTAGCCCGCGACCGCCTCGAACGCCTGCATAGCGACGGGCTCATCGAACTGCACAGCGAGCGCCCCGGCCACTGCTACTACACCCTGACCGCGGAAGGCGCGACAGCATGACCACCTTCGCTGAGCCCTCGGTCATGGAGGCCCCCGCGCTGGGCATCCACGCCGACCTGTCGAACGCCGACTACCACGCCGACAAGACGTCCCTCTCCTCGTCCGGCGCCCGCAAGCTCCTCGCCCCATCCACCCCCGCCCACTTCCGCTACGAGCAGGACAACCCGCCGGCCTCCACGAAGACGTTCGACTACGGCAACGCCGCCCACAAGCTCGTCCTCGGCAACGGCCCCGAACTCGTCGTCATCGATCACGCCCGCTGGGACACCAAGGCAGCCAAGGCCGAGGTTCTCGAAGCCCGCGAACGCGGCGCCATCCCGCTCAAGCAGCACGAGATGGACATGGTCAACGGCATGGCCAACGCCATCCGACGACACCCCCTGGCTGCCGCCCTCCTCGACCCCGCCTATGGGGCCCCCGAGCAGTCCGGGTTCTGGATCGACGGACCCACCGGCATCCGGCGTCGCGTCCGCTTCGACTGGCTGCCGTCCATCCAATCCGGGCGGCTGATCATCCCCGACTACAAGACCGCAGCCGACGCCAGCAACCGGGCGATGGAGAAGGACATCGAGAAGTACGGCTACAACATGCAGGCCGACTGGTACGAGGAAGCGGCCCGCGCACTCGCTCTCGGCGGAGACGATGCCGAACTTCTGCTGGTCGTCCAGGAGAAGAAGCCCCCCTACCTGATCAACGTCATCGGCATCGAGTTCGGGTCCCGCATCATCGGCGGCGCCAAAAACCGGGCCGCCATCGAAACCTTCGCCCACTGCATGAACACCGGCCACTGGCACGGCTACGGCGACGAACCCAACTACCTCGCCCTCCCCAGCTACGCCGAAAACCGCGACAAGGAGATCTACCTGTGAACTTCCCCGCCCAGCAGCAGCCCGCGCCCGGCGCCGACCGCATCGGCCAGGGCACCGCCGTCGAACAGTCCCGCGCCGTCGCCGAAGTGCAGGCCGCGATCTACGTCGCCCGCCAGTTCCCCCGCGACATCGGCCGCGCCCGCAACAGCATCCAGTCCGCCTGCCAGTCAATGGCCCTCGCCGGGAAGGCGTTCTACCGCTTCCCGCGGGCCGGCGGCGCCGTCGAAGGCTCCACCATCCACCTCGCGAAGACCCTCGCCCAGTCCTGGGGAAACATCCAGTACGGCGTGACCGAGCTTCGCCGCGACGACGACTACCGCCAGTCCGAGATGCAGGCGTGGGCCTGGGACGTCGAGAACAACACCCGTCACGTCCTCACCTTCATCGTCCCGCACGCCAAGTTCGCCAACCGCAAGGTCGTTCAGCTTGACGACCTCAGGGACATCTACGAGAACAACGCCAACAACGGTGCCCGCCGCCTCCGTGAGGCGATCTTCGCGACGATCCCCGACTGGTTCATCGAAGAGGCCGAAGGCCTCTGCCGCCAGACCCTCAACAAGGGCGACGGCAAGCCCCTCCCGGAGCGCATCGAGGGCGCCGTCCAGGTCTTCGCGGGCCTCGGGGTGAGCGCAGACCGGCTGGAGCAGAAGCTCGGCCGGAAGCGCGACCAGTGGACCGGCCCGGACATCGCCCAACTGCTGATCACGCACAAGTCGATCCAGCGCCGCGAGGTCACGGTCGAGGACGAGTTCCCGCAGGCCCGCATCACCGCCGACGAGATCAAGAGCAAGGCGGCGAACAAGGAGCCCCGCCCCGCCCAGCCGCCCGCCGCGTAGCCCACCCACCTGCGGGGCCGTCGTGGCCCGAACCTACGACGGCCCCGTCACCCCCAGGAGACCACAGCAATGCGAGCACTCACCATCCGCCAGCCCTGGGCCGACGCCATCGCCCACGGAACGAAGCGCACCGAAAACCGCACCCGCAAGGCCCCGGCCAAACGCATCGGGACCCGCATCCTCATCCACGCCGGAGCCGCCTACGACTCGATGGGCCGCTTCATCATCACCGACCGGAACGCCCTCAACTCCTGGCCCGACACCCGCGGCGCCATCATCGCCGTCGCCACGCTCACCAGCAGCCACTTCGCGGCCGGCTGCTGCTGCAAGGGGTGGGGCGAGCCGAACGTCCACCACTGGATGCTCACCGACGTCACCGCACTCCCGGAGCCGGTGCCCGCGAAGGGCGCCCTCGGCTTTTGGAAGCCGGCCGACGACGTCATCACCGCGGCCATCACCCAGACCCAAGCCGCCCGTCAGCAGTAGTCCCACTCGGGCCGCCCGCACCTACCACGGGCGGCCCACCCCACCAGACACCACACCGAAGGGAGTGCGTCGTGACGACGCTGCTGATCTGGTACTGCCGCCGCTGCCGCAAATCCTGCAAGGTCCAGCCGCCCAGCGAGCCAGCCTCCTGCCGCTGCAAGACCCCGGTGCCCGGCCTCCACCCCACCGAGGTCACGGTCACCCCGGAGCCGAAGCGGCGCCCCATGCACGCCCTCAGCAACGAGGAAGCCCGCCTTCGCGCGCTCGCCCGCAAGGGCACCCGGGTCCGGATCACGTTCGAGGCCACGGTCACCGACGCCATGCAGTGGACCGCCGGAGACCGCCGCGGCCTGGAGTTCGACCTCACGACTTCCGATGGACGCCGCTACTCCGTCGATCCCCAACTGCCCGGCCTACACGTCGAGGCCGTTGATACGGATGAGGAGTCCGCCTCATGACCACGATCGAGCAGCCCGCCCTCGACGGCACTGTCCCTGCGGCCCCAGTGACCGCAGCCCGCCGCCGGGTCGACGACTACGAGACATGGGTCGCGGAAGTCTGGCCGACCTTCGAGGAAGTCGCCGCGTCGGGCCGACCGTTCACCTCGTGGGAGATAGCCGACGAGTACCAGCTCCCCGAGCCGCCCAACAGCAAGTCGCACTGGGGCAACCTCGTGTCCCGGCTCCGCGACGCCAACCTGATTGCCCAGTACGGATGGGCCAACAGTCTCCGGCCCGGCGACAACGACTCCGGCGTCAAGGTCTGGCGCGGCACCCGCTCCGCGCGTACCCGGAGGGCCGCATGAACCTCTGGTGGATCACCCCCGCACTCCTCGCCGCCGGTGCGGTCATGGGCTTGTGGGACGCCTGGCGCGGGAGGCGGGCGTGAAGCCGTTCGCCGCCCTCGACCTGATGGTCCGCGGCCACGCCGCCGTAGAGACGGTCATCGACTTGGCGCTGTTCTTCGGCCCCGGTCTGATCCTCGTCGCCAATGTCTGGCTGTTCCGCCGCATCGCCGCGGCTGGCTGGGACTGGTGGCATGGCCGGCGCAACCGACGGGCCGAAGCCATCGCCGCACTTGCCGACGCGCACGCACGCGACCAGCTCGACCGGCACCTCGACCAGCACTGGCAGCAACTCACCCGGAAGGAGACACCGTGACCACCGCCGTCCGCACCCTGCCCTACCAGACACCTCCCCACGGCACCCCCGCCCGCTACCAAGGCCCCCGCCGGCACAACCAGTGGGCGCCCTGCCGGTGCGAGGATTGCCGCACCGCAATGCGGCGAGCCGAAAAACTCCGGGCCCTTCACCGCCAGCGCGGTCGCAACGGATTCCAGAACCGCACCGCCGTCACCAACCACCTCCGCACCCTCCTCGACCACGGATGGAGCGGCCAGCAAGTCGCAACTGCGGCACACATCAGCCGCAAGACCGTATGGAACATCCTCAACTCCGACCTGCCCACCGTCCGACACGACACCGCTCAAGCCATCCTCAGCCTCACCCCCACCGAACGCCCCGACGGCATGGTCCCCGCGATCGGAGCCAAGCGCCGCGTCCACGCCCTCGCCGCCATGGGCTGGCCAATCGCCTGGACCGCCACCCAGATCGACATGTCCTACACCGGGCTCCGCGACGTCTCCGCCGGCCGCACCAAGTCCATACAGCGCACCTACTACACCGCGATCTGCAACCTCTACCGGACACACGCCATGCGCCCCGGCCCGTCCGAGGCCGCACGCCGTATCGCATCGACAAAGGGCTGGGCGACTGCGGTGGCGTGGGACGAAGAGGCCATCGACAACCCCGCCGCAACGCCTGAGGGAGCCGTTCCCACCAGCCAACTCACCCGCGACGAGCTGGCCGCATACCGCCGGACCGAAGTCGAACACCTCGCCAGCTTCGACCTGCCCGAGGACGACATTGCCCGCCGGCTCGGCCTGGGCGTGTCCACCGTCCACGCCATCGTGCGGGAACTCCGCACCGGGCAGCGACGCGACCGGACGGGGCTGGCCGCATGAGCGCCCGCGAACACGGCTCCTACGTGAAGTACAAGCTCGACGGCTGCCGCTGCCTCCCATGCCGTCAGGGCGAAGCGCGCTACCGGGCCGACCGCTCCAGGGCGATTGCCTACGGCACCTGGCAGCCCTACGTCGATGCCGAACCCGTCCGCGCCCACGTGCGTATCCTCGGCGAATTCGGCATCGGCTGGATGCGCCTCGCCCGTATCGCCGGTGTACCGCGCGGCACCGTGTCGAAGCTGCTGTATGGCGACCCGGCCCGCAGCATGGGCCCGTCGAAGCGGCTCCTCCCGAAGAACGCTGCCGCGCTCCTCGCCGTAGAGCCCAGCCTCGACAACCTCGGGGCCTCGGCGCTCATCGACGGCACCGGAACCCGGCGGCGCCTGCGAGCCCTGGTCGCGGCCGGCTGGCCCCAACTCCGGCTCGCCGACCGCCTCGGGATCGACCCGGGGAACTTCGGATACACGATCCGCGGCGACCGGCACGTCAAGGTCGGCACCGCGCGGGCTGCCATCGCCCTCTACGACGAACTGTGGAAGATCGACCCGCGCGAACACGGCGTCCGTAGCCACGTGTACGAGCGGACCCGGAAACAAGCCTTCGAAGCCCGCTGGGCACCGGTCGGCGCCTGGGATGACGACACCATCGACGACCCCACCGCATTCCCCGACTGGACTGGGCAGTGCGGCACCCCGAATGGGTACCGCGTCCACTACCGGCTCCACATCCCCGTCTGCGACGCCTGCCGCCAAGCCAGCATGCAACAGCGGGCCCTGACACGAGCAGCCGCCGCATGACCGCCGACACGGCCCCGGACCGCGACCCGGTCACCGGCCGGCTCAAGCCCCCGACACTCCGCCGGCCCGTACCGAACCAGTGCTCCGCCGGAGTCACCCCATGCGGCGCTCCGGCCCGATTTTTCGCCTGCGGGTGGAGATGCGCGGCTCACGCGCCCGGCGCACAAGCCGCCTGACCACACGACAAAGCCCCGCGGTGACGCGGGGCAGGAAGGGAAAGGGACGTGTCAGGAGTCATCCCGGTCCGGCTGGGCCTTCTTCCTGCTCGTGACAGTCGGCTCGCGAAGCGGAGCGAGGTTGTACTTGCGCGCGATGCGCCTGATCGTCTCGTAGCTGTAGTCGGTCGCTTTGGCAACGGCTGCGGGCTTCATGCCGCCGCTCAGCGCCTCGACCACGGCGTCTTCGAACTGCTTCGTGGCGACCTGCTCGGTCGTGCGCTTCGCGTCGGCAGCCTGCTTCAGGCGGGTCACGACTTCCTCCTCGGTCATGTCGGCATGGTCCCACAGGGGTGTGGCCACATCCAGTTGGACAAGCATAGCCAACAGTCATGTGGCCTCGTGTATGTTGGCTATACGAACTCCAATAGTTCGGAAATTAGTGGCCGCAAAAAGGGCCTGGTTTGCCATGCCCGCACTAGGGCCGTCTCCACGAAGGGACCTCGGTGAGCTACCGAAACGACAACCACGCACTGACCGTCATGGACTGGTTCTGCGGCGCAGGGGGCTCCTCTCAGGGCGCCCACGCCGTCCCGAACCTCCAGGTCACACGCGCAGCAAACCACTGGGCGAAGGCCATCGACTCCCACGAAGCGAACTTCCCCGACGCCAGCCACTACCGCGGCGACATCCGCAAGGCGCCCGTGTGGAACTGGCCCGTCACCGACATCTTCTGGGCCAGCCCCGAGTGCACGAACTGGTCCGTCGCCAAGGGCAAGCGCCGGGACTTCGACACCGCCATGCAGGGCTCCCTCCTCGACCTCCTCGTCGACCAGACCGAGGAAGAGCCGGCCGACCTGGAGGAGGAGTCCCGGGCGCTGATGGAAGAGGTGCCCCTGTACCTGCGAGGTGTCCAGGAGCGCGGCGGACTCGTCAAGGCCGGAGTCGTCGAGAACGTCACCGACGTCCGCGCCTGGGACCAGTGGGACCGCTGGATCGGTGAACTCCACAAGCTCGGATACCGCACCCGGATCATCGCCCTGAACTCCATGCACGCCAACCCGCGGTCCGTACACGCCGCCCCGCAGTCCCGCGACCGGCTGTACGTCGGCTACTGGCACAAGTCTCTGGGAAGGACACCGGACTGGAACAAGTGGCTCCGCCCGCGCGCCTGGTGCCCTGGTTGCGGCGAGTACGTGCAGGCGATGCAGGTGTTCAAGACACCCGGCCGCGACATGGGCCGGTACCGGCAGCAGTACGTGTACCGCTGCCCGTCCACCACCTGCCACAACCAGGTCGTCGAGCCCGAGGCCCTCCCGGCCGCCGCGGCGATCGACTGGACCATCCCCGGACAGCGCATCGGCGACCGGACCAAACCGCTCGCCGACAAGACCATCGCCCGCATCCAGGCCGGCCTGAAGAAGTTCACCCGGCCGGTGCCGATGATGGTCCCGGCCGGAGGTACCTGGCGGGACGCGCCGGTCAGTGTCGGCGAGCCCATGGCCGCCCGGACGACGCGCGAGAACGACGGGCTGATGGTCCCGCCGCTCCTCGTGCCGGTCGAGGGCCGTGACGGGAAGGAGGCGCGCTCCGCGCACGACCCGCTGCGCACCATGACCACCCGCAACGAGACCGGGCTCGCGTGGCTGCCGTTCATCGCCGAGCTCCGCGGCGGCGGATCCATCGCCCGGTCCGTGACCGACGCCCTCGCCACCGTCACCGCGTCCGGAAACCACCACGGGCTCGTCACCCCCGAGCTGCCCGCCATGGTCATGCGGAACAACAGCAGCCGCAAGGGGCCCGGAGGCGAACACTGCACACCGGTAACCGAGCCCTTGCGCACCCTGACCACGGCCGGCCACCAGTCGCTCGTGACCTGGCAGGACATCCTCGTCCCCTACTACAGCAACGGGACCGCCCGGTCCGTCGCTGAGCCGATCGGCACGCTCTCCACCCGCGACCGGTACGCGCTCGTGCGCGGCGAAGTCGACATCGACGACGTCCGGTTCCGGATGCTGGAGCCCCACGAGATCGGCCGCGCCATGTCCTTCGCCGACGACTACATCGTCCTCGGCTCCAAAAGGGACAAAGTGAGGCAATACGGGAATGCCGTTACGCCGAACGCCGCCGAAGTCATCCTCTGCGCCCTCGTCGAAACCATCACCGGCGAAGCGCTCGACCGGCACGCCGATCCGCAGCCGCAACTCCAGGCCGCCGCGTGACCCCGCCCTGCGCCAGCCGCCGCGCACCGCCCTGACCCCGCCGCGGGCCCCACACCGCCGCCGGCCGACCTATCCGTACCGCCTGAAAGAAGATCCGATGCCCTGGGTTCGCCTGGACGACCGCTTCCCGTCGCACCGCAAGGTCGCGCTGCTGTCCGACCGCGCCTTCCGGCTGTACGTGTCGGCGCTCTGCTGGTGCTCCGAGAACCTCACCGAAGGGGCGATCTCGAAGCGCGAGCTGCCGGTCGTCGCTCGACTCCGGGGGATGAACAAGGCGGTCACTGAGCTGGAGGCGGCGGGCCTGTGGGATCGGACCCCGGACGGGTGGATGGTTCACGACTACCTGGAGTACAACCCGGACCGTGCCCGCGTGAAGGCGGACCGGGAGTCGAACGCGGCCCGACAGAAGGCGTGGCGGGATCGGAAACGGGCTGAGCGGGAGGCGAAGAGGGCCGCCGAAGAAGCCGACCGTAACGCGCAGAATAACGGCGTTACTGACGGCGAGGACGAAGCCGGAAACGACACTTCGGCGACACCTCGGCGACACGACGGCGACACGACGGAACAGAAAAGCGACGCCGCAAAACGCGAAGAGTCGCAGGTCAACGCGATTCGTAACGGGGTGAGTAACGGCCCCCCGTCCCCTGCCCCTTCCCCTTCTTCTCCTTCGGAGAAGAAGCAAGCAAGCAAGAAGCGCGAGCCAGCCGCACCTGACCTTGCTTCAGGCATCCCCGAACAGGCGCGCCCCCTCGTCGACGGGCTCACCGCTGCGGGAGTCATCGTTCGCTGGCCCTTCCAGGGCAACGAGTGGTTCCCGGTCCTCGCGCTGATCGCCAGGACCGGCGCCCAGGCGATGGTCAACCACTCGGTCAAGGTCGCCACCCGCACCAACGTCGAGTCCGCGAAGTACTTCCTCAACGGCTGGGCCGAACTCCCACCCATCCCTGCCGCCGACGCACCGCGCCCCCAACTCCGCGCCGTCAAGAACGGTCACCAGCCCTACCAGCCCACCACCGACCCCAGCGCCTACGCGAACGGATTTTGACCATGCCCGAACCCCAACGCCTCGCCGGCGAAGCAGTCATGCGCCGCTTCCAGCAGATGCTCGAAGCCCGCGGCCTCGGCCACATCGAAACCGCCCCCACCGATGACACCCCCGAACCCGACGAGCCCGGCCACCCCGACTACCACCGCCAGCGTCGTGCCGAATGGGCACTCAAACGCTGGACCGCCGCCACCCCCTACCGCTACCAGAACGCCACCGCCACCCACCCCGCCGTCACCGCGTGGGCAGACCAGGCCGCGGCCGACCCGCGCGCAGCCGGATTCCTGTTCCTCACCGGCTCGTTCGGCACCGGCAAAACCCACCAGGCATACGGAGCACTCCGCCGCATCGCCGAAGCCGGACCCGACCGGTATGAAGTGATCGCCACCACCGCACCCGACATGTACGCCCTGCTCCGCCCCGGCGGCAGCGAGCAAGGAACCGAGTTCGAAGTGAAGCGGCTCATGCGTATCCCGCTGCTCCTCATCGACGACCTCGGCACCGAGAAGATCAGCGAGTTCACCGAAGAAGCCACCTACCGAATCTTGAACGCGCGGTACAACGAATCCCGCCCGCTGATCATCACCAGCAACCTTCCCGCCAGCGACGCCAGCGGCTCCGACCTCGTCGACCGCGTCGGCGGCCGAATCGCCTCACGGCTCTCGCAGATGACGGCCATCGTCGACATGATCGGCCCCGACCGGCGGCGAGGTGCCGCGTGAAGGCCGACGACCCGCGCATGGCCAACGTCGACTGCGCCATCGCCCGCATCGGCTATCAGCACGGCCAGACCGGTATCGAGATTGCCGAGCAGTGGATCGTCTCCCACGTCGAAGCGATCCTCGCCGTCCGCGAAGGCCGCGCCATCAACCCGATGGCGTTCCCCGGCTATGGCGACGGCACGGCGGAAGAGACCGCCCGCCGGATCGTCGCCCGACTCCTCGACGCCGGTTGGCGCCCGCCGGACAGCGAATGCCTCGACCTCCCCGCGAGTCCGGAGGAAGCGTCGTGAGTGACTTCCCGATCGATCCGGATGACGTGCGGGCGATGCGTCGTGAGAACGGCGGCGCCGATTTCCGGCTGCTGCTCCGTCAGCAGATCGCTGCCGGCCGCGACCGCAGAGCCCAGCCCACGCCGCCGGCTGCCCGGCCGTTACCGCCCGGCTGGCGCCCAGGCGCTTGGCCCCCGGGCCTCAGCCCGCCCACCCCGAGACCCGAAGCCCCGCCCGGCGCCTGGGAAGCGGCCGTCGCCCGCTACCGGCGCGACCACGACGCCGGCGCCCCGCCCTGCGAATGCCCTGGATGTACCGCCACCAGTGAGGAGACCCGATGACCCGCCACATTCCGGCCCCGATGCCCGCCAGCCTCCGACCGTCCCGTATCCCCGCCCATGCTGCCCGCGGTGTGGTGTGCCCGTGGTGCCGTGCCCAGCCCGGCAGCCCGTGTGTGATCCCGTCGTCGCGGCGTCGTACCGAGCAGGTGCATCAGCAGCGGATGGCCGCCTGGGCGCAGACCGTCGCCTGCTGTACCACCTGCCAGGTCGAGCCGACGGTGCCGTGCCACCTGGACGGGTGGCCGCTGAAGGACGGTGCGGTGCATCCCGCCCGGCACACGGAGGCCGAGGTGACCGCGGCGTGAATCGCAACTGCGAGGTCTCCGACTGCCCGAGCCTGGCCCGCCCGCATCGCCGTACCTGCGCGACTCACCGGGCCCGCATCCACCGGGACTCCATCCCCGTCGAGCCTGTGCCGTCCGCGGACCTGGAAGAGGTCGAGTTCGTGGTCCGCGAACGGATGTCGGCTGCCGGCTTGCCCCGCCCGGAGCAGCGGCTGGTTGTCCTCGAACTGGCGGGATGCCGTGTTCCCGCCGCGGAGGTGGCGCGGCTTGTGGGTGTGAGCGAGCGGACCGTCTACCGGTGGAGGGAGGCGGCGTGATGGCCGACTGCCCGACGTCGGAGAAGCACCGGTACGCGACTCCCGAGGCTGCGGCGCTGGCTGCGGAGCGGACGCAGGTCGCGTTCGGCCGGTTGCTGAATGCGTATCAGTGCCGTTGCGGCTGGGTGCATTTGTCGAAGCTGCGGCAGCAGGGTGCGGCGTGATGGCCCGGCATACGGGGACCGGTCGAATCCGGTGTCGCGCCCAGGGGGAGACCTGGCTTGACGGGAGGGGCCCGAGAAGCCCCCTGGCTGCCCGTCTAAGCGATGAACTCCCTCCGCATGTCCAACGGTGCCACTCGACCTCCGGTTCACCAGCGAGGCGCGGAACGAGGCGATTTGATCACCGGCCTCGGTGGCCCGTCCCGTGACCCCTACCGTCCCTTGCCGCATGTGTGGCCGGCCCCTCCGCTCCCAGTGGGCGGCACGCCGGATCGGCCCCGTCTGCCAACGCAAGCTCGCCGGCACGCCCCGGCGCATCCCCACCCCGCGCCCCGAGCATCACGTTCCCGGGCAGGACGAACTGCCCCTCGTGCACCTGCAACCGACCCTCTGGAGCCTCTGATGAACGCCCTTCACCTGACTCCGGTCCGGAGTCGCGACGCTCGCGCCTACTGCGCGATGTGGCACCGCCACCATCCGCCGCCCGTGGGGCAAGTCTTCGCTGTCGGAGTAGCCGACGAGGAGGGTGTACTGCGGGGCGTTGCCGTGGTTGGCCGTCCGGTGGCTCGCATGCTCGACAACGGTCAGACCCTGGAGGTCACCCGCACGGCGACGGACGGCGCAGCGAACGCGAACTCGATGCTGTACGGCGCTGCGTGGCGGGCGGCGAAGGCACTCGGCTACACGCGGCTGATCACGTACACGCAGGCCGGTGAGAGTGGCGCGAGCCTCCGTGCGGCCGGGTGGCGTGTTGTGGCTGAGAGGCCGGCGACGGCCGGATGGTCTCGTCCTTCCCGGCCACGCACGCCGCGAGGTACGGAACACATTCCCCGCACCCTCTGGGAAGCCGCCTGACCTGCCGAAACAGCCCCACCTCATCCCCCAATTCCTTCCCGATCATGGCGTGTTGGTGGGAGGATGAAGTACCGCAAACCCCCAGAAACCTTCCGCCCGTGTGGGCGGGGAAACCTGAAGGAGAAGACCTGGTGAGTACCGAAAACGATCCGCTCGAAGCCGCATTTGCTGCACCGCCCGCGCAGATCGGCCCCACCAGCCCTCTTGATGAACTGCGTGCCGCCGCCGACGTGCTGCGGAAGCGCGACTCCTACGAGGCCGGTGCGCTGGCTCTTTGGCTGCATGACACCGCGCTTGTCCACGGCCCGGACGACGACGGCCGGACGTGCTTCCGCGACGGCGAGGACTGGCCCTGTCTCGACGTGAACGCAGCACAGAAGGTGGCCTTCGCCGTCGGCTACGCCACCCCCACCCCGTGATCACCCCACCGAAGGAGAAGACCGTGACCGACCAGCTTCCCCACGACCCCTACATCACCGCCGTCGGCGACGCGCTTGCCGCGGTCGGCATGGATGCCGCCCACCACTGGACATCCGACGCCGACACCCGAGGCCTCCACCACTACCTCAACGCCACGCTCACCCTCACCTCCGAGGACTCCGGTATCGACCCCGCACTGTGGCCGAACGGCCTGCTCCTGATCTGGGAGTGGCACCCCGGCCGCGAGGACGGCGAGGCCGACCGCGGCCCGGTATGGCTGTGGGCGAAGCAACTCCGCGATGGCGGCAACAGCACCCCGGAGGTCCTGCCGGTCGACGGCTACGCCAACCCGCTCCAGGTGGCGGCGGCCGGCCACGAACTGGCCATCACCGGCCGCGCGGTGAAGCGGCGCCCCGGCCAGTGGACCTCGGCCCGCGGCCTCACCGCGGCGATCACCGTGTGGGAGGAGGCGTGACCCTCCCACAGGCCGCCTACGCCACCGCCGTCCACACCGCCCTGGCGACAGCCGGGCTGGCCCCCGACGAGACCGCAGTGTCCGTCACGGAATCCGTGACCACTCTGACGAACACCACCTGCCACGACTTGTCCATCGTCCTCACGTGGGACTCGGGCCTGCGGTTGGCCTGGCGGCATGTTTGGGGCTGGTCGTTGGATCGGCCCGACCGAGGTGACGGCCCGGAGGATTTGGGTCTGCCGCTGATGGCCGCTCCTGCCGAGCTGGTTGCTCCCGTGCGGGCTGCTCTCGATGGCCGGTCCGGCTCTGACGTTCCTGAATGGCCGGCCCTGTGGGCGGATCGTCTCGCTTTCGACCGGCAGCTCGCGGACTGGGAAGACCGCTCCGCCCCGTGATTACCAAGTGCGCCCGCCGGGGGCTATCCGGCGGGCGCCCATTCACCGTACCCACCACCAGGAGGAACCCGTGACCACACTGCTCGCCGTCCAGCCCCGCCGTATTCAGCGTCGCCGCACCAAGGGATGGCGGCTCGATGCTGCCAGCACCAACCCACTCGGCGCCGTGATCGTCAGCCGTCCGTCCCGCTTCGGGAACCCGTTCACTCTTCAGCAGGCCATCGACGCCGACATGGGTGACCCGTACAGCGCCTGCGCCGTCAACTACGGCGAGTGGCTGCGCGTCGGCCCGGCGGGCGGCTGGTACGAGCAGACATACCGCATCGGCAAGCAGGTCTTCGACCGGCGCCGCGTCCTCAACAACCTCCACCTGCTGCGCGGCAAAGACCTCGCCTGCACCTGCCCGCTCCCGGAACCCGGTCAGCCGGACCACTGCCATGCAGCGGTTCTACTGGCCCTGGCGAACCCCCCTACCCGCCGGATCGCATACGCCGAACTTGATTGGCCCGGGTTCATTGCGAACTGATGCCGGATCGACGCCCGTGCCCCCCATCGCCCACCGCACCCAGGAGATCACCGTGACCAGCCGCCTGACCGTCCAACAGCTCGCCGAGTACGAGGCGCTCATCCAGCGCACCACGCCCGTCGGGGCTGCCACCGCCGCGCCCGGCATAGCCGCCGCGATGCTCGCCGAGATCCGCCGACTCCAGCACCAGCGGAAGTTCCTGTTCGACCAGATCACAAAGAAGGACGCCGCATCCGGTGCTGGCGGCCGTGCCCTCGCCGAGTTCTTGGGCGCCGAGCCCGACATCGCGGCGGCCGACAATCCCACACCTCTGCGCTGGAGTCTGAACGATGTCCTGTGGGGCGACGACGACAGCGTGATCGTCCTGCTTTCCGGGCCGGACCGTGAGCCGTACTGGCTGGAGCTGGACCCGGAGCACGCCGCCGTGCTCCGCGAGGACTTGGCGGGGCCTGCCGAGCCCGAGCCGGAGCCCCGGCGCTGCGGTAGGACCCGGGGCGTCAGCGGCGTCTACTACCGGCCCTGCGCCCGAGACGCCGGACACCCCGAGGCGTACTGCCGGTCCGCCGACGGTGAGCACCTGTTCCTCGCCGGACCTGCTGTCCCGGCCGCGCCCGAGACGGAGGCGTGACCATGGCCGCCGAACTTCCTGAACCGTTGGCCGCTTACCTCGCCGACCGCGAGCAGCAGCGCACCGATCGCGTCACTGCCTTCCTCGACAGTCTCACCGACTACGAACGCGGCCTCGTCCACGACGCGGCCGTCATGGGCTACGTTCAGGGCCTCATGCGCGACCGTAGCGAAGGCGCGCCGAAGGACTCGCAGACGATGGCCCTGGTCATCAAGGCGTGCTTCGTGTTTGCGGACCTGTACCCGACGGTGAACGCCGAGTTCGAGGACCGGCGTCAGACCGTCGAGTACTTCGTCCAGGGCCAGCAGCCCGACGGCACCTGGGAGCAGTGCAGCAGCACTTCCACCGATCCGGGCTTCGTCGTCGAGCGGCTGACTGCGCGGCGACGGATGCACCCGGATGTCGAGTTCAGGATCGCCCGGCGCACCACCCGCGTGATCGTCGACACCGTGCAGGCGACGGAGGCGCAGCGATGACCGCCGTGACCCTCTCCCGTCTCCCCGGCTACCGGGGCGCCGAACTCACCCTCGACAACCCGGACGTCCTTGACCTGCTGATGGCCCTGCCTGTCGGGATGCCGGTCCCGTACCAGAACCTGACCGTGTGGCAGCAGGGCCTGGTCCGTCGCGCTCCGGCCGGGGCGCTCGACGTGACCGTGCCTCGTTCCCTCGCAGGGGACTGCACAGTGACGCGGATCGCTGTCCGCCCGTGCCGGGTGGCTATCGCGACGGTTCGGTCGGCGACGGCCCTGTGCTCGGCGTCACGGTTCGCACCGTTCGCTGCCCGACAGGTCATCGTCCGGCGGCGGCCGAAGCTGCCCGAGACGCTGATCGAGTACGGCTTCTGGGGCGTCGGGCTCCTCCTCGACCGAGGCGACGGCGAGCTGGACACCCTCTTCGCCCCGACGCCGTGGCGGCCGAAGCGGCACACCGCCGCAGGCTGGCGGTTCGCCGAAACCGCCTACGCCGCCCACCTCGCCGAGGAGCCCCCGCGATGACCGCCGTCGCCGTCGCGCTGGCCGCGCTCGCCGCCGGGTACGGGCTCGGCCGCTGGCGCCCGTGGATGCGGCTCACCCGCTGGGCGGACTACCGGATGCGGGACGACGGCCGCTGGTGGCTCGCCAAGAACCGCATCGACGCCGCTCTGTTCGTCGCCACCCACCCGCGAGGCGCGCTCCACACCTACCGCACCCAGACCACCAAGGAGCTGAAGTGACACAACAGCCGGATACCCTTGACCCGGACTTCGTGGCCAATGCCAGCGCCGACGCCATCCGCACCCAGTACGAGCGAGCCCAGCGCATGGCCGACCTCTGGACCGACCGGGCCCGAGACCTCTTCCTGCTACTCGCTGAACGGACCCCCGTCTCGTGACCGTGGCCGGTGTCGTCCTGCCCTGGCCTGTGCGCCGAGGGTCGCCCCCGCCGCCTGACGCCCCTGCCGTGGCCGCCCCACCCCGGGGCGGCCACCCACCACTCGCCCGAAGGAGACCCCGTGTCCTACCCCAGCCTCATGTCCCCGGCGGAGATGCTCGCCACCGCGAAGGAGCGGCTGAGCATCCCGACGATCGTCTGCATCTGCGGCAGTACCCGCTTCATGGCCGAGATGGCCGCGCCGACCTGGAAGAGACCGCGGCCGGCCGGATCGTTGTCCGGCCCGGCGTCAACATGAAGACTGAGCACCCCCTGTGGGCTGGCCCGGTCGCAGCCGAAGCGCTGAAGATCCGCCTGGACATGCTGCACCGAGCGAAGATCCGCCTGGCCGACGAGGTCCTGGTCGTCGGGGACTACATCGGCGACAGCACCACGGCGGAGATCGAGTACGCGCGCGGCCTCGGCATGCGGGTCCGGTTCACGCACCCCGAGGTCGACCCCGACCTGACGGTACCGGAGGCGTCGTGAGTATCTACGCCAGCATCCCGGGAATCGGCGCCGAAGGCGACCCCGACCACCTCGGAAAGCTCTGGACGTACAGGGGCAGCCACCTCACCCCCGCCCACGACGACCCGCGCGACAGCGCTATCGGCCTGGCCGTCATCCCCTCCCACATCACCGCCGATCACCGCGACGACCAGCCCCCGGACGGCCCACCGTGGCCGTGGCTCCGGCTCTCCCTGGACGTACCCGGCGACGACCCGTGTGCCCTCCTCGACCCCGCACAGGCCCGGTTCTTGGCCGAACAGCTCGCCGCGTGGGCCGACCGCGTCGACCCCGACCGAGAGGTGCAGCGATGACCGCAACCCCCGTACCCCAGAGCAAGATCAGCGCCACTCTGGTCGACCCCGGGCGAGGCGAACACCTCTGGGTCATCCTCGCTATGTACAAGGTCAGCGACGCCGCCATTCGGCGCATGAACCAGGGCGAAGCCCCCCCCGGCACCGGCCTTCTGACCACGAGAACCTCCTCACGCTGGAGGGCACCGGCTGCTTCAAATGCGAACAGCCCTACAGCAAGTACGTCGCACACCGGAAGTGCACGTGCGTCCACCGTCAACTGGGACCGCATCGAAGACGCCGAAGCCGTCCACGGACACGGCGGCCACACCGTCATCGTCTGGGACGACCCAGAGCCGCCCGCGCCCGACATGAACTGCCCGCACTGCCCCGACGGCCACACCCTGCCCGACGGCGGCTCCCAGCCGTGGCACGCCCACGTCAGCGACGACCGGGACGGAGACGGGCAGCCGACGCAGATCATCGTGGCCCGGTCGGCAGGCGCGCATGTGGCCGAGTCCGACGCCGAGTGGATCCGCCAGCGCCTCAACGGCCCGGAGAACGTCCGTCCCGTTCCTGTCCAGCAGAGCACGTTCTCCCGGCTCGGACGCGGCGCATAGCCACCCTGACCAGCCGCCGCCCGGCCGTATGCCGGGCGGCCCCACCCGCCGGAGACCACCGTGACCATCCACCTGACCGACCCCGACGGCGACAGCCTCCACATCGCACCTGCTGAACGCGACGACGGAACGCCCGTCGTCCACCTCGGCACCAGCGGCTGCGTCCACATCCCCCTCGACCACGTCGACGCCGTGATCGCCGGGCTTCGGGAAGCCAAGGCTGCGGCGCGCATCACCGGGGGCCGGCCGTGACCGGGCCCGCACGGATGCCGCTCACCCCGCGCCAAGCCGCCGTTCTCACCGCGGCGGCCGACGGCGCACCCTTGGCGGTCGTCGCGGCTCGGCTCGGCTCGGAACGATGCGGGCCCAGGTCGCGGCCCGGCTTGCCGAGGCGTACCTGCGGCTCGACGTGACCTGGGTGCCCCGGGACGAACGACGTGCCGCCGCCGTCGATACGGCCCGGCGACGCGGACTCATCACCCTCGCCAGCAAGGAGACCGACTGTGCCTGACCGGAGCGAGCCGACCGTCCTCGACTACCTGTCCACCGGCTGCCTCCACGGCGAGCACGCCTACTGCCAGGGCGCGACCGGGCAGGCAGGGACGAAGACCCCGGCGGTCTGCAAGTTCTGTGCCGCGCCCTGTCGCTGCGACTGCCACCGGGTGGGCGCCGCGGTCGAGGCGGCCGTCCTGCCGCGCCGCGGTGACGCCCTCGACACGTGGCTGGAGGCCCAGCGAGACGCGCACCGCGACGACGACCGCGGTCAGTGGAGCACCCTCGACAACCTGCTGGACCGCTACCGGGCGCACGCCGACACCGGCACCCCGCTCAACCAGCACAGGGAGGTCGGCGTCTCGCCCCGCCGGGCCACCGTCACAATCACCGTGGACGCCCCGACACCCGAGAACGCCAGCCAGTGGGTGCAGACGATCGCCGACATGGTGGCCGCCGAGTACGGCGACAGCACGCGACTCGACATCACCACCAGCCCAGGCTGACCCACAGCAGACCTGCCCGAACTGGCCCCGCACCGGCCGCCTGGCATCAGGCGGGCGGTCGCGACTTGCTGGGAGTCATGCCGGGCGGTCCGCCGCCCACAACCGGACGATCGACCGCAGCCGGTCCCGGCTCTCGGGGCTCAGCGCCAGGTAGTCCGTGACCAGGCTGCGCATCTCCCGACTCGAACCCCAAGGGGGTTGGATGCCCATGAACTGCGAGCCGGCTGCGCCCTGTAGCACCTCTACCGGAAGATCCAGCCCGGCGGCAAGGGCGCGCAACTCAGGCAACCGAGGCGGAATCACAGGCAGTCGGCGCTCCAGCCGGTTGAGGACCGCGTACTTCCACAACGGCTCGCCCGCGCTCTCCGGATCGATACAGCGGCCAGCCAAGGCGCGAAGGCTCAACCCCAGCTCCGTCCGCCGCTCCCGCACCAGATCACTCAACTCCGTGCGCTCCGGGTCGCTCGTCATAACGGCCATCCTGCCTGTTACCCAGAGGACCGCGTGCGCCCCCATGCGCACTTGTGCACCGCGTCGTCCCCACCCCACGTTGGGCCGACGCTGAACGGCGCCGACGACTGGGGGTAGGGCAGTTGAGCAGAACACCGCCGACACCATGGGCGCGGAAGACGTTCGGGGACACCGCCGACACACTCGTCCACACCATCCCAGCCTGCCTCGCCAGAGCCCACGACCGGGCACGGAACGGCCAGCAAGGCGTCCACACCCAAACCCTCGAAGCCTACGGACACGGCCTGTACGCCGCCCAGTACGAGGAACTCGCCGCCGGCCTGGAGAACACAGCCGGGGCGACCACGGTCCGCCTCCAGGGGCGCACCGTGGTGGTCATCGCCGAGCACGCCCTCTACCCGATCCGCTACGCCAAGCGCGATGTGCCCGTCACCGAAGCCCGCCTCCGGAAAGCCGTCGGGCTCCGCGCCGACCTCATCCGGCGCCACGGCCCCGACTCCATCCAAGGCACCCTCGACCTCGGCCTCGACGAACCCCCAGAGCGTGAGATCCACCGAGACCTCGAACGTCTTCCTACGGACCTCGGGCTGATCCTCATCGCCTACGCCTGCTCGATGGACCGCGGGGTTATGAGACTCGAATGGGGCACCGCAGAACTCCGCCAAGAAGACCGGTACCTCGTCTGGCACCACCACGAACCCCTACCGATCCCCTGACCGTGAGCCAGCCCCCGGAGTGCACGCCCCCAACTGCCTCTCGCCTCAGAACCGCATCGCCGGATGGCAGCCGGTGCAGTACGTCGGTTCCGACGCCACGTCGCCGCCTCCATGGCGGGTCCGGGTCACCTCATCGCAGCTAGGATCCCGGCACCACGGCACCCGCTCGGCACCCTCCGGGGGTCGGCCGGCCCGGGCGGCATCCGCCAGACGGCCCCACGTGTCGTCCCTGTATGGCCTATGGGAACCGAACCGGCGGGAGAGTGCCGTCCACCCGTCCGCGACGCCGTCAGTGCCCTCCAGGGCCGTGATGCGGCCTCCCGGTAGGCCGCCGGGTCGGGGAGTTCGCCCGCGCCCAGCCGGTGGACGTACACGGCCGCAGCCGAATTCACTGCCGCACCCCCGAGATCGAGGTAGCTCTTCAAGTCCTGCTCCTCCCAGCCCGCCTTCAGGGCAGCGTCCTGCCAGTGATCGAGCACCTCAACGATCAGGCGGACTCCCACCGCTCACCTCCATCCGCCCAGCGGTACGCGGACACGACCAGCACAGAACTCTCCTACGGGTAGTGCGGGCCGGGCCCGCAGATCTGGAAACGGCCGGGCAGCGTGGGCTGCCCGGCCGTGATGTGCCGCAGGAGCGGTCAGGCCGTCCGGCCGTGCTCCCCAACTGCCTGCGCGAGCTGCGCATGCACGCCATCGAGGACATCGCACTGCGCCCGCACCGACGCGATCACCGCCGCCAGACCATCCAGATCCAGCGTCTCCGCGATCTGGTCCACGAACACGTGGAGGTCGACATGCGGGACCCGCCGACGCGCATCCTCGCTGTACGGGTCGATGTTGATCCGGCCCGACAACAGCGGCCAGTCAGCAGTGCCGTAGTACGAGTCGTAGACCTCGACGTTCACCCCGTCGAAGTGCATACCGTGCTGGAGATCATCCAGGGCGCCAACCAGGTCAGCCTCATGGCGGTCGGTGCAAACCGGAGGACAGGACTCCACGATCTGGCCGCCAGACGCGATCCGCCGCAGCCACGTGCGCGGGAGCGGGGCGGCGGGGGAACAGGGCGGCGCGGCGGGGGAGAGAGGCGCCGAGGGCTGCGACGGGATGGTGGCGGGAGTCGGGACCGGAGTCGGCTCGGGCAGTAAGGTGCTCATTGAGAACTCCTTTGGTTGGGACTGATCTCACCGATCAGCGGGTGATGCTGCTGGTCACGGCCCAGGCGGATGATGACCGCCTGGGCCTTCCTGCGTCCCGGGGGTGATGAGACCCCGGGGGTCTTGTGAAGCTGGCTGACCGGCAGGGGATGAACGCTATTCGAGCCACAGGCGGCGCCGGGTACGAGAGTGCGAATCCGGCCCATCTGATGGCTTTGTAACGACCCTTATCCGTTAACGAAACGCGCAGGTCAGAGTACATTAGTGCTTGTGCTGAGGGTGTTTGACCTCCCGGTTTCCCTGCCGAGGGAGACGCGCGTTGTTGCTTAATTGGATTTGTTTGGACCTGATTGGACTGGAATTCTTGGCCTGAACTCACCCCTGCCTCCCCGCCAGCTCCCGCACAGAGATCTTCCCCTGGCCAGCCACGTGATGACGCGCTGGCCGGTGACACTGCCCTGGATGCTGGCACAGAATCCCGAAGCGCGTCGGTGGGGCCTGTATGTCGCCCGACCGATCGCTGGTGGATCACGAACGCTAGAGCCTGACGCACTACCGAGCATTCGAACGGGGCAGGAACCGGGCCGTCCATGCAACGCCCGACCACCAGCGGTGATCGGCGACTTGCCAAACCCGGTAAGATCCGCTCACCGGGAGGTCGGGACGAGATGGGCTTGAAGTGACTGGCGGCATCGGTCGCTTGATGTCCTAGGGGGCTTGTTGCGGCCCCAGTTTCCTGTTGGGGAGCCTGATTGGTTCGGCGCTTCTGACGAAGGTTCCGGCTCCATGCAGAAATTGCAGATGCCCCTCGCTCTGGAGGATGCGGTACGCCGCTGCCGCCGTGCTCTCGCTCACGCCGACGGCTTCGGCGATGGCCTCGCGCTTGGGGATCTTCGCCCCGACCGGCCAGGCGCCGGACTCGACCTTGGCCCGCATCAGGTCGGCGAGGGCGGCCACCTTGCCGCGTCCGCCTGTGATTTGTGGCCATTCGTCGGGGGCGAACGGGGTCACCGGATAGTTGTGGGTGCCGTTGAAGCGAGGCTTCTCCTCGCGGATCGCTGCGGCTTCCGCCTTGAGCGCATCCGCCCAGTTCGGGAGCCACGTGGCGGTCTTGCGTGCCACCTTGGGCCACCACCACTTGAAGAGGTCGTGACGCTTCCAGCGGTCTTCCGGGGTTCGAGAGATGCCGACGTAGAGCAGTCGGTCGTCAGCATCGTAGAGGCGGTAGAGCGCGGTGCGCTCGCCGGGGTTGGCGTCGGCCATTGACACCTCTCTCACTTGGATATGCAAGTTGGTGACCTGTTGAACGCTAGCTTGGTCGGCATGGCTATGCAAGTGCTGCGACTGAAGCAATCGAGGCTCGGGTAGCGTGCCCCGTATGGCGATGACTGCTGACGAATGCCGCGCTCGATTCGCTTCGGCTCGATCCCTGCGGCTGGCCACGGCTGACGCGCTTGGCGAGCCGCACATCGTGCCGGCCACCTTCGCGCTGACGGGAGACGTGATCGTGATCGCGGTAGATCACAAGCCCAAGCGTCACGCGAACCTGAAGCGGCTTGCCAACATCAGGGAGAACCCGGCCGTAACGCTCCTAGTTGATCACTTCGAGGAAGACTGGGAGCGGCTTTGGTGGGTGCGGGCGGATGGCCGCGCGCAAGTCCTGGAGAACGAACTTGCACACGCACTTGTTGACTCTCTGGTGAACAAGTACGAGCAGTATCGTGATCGGCGCCCCGGCGGACCGGTGATCAGGATTGAGGTAAGTCGCTGGTCAGGATGGGTGGCGCGTCGGCAATAGGTGCAAGTTGGCCTCGTAGACTTACGCTGACTTGAGTACCCATTCAGTCAGGAGTGCGATGCCACCGAACCCGGCACAAGAGCACCCGTTCAAGCGGGTTGCCAATGAACTGCGCGCGGAGATCCTTCGGGGCGACCTCGCGCCTGGAGACAAGATCCCGTCAGAAAACAGCCTGAAGGACCGCTTCGGCGTCACGCGAACGACGGTCCGGAAGGGGATCGCGCTGCTTCGCTCCGAAGGGCTCATCACCTCGGAGCAGGGCAGAGGTGCCTTCGTTCGCGAGAGGCCGCACGTCAACCTCCGCCAAACGGGGAGCATCTACCGGGCGCGACGGCACTCCGGAAAGTCCAACTTCAACGCGGAGGCGGAGGCCCAAGGGCAACGCCCCAAGCAGGCCATCAGGGAGGTCGTTGAGACGTCCGCCCCTGAGAGGGTGGCCGTCCTTCTGGGTGTTGAACCTGGAGCGCCGGTCATCGCGAGGCGGCTGCTCTTCACTGCCGACGGCAGTCCCATGCAGCTCGTCGACTGCTACTACGACTCGGCGATGGCGACTGGCACGCGTCTCGCTGAAGCGAGGTTGATCAAGGGTGGGGTCAATGCGTACATCGAAGCCCCGGATGGGCCGATCGGCCGGCGCATTGTCCAGTTCATCGAGGATCTCGACATTCGCATGCCGTACCCGCATGAAGCGGAGCAGCTCGATATTCCTGCTGGAGTTCCCGTCGCTCGGGTCTTCCGCACCGCTTACGACTCTGCGGGGGATGCCCTGGAAGTCCTTGACTCGATCATCCCCTGCGACCGGCACGCCTTCCGCTACGTGATCGATGTGTAGCGCGCTCGTCTCGCTCGCGTCTTGGCGCCTCCGCTCTCCGGCGGGGGCGCCTTTTTGCTGCCCGGATCTGCTCGCTCGAAGGCGAAACTGTCGCGGCACTTGCATACCCAAGTGGTCCCCCTCTATCGTCAGGGGTGTCGCAACTTGGATAGCCAAGTTGCTTTGACTCCCTCAACCCTGCCCCGAAAAGGAGGACCACGCATGTCTCCCAGCGACGCTCTCGATGCAGTGCTCGACGACCTTCAGGACTCCCTCACCGTCCCCGAGGTGGCCGCTCTCATCGGCGTCCACCAGGCGACGGTCTACCGCGCCATCAAGACCGGTCGACTTCGCTCTACGAGTCGGGGGAGTGGCCAGGTTCGGCGAACCCTCACCAAGATTCCGCGCGCGGCCGTCACTGAGTACTTGACCGGTCCGGTGGTTGCTCCGGTCGCTGAGCCGACCGCCGCCTAGAAGCGCATGAACCCCGGCCCGGCGCTACGAACGCCGTGTGGACCGGGGCCTGACCACCCGAAGCCTGCAAGCAATCCGGGAGATCAACGTGAACACTACCTCTGCTACCTCTTCCCTCGCCGCCACCTCCGTCTTATCGGCGGCTGATCGTGCCGCTCATGTCGCTGCTTCGTTTGTGCGGGGCGAGCCTCGCCCGCCGTTGCCGTTGCGTCCGCCTCCGCATGAGCGGGACGGCCGGCAGTCCACTCAGACCCCTGCTCGCCCGCACCCGGCCAACCTCACGGCGGTGGCGGCGTGACCGCGACCCTGACGGCCGCGCCGGCCGACGAGCCGCGTCGGGATCACCCGTCGCAGGAGGACGAGGCGCTGCGTCAGGTGCGTGGTGGCCGGGCGCCGCTGAGCACGGTGACGCGCCGTGATGTCCGTCCCGTGATCGCCCGCCAGCGGCGGTGGTGACGTTGATCCTCCGCCTTTTCCTCGCTGTTCTGCGTGCCGCGCCCGGCCACTGGCAGTGCAATCAGTGCAGCATCTGGTTCACCGGCCCGCCTTCGCAGACCTGCCCCGCCTGTACCTGCTCCTGAACCGCCGGGCCTCGGGGATGCCCCCGTCCCGGGGCCCGGCTCCCACTCTTCCCCACCGCCGACGTCGTCGGCTCCACCAGTCATGCCCGAGAGGACCACCGATGTCTCCGTACCTGCGTCTCATCATCTCCGCCGACCTCGACGCCTACGAGACCGCCCGTCAGACCCGCGCCGACCTTCAGTCCCGGTACCTGTTCGCCGTCGACGCGTGGGACGTCCTGGAGATCGCCCGGATCGAAGCGCTCGCCGCCGACTACGACGCCGCCCACCCCGGCGAGACGCCCGTCCTCGACGGGCTCGACATCCCCGCCTACCCGGCCGCCGCCTGAGGCACGGCTTCCCCATCGAGAACGCTCCGCAGGAGGCCACCGCCCACGCCCTGGTCGTCCTCGCCGAGCAGCAGCAGGACACCAACCGGCACCTGGCCAGCATCGCGGAGAGCCTGGCCGTTCTCGCCGCCCGGACCGAACCGGCCCCTGAGACCGAGCCCGAGTCGAAGCGCCGCCTCTGGCTCCCCACCCGCCGCACGCCCAAGAACTGACCGACCCGAGAGAGGAACCCCATGGTCACGCTCCTCGCCCGCTTCTTCGCCCGCCAGGCCACCGACACCCAGGAGAACCACCAGATGACCACCGAGGCCATGACCCCGACGCCTGCCGACGACGTGCTGATGCGCTTCCTCACTGTCGGCGGCGCCACCGTCGAACTGCGCAACGACACCACGGTCAAGGAGTGCTCGGCCACGATCGCGACCTGCCTGGGCTGCGGCGCTGTTCAGACCGCGGAGTGGGCGACGGAGATCCGGCTGTACAGCAGCAGGTCATACGTGATCCAGGACCGCACGAAGGGCGAGCGTAACGCCCGCGACAAGGCCAACGAGCACGCCACGGCCTGCCGGGCGATGCCCCGCCCCCCCTCCGCCTGACCGCCCTCACATCGAGAGGACCGCCCCCCATGCAGACCGACCCCGCCACCGAGACAGGGCGGAGGGGAGTCGTCGAGATCGTCTCGTTCGGCTACCTCCACGACGCGCCGCCCGCCGCACACCTGACCATCGACCTCCGCCACCACTTCCGGGACCCGCACATCACCCCGGCGCTCCGCTACATGACCGCCGCCGACCAGCCCGTCAGGGACGCCGTCTACGCCACGCCCGGCATCACCAACCTGATCGCCGCCGTCGCCGCAGCGATCGACGCATACGCGGCCAGCCCGTCCGCCGGGCCGGTCACCGTCGCCAGCGGCTGTTCCGGCGGCAGGCATCGCGCCCCGGCATTCGCCTCCGCGCTCGCCGCACTGGCCGCCGCCAACGGCCACCAGGTCACCGTCCACCACCGCGACATCGAACTCGACGTCGTCCAGCGCTAACCCGCACCCCACCTCCGAAGGAGCAGGCCATGCCCAACCGTGACCCCCGGAAGCCGATGGCGGAATGGGTCGCCCGCGTCACCGCCGCCAAGAACGAGGCCGACCGGAACGGCGGCGACCCGGTCATCGACCAGGACCTCGCCGACGTCCGGGAGCTGGAGCGCGCAGTCTCCGACCACGTCACCGGCAGCTTCACCGCCCGTATCGCCGCCCGCGTGCCCGGCACCCGCTGACCCGCCAGCCCTGACCCAAGAAGGAGCATCCGCTATGCGTGAGAGCACGTGGGAAGTTCTCAGCTTCGTGATCCCCGGCGTCATCGGCCTGGCCATCGTCATGTTCGCGATCTTCGCCCGCTGACCAGCCACCCCCCTTGGAGACCACCGTGACCTTCTACCTCCCCGACCTGGTGCGCCGGGCCCGGATCGCGTTCCTCGTCGCCGGACTCGCGTGGCTGTTCGGACTCGCCCCGCCGCCCGGTATCCGTATCGCCGTCGTCGTCCTCGTTGCCGCCGCGATCGTCCTCGACGCGTGGCTCGATCAGCAGCCCACCCGACGCACTCGCATCCCCACCCAGCACGACCACCAGCCCGCCGCCTAACCCATCCCGAAAGGAAGCCGATCGTGAGCACCGCCATCGACAAGGTCAACGGGCACGTAGTGAACGTGCCCGAGCACCGGTTCGACCCGGTAGCCCTCGCCGAGGCGGAGGCAATCCGGACGCGTGCCGAAGCCGAGGCCAAAGCCCTCCGCATCAAGGCCGAGGGCGAAGCCGATGCCGAACGCACCCTCGCTGTTGACCGAGCCGAAGAACTGCGCCTCGCCAACGAACGCAAGCGCATGCGCCTGGAAAAGGACCAGGCAGACCACCAGGCCCACCTGGCCAAGAAGGCGGCGGAGACGGCCAAGGCCGACGCCGAGAAGGAAAAGGCGGACCAAGCGGCCGAGGAGCAGGCCCACCGTGAAGCCCGGGAAGCTGCGGAACAGGACCGCACCGAGCGGTACTGGAAGTGGGGCGCCCGCTCCATCTATGCCGTCGGCCTCATCATTGCTGCGCCGATCCAGTTCGTTGCGTTCTGGGACCGGGAGCGCCCCTTCCTCGTCGCCGCGCCCGCACTCCTCGAAGGGCTGGCCCTCGTTTTGGCGTTCGGTGCTGCATGGGCAGTCGCCCACCGACGAGATGTTGCTCCCTACCGCATCGGCATCATGATCGGCGCGCTCGTCGCGGCTGGCATCAACCTGTGGCACGGAATCACTGACTCGGCTATCGGCCTGAACGCAGGTCTCATCGGCGCCATCGCCTCTCTCGGCGGGCCCGTCGTCCTTATGGCCTACGAGCACGGCATCGCCCAGAAGGCCGACGGTATCCCGTCATGGCGAGAGCGCCGCGCCACGGAGAAGGCGGCAGAGGAAAGGGCCGCGGCGGAGGCGGTGGCGCGCGCCGAGAAGGAGGCTGTTGTTGCCGAAGCAGCAGCCGCGAAGAAGTCGGCGGAGAACCAGGCCGAGGAGGAGCGGAAGCGTCGCGACGAAGACCGGCGCGAGCACCATCCGGCCGTATGGGATCTGGCAGAGGCGCTGCGTTCGGCGCGAGGTGCAGCGTCCGTCACTGAGCAGATCTGGAGCGAGGCGTGGCAGCGCGTGACCGGATCGAAGGCGGTTGGAATCGACGCCGAAATCGAGGCCACGTCACGGGCCGCAGAAGCCCGCATGCAGACCGTCACCAGCGCTCCGATTATCGGTGCGTTCTCCCTGATCGAATCCCAAAAGGGTCCTCGTTCGAAGCGCGACCCGAACGCCCCCGACGGACGCCGAAACAACGGCGGCACGCCGCCCCGCCGTCGGGCTGGCGACACCGCTCCTTACACCCCCGGGGCGAAGAAGCAGGCGCGCCTTGAGCAGACCGCAGCCCAGCCCGCAGAGGAGTCGAAGTGAGTACCGCCGCCCACCCGCAGACGGCCGCCGAGCGGCCCGCGCTCAGCCTCGTCAAGGACACCCCCGAGACCCACGCCGAAGTGGTCGACGCGCCCATCGAGGGCACCGTCATCGACCGCCCGTCGGCTCCGGTCCGGCCCGCCTGGATCGAGTCGCAGACGGCTCGTCTCACCCGCGCCCGGCGCCACGCCCTCGGGAACCGGCTGTACATCCCGCAGGCCGGCCGCGGCTACCTCAACCTGCTCCGTCGGTGGGCCGACAGCTGGACCGACGACTACCCGCAGATGATCCGTACCGCCCGCACCGCGCTCAAGGCCGCCGGGGGCGACGTCACCGAAGAGGCCAAGCTGAAGGCGACCGTCGAAGCGCGGCGTGCCGACTACCGGCGCCACAGGCTCATCCACGCCGGGAGGAGTGCCGCCGGGGCCATCGCCGTCGGAGCACCCGTCACCGTCGGCATCGCCACCGGCGGCCTGTGGATCGACATGGCGCTTGCCGCGGCCGGCTTCGCGGCCGGCGCCTGGCACGGACGCCCCGGGGCCACCCGCGGCGCCATCGGCGCCGCCCCGGCCAGCATCACTGCCGAGCCGACCGTGGACCTTGACGACGACACGATCCAGAAGGCCGTGAGCGAGTGTGGATTCCGGGGCGCCATCCGGATCGTGCAGCCCACCCAGACCAGCCCCGACGGCTCCAGCGTCACCGTGTTCGACATGCCCGGGGCGTCCACCGCAGCCGAGTTGAAGAAGAAGCTCGCCTCCCTTGCCGCCGCACTCGGCAGGGACGTGTCCATGGTCGACGTCACCAAGGCCGGCGCTGAGGGCCGGGTGTCGCTGTGGATGAGCAACACGCCGCCGTTCGACGCCCCGCGGCCATCGCCACTTCTCGACCTGGTCGGCGCCCTGGACGCCTTCAAGGTCGGCGTGCCCGTCGCGTGGGACAAGCGCGGAAAGCCGATCGTCCTGCCCATCAACAACTCCAGCTTCGTGATCGCCGGGATGACCCGCTCCGGGAAGGGAGTCGGCGCCTCCAACCTCGTCGTCGGCGCCGCCATGGACCCGCGGATCAACCTGCGGATCGTCGCGGGAAAGGAGAACGGGGAGTGGGACGCCTACGCCAAGGCCGGCGTCGCCGCCACGTACTTCAAGCCCAGCCCGGAGCGTCTCCTTGCCCTGGCGAATGCGCTGATCGCCGACATGGGGCGCCGGAACCGGGACCTCGGAAAGCTCGGCAAGTCGAAAGTCACCGTCGACACGATCGACAAGCTCGGTGGGATCGAGCTGCTGATCGTGGACGAGGTCGCCACATACACCCGTCCCGGCAAACCGCTGCGCGACGAGATCCTTGAAGCGTTCATTCAGCTGTCCGCGGTCGCAGCGGGCGCCGGAATCCTCATGGTGCTGATCACCCAGTACCCGGAGGCCGATGTTCTTCCCGCCGCGCTGGCGATGAACTGCGGCTCCCGGTGGGCGATGCGTGTTGACACTGCTGCGCAGTCGAACGCGATCCTCGGCGGCGGGGCGTCCGGTATGGGCAGGGACGCGAGCAAGTTCGACCCGCCGATTCCCGGTCTCGGATGGCTGGTGAACCCGTTCGCCGGGATCACCGACCTGGCCCGCAGCTTCGACCTGGACGAGGACGAGCGTGGCGAGATCACCGAACTGATGGTGCGCGCTGCCGCTCTGCGAGACAAGGCGGGGCGTCTGGCCGGGCAGTGGGGCGACCCGATCGAGCACATACTCGTCGCGGAGACTGGTCTGTCGTCCCTTGCAGGCGGCCCGCACCGCACCGGCTACCCGGGGCGCGCCATCCACGAGTTGACGCCGGAGCAGCGCATGCAGATGGACGCCCTGCGTGGCTGCCTGACGGCAATGGATCACTTCGGCCGAGACGAAGCGCAAGTCGACGAGATGGCGGACTTCATCGGCAGTTCGATGCTTCCCTCGAATCTCGGACACATGCTTCGCACTGCGGGCGCTGGCGGCACGGTCAAGGTGACCGTGCCGCACAAGGAAGGGCGCGTGAACGGCTACCGGAGGGCCGACATCGCGGACGCCGTGGAGTTCATCCAGGGCGTGTGAACTACCCGGACACCCCCGGACATCATCCTAATTTGACCCGGTATATCCCCCGGTCAGGGGGCGGACGGACCCCGGACGCGACCCGGGTCACGTCCACCCCTCGTCCGCCCCCTGTCCATGGTGCATACCAGGGCAATCCCTGCGCCTGTCCAGGTGTAAACCATCACAAAAACCGACCTGAAGGAGATCATCATGACCGTCTACCAGCGCACCAAGAAGGACGCCAAGCGGGCCGAGCGTGACGTCCGCCAGGGCGACAAGCTGTACGTGATCCGGGAGCTCTCCGGGCGCGACGCCACGCGCCAGGACAAGCGGGTCTACGCCGAGTACACCGTCTCCCACCGGCACCCGCTCATGCCCGGCTGGATGATCTCCGGCTCGCTGTCCGTCGAGGGCCTCGTGCTCCGCGACGGGCCCGTCTACACCTCGCCGCCTCGCGGGCTCCGCGGCATCCACGAGCCCGCCCCGCAGACGTCCAGCCCGCTGGGTGACGGCTACGAGGGTGTCCTCGACGAGCCGGAGATCCGCGGCCTGGAGAAGCAGGTCGCCGACAGTTCCCACCCGCGCAAGCGCCGCCCGCTCGGGGCCTGGGGCCTCTGACGGCTCCCCTCACCGCCCGTCCTGCACGGGCGGTGAGGGGAGCCGGGACAGACCCGGCCCTAGAGAGGACCGAATGACAGCGCAAGCAGGGCAGATCGTCACCAAGTACGCCAACAAGCGCGGCGCGATCGTGAAGGTCGTGGTCACCCGCCCCTCGGCATGGAATCCGGGCCACGACTGGACGTGCGACGGGTGCGGAGCGGCAGGCGCTTACGGCGGGGAGGGCGTCGACAAGAGCACGGCGCAGCGCTCGGCCGAGAAGCACGCCGACAAGTGCAGGGCCCTCCCTCTGAACTGACGGCGCCGACAACAACTCCCGCAGCGCTCCGATGAGCCCCGGGAAGTAGCCCCGCCGGGGCGCTCCTCGAATGCCTGGCAGCGACCAGGAGCGCCCCTTCCACCCACCACGCGCATGCGCGCAGAGAGCACCCCAACATGACCACGATCACCTACGCCCCGACAAGCCCGCCCACGGTGGCGGCGCCCGAACTCGACCTCGACACGCGGCTCGCGCTCGCCGAGACGGCGATGACCGTCCGCCTCGACCACGCACTCCTCGCCTACGCGGTGAACACCGCCCACCTGCCCGACGCGCCACTGGCGGAGCCGATCGCGCCGGCCCTTCCCCCGGCCGTCATCGTCCCGGCGATCCGCCCGCTCGGCAGCGTGTTCCTCGACGCGCTTCGCATCATCGACACCCGCGGCTGGACCCGCAGCACCCTCCGCGACGACACCGGGGCCGTCTGCGTCGTCGGAGCCCTCCGGGCCGCCGCGACCCGGCGCCAAGCGGACGACGCGTGCGTGCTGCTCCTCGACGTCATCCGGCAGCGGTACCAGGCAGAGACCGTCCCGTCCTGGAACGACGCCCAGACCAGCGCCGAGCCCATCCGATGGGCCCTCACCACCGCACACAACCGCACCGCCACACACGGCGTTTGACCAGCCCGAAAGGAAGATCCATGTCATTCGAACGCATCAGCAAAATCATGGAAGCGCCGGACGGATCCTTCGTCTATGCCGAAGCCGATCGCAAGGCCAACGCCTTCCGAGTCGTCTGCTCAGGCTGCCCCGACCTTCAGGGCACGCCCTACAACAGCGGCGCCGGAGCCATCCTCGCGGCCTCCTACCACTCCGAACACGACCCCAGCCAGAAGCACATCCCTACCCGGTAAGGACTCGCCATGCCGGATCCGAAGTACGTCCTCACCGCCCGCTCCCGCACCGGCCAGAAGGTCGACATCATCACCGGCGCTGACCACGACAGCATCGCCGTCTACGACGACGCCGACCTCAAGCACCGCCTCGACGCCGCCAAGAACGACCCCCGCGACCTCGAAGTCACCGTTCGCCCCGCCAACTGAAAGGGACTCGTCATGCGCAAGCCCACCGGCAAGCAGCTCCGCGTCTACGTCGAAGAGAACCGGCGGCTCGCCGCCCACCGCCGCGCCGAAGCCGACCTGTACGAGAACACCGCCAGCGAAGTCGAAGCCGGCGTCACCGAGGAGACCCCCGAGTACCTGCGCCTCAACCAGGCCGTCATCGACACAGAGGCGCGCCTCCCCAAGCGTTTCCGGGAGAACTGACCATGGGAATCCGCATCTCGCACAGTGAGCCAGTCTCCCGATCAGGGCTCACCATCGCCAACCTCGGCCAGCACCTCGCCGACGTACTGCCCGCACACGACTGGCGGAAGATCCGCCACCTGTTCGACGGCACCTTCGCCGACATCGCCCACATTCGGCACCGGGAAGCCGGCCAGTACGCGCAGATCCTCCGACGCGCCGCCACCGACCCGCGCATGCCAGCGAACTGGGGCGACCTCGCGGACATCTTCGCGGCAGCCGCCCAGCGGGCCGCCAACGCCCGCGAACCCTGGGTGTGGAGCTAATCCCTCCGTGCGGCCCCGGCTTTCAGTCGGGGCCGCACAACACCAACCAGAAGGGTCTCTGATGGGCAAGTACCTCGGCCGCATGCCCGTCCGTATGCTGTCCGACCGGCTGATCAAGCCGACCGAGTACACCAAGTGGCGGCACGCCGAACAGCGGTTCGCGCGGCGCAACGAGGACCGGAAGATCATGGCCCAGCTCAAGGAGGCAATCCTCAGGGACGGGTTGCGCGAGCCGATCGAACTCGGGATCTCGGAGCGCTACCCGACCGACGTGTACGTCGCCGACGGGCACCACCGGGCCGTCGCCCTCATGCAGCTCGGGGCCGACGAGTTTCCCTTCCACTGGTACTGGATCAACAACCGTGGCGTCCTCTGGGAGACCGGCCCGTTCCCGTTCCACACCCTCGGTCTGTAAGTGGACGAGACCGTCACAGCACGGCGGAGCCCCGGACCGCCCGGTCCGGGGCTTCCGCCGTGGGTACCGCCCGTGCCACCCAGCCACGGCCGATCGTGTCTGTGGGCCGGGTCGTCGGCGTCGCACCCAGCAAGCGGCACAGCCGGTCCAGAGCGTCCTGGCATGAGTCCCGGGTGGTGCCGCGCACCATGTAGCTGACGTCGGGTTCCATGATGGCAGTCTGGCGTGCGGCACCCGGCGGCCGGGCGGGAATCCGGGAAGCCGCTACGGACGCCACTCCGGGAGGGCTGTCACGCGGACTCCTCGGGGGCTCCGGGCTTAGACCAAGGGCCAGCAGTTGGGCGGTCGGGGAGCTTGGCACCGGTCTCGTGGTTGTACCAGCGGAGGAACTGGCGCAGCACCTTCGACATGTCCGCCTCGGGGTCGGGGCTTGCTTCGACTGCGTCACCGAAGCGTTGCCACAGGTCAGTTGGTGCGCGGAATTTCCTGAGCCCGGTGGGCCCTTTGGTCACTGCCATGCGGCCTCCTTGTGGGTTCGTCTGTGGCCACGCGAATCTTCTCACGGGACTTGTCGTGTGGCCACGGTGTGGCTACAGTTGACCTATCGCCAAGAGGGCCAACAGGGGAGACAGAAATGACCGTCATGGACCTGTACGTCGTCGCCTACGTCATCGCCGGCCCTGTAACCGCCGAGACCGACCCCAAGCGCCTTGCCGTCGTGAACGCCGCCGAGGCCGCCCAGCAGTACGCGACCGCCACGCTCGCCGCCAAGGTCCGCCGCGCGCTCGGCTGGCGCTCCACCCGCATCCTCGATGGGGAGACCGCCACCAGCGTGAGCGTCTGGTCCCAGCACGAGCTGAACGCCGTGTACGAGCGCGTCGGTGGCGTCGTCACCACCCGCACTGTGCAGCGCGCCTACTCCGGCGGAGCTTTCCCTGCGGTCGAGATCACGATCACCGCCCACCTGGCGGGCATCGGCACCGTCCAGATCGTCACCGACTGGGACGAGGACAGCGGCGGCCACGACCTGCCCGTCATGCGCGCCATCGTCGACCTTGCCGCCTGACAGCCCGAGGCCCGGCCCTGGCCGGCTGGGCCCACCGAACGACCGCACACCGCATCCAGGGGGATCCGATGCTCCGCTCCAGCCGTACCCGTCGCGCCACCATTCGCCACATCGCCCGCACCCACCAGGCCGCCCGCACCGTCATCCGGGCGCTTGCCTACCGGTGCCGCTCCGGACCGATTGCTGCCGCCGTCGAAGCAGGCCGGCTCATCCGCACCGGCGATCTGCTGGACAGGCTCGGCGCCGACGGCCTCAAGGACGGGCAGCGCTCCTGGTACGGACGGCACGTCGCCAAGGCGTACCGGGCCATGCACCTCGGCTCCGACGCCGTCCGCGTCTGGGCGCAGCACCGGACGACGGGCCGCTGGATCCACGTACACGTGTACCGACCGGCTGACCCCGCGCTCTACGCCGCGCTCGGCAGCTACAAGGCCACGAAGCACCTCGTCGCCGCCGACTTCGGGAGGTGCGCATAGACCAACTTCACGGCGCAGCAGACGACCGCCACCCGTATCGGCCAGGGAGCCCCCGTGATCACCACCGACCTCCGCGACGACCTCGACACCATCACCCGCGAGATCACCGCCCTCACCGGCCGCGTCGAGATCGGCTACTTCTACAGCCCCGAGGACCAGCACAACACCTGGTCCAGGCTGGACAACCTGCGTCCCCGCGCCCAGCACCTCGCCGACCAGATCGCCGCCGAGGACAGGGAGATCCAGCGTCTCGCCGACGCGATCAGCGCCACCGGCGACCTCTGCCTCGGGTTCATCGGCTACGTCATCTTCGGGCCGGCCGTCCTGCCCGCCCCCACGCTCTACCGGGTCCAGGTCATCGAGCGGCAGGGCGGATGGGTCGTCCCGAGCAGCGTGCGCCGCGGAGTGACGGCCGAACAGATCATCGAGACGCAGCGGGAAATCCTCACCGGGGTCATGGCCTACGGCGGTCACGCCAGCGTGTGGGGCCGCGCGATCCGCGACTACCGCATCCAGATCACCGCGTACTGACCGCACTGCCCACCCGCCCCGTCCGGGGCGGGCCCTGACCCCGCTTGAGGAGCACCCCATGAAGATCGGCCCGCGCACGGGCGAGATGGAGAACCACTTTCAGCACTTCTGGACCCGGGAGATCAACGGAGTCCCGTACTTCTTCATCCACGTAAAGATCTCGATCCTCCGTCAGCCGCACCTGCTGGTCTCCCGGATGGACACGCACGAGCTGGTCCGCTGCTCCTGCCCCCGCCCCGACTGCCCGTTCGCCTGACACCCCCGGGGGCCAGCGACCGCTGGCCCCACCCTGTCCCGGAAGGAACCCGATGTCCCGACACACGGACCGTATCCGCCGTGAGGCGATGGAGCAGTACGGCGCCAAGCCCGCCAGCGCCGTGGAGGCTCTCGCGCACGTGCTGAAGGTGTACGCCGACGAGCCGGACTCCCGCCTCATGGTCGAGGCGACGAACGGCATCTACGGCGACGGTGTCCGTACCGGACTGACCATGGGCGACCTGCGTGCTCTCGCGGCCCGTCTGGGCGCCTGAACCGCTACGGAGGCCCGCATGCTGAACCCGATGGTCCGCTGGGAGCCCGGCGTGCTGGTCCGCTACCACGGCTCGCTGAGTGACCTGCACGGCCTGTACGAGGCGCACCCGTGTGGATGTCTGCGTCACGCCGACGAGCCGACCAGCGTCAACTTTCAGCTCGCCACCGACGACGGAACGGTCGTCGCGACCTGCATCCGCCCCGCATCTGTCACCCCGGAAGGACCCCGATGACCAGCCAGAACCCCGCCAGCGAGCCGTTGACGCCGGAGTTGTACGCCCGGATCCACGGCCTGCCGCAGCCGTCCGCCCGCGCCCGCCTGGCCGGGATGTTCACGCCTTCACCGGACGCCGGCCGTACCGAGTTCGAGCGGCGTGTGGACGTCGTCGTCGCCGAGGCGACCGCCGCGCTCCAGGCCCGGGTCGCCGAGTTGGAGGCGAGGGACCCCGCCGCCGTCTGGCTCAACTCGCCGACGGTCTGCACGAACTGCGAGTACGAGCAGGTGCGCTGCAGCACGTGTGGTTTCGACATGTACGAGCCGCCCCTGTCGTACCCCGGGTCCTGACACACCCCCTGGGGCCGTCGATCCGACGACCCCCTTCTTGAGGAGCATCATGACGAACACCCCACTGACCCCGCGCGCAGCTCTGATCCGTCTTCGGCAGTATGGGGAGCGCACGTCGACCTGGTCGACCGCGACGTACAACGGCGGCACGGAGAAGGCGCTGCACGAGATCGCGCTCACGCTCGCCGCCGAGGTCGAGCGACTGGAGGCGGACCGCGACGCGTTCCGTGACCAGCGCAACGGCGTCTTCGCGACGACCGAGCAGTTGCACGCCAGGGTCGACGAGAAGGATCAGGCGCGGCTCCAGGCGGAGAACGAGACGCGGACGTTGACGCGAGAGGCGGAGCGGTTGAAGGCCCGGATCGCCGAGTTGGAGACGCCGGCTCCCGCCGTCGAGATCCCTGTCTGGCTCGGCACCCCGGTCGTCCGCCCGCACTGCACCTGCGAGCAGACCCACTGCAACACGTGCCACTTCGACATGTACGACCCGCCCCTGCCGGAGGTCACCCCGTGACCGTCCGCCACCGATCCCGCGACCAACGACAGGAGCCCTGATGTCCGACACCAGTGAGAGCCCCGAGAGCCGGAAGGCCGAGCGTCTCCAGCAGCGGGCCGACCGACTGACAGAGACCGCCGATCAGGCCAGTGAGCGGGCGTCCGCCATGTACGGGCGGTTCGCCGGCGGGCAGCCGCTCCTCCGAGGCCACCACTCCTACCGGTCCGCGCGCCGGGACAAGAACCGCGCCGACGCCGCCTCCGACCGGGCCATCGACGCCTACAAGGCCGCCGAGCAGGCACAGGACAAAGCCAAGTGGGCGAAGGCGCACGCCGCCGCCAAGGCCGAGATTGCTGCGGTCACCAGCACCCGCGAACGCCCGTGGGGGCAGAGCGATTTCCAGGTCGGCGACATCGTCGCCGTGCGGGTCTTCGAGACCGGAACCAGCACCTACAGGGTCAAGCGCGTCAACAAGAAGACGCTCACCCTTGATGGTGGTGGAGGCGGCTGGGACGACCCCAAGCGTGAGTACAGCCGCGTCTTGTCCCGCACCCGTAGCGGCGTCACCATCACCAATCCGGCCGACGGAGACACCACATGATCTGCGAAGACCGTTTCCTCATCTCCCGCAAGCCCTACGCGGTCGCCCTCCACAGCTTTCGCACGGACGACTGCTGGTCGTACATCGACGCGGTGTGGTTCCGCAGGACCAAGACGACGCCCGTCGCCTGTATCGGAGAACTGCGCACGATCCAACGCCCCGTACCGGCCAACGCGGAGGGTTTCCTCCAGCGCTACTCCGACGGCCGGTACGGCGGCGACTGCCGTGGTCGATGGGACGGCACCTCGTACTGGGGGAACGTCCCGCTCGAACAGCAGGAACGTCACCTGGGGATCCTGCGGCCGATGCTCGCCAACTATCCGGCGATCCCGCCTGGGTACGACGGTTGGTGGACTTTTCAGGTGGGCCCTCGATGACCGTCCTCCGCCGGTCCCTGCCGTCGCCGTTCGGCTGCCGCTGGTGCGGCATCGCCCGCAGAAGCCACGGCCGCCAGTGGATCGCGTCCCAAGGCTGGCACGCCTGGGAGCAGCCCACGAACGCGCAGATCCTCGCCCGCATGCGAGCACGACGAGCCGCCCCGAAGGAGTCCTGACCCATGGGTATCAAGACTTGGAAGCCGATCACCGAGCCGGACGCGTTCGAGGACCCCCGAGTCCGATGGAACAGGGCCCACACCGTCAACGTGCCCGAGGATCTCTTCGCGCCCGCTGTGCCCGACGAGACACTCGCCGACGTGCTCGCCGTCATCGCGTTCACCCCGCACCACACGTACCGAATCCCCACTCAACACCCCGACCGGCAGCAACTCCTCACGAACCCCGAGTTCGGCGCTGTGGTCCAGACCCGCATGTCCGCGATGGACGCCTACACCGCACTGGCATACGCCGGACGATTCACCTGGCCCCTGCGCAACGTACAACCCGCCCACCAACTGGCCCCGCTCGCCCCACCGCCGCTTCCTGCCTGGGAGGAGACTCCCGACGAGGTGGCCCAGGCCGACAACCGGTACTGGGACGACCGCGACCACGAGACCGAGGAGTAGACCATGGAGCCGTACCGAGACCCCGACTGCACCTGCGGCTGGAGCCCCGCCCAAGGCCGTATCTGGTGCACGAACTGCCGCATCAGCGGACCGCTGCCCGGCAGCCTGGCCGACCCCGACGGCGAGACGCGCCGGCACGACCCGGCCGTCCTGCGGGAAGCCGCCGCCCAGCTCGCCGCGCGCGTCCCGCCCGCCACTGCGGGCCCCTACACGAAGCACGACCGTCAGCGCCTCATCCAGGCCGACAATCTCCGAGGGCTGGCCGAACGGCTTGAGCACGACAACGACATCGAGGAGTAGACCATGGCCGCCCGAGACGACCTGATCCGCTACGCCGCATCCACCCGCACCGTGACCGCCGATGGACTCGCCCCGTACATCGCCCGTGTCGAGCTGCAGGCTGCCGCGCATTCGCGGGCCGAAGCCGCTGACCGCGCTACCGAGAACCGAGAGCTGCGCCTCAACGCGATGCGCGCCGTCGACCTCATCGCCGCAGGGCAGACGGCGCAGGCAGTGTCCCTGCTGCGGTCCATCGCCCGATCCGTTACCACCTGACCCTGGCCGCCGTGTGCACGGTACGGCGGCCCACCAACCCGAGAGAAGGAATTGCCATGCGCGAGATTCGCCGCTACGACGTCGACTGGACCGACGAGAACAACCGCGACCGCGACTACCAGATCACGGCCATCACCCCCGGCCGAATCCAAGTCACCACCGAGGGTGTCCCTTACGGACTCATCCCCGACGCCGCCGCCCGCGTCGGCATCAGCCACGCCAACGAGAACTGAGGACACCATGACAGCACCCCGCTACCCCCTTCTCGTAACCCTCCCCGGAGGGCGGGTACAGCACGCCGCGAAATGGCACCCCGACGGACGCCACGTCCAGACCCTGTGCCGGAAACGAGGCATCCCGAGCAGCGACGGAGACGGCCTCCCGTACTGCCGGGCATGCGCCGCCAAGCCCAACCCCATCAGCAGCCAGCAGTCCCGGTGACCAGCAAGCCCATCTCAGCGCGCCACGCCCGCGCCATCATCGAAGCCGCCGAGCTGGTCAAGGCCCCCGACTGGCCGGACACCCGCCGCTGGCACGTCGTCTCCGGCGGTGACGTACTCGTCGTCATCGAACCCTCCTACCGGGGCGCCTCGCGGTCTGGACGCAACGGATGGACCTGGTGGATCGCCAGCCACGCCCGCACTCACAACCGCCCCGAACCCACCCGCGAAAAAGCCGCCGTTGCCGGGCTCGGCGCATGGCAGCGATCGGTCACCCGCAAGGAGCAACCATGACTGTCAAGCCGTACTGCACCGGCGACCGGTGCGCCGACTGCGAACCGCCCGGCCCGAACGAAGTCCACGGCGAAGACGACTGCTGCGAGGCCACCTGCGGCTGCTGCCCCCGCGTCAACGCGCACGGGCACTGCTTCCTCTACCCCGGCTCCGAGGAGAACTCCCAGTACTGCGACCAGCACGGCGAAGGCTCGCTCAACCCTCGCAGCCCCGAAGTCGAACGCAAGTACCAGATCCTCCGGGAGCCTAACGAAAGTCCTGCGTCACATCCGCCCGCTTGTACCCCATAACTAAGGAGAGGGAGGCCCGCAAAGGGCCCAACCACCCTCGTCTCGCCTGTGTAGCGACACCAGCCCCCGACCGGCATGGTCGGGGGCTTCGACGTGCATCAGGAGACCAAATGATCGCCACGCTCGTAGCCGCATCACCCACCATCCTCGCCCTCCTCGCCGGGACGGCCGGACTACTCATCACCTGCACAACCATTGCCGTCATCGTCATCACCCGAACTGCTCTCCAGACAGCCGACACCAGCGACGTACCAGCCGTTGTCCGAACCATCTGCCGCGCTATCGAAGCCCTGCGCCGCGGGCGACGAGACTGAACAACCGGGGCACCGCCGTGGCCCTGCCCGCATCGACCGGGGCAGGGCCACACGCATGCCCCCTGCGCCGTCCGCCGCCGTTGTCAACCCCCGTGATGCACCATTGGCTCAGTAGTGCCCCCGTTTCTCGTACCACCGCCGAGGAGCCGCACCATGCACGAGCCTGCCACGGACGCCGACGGCTACATCTGGCCGACCTGCGTCGCCTGCCCACGCCAACTTTGGACCGCAGAAGTCGGACGGCAAGCCTGCCGGCCGTGCGAGGAGAAGACCGCGGCGCGCATAGTCGAACTCCCCGCCCTGTTCCGCCAGCTCGACACGACCGCAGTGTTGATGCGTGGGGCGCGCCGTCCGGGTGCCGGTTCGTCGGGGTCGAAGACGCCGCCGATCCCGCCGCGCCTTGAAGTTCTGGCGCTCGTCGGGCCGGGCGGGATGGCGGCCAGGCTGTCGGCGATCGAGGATGCGTGGCGGCAGGAGCTGGGCTGGACCGTCGCCCCGTGGCGCGGCAGTCCCCGTCAGGCCGTGCCGCAGCATGTCGAGTTCCTCGGCAACAACCTCCTGTGGGCGTGCTCCAGTTACGAGTCGGTGGCCGACGACATTGAGGAGATTCGTCGGCTGCACGGCGAGTGCGCGGCGATCGTCCGCCAAGAGCGGCGCCCCGGCCGCGTCAAGATCGGCCACTGCCCGGAGCGCGTTGGCGACGAATGGTGCTGGACGCCACTCACCGCCACCGCCGCCAGCCACCGCGTCCGTTGCGGAGGCTGCGGCAGCCGGTGGGAGACTCTGGGGGAGTGGAGGGAACTCAGGGCCGCACAGGAACGCGTGGCCGATGAGCAGCAGAGGCAGAAATGGCTGGCGGCGTGAGTCGAATTGAACTCAGAGCGGAACAGTTCACGAGCATGCGCCGTGCTCTCGCCCAGCGGGAGCACGAGATCATCGAGCAGGTGCTTCAGCAACCCGACTATCCGCCACTCCCGCCCTGTCCGAGGTGTCGCGCGCCCGTTGAGGCGATGGATTCGATGATGGAGCCGCCGCAGTTCGCGGTGATCGAGCAGGCGTTCCTGATCAACCTGAAGCCGTGCGGCCACAAGTTCCGGGCCGCAGTCGACCTTGACGAGCTGATGTGAGCGCGTTCCTGACCCAAGATTGCTACTTCGGCAACAGGGCTTGCCATCTGCTCAGCCCCGAGCGTATGGTGTGCTCAACTTGATCTAGCTGTGTTTGAGGGCCGCCACCGTGCGGCCCTCCCGCATATCCAGGGGTGAACGAATGCCCCCGCAACTCGTCCCCGAAGACCTCGCCGTCTACTGGACCGGCCGCCCCGCCACCACCATCCGGCGGTGGGCCACCGAAGGCCGGCTCACCCGGCACCACAACCCGCAACGGCGCAACGGCGTCCTCTACGACCTCGCCGAACTCCCCGAAGCGGAACGCGACAAGGACACCCGCGAACTCCTCGCCCCCGCCCCCACGCCGCCAGTCATCGAGACCACCCCCTTACTGGCTGCCTGATCTCCTGCGCGCGGTGGTCGAGCGCAGGCCGGCCCTTGTAGCGCCCCCAGCGCTCGGGCCACATGTCCGCCCGGCCCAAGTGGGGGGCCGGGCGGACACAAACACTCGGGGCCAACCCGACTCCGACATTCCTGAAGGGGGCCCGCGCCATGCCCGACGAACTCCTCGTCATCATCCCGACCCGCGGCCGACCCCAAGCCGTGCCCGCGATCATCGAAGCCTGGGATGCGACCGACGCCACCGCGGACGTGCTGTTCGCCGTCGACACCGACGACCCGGAGCTGGCCGCGTACAAGCAGCATGCTGCAACGTACAAGGCGGACAGCCGGGTGCGGTTCACGTTCGGCAAGCGGCGCCGCCTCGTCGGCACCCTGAATGCGCAGGCCGTCAAGGCGGCCAAGAGCTACCGGTTCCTGGCGTTCATGGGCGACGATCACCGTCCGCGTCCGGCCGGGATGCCGTGGGATGCCCGCATCCGCGAGTGCCTATCCGGCGGGCCTGGCATCGTCTACGGCAACGACCTGCTGCAGGGCGAGAAGATGGCGACCGCCGTGGCGATGACCTCGGACATCGTCACCATGCTCGGGGTCATGGTCCCCGACTGCCTCGTGCACCTGTGCGCTGACCTGGTCTGGGTCGACTGGGGTCGCGGCATGGGCCGGATCACCTACCTCGACGACATGGTCATCGAGCACCTCCACCCTGCGGCGGGCAAGGCGGAGCTTGACCAGGGCTACGAGGAGGCCAACAGTTCGGAGCAGGTCAGCAGTGACTCGGCCGCCTACTACGACTACCGCGACAACGGAGCCCTCGAAGCCGACCTGGCCAAGCTGCGGAAGCTCGTCGAAGAGGCAGGTGGCTGATGCGCGTCCTCCTCACCGGCCACCGGGGCTTCGTCGGCCGCCACCTTCATGCTGCGCTGGAAGCCCGCGGTGACTACGTCGTCTGCGTCGACCTTGTCACCGAGCACGACGCACTCGACTACTTCCGGACCGCAGACGCTCGCTACGATCTCGCCATCCACTGCGCGGCCATCGTCGGCGGCCGGGCCAGCATCGACGGCAGCCCCCTCGGTGTTGCCACCAACCTCGCGCTGGACGCTTGGTACATGCGATGGCTGGTCCGCACCGGCACCCCGCGCGCCGTGTACTTCTCCAGCAGCGCCGCTTATCCGGTTGCCTTCCAAGGGGCCGGCGACGTGCGACGCCTGTACGAAGAGGACATTGACCTTGACCAGCCCGGCGAACCCGACGCCACCTACGGCCTCGCCAAGTTGACCGGCGAGAAGCTGGTTCGGTACGCCGAAGCTGAGGGCTGCCGCCTCCTCGTGCCCAGACCCTTCAGCGGCTATGGCGAGGACCAGGACGACTGCTACCCGTTCCCCGCGTTCATTCAGCGGGCCAAGCGCCGGGATGACCCGTTCGAGATCTGGGGGTCCGGCGACTCCACCCGCGACTGGATCCATGTGGATGACCTGGTCGGAGCCACTCTGGCGCTGCTGGACGCCGACGTGACCGGCCCGGTGAACCTCGGATGGGGCAGGGCCACCAGCTTCGACGATCTCGCCGGGATCGTCACGGCGGCAGCCGGCTACCGGCCGCAGCTCAAGCACCTGCCGACTGCGCCACAAGGCGTGCACCACCGGGTGTGTGATCCGGCCCGGATGTTCCACCACTACGTGCCCACTGTGTCCCTCGAAGAGGGCGTGCGGCGGGCGATCAACGCCTGAACCCACTGAAGGCCCGCGCCCATGGCTGTCCCTGACCTGCCCCTGTGGGGCTGGAACCTGATCATTGCGATGCAGCGGCACGAGGAACTGCACGGCAAGGGCGACACCTGCCTCGACGGCGTCCTCGACGCCGTGCCGGCCGAAGTGCGGCGGCAAGCGGTGGCGATCAGCACCTACGTGCAGCTCGCCTCCGGACAACAGCTCGCAGACCACATCAGCCGGACCATCGGTGACCTCGCCGACGGGCTCACCGGGAAAGTCCGGAACGAGGAGGTGCCGCAGTAAAGGGCGCCGGCATCGAGACCATCGGCAAGGGGGCCGGGGGCGGATTCCTCGTGCCGAGTGCAGTCCGCATCAACGGCGTCGAAGTCGCCATCCCCGCCGATGCGACCATCCACATGGGCGAGATCAGCGATGGCGAGTTCGTCACCGTCACCCTCACCGTCTTCGCCCGGCGGGTCACCATCCCCGCCGAGGACGACCTTTAACCCACAGGAGCCCGCGCCATGGCCAAGTCGTCCGATCCCACCATCACCGATCTTCGGCGTGAGTTGGAGAAGGCCCGCGCCGCCCTGATCGACGCCCAGAGCCACCTCTCCGCCCACGCCCAGATGAACGCGGCCCTCCACTGCGCTACCGAGGTCTTCCACTCGCCGCTCCACGCGAAGGTCACCGCCGCTATCGCCGGGATCGAACACGCCCTCGCCCGCACCAACAAGCTGCCGACCCTCGACAGCCAGAGCCCGGACGGCGTGTGGTCGGCCCTCGTTGCCGACCTCGACCGTTGCCAGCACGGCCGCCACCAAGGGGATGCGTGCGGCCCTGCCGACGCGTGTACGGGCACGTCTGCAGGAAATCCCCACCTGCGCCCCGGCACGGTCATCGGCTACGGCCTGCGCGGCGACCACATCGTCATGCCGGACCGCAAGCGCAAGCACGACCCGACCGCATGGCGGCACAGCGACGAGGCGGCGACCGGCTGATGGCCCGCCTGCAGATCCTCGAACTCCCCGAAGGCGAAGGGGACCGGCGCCCGCCGTTCCTACTCGTCATCGATCAGGTCGACGACGAACTCGCCGAAGACATTGCGCACTGGCCAGGCGACATCGCCAAAAGGGGCGGTGCCCAACACGTCCTCTGCTTCCCCGGCACCATCGACATCCCCGCCAACGAGATCACCCTCAGCGACGCCACCGACGGCAACGTCGTCCGACTCCGCGTCGAACCCCGCCTCGAAGGCTTCCGCGAGAAGGTCGAAGAAGAAGTCCTCTACGCCCAAGGCAAGGTCACGCGCGCCGCCGACGGACTCCGACTCGCCCACGAGCGAACCGACATCGCCCGAGACATGGGCCGGCTCGCTAACCACAAGGCCGCCATCACCGACGCACTCGGCATGGACCGGCTCCGCGACTGGGGCGACATCCGCAACGCCGCCGCCGGACTGCGCAAGCAGTGCGACGCGCGAGGCGACGCCATCGAGCGCGTCCGCGACCTGCATCGGCCCGTCGAACACCGAGGGCAGACCATCTGCTGGGAATGCTCCGGCTACGACTTCCCCGGCCAGACCACCGACAGGGCGCCCGTCGCCTACGACCAGTGCGGCACGCTCCAGGCGCTCAACGGAGACCAGGGGCAGACGTGAGCGGCGGCTCGTACAACTACCTCGCCGAACACGAACCCGGCGACCTCGAAGCCCGACGCGGCAGCATCGAAGCCATGCGCGACCGCCTCGCCGGACTCGAAGCCGACAGCATGCCCGGCGCCGCACGAGCAGCCCGTCTCACCGTGAACGGTCCCCGCTACCACATCACGCTGCTACCCCCGCAGCATCCCGGCCGCACCAAAGGGTTCAAATACGGGGTCGTCATCCCGTACCGCAGACACGCCGACAGCAGTGATGAGCGCGAATCATGGTGGTGCGACACTCTCGCAGAAGCATTCGAGATCGTCGGCGAAGAGATCGCAGGGAAGTGGTCATGAGCGGCGGCTGGGCCGGCTCGAACCGGCGACAGCGCCTCCCGTCCGGCTGGGCGAAGATCCGATCCCGCATCCTCGAACGCGACCCGATCTGCAAACTCTGCAACGTGCGGCCATCCGTGTTCTGCGACCACATCATCGCCAAAGCAGACGACCACAGCGACGCCGGACTCCAAGGCGTCTGCGGCCCCTGCCATGACCAGAAGAGCGCACGGGAGGGCGCAGCCGCCGCCAAAGCCAAGGGGCGCCCCAGCCGCACCAGGCCGCCGGAACAACACCCCGGACTCCTCTGAAAGGCCCGCGCCATGAATGCCGCCACGCGCCTCTGCTACCAGCGCATCCCCAGCTTCAAGCGCGAGTTCGGCGGCCTCTACCGCCTGTACGCCGAGATCTACTCGCGTGCCTATGCCGCATGTATGCGGCACCTGCACCGGCACGGACGACACGCCGCAGAGCCCGGCATCAGCAACCGCTGTTCCTGGTGCGGCGCCACCCCGGCGAGCTGACCGTGCCCGCCTACCTGATCGTCCACGCTGAACGACGCGGCGACGACACCCTCATCGAAGACCCCAAGCTCACCGTCGAGTTCACCGACGGCTGGGCCCTCTTCAGAGACCGCGACCCCATCCAACCCGACCGCGTCGTACTCGCCATCCCCGCCGCGCAGATACAGCGCATCGAACGGGTAGACCAAGGCCAGGCCCCGGCAGGCCAGAAGCCCGCGCCGCAGAAGGAGTGATCACCTGTGGCCAGCCGTGCAAAGTCCAACCGTCGCCTCGTCCGTGAAGGGCGCAGGTACTGGAGCGATCGCCCTACGTCGCGCGGCAAAGCGGCGGGCATCGGTTACGGGATGCGCAACGGATCGTTCACGCGCTGCGTAGGGCGCGTACAGCGCTTCATGGGCGCACGGGCGCGTGGTTACTGTGCCCTCAGGTTCCACGAGGCGACGGGTCGGTGGCCTGGCTCGAAGGCCAATCGAGGCTCGAAGGGGCGTCGCAAGTAACGCCAACAAAGCCGAACTAAACGGCAGTTGCCCTGCGATAATGGGATGAAGAAACCCCGGCGAACGTTGGAGCGTTCCCGGGGCAATGGCCGACCTGATGCGACAGGACCGACATGACCAAAGCTACACGCCCCAGCTCTATCACCTGCGCGCGCTGCGGAGACAGTAAGGCCGTTGAGCGAAGCGGCCCGCTGCCCACCTATTGTTCCGCCGCATGCCGCGCATCGGTGAAGTACGAGAAGTCTCGACGCGACGGTCGCTACGCGGAGACGCTGGCGAAGGCGCGACAGAAAACCCGGGAGGGGCAAGAGGCTGAGGCGAGGCCGTGCCCTTACTGTGCCGCCCCAATGACGGACCGCCAGCGCGTTCAGTGCGGCGTTCCGGAATGCCGACGGCGGCATGCTGCCGACTGGATGGCCGAGTGGCAGCGCCGCTATAAGGAAGAGGCTGGCCACTGGTACCACCGCAAGTATGCAGACCAGCAGCGCGAGTACGACAGGATGCGGCGTGCGACCGGCATACACTGGCGCACCCGGTACCCCGAGGCTGCTGCCTCCTCTGACGCTCGCCGTCGATCCCTTGTGCGGCAGGCTCGCACCGAGGAGGTCTTCAACCCTCTTGAGGTCCACATGAGAGACGCGTGGACCTGTCGACTCTGCTGGCAACCCATCGACGAGGCCGCGGCATGGCCCGACTCCTTGAGCCCCAGCATCGACCACGTGATCCCACTGTCACGAGGAGGAGCCCACTCCATGGCCAACGTGCAGAGTGCTCACCTCGGATGCAACAGCAGCAAAGGCGACGGGCTGATGGACGACATGGTCATCGCCGCTGCCAGGCAGGCGCTGCTCAGCTAGGTGCAGTACCGGCCCGCCGCCCGGAGGTGGCGGGCCGACGGGCACCACCTGGTCTGGCACGGCAGGCATGCACCGACGGTCAGGCAGCGCGTGATCAGGCATCTGTCGACGCAGCAGCAGCAGCGAAGCGAGATCAGCAATGCAGGACCGACGAAGCGCTGAAGATCGAGAGTGAAGCGTCGAGCCAGGACCGTGGCGGAACGGAAGCTGCGTGATCCATCTCGCATCTTCTTGATCACCTAGGACCATGATCACCCGGGGGGAGATCCCCTCCCCAAGATCCTTTCGGATCGGGGCCGTCTAGCCCCTCACTTTGAGCGTGCGGCTGGCCTGTATTTTTTCGACCCCTGGTGGGTCTTTCCGAGACCCCTGGAGGGTCGTCATGTCCAAGATCGAACCCCCTGAGGGTCTCGGCGCCAAGGCCCTGGTGGTCTGGTCGGAGATCGCGGGGAACTATGAGCTTCGTATCGACGAGCTGCGTGTCCTGGAGGACGCCTGCCGCGAGATCGATCTGATCGAGCGGCTGGAAGCCGAACTGGTTCACGCCGAGCTGATGGTCACCGGCAGCATGGGGCAGCCCGTCGCCTCGCCTCTTGTGCAGGAACTGCGTCAGCACCGCGGCGTGTTGGCTCGGCTGCTCGGCTGGTTGAAGCTTCCGGATGAGGAGGCGCCGGCTAAGGGGAATGCCTCGGCGTCGGCTCGCACTGCTGCTATGGCGCGTTGGGGCCGTGGCGCGTAGGCGGTCGGTCGAGCGCCAGGACGACGGGCACAACGAGGTCATCACTTGGTATGTCGAGCGCCTCGCGGAGATCGCACCGCGGCCGGAGCTGGAGTGGGAGCCGAAGCTGATCGGCCAGACCTGGCAGCGGAACCCGGACGGCACGTGGCTGCTTCCCGAGGCCACGCTCGGCTGGGAGTTCCTCGGCTGGTGCGGTGTCTGGCTGCAGCACTCGCGCGGCGTCCCATGGCGCTTCACCGACGAGCAAGCCCGCTTCATCCTGTGGTGGTTCGCCCTCGACGAGTCGGGCACGTTTGCCTACCGGGATGGGGTCCTTCAGCGGTTGAAGGGTTGGGGGAAGGATCCGGTCGGCGCCTGCCTGTGTGCGGGCGAGGCGCTCGGCCCGTCTCGCTTCGCGGGTTGGGCTTCGGATGGCACGCCGATCGCGACGGACAGCCCTGAGGCCTGGGTTCAGACTGCGGCAGTCAGCCTTGAGCAAACGAAAAACACGATGCGGCTCTTCCCGTCGCTCTTCACGGCAGAGGCGAAAGAGCACTACCGCATCCAGGTCGGCAAGGAGACCGTCAACGCCCTGGGGGACTCGCGGCTGATCCAGGCAGTCACGTCGTCGCCGTCAACGCTTGAGGGCGCACGGGCAACGTTCGTCCTTCTCAACGAGACGCACCACTGGGACTCTTCGAACTCGGGCCACGATATGGCGGACGTGATCGAGCGCAACGCCACCAAGTCGGCGGACGGTGCGGCCCGGACGCTGCGCATCACGAACGCTTACGAGCCCGGCCAGGACTCGGTTGCCGAGCGGGACCGGGAAGCGTGGGAGGCGGTGGATGCCGGCCGGGTGATGGACTCGGGTCTGTTGTACGACTCGATCGAAGCGCCGCCGAAGGCCCCGCTGACGGTCGAGGACGCGCCGGCTGTCATCCGTGCGATCCGCGGCGATGCGACGTGGTTGAACGTGGATCGAATCGTCAAGTCGATCGCCGACGTCCGCAACCCTCCGAGTCGGTCGCGCCGTTTCTGGTACAACATGATCGTTGCGGCTGAGGATGCCTGGATGGCGCCCTATGAATGGGACGCCTGCAAGGCGGAGGCCCTCGAAGTTCTGGACGGCGAAGAGATCGTCATGTTCTTCGACGGATCCAAGTCAGACGACGCGACGGCGCTGGCTGGCTGCCGCATGTCGGACGGCCACATCTTCACCTTGGGCGTGTGGCAGCGGCCGGCGAACTGGAACCTCGACGTTCCATGGTCGGTGCCGCGGGACGAGGTAGACGGCGTCGTCGAGCGGGCGTTCAACGAGTACAAGGTGCTGGCGTTCTTCTGCGACCCCGGATCGGGACAGGACGAGGACGGCGAGCGCTACTGGTACTCCTACCTCGACAAGTGGGGCCAGGAGCATGGCTCGAAGCTGATCCTGCATGCCGTCTCAGCTGGTCCGAAGCAGCACGCCGTGCGCTGGGACATGGGCGCCCCGCGCCATCAGGAGGAATTCACGGACGCTGTAAAGAGGACGGGGGAGGACGTTCTTGAGCGGCGCCTCACGCATGACGGCCACAAGGTGATGCGCACGCACGTAGCGAACGCCCGCCGACGAACGAACGCGTGGGGGATCACGATTGGCAAGGAGCACCGCGAGAGCGCCCGGAAGATCGACCTTGCGGTGTGCATGGTCGGCGCCCGGATGCTTCGCAGGAAGCTCCTCAACAGCAAGCAGTACGGGAAGCGGCCGAAGTCGCGCGGTAAGGGACGGGTGGTGGTGCTGCGGTGACCCTGTCGATCCCTGAACTCCCGCTCGTGTACCTCTCAGATGAAGAGCTCGCGCTGATCAACCTGTTGCGTGCGGACATGCTGCGCGACCGGTGGGCGCTGCTGCTGCGGGACGCCTACTTCAACGGCGAGCAGCTGGTCCGCGATCTGGGCATCAGTATTCCGCCGCAGCTCAAGGGCCTGCATACGGTGATCGGCTGGCCTCGGGTGGGCGTCGAGTCACTGGAGGAGCGTCTCGATCTGGAGGCGTTCCGGTGGGCGGACGGCTCGGATTCCCGCGAGTTGGATGAGATCGCCGAGGCGAACGATCTGCTCGACGAGTCGAGCCTGGCGCATCTGGATTCGCTGGTGTACGGCCGCGAGTATCTGGCGGTCGGCTCCGGGGACTGCGGCACGGACGACTGCCCGCCGCTCATTTCGGTGGAGTCGCCGCTGGATATGACGCTGATGTGGGACGCCCGTCTGCGGATGGGTACGGCGGCGCTCCGGGAGTGCGCCGCGGACTCCTACATCGAGTCGGGCCCCGAGGAACGGATGATCGTCCTCTACCTCCCGGACCAGACGGTGACAGCTTTGCCGTCTCCGTCGGGCGGCTGGGAGGTCGTCGACCGGGACATCCACAACCTGGGTGTCGTGCCGGTCGTCAGGATGGCGAACCGACAGCGGACCGCAGACAGGGTCGGCCGGTCGGAGATCACGCCCGAGGTCATGTCCATCACGGATGCCGCATGCCGGCGGCTGATGGGTATGGAGGTCGCGGCCGAGTTCTTCGGCGCTCCACAGCGCTACATCTTGGGCGCCTCCGAGTCCGCCTTCCAGGACGCTGAGGGCAACGCCAAGAGCGCCTGGGAGACGTACATCGGCCGCGTGCTCGCCTTGGAGCGGGACGAGGACGGCCAGGTGCCGACGGTCGGCCAGTTTGCTGCGCATGATCCGACGGCGATGACGCGGATCATCGACCTGTATGCGCGGATCATGTCGTCGCAGTTCGGGCTCCCGCCGCACATGCTCGGCTATACGACCGACAACCCGGCTTCTGCGGATGCGATCCGGTCCACTGAGGCGAAGCTGGTGAAGCGGTCCGAGCGGCGCATCCGCCGGTATGGGGCGGCCTGGCAGCAGGCCATGCGGCTCGCCCTGTGGGTGCGCGACGGGGAGCCGCCGGAAAAGACTCGCCGCATCGAGACGGTGTGGCGGAACCCTGCGACGCCGACGGTTGCCGCGCAGGCGGACGCCACAGTGAAGCTCGTCCAGGCGGGCATTCTGCCCGCCGACTCTGACGTCACGTTGGAGATGGCCGGCCTGACTGAGGGGCAGCGGCAGCGAGTGAGGGCGGATCGGCGACGGTCGGGCGCGGCGGCGACTGGCGGTGGCCTCATGGCTCGACTTGCCGCGCTGAACGACCAGCAGCCGTCGCAGTTGCCGACGGTCGCGGAGGTGTCCGGTGGCAACGGCGGTCTCTGACGGGGGTGGCGAACCGGATCGCTACCGTGCCGCTCAATTGGGCTTGTCGCGCATGCTGGTGCGGGATGTCCGCCGACTCCGCAGGTTGATCATTCCGTCGCGGTTGCGGTCATCGATGCCGGACTGGTTCTCTGCGGTGCAGGCCGTCGTCGACCAGTACGCGCAGACGTCGGCCGCTCTGGGCGCCGAGTTCTACGACGCTCAGCGGGACGCGGCTGGGGTGACGGGTTTGTTTACGGTGCCGGTTGCCGATCCGCCGCCTGAGGAGCGCACCGAGTCGAGTCTGCGGTGGGCGACGAAGGATGTGTGGGAGCGGGAGTCGGACGTCGCGACGCCAGCACAGCTTGAGCCTCTCGATGTCCGCTTGGAGCAGGCAGAGAAGAAGGCCGAACTGGTTGTGCAGAAGCTTGTGGCCGATACGGGCCGTGGCACGGTGCTTGAGGCGGTCCGTCAGGATCGGCGGGCGACCGCGTGGGCTCGATCGGCTGCTCTCGGAGCATGCGCCTTCTGTCGCATGCTCTCGATACGCGGGGCTGTCTATAAGGGCGACACGGTCGACTTCCGTGCCCACGATGGCTGTCACTGCATGACCATTCCGGTGTTCGCCGGGCAGCGCTTCGAACTGTCCGACAATGCGAAGGAGTGGGAGCGGCTGTACCGGGAGTACGCCGCGCCTTACTCGGGCGATCAGCTTCGCCGGTTCCGGAGAGCCGTAGCCGAGCACGGCTGACGGTCGCCACTCATAGTTCACCCCGGTCGCCCTGGTGGCGGCCTTTCTCATTTTCACAGCCCCTGGAGGGCCGATTCGTCATGACCGAAGAGACCGAGAAGACCAGCGAGCAGCAGGACACCGGCACTGAGGAGACCGTCGAGGAGACGGCGACCGAGGAGAGTGGCACCGACACCACGGACGACGCCCAGGAGGCGGACGCTGGCGGAAAGCAGGAGGAGCCGTTCGACCGGAAGCAGGCTGAAGCCAAGATTCGCAAGGGGAATTCGGAGGCCCAGAACCTCCGCAAGCGCCTGAAGGAGCTGGAGCCGAAGGCTGCCGAGCTGCAGCGCATCAAGGACTCCGAGAAGTCGGAGTCCGAGCGCCTCAACGACCAGCTCACCCGGGCGAACGAACAGATCGCCGCGACCCGCAAGAGCCTCGTCGAGGCCCGCGTGCAGGCCCTGGCCGGCGCGCAGGTGGGGGAGCGCGCCGCGTTCACCGACCCGGAGGACGCGGTCAGCCAGCTGGATCTCGCCTCATACATCGACGAGTCGGGCTCGATCGACGAGGCCGCCATCGAGGCGGATCTCCAGGCGCTGTTGGAGCGCAAGCCGCACTGGGCAAAGGCCCAGCCCCAGGAGGGCCTGCGGCGCCCCGCACCGGACCGCACACAGGCGTCCGGCGCCAACCACAAGCAGGCCCCCCTGAACCCGGCTGACGAACTCGCCGGGTTCATCCATTCGCGGCTCAACGGCCGCTAGAAAGTAGGACGTCATGGCGGTTACCGCCCCCCTCAAGCTGTCCGATGTCAGCGATTCCCTGCTCCCGCGGACACTCACCGGGCCGATCTTCGAGAAGTCGGTCGAGCAGTCGGCGGTGATGGCGCTCGCGCAGCGCGCCCCGCTGGCGATCGACGCGACGACGAGCATCCCGATTCCGATGGATGTGCCGACGGCTGACTGGGTCGGGCAGGCGCAGGCCAAGCCGCTGTCGTCCGGCGGTGTCGCCGTGAAGAGCATGCAGGCCCGCAAGATTGCGGTACTGATCCCGGTGGCCGAGGAGGTCGTGAAGACCAACGCGGGCGGGCTGTGGACTCAGCTTCAGCGGGATCTGCCCACCGCGTTCGCGAGGGCCTTCGACCACGCGGCGATCCACGGCAAGACGATGCGCGGCGCGGCCGGCCCGTTCTCCGACTACCTGACGATGACCAGCAACGCGGTCGCGCTCGGGACCAACCCGCGCAACGAGGGTGGGGTGTGGTCGGACTTCGTCGACGGCATGAGCCTGGTCATGGACGACGAGTGGGACTACACCGGGACCGTCGCCGACCACCGTCTGAAGCCCACCCTGCTGCGCGCGACCGATGCCAACGGGCAGCCGATCCTCGTCGACACGCTGACTCCGGGCACGAACATGGCGGCGGCGGGCACGCTGATCGGCGAGCCGCTCGCGTACTCGCGCAGCGTGTCGGGTAAGCAGCGCCGCCAGTCCGCGTCGACGGACACGGGCCTGCGGGCGATCGGCGGTGACTGGTCGCAGGCGGCCTACGGCGTCGGCATGGACATCACTGTGCGGATCAGCTCCGAGGCCACCTACGTGGACGAGGACGGCGGTGTCCACTCCGCGTTCCAGGAGAACCTGGTGCTGCTCCTGGCGGAGGCGTTCTACGGCTACGTGCAGGGCGACGCGGACGCGTTCGTCAAGTACACCGGCACGCCGAGCGGCTCGTGAGCAGGGCGGTCCCGGTCTCCGCGCCGGGCGGGACCGCTAAGCCTCTTCGTATCGTGGCCCGCGTGCACGCGATGCCCCCGGAGCACAATGCGGGTGCCGAGCACATGCTGGTGTCGATGCTGCGCCCGCTGGTGGAGCGTGGGCATGACGTGCAGGTGTGGCTGTCCCGGTACGGGAAGGCCCATCAGGAGTACGAGTATCGGGGCATCAAGGTGATCCCGCTGGAGTCGCGGCTGGACTTTCCTTCGGCGGTCCGGCGGGCGGATGTGCTGCTGGCGCATCTGGAGACGGTGCCGTCGACGGCGTCCCTTGCCCGCGGGTACGGGAAGCCGCTGGTGGTGGTGTGCCACAACACGCACCGTCCGAGCTTCCGGGATGCTGCGGCAGGTGGCACGGCGCTGGCGGTCTACAACAGCCAGTGGATGGAGCGGGAGGCGGAGCTGTTCCTCGCCGAGTATCCGAAGTCGGTCCGCCCCGAACGGTCGCTGGTCGTGCGTCCGCCGGTGTTCGCCGAGGAGTATGCGACGAAGCCCGGCAAGGCCATCACGCTGATCAACTGCAATGAGGCCAAGGGCGGCAAGGTGCTCGAAGCCTTGGCGAAGCGCATGCCGGATCAGCAGTTCCTCGCGGTGCGCGGCGCATACGGCGAGCAGGTCCTCCCGGACCTGCCGAACGTTGAGATCGTCGAGCACGTGCGCGGGGAGGACATGCGGGAGCAGGTCTATGCCCGCACCAAGGTGCTGCTGATGCCCAGCTCCTACGAGTCGTGGGGCCGGGCCGGCTGCGAGGCGCTCGCGAGCGGCATTCCGGTCCTGGCCCACCCGACGCCCGGCCTGTGCGAATCGCTGGGCGAGGCGGGGCTGTTCGTCGACCGGAACGACCTAGACGGCTACGAGGCGGTCCTCCGTAAACTACTGACTCCGGCCGAGTACCGACTGGCGTCGAAGCGCGCGAAGGCCCGCAGCGCAGAGCTCGACCCTGCGGCCGAACTGGCCGCCTGGTGCAGTGCGATCGAGGGCCTCAAGAGCTAGGAGGAGCCGTGGCATTCGTTCCTCCTACCGCCGAGCAACTCGGCCTGTATCTGGGGCTCGATGAGATCCAGGGCGACCGGGCGGACCTGCTGATCGAGAGCGCGGTGTCGCTGTGCGAGACGGTGGTCAAACCGCTCCCTGACGGTGCTAGGGCTGTCGTGCTGTCCGTGGCTGGTCGGGCCTATGTCAATCCTCAGCAGGTCAGCTACGAGACGATCGGCCCGATGTCGGTACAGCGGCCGTCCGGCTCGGGCGGCCTGTATCTCACGAAGGCGGACAAGTCTGCGCTGAAGTCGCTGGCCGGTCGCGGGGGCGCCTTCACGGTGGACCCGACTCCGGACACGGCGGACCCGTCGCCGACCTGGCCGATCGATGTCGACTACGGCATCTTCGAGGACTATGGGACGGGCTGGGGGTATCCCTGATGCCCGCGCCGTACCCGTATGGGGAGACGGTGCGAATCGTCCGCATCGGAGAGTCATCGGGCCGTGACCCGCGCGGCCAGCCGCTGCCCGGCCTGGATGAGTCGTTCGATGTCCATGGCTGTGTGGTGACGCCGCGGGCTGAGACGCCTCAGGTGGGCGGGCCGGAGCAACAGGGCCGTGACACGGTCATCGTCGGCTACACCGTGTACGCGCCTCCGAGAACCGGGGTGCGCACCACGGACCGGGTTCGTATCCGCGGCGAGGTCTGCGAGATCACCGGGCAGCCTGGTGATTGGGGCCGTAGCCCGTTCACCGGAACGCGCGGCGTTGTCCAATTCGCCGCCGACAGGGTGACGGGTTAGCCGCGGGCTTGCTCGACTGCGGCGACGAGCTTCTCGGCGAGGTCGTTGGACTTGCGGGGGATGGACAGGCTGTGCGGGTCCTCGTAGGGCGGCCGGCCTGAGTGGAGGATGCCGCCTTTCTCTGCGGCGGCTTCGGCGCCGGGCAGCAGGAACTGCACGTATCCGTGCATGAGCCGGGTGGCGGGCTTGAAACGTGTGCCGGTGACGTCGGCGGCCCGGATTCGTACCGGTGCCGGTTTGAGACCGACGGGCGTCTTCGTGATGGTGATCCATTCCCCGTCGTAGCTGATCGTGCCGAGCACGCCCTTCACGTCCATGTCCGCCCCCTACGAGTTGCTGGAGGGGCTATGGCAGCACGGTTCAAGATGTCCCGTAAAGGCGTTGGTCAGCTTCTGCGGTCGCCGATGATCCGGGCGGAGATGCTCCGCCGCGCCGAGGTGATCAAAAGCGTCGCCGTGGCGATTTCGCCGGTGGATGTGGGCGGTCCGCACCCGGGTCACTACAAGGACTCGTGGACCACGGACAGCACAGCGCGGGGCGGTCGCCGCCGGGATCGCGCGGTCGGATACGTTCGCAACACGGCCCACTATGCGCGCTGGGTGGAGTACGGGACGGAGCGCGTCCATGCCCATCACGTCCTGCTGCGGGCGGCGCAGTTGGGCGGGCGGAACCAGTGACCGCCCTCTTCGACATCGAGCTGGAACTTATCACCCTCGGCACGGCCCGCTTCCCGGGTGCGGTGGTGCGGGACGAGTTGGACAACAACCTCCTTGCCGAGTTGCCGACGATCCGCGTGCAGCAGGTTCCAGGCGGCGGGGATGACGGACTGAAACTGGCCCGGTTCCTCGTCGACATCGACGTGTTCGCGGCAACCCGGGGTGACGCCATCACGTTGGCCCGCCAGGTCCACGACTGGGTGACTAGTGAGCTGCGAGGCAGCACGTCCAGCGCCGCGGTTATCGGGCGCGTCGCCGCTCTGTCCCTGCCTGCCTCGCGTCCTTACGAGAACGTCACCCTGCGCCGAGTTGGGGCGACTTACGAGATCTTCTGCCATCCGGTTTCCTGACCGGTTTTGGGCCCGCGCCGGACCCCTGTCAGTACCCGCCCGTGCGCGGGCTTTCGCATGTCTGGAGACATCATGGTCAACATCACCCGCGCTGCGGATCTCGCCCTGGTGGGGGCGAACGGCGGCGGCTTCGTGGCGCCGGTGGGGACGCCTGCGCTGGCGTCGCCGCTGGATCAGCCGACGTCCCCGTGGGAGCCCCTCGGTGCGATCTCCGACGACGGCCTCACCTACGGGTTCGACGAGGACAGCCAGGAGTTCACGCCGTGGGGGCTCACGTCGCCGTTCCGCACGCAGATCACCAAGAGCGTGCGGACGTTCGGGCTGACGGTGTGGGAGACGAGCCGGGTGGCCGTACAGAGCCTCCAGTACAGGCTTGATGCCGCGGCGCTGGAGCCCGACGGCGACGGCCTCACCAAGTACGCCGAGACCGCGTCCCCGGTTCCGGACCGGCGCGCGTTCTGGTTCCTGGTAATCGACGGCAACGCGTTCAAGGGCTTCTACGTCCCCCAGGGGGAAATCAACGACCGCTCCGACGTGTCCTTCAAGCAGGACGAGATGTCCGGCTACGAGTGGACGATCACCACCTACCCCGACGAGGCAGGCAACACGGTCTACCACGTCGACAAGCTGCCGGTCACGCCCGAGTACTCGGGCTCCTGAGCCGGGTGGGTGGGCCGCACGTTGGCGCGGGCCGGCCCACCCACCCTTCACCCCATCTCTGCCCGCGCCCGATCGAGGAGGCCCGCGCCCATGGCAGCGAACAGCCGCACGTCAACCCGCAAGACCACCACGCCCCGCCCCGCCCGAGCCCCCCGCGACCTCGCGCCCGAGCCGGCCGACGACTTCAACGACGAGGCCGACGCCGCAACAGCTCAGGAGATTGAGGCGGAAGGGCACTACGTCACAGCCGAACTCGCCGACGAGGAGATCCGCATCGTTCCGCCGGGCGCGTGGCGGCAGTCGTGGCAGACCGCCCTGTCGAACGCGAACTTCACCTTCTTCGCGGAGCAGGTCGTCCATCCTGACGATCTCGATCTGTACTTCGAGATCGACCCGACGAACGACGAGTTCGAGGAGTTCGTCGCGGAGGCCGCCCGGCGCGGCGGAGAGAGCCTGGGGAAATCGCGTGGACCCGCCGGGTCGTCGAGGCGCACGCGGAGGCGGTAGAGGCTGACCTCGCGCACTGGTATCCGCGGGACGCCGACCAGATCGACGCCTACTGGCGGGGCGAGATGACGGCGAGACGGTTGAGAGTACTGGTTCAGCATCTGCCGCCGGAGTCGGCGACGACGACCGCCCTGCGGAACGCTATGACGCCGGAGGAGTACGAGGCCCAGGCTGAGAAGGGCGAGCCGGAGAAGGGCCGCTGGTCACAGACGGAGCAACTCCTCGCCGGGATCACGGACTCGCTGCGGACCCTGGAGTACATCCTGATCCGCGTCAACTCGGACGGCAAGGGCCGGAAGCCGAAGCGCCCTGAGCCGATACGCCGACCGGGCGCCACGTCGAAACCCGCACGCGAGCCGATGTCTGAGGCGGCCAGCCAGAGACTCTTCGAGATCATCAACGGTGGCAGCGCGGCCTGACGCGCACGGGAGGAGGCTCCCGTGGCGATCTCCGTGGGCTCCGTCGAAGTCGACATCATCCCCAGTACGCGGGGCATCTACCAGCAACTCCAGCGTGCGCTCGTCCCTGCGGCGACCCGAGTGGGCGAGGAAGCTGGCAGTGCAGCCGGCCGGAGCTTCGGGCCAGCCATGCAGGCCCAGGTTGGCGACATCGGGCTGCGGATTGGCCAGCAGATCGGCCAGCAGATCGCCGCCCGGATCACCGCTGAGATCCGTGGCTCTCTCCGTGACGGCGTCACTCAGGGCGGCGCGGCGGCCCGCGCGTCCGCTGTCCGTCAGGGAGACCAGACCGGCGGGGCATTCTCCCGGGCGCTGAAGACTCGGCTGGAAGCAGCGTTCCGCGCCCTCCCAAAGATCGATATCGACGCAAACACCTCCGACGCCGACGCCGACCTCCAGGCCCTCCGTGTCCGTATGGAAACGCTCGCGAACAAGCGCATCGGCATCGACATTGATGCTGCCGCGGCCAAGACGGAGATCAAACTGATCGAGGCCGAGCTCACACGGCTCGGCGCCAGTCACCCCAACGTTCAGGTGCGGGCCGACACAGCGACGGCGCTTGGGGAACTCGCCGCAGTACGAGCGGCGATCAGCGCTGTGGACGGGAAGAGGGCCCGCGTTGACGTCAACACCTCGGGCGCCTTGTCCGCGGTCCTGCAACTCACCGCTGCAGTCGGCGGCTTGGCAGTCATCCCCGCGATCCCAGTTCTCGCTGCTGGTATCGGCGCCATCGGATCCGCAGCCGTGGCCGCCTCGGTGGGCGTCGGTGCGCTCGCCGCAGTGGCAGCCCCTGCCGTTATCGACATTGCCGGGGCTCTCCAGGCGCAGAAGGCAGCACAGGACGCTGCGACGAACGCCACCTACAAGGGCGGCCAGGCCGCGGGCCAGGGCGCCGCGAAGGCTTCCCAGATGGCGGGCGCGCAACAGTCCCTTGCGGCGGCGCACCGAAACGCGGCGCGGTCGATCTCGCAGGCGGAGCAGGCTGTCGGGGACGCGGTCCGGTCGTCCGCTGAGGCGAGTCGGAATGCGGCGCAGCAGGTTCGACAGGCCCGGCAGTCCCTGGCTGATGCGGTGCAGCAGGCCGCGGACCGACAGCAGTCCGCCGCCGAGCGTGTCGCGCAGGCCGAGGAGTCTCTGGCCGATGCACAGCGGACAGCCCGGCAGGCACAGCAGGACCTCACCCAGGCCCGCAAGGATGCGACCCAGCAGCTGGCCGAGCTGTCGACCCGGCTGGCTGATGCGCAGCTCAGCGAGCGGGATGCGGCTCTGTCCGTGCAGGAGGCTCAGCAGCGCCTGCGCGCGGTGCAGGCCAAGGGCACGAAGGCCACGGTGCTGGAGCAGCAGCGCGCCCAGCTCGCCTACGACCAGGCCGTGCAGCGACTGAAGACCCAGCAAGCTGCCACGAAGGAACTGACGTCGGAGAAGAAGACCGCCGACAAGGCCGGCGTTGAGGGCTCCGACCTCGTGAAGAAGGCGCAGGAGCGGATCGCCGCAGCGGACAAGGCGGTGGTGACGCAGCAGAAGGGGCTGGCGAAGGCGCGTTCGCAGGCGGCCCGTCAGCAGGTGGAGTCCCAGCGGGCTATTGCCGACGCGCAAGCGAAGGTCGCGGAGGCGTCCCGGAATGTGTCGAAGACACAGGAGGACGGTGCCCGGTCGGTGGCGCGCGCCCAGGAGTCTCTGGTGGCGGCTCAGCAGTCCGCGGCGGACTCGATTGCTTCTGCTCAGCGTCAGGTTGCCTCCGCGTCGCGGTCTGCGGCCGGGGGTGTGGATCAGGCTGCCGTGGCGCAGGCGAAGTATCAGGCGGCGCTTGCGGGGATGACTCCGGCCGCGCGTGGCACGTTCGATGCGTTCGTCTCGTTGCGGAAGGCTTTCAAGGGCTGGTCGGAGTCGCTTCAGCCTGCGGTGATGCCGCTGTTCACGCGGGCCCTCGAAGGAATCAAGAACTCGCTGCCGGGTCTCACGCCGTTCGTGATGGGCGCGGTGCGGGCTATCGAGGTCCTTCAGGACCGGGTGTCGCGCGGGTTCAAGAGCCCGTGGTGGCAGTCTTTCCGATATGATCTCGCCGGGTCGGTGACTCCTGCGGTCGTGGGACTTGGCGCTGCCTTCGGCAATGTGTTCAAGACGCTCGGCGGAATCGTGGACGCGTTCCTGCCTCATATGGATTCCATCAGCCGGCGCATGCAGGAGATCACCGGGCGATGGGCTTCCTGGGCGACCGGCCTGAAGGGAAGCCCGGAGTTCGAGCGGTTCTTGAGCTATTCGGCGAACATGAGCCCCCTGCTGGCGAAGTCGATCCGTGATATTTCCAGCGCCTTCTATCAGCTGTCGAAGTCTCTGTCGCCTCTGTCTGGACCAGTGCTTCAAATCCTTGGAGCACTCGGACGCGGTTTGGCAAGCATCGCGGAGACTCTGCCGTGGCTGATCCAGGGTATGTACTTGGCTTTCATTGCGACTCGCGCATGGACGCTGGCTCTGATCGCCTTCAATCTGGTGGTGAGCGCCAACCCGATCACGCTGATTATTGTCGGGATCGTCGCTCTCGTTGCTGCGGTCGTTTACGCCTACAAGCAGTTTGGCTGGTTCCGGAACCTGGTACAGGCGGCCTGGTCCGGTATTCAGATGGCTGCCCTGTGGGCTTGGAACAACGCCCTGAAGCCTGTACTCAACGCCATTTGGTCTGGCCTTCAGCGGGCCGGTCGGTGGGCAATGTGGCTGTGGCGGAACGCGCTTGGACCGGCGTTCGGATTCATTGCCACCGCAGCGAAAGTCCTGCTGACCGCTGTGGTCGTTGCTGTCCTGCTACCAATCATCGCGGCTATCAAGGCGCTTGGGGCGATCGGGGCATGGTTGTGGGCGAAGGCCATCGGTCCGGCTTTCCGTGCTATTGCGGCCGGAGCCCAGTGGCTGTGGTCGAAGGTTCTCGGCCCGGTCTTCAACTACATCGGCGGTAAGGCGAAGTGGCTGTGGAGTGCGGCTATCAAGCCGCAGTTCGATGCGCTGATGAAGGGCATGCGGCTTGTCGGTGATGTTGCTGGGTGGCTGTGGCGCAAGGCGGTAGTCCCTGCCTTCAACGGCATGAAGACCATCGTGGCGACGGTATGGAACTCCGGAGTCAAGCCTGTATTCGGCGCCCTGAAGTCTGCCATCGGTCAGGTCGCCAAGGCATTTGACTCAGCTCGCGCCGCCATCAAAGTCGCCTGGGACAAGGTCAAGGGAATCGCTAAAGCGCCTGTCAAGTTCATCGTCGACACCGTCTACAACAAGGGCATTGTCGGGGTCTGGAACAAGGTCGCAAGTGCCTTCGGGGCGCCGACGCTCAAGCCGTACTCCTTTGCCTCCGGCGGCGTGATGCCCGGCTACACGCCCGGCCGCGACGTCCATAAGTTCGTGTCCCCGACCGGTGGCGGTCTCGAACTGTCCGGCGGCGAGGCCATCATGCGGCCCGAGTTCACCCGCGCTGTCGGCTCCGGTTTCGTGTCCACCATGAACCGGATCGCGTCGTCCCGTGGCACGACCGGCGTCAAGGCCGCTCTGGCACCCGCGCTCGGCGGCAACCCCGACACGCCGACCCAGCAGTTCGCCGACGGCGGCATCTTCAACTGGATCGGGAAGACGACCGCGGGCCTCGGGTCGAAAGCCTGGGACGCCGTGAAGAAGGGCACGTCGTGGCTGAAGGACGGCCTGGAGTCCTCAGCGCGAGCCGGCGTGAAGCACGTCATCGACCCGCTGCTGAAGAAGTTCCCAGGGGCGTCGACCGACTTCCGGAAGATGATCAGGCGTATCCCGACCAGGATCCTTGACGCGATCTTCGGCTACGGGAAGGAAGCCGACAAGAAAGGGGCGGGAGGTATCGGCGGGCCCCGCATGCAGGCCGGCCTGAAGTGGGCGCGCACGCAGCACGGGCTGCCCTACCAGTGGGGCGGCAACGGGAATCCGTCGTGGGACTGTTCCGGTTTCGTCAGCGCCATCGAGTCCGTCGTCCGAGGTCAGAAGCCTCACCGTCGCTGGGCGACGATGGCGTTCTCGGGGAAGGCGGCGCCGCCTGGATGGGTCCTCAACGGGAAGAGCCCGTACCGCATCGGCATCACCAATGCGGGCGTGGGCCACACGGCCGGCACCATCAACGGCGTCAACGTTGAGAGCCGAGGCGGCGACGGTGTCGTCGTCGGGAGCCGGGCACGGGGCTGGAACGACAAGCTGTTCACGTCGCACTACGGCTTCCAGCCCGGCAAGTACGACTCCGGCGGCTACCTGCCCGAGGGCCTGTCCCTCACCTACAACGGCACCGGCCGGCCCGAGCCTGTTTTCACTGCAGGGCAGGCCAACGCTCTCACGTCCCTTGCGGCACGCGGCGGCGGAGGATTCGACGGGCCGACGGAGATGACAGGCACCCTCGTCCTTGACTCCGGCGAACTCATGGGCACCTTCAAGGGCGTTGTCCGGCAGGAGAACGCTCAAGTCCTCACCGCCCTCAGGGCCCGACCAATCTAAGGGGGCGGCATGGCGATCCCAGGGAACTTCCTGTCGCTGACCACCGAGACCATCGACCCGAACATCTCCGGGTGGGCGGCGAAGCTGAACTGCACGATCGGCCTCGGCGGTGGCGGGCGGAACGGCGACGGAGTCCTCGTCGTCAAGTCGGTGGCGGCCGGGGAGATGCAGGCCCGGACCTACTCCTCCTACGCGGTCGTCGTCGGAACCACCTACGCGGCATTCGCCGATGCCTCCGGGACGACGGTCCCGGAGCGCATCGGCATCCGCTGGCTCAACGCCTCCGGCGGCGAGGTCAGCATCACGTGGGGGCTCACTACCGCTACGGCGTCATCGTCGTGGCATCGCATCAGCGTCGGCGGGATCGCCCCGGCCGGCGCCGCGCGGGCACAGGTCGTCGTGTCCTCCAGCCCCGCGGGCGCCGGCGTGATCAGCTACTTCGAGAACGTGTACTTCGGCTGGCCGCTGCGGCACGCAGGAAACCTCCTCAGCTTCAACGCCGAGCAGTACGAGATCGACACGTCCGGCTGGGCCGTCGAATCGAACGGCACCCTGTCTCGCACAGCCCCCATGATTTCCTGGCCTGCTACCTGGTACTACTCCGGCGGAGAAATGATCACCCTCACGGTGACCGCGGCCGGAAACGGGTCCGCCCTGTGTACGGAGCGGGCGCCCGTCACGCCCGGCATGGAGTACCTGGGATTCGGCTACCTGTCACCGCCCACGGCAGCTGCATCAGTGTGGGTGGAGATCCGCTTCTACGATGCGGGCGGCACCCAACTGACGGCCACCCGCTCGGCCCTCGCCGCGCCCGCTACCGGCGCGTACCGGCAGATCGCCTCCGCGTTCGCCCCGGCAACAGCGGCGACCGCGAGCCTTGCTTTCGGGATCACCTCCGCGACCGCCGGGCAGGTGGTTCGTGCGGATGGCATGGTCCTCAAAGTCCGCACCGCCACGGCCACCGGCACCGCACCAAACGACAATCAGGTCAACTTCACCGACTCCAACTTCGAACAAGGCATCGGGCAGTGGACCGTCGCATCCGGCGCCGCCTCGATCGCCCGCTCCACTCCCTGGGGCGGGCAGGCGATCAGCAACGCCTACAGCCTCACCGTCACCTCCACGACCGCCACGGCAAGCACCATCCGCTCCGGAAAGTACCCGATCACAGAGCTACTCAACTGGAAAGCGAGCGCCGCGCTCAAACGCGTAGCGGGCGGCTGGACAGCAAACATCGCCATGCGGTACTTCGACGCCACCGACACGCTCATCACCACCATCAGCAGCGTCGCCGGGGCCCTCCCCGGCGACGGGCTTTGGTACCGGTTCGACGCCGATATGACCCCTCCGGCCGGAGCCGTGACAGGGCAAATGGACCTGCTCCTCACCCCGACCAGCACCTCATCGACGGTCCAGGTCGACGACGTGCGGCTCCAGCAGGTGCTGCCGTCCGCGCAGGTAACTGGCAGCGACGCGACAGCCAGCATCCTGCTGGTACTGCGCGGCCTGAGTGCGAGCAACCTGCTGACCGTCTACCGGGTCCTGGGCGACGGATCGAAATCCCTGGTGCGCGGCAGGGGCGGACTCATCTCCATGACGCCGATCACCGATGACGTGTTCAGCGTCGAGGACTACGAGGCGCCCCTCGGCGTGCCCGTTACCTACCGGATCGAGTACACCAGCGCCACGACGGGACTCCTCACCGGCTGGAGGGTCACCAGCACGGTGATCCTCGACCCCGTGGACCGGAACTACTGCTGGCTCAAGGACCCGGCCCGTCCGCAGCTCAACCTGCGAGCCCTGGTCAAAGAGGCTCCCGAATGGCAGCAGCCGATCGAGCAGAACGTCATGAGGGTCCGCGGGCGGCAGAACGCCATCATCCTGTCCGGGGATCGCGGTGGCCGTGAGGGCTCGCTGGTGCTGTGGACGCAGGCTGACAGCGAGCGGGATGCGCTGCGGCTGCTGCTGTCGTCCGGGTCCGTGCTGCTGTGGCAGGCGGCCCCGGGCATGGGCGAGACGGACGTGTACGTCGCCGTCGGCGGCAGCGCGTTTCCTCGCGTCAGCCCGTATGCGCCGGATCCGTGGCGCGAGTGGACGCTCCCGCTCACTGAGCAGGACCGGCCGACCGTAGGCGTCTCCGGATCCGCAACCTGGACAGTGCAGGACGTCCTCGTGGAGAACGCGACCGTCCTCGACCTGCTGTCCCGCTATGCGACAGTCCTGGACCTGGCCCTCAACCAGCGCACCACATGAGGAGGGCCTGATGTATAACCCTCCCTCGTCGCGGTTCCTGCCGGCCCTTTCGCAGTCGCACGTGCCATACACGGAGGTGCAGTTGATTCGAGCGGACGGAGTCGTGCAGCCCCTGATCCACATCGGGGGCAGCGTCACCGTCAACCGCGGTTCTGCGGTCCGCCGCACCTGCACCGTTACCGTGCCCGACACCTCCCTCATCCCGGTCCGCCCCGTCGACCAGCTCGCCATCTATGGGGCGCGACTCCGGATCCTGCGCGGCATCCGCTTCCCCGACACCACCGTCGAATCGGTGCCACTTGGCGAGTTCCGTATCGACTCTGTCGACGGCGACCCCGACCTCGGCCCCGTCACCATCAACGGCAGCGGCCTCGAATCGATCGTCGCCGACGACCGGTTCATCACCCCTTACAGCACCCGCGGCGGCACAGCAGCCGTCACCGCAATCACCGGACTCATTCAGGCCACCCTGCCAGCCGCGGTCATAGTCAACCGAGCGTCGGATGCGACGCTCGGCACCACCACCTGGGATACACAGGGCGACCGGTGGGCGGCCGTCCAGGCGTGCGCCACCGCGATCGGCGCCGAGGTGTATGCCGATGCCGACGGACAGTTCATCATCGCCGAACTCCCCGACATCGCCACTGCCCCGATTGCATGGAATGTCGACGCAGGCGAGGGCGGAGTGCTGATCTCCGCGAACCGCGCGTACAACCGGGACGGCATCTACAACGTCGTCGTCGCCAGCGGGGAGAACACCGAGGACAACGTGGCCGCCGTCAGCGCAACCGCCCAGGACGACGACCCGACCAGCCCCACCTACTGGGCCGGACCGTTCGGCCGGGTGCCCCGCTTCTACTCCTCGTCGTTGCTCGTCTCCAACGGGCAGTGCGCGGGCGCTGCGGCGAAGCTCCTGCGGGACGCAGTGAAGCCGTCGGCAACCGTATCGATCGAGGCCGCGCCGAACCCGTGCCTCGAACCGGGCGACGTCATCCGCGTCACCTACGGCAACGGCGAACGCGAACTTCATCAGATCCAGTCGTTCTCCCTCGACCTCGGACTCAACTCGACCACGCTGGAGACCATCGGCGGGAAGGAAGACGCCTAATGCCCGCCGAAGTCACTGGCGCCGACCTCGCCGCCGAACTCATCCAAGCCTCACGGACCGCCGGAGCCGCCGACCCGCAGGTGCGCGGCGCGGACTGGCGGACTGGCACGGTCACCTCCGTCAACGTCGATGGCACAGTCACCATCGGCGCCATACGTGCACGACGCATTCCCGACGCGTACCCCTCACCGGTCGTCGGCGACTGGATCGTCATCAGCCAGAGCGGCACCGGCAACTGGATCGCCCACGGCCGGCTTGCCTCGGCCACTGCCTCCAACGGCGCGTGGGCCGGGCTCGGGTTCGGCACCGGGTACAGTGCCGCCTCCGGCTATCAGGCCCCCCAATACCGCGTCATCGGGGACACCGTCCACCTGCGCGGGAGCTTCACCAAGTCCAGCACGCTCGGCTACGGCGACGTGCTTACCACTCTGCCCGTCGGCGCCCGCCCCAACTCGGACACAGACATCGTGCTCATTTGCTCACAGGGCACCAACGGCGCAACTTACGGGGCTTGCCGCGGCATCCTCCGAGCCTCCACCGGCGCCATCGAATACCGGGGCCCCGCGAGCGGAACTCTCGTCGCCCTACCGCCTACGCCGCTCTGGCTGAACTGACCTGGAGGACCGATGCCGATCACTGACGCCTTCGGGCAGGGCTTCACAAGCCTCGACTACGGCGAAACCCCCGACCTGAAAATCATGGGCGAGGGCCTGCTGAAGATCACGGGCCAGACCGTCATGCGGTTCGCCTCCGCCTCCGCCCGCAATGCCGCACTGACCCCGCCAGCCGCTGGCATGGCCGCGTTTCTCGCCGACTCCCGCCTCCTGACCGTGTACGACGGCACAGCCTGGGTGGTGGTCGCTGCTGGTACGCAGTCCTGGACGACACCCACCCTGCGCAGCGGCTACACCGCGAACGGCAATTCGAACGGCACCCCGCAGTACCGGGTCGTCAACTTGTTCGGCGAGCAGGTCGTCATGTGGAAGGGCGGCCTCAACGTCACCTACAGCGGCGGCGCCCCGGTCGGCTCCGGGAACTTCCTCAACGCCGTGCTGCCCGTCGCCGCCCGGCCCGCATCCCGCCGCACCGTCACTGCTGCCTGCTCGGCGGTCGCCTCTGACTCCCTCTCCGTGAAGATCGACTTCAACACGGATGGCACCGTCGCCATCGTCACCCAGACCGGCGTACAGCCGCCCTGGGTATCCCTCAACAACATCACCTACAGCCTCTGACCTGCCACACCCCGAGCCCCGCGCCACCCCGGCCGGGGCCATCGGCATGCCCTGAGGAGGGCTCATGGCTCAACCCCTGTCCGCTGCGGCGGCCCTCACCGCTCTCCGAGCCGAGGGGGTCCGCATCGTAGAGGTCGACAACTGGCGCACCCACAATCGCAACCAGAAGGGCGCGTGGGGGCCCGTCAACGGCAGTGTCGTCCACCACACCGTGACGAAGGGAACCGCCTCGTCGGTCGCCATCGTCCGCGACGGCTACAGCTCCCTGCCCGGCCCTCTCTGCCACGGCATGATCGCCAAAGACGGGACGGTGCACCTCGTCGGCTGGGGCCGCACCAACCACGCCGGAGGCGGCGACCCCGCCGTCCTCGCCCATGTCATCGCCGAGGACTACGGCGACCGGCCACCTAAGCCGACCAAGGGCAACGCCAACGGCGTCGACGGCAACGCCCGGTTCTACGGCTGGGAATGCGAGAACCTCGGCGACGGCAAGGACCCCTGGCCCGCCGCCCAGTACGACGCCATCGTCCGCACCCAGGCCGCCCTGTGCCGCGCGCACGGCTGGACCGCGAAGAGCGTCATCGGTCACCTGGAATGGTCCAGCGACAAGGTCGACCCCCTCGGGGTCTCCATGACCGCGCTCCGGGCCGACGTCGCGGAACGACTGAAGCACCCCACGTCCTGGAACCCCGGCAGCAGCACGCCCGCACCCAAGCCGCCCACCACCCCGCCGAAGGAAACCCCCGTGGCTACCACCGACGACCGCGTCCGCTCCCTCCACGCGAACCTCTTGACGATCGGCAGCCTGACCGAGGTCGACAGCAAGGGCGCCCGCGTGAACCATGGCGCCGGCTACTACCTCGCCCATGTGGAGAAGGACACCACCGACCTCCAGGTCAAGGTGGACCGGCTGGAAAAGAAGCTCGACCAGATTCTCGCCCTGCTCACCACGCCCTGACACTGACAGCCGTAATGGCTGCCCGTCCCCCTGAACTGCCCCAATGAAGGGAACCGTCATGTCTCAGCTCCACATCCCCGGTGCGGACACCGTCATCAAGACGACCGCCACCTACGCCCGCGACTTGGCCGAACGGACCCTCGCCACGTTCGTCGTCTCCGCCGGCGGCGTCGCCGTGGCGGCCGGACCGGCCGACATGTTCCATGCCTCGTTCTGGCAGACCATGGCCGCCGCCGGACTCGCCGCAGCCGGATCCCTCCTCAAGGGCATGGCGGCCCGCGCGTTCGGGACAAAGAACAGCGCCAGCGCGGCACCGGGCGTGTAAGTGCGCTGCCTGCTCATGCGGCGGGCCTGCAAACACCTCGGACGCCGCGGCCGATTCCTCCTCATCATCGGCATAGGGGAGTGCGCCTGGGGCGCGGGCATGATCTACGACCCGCCCACCACGGTCGGCCTGAGCATCCTCACCGATCACTGCAGACTCTCCACCTGGGCCTGGCTTTGGATCGGGGCCGGACTCATCGCCGCCGGCAGTGCCTTCCTTCAAATCGGCCGAGACTGGGCCGGATTCGCCGCAGCATTCGCACCCCCCAGCGTGTGGGCCCTCGCCTACGCGGCAGCGGCTGCCACCGGCATCTACTCCCGCGGCGGCTTCGTCGCGGTCTGGTACCTGACGATCGTCGGGATCATCATGTGGGCCGCGACGGTGCCCGAATACTCGGTCCCCCCAGCTCCGCGCCCCAGGAAAGGCAAGGCGCCGTGAACGTGGGCGAGTGGGCGGGGCTGATAGGCGCGGCCGGGAGCGTACTCGGCGGCGGCGGATTCTTCGTCGCCCGTGCCACCGTGCGCGCCGCACAGGCAACCGCCGCGGCGAACCGGGCCGCCGCCGAAGCACAGGCCGCGCCAGCCCAACGGTCTGAAGACCTCAAGGTGCTTCAGGCGACGGTGGCGCGGGTCGACGAGGAGAACGGGCAGCTCCGTGGTCGGCAGGCCCGCTTCGAGTCCCTGCTGCGGGCGTTCTCGTGGACGGTAGACCGGTGGGCTGGCCAGATGCACCGGGCTGGAATCGAGCCCGAGCCCGTCCATCCTCTGGTGGACGAATACAACCGAACTGGAGTGTGAGTATGCCCTTCGAGCCCGTCACCCCGCAGGTAGACGACACCGCGGCCGACACCGGATCCCTCGTCGACATGGGCTGGGTGGAAGAGCCGCCCGTCCCGACAACCGGCCCACAGCCAGCCGTCGACACCGAGAGCAGTGCGAGCCCGGAGTCCCCGGAGAACAGCCAGGATCCGCCGAGCCTCTGAGCTCGTACAGACGGGACCGCTGGAACGACAACACCCCCGCCGCCCATCTCGGGCGGCGGGGGTGTTGCGTGTTCCTGCGCGCGGTCAGAACTCCAACTGCTTCTTCACCTCAGCGACCTGCGGGCCACTGTCCCCGGAGGGGATCTTCCAGCGGTACGCCGTACCCTCGCTGTCGACGTACACCAAGGTGCCGCCCTTTGCCTGCGCGGCCGTGAGATCGAAGACCGCCGCGTCCCACACGAAGGAGCCCGGCTGCACTGGGCCCGCCGCGCTGAAGTCGTCCATCACCACGTTGAACGACTGGCCGTTGCCCTCGTCGACCGACTGTCCATCAGGGGCGATCCACGACCAGCCGCCGCTACTCATCGGCGGCACCTCGCCGGCAGGAGCCGCGGTTGTCGGCCGCTGCTTCACCGTGATGACGGCGAAGAGGTCCTTGTCGGGTTCGTTTCCTGTGCCGACCTTCGAGTAGACGACCGTCGTCGGGGTCATCTCCAGCACGCCAGTGCCCTCGTCGCCAACCGTCGGAGACGGCTTCCCGAGCGCCAGATCGACGGGGGCCGCCATCGCACCGTTCGGTCCTTGCGCGTCGGAGCAGTACTCCACCCAGTCCGCTTCGGACAGGTCCCTGTCGGAGCAATCGACTTGTACAGCGTGCTCACTCGCCGTCGCCGCAGTCTTCGGCTTCGCGTTACTGCTGTCGGAGCCTCCGCCGCACGCGGTCAACGCGAGGGCCAGCAGGACGACAGAGGGGAGCGCTCTCCGGGCGGTCACGGGCAGCTCTCCTCGTACTTGACCGCGGTCAGCTCAACCGGCTGCCCGTTGAGGGCCTTACCGGGTGCCGGGTCCTGCGTGCACACCTGCCAGTTGCTCTCCAGCAGCACCATCCGGTCGCCGCTCGCATCCGTCACCGTGATCGAGGTGCTCGGGTCGAGGGCCGCGCGTGCCGCCTTCACCGACTCGCCGCCCAGATCAGGCATCTTCCCGCCCGCCGCCTCGGGCTCCTTCTCGTCGGCCGCCGGGCATTCTTCCTCCAGTTTGACCGTTCCGAAGTCGAGCGCCGTGTCGACGGGCACGGTCGTGCCGGCCTTCACGTTCTGGCTGCACACCTTCCAGTTCCGGTCGAGCGCCTGGAGGCGTGCCCGCCCGGTGCTGTCGTGAGACTTCAGACTGTAGAAGCCCTTGGCCTGCGCGGTGTCCTGCGCGGACTGGAGTCCCATGCCGACAAAGTCGGGCAGGGGGACGGGCTTTGCTTCCTTGCTCTCCACAGGGCTGGGAGTAGCGCTGGTCGGTTCTGCGGCTGGCGCCTCGGCGGCGGGGCTGCGGCTATCGGCGGATTCTGGATTGCAGCCGGCAAGCGTGAGGGCCGCCGCGCATGCAAGCGCGGCGACGCCGATACGGGTCTTCATGGTCCCCCCTGGGTGGTACGTGAGCGATGACCGTAACGGGCGATGTAGGGGGAGCGTTGCTGGTGTGCGCAGGTGGTAACCGAGTTGTGACCGAAGGGTGGAGGTGGTCGTTCGGTGGCGCAGGTAAACGCACGAGTCCTTCTCTGGCCGTGGATGCAGCCAGCTTCTTGGGCCCCGGCGCCGGCCCGCTCTCCTGCGTAGAGGGGCGGGGCGGCGCCGCGTTGGGTCCTGTCACCGTAGAGCTAGCGCATAACGTTCCCTTATGCGCTAGAATTTGAGGATGATTCAGGGCCACGAGCAGACGCAGATCCACGCCGACACTGAGACCGTGTGGGCCGTCCAGGTTGGCCGCGAAGGCCGCTGGCACATTGCCACGGGGGAGTACACGGACCGCAGTGAAGCAGTGGAGCGCTTGACATGGCTTCGCTCTCTCGCCAGTCGATCCGTTGAGTACCGACTCGTCAGCAAGACCACGACCGTCACGCTCTCGATCGAGGCCGCGTAGTGAGCGGCCTCCCCGCCCGGACTGCGGCACAGCCTCTCACCCTGCCCGGCTCGGACCTGTTCGAGGAAGTCCGCCGCAAGCTCATCGACGACCTTGGCCAAGTCCAAGTCGACCGACGCGGACAGGAGCGCATCTACCGGCCCCGCGCCGAACTCCTCGCCGAAGCCGTCGACCCGCAGACCTTCGTCATGGTCATGGACTGGCTGTCCTCCACCCGACGCGGCAGCCTCCAGACCAAGCGCAACTACGTGGACGACATCCGCCGCGTCTGGGGCGCCTACGCCCAAGAACTCGGCCACGAACGATTCGCCCTCGGCTGCTTCACCCCCGACCACATCCGGGCCTGGCGGCTGCGCATGGAAGGCCGCGACGCGCCGCCCACCACGATCAGCCGCTATCTCAACGCGCTGTCCTCGCTCCACACCTACGCCGCCGAGAAGATCGACCTCCCCAGGAACCCCGTCACCCAAGACGACCGCCCCAAGGTCGACAAGGGCAACACCTCCCGCAGCACGCCGGTTCTCGAAGTCGACGAGGTCCAGGCAGTCGTGCGGGCAGCAGAGAACGAGTTCGACGCGCTCATCGTCCTGCTCCTCTACACCCTCGCCGGACGCGTCTCCGAAATGTGCGCCGCCGACGTCGACAAGCGCATCGAGCGTGGACGGCGCTCCTACCTCGACGTCACCCGTAAGGAGCACAAGGAGCGCATCCTCCCGCTGCCTGTCACCGTCGCCGAACTCCTCGACGCCCACACTGCCGGCCGAAGCGCGGGGCCACTCCTTCTTGACGCCGACGGCCGCCGGCTCGACCGGCACGACGTCGCCCGGCTCCTCACCCGCCTCGGGCGCAAGGCGCGCGCCCTCACCTGCCCGGCCGTCGATCGGCCCGGTCACGCCTTCGCGCGCTGCAAGGTCTGCCGGAAGCTCACCCCGCACGTCCTGCGCGCGTCCCGCATCACGCACATGCTCGACGACCACGTCGACCTCGCCGAAGTCCAGGCATTCGCCGATCACGACAACCCGGCCACCACCGTCGGCTACTGGAAGCGCCGCAACACCGGACAGCGCAACGCCACCCACGTCGACGCAGCCGAAGCGCTCTTCGGCGACATCACCGATCGGTTCCGGCCCGCACCCAAGGAGGCGCCGTGACTTACGAGTTTCCTGGCCAGATTCGCTCCAGCCCGTACACGCCTCCTCCGCTGTGCGGGCGCCCCACCAGGCGCGGAACGCCGTGTCGTCAGAGCCCGCTCGCGTACTGGCGCCTGCCCGAGCGATCCGACCGGCCGCACTCCTGTCTGCACCACCTCACGCCGGACGAGCGCGCCGAGTATGCCCGAGCGGTGGCGGTCGCGGAAGCCGAAGAGCGGGAGGCGCACCAGAGGAACGACGCAATGGCTCCAGCTTGCTGGGGCTGGGAGTCCTCGGCTGATCCCGTCCCCCGGGACCGTGACCCGGACGTCTCTGGCCTCGCGGCGATCGAAGCGTGGCAGGCCGGAAGGTGTGGAATCTGCTGCGCGCAGACCTCCCTCATCGTGGACCACGACCACACGACAGGGCTTGTTCGGGGGCTGCTCTGTCGGCGATGCAACACCTCAGAGGCCTTCCGATCGGCAGGGCCATACCGCAGGTACCGGGAGCGCCCGCCCGCCGCAATCCTCGGAGCGAGGGCACGCTACTGGGACCCGCTCGCCAAGGACTACGCTCACCCGGCCACCATTCGCGAGGCCGACAAGTGGACCGACGCAGCATCGGAGGACATCGGACTGTGAGCTCCATCCACTACGCCGTGGGCGACGCGACGACTCCGCCGGGCACGGGTCCACGGATCGTCGCCCACGTCTGCAACGACATTGGCGCCTGGGGCCGCGGCTTCGTGATGGCACTGTCTCGGCGCGGCCCGGAGCCGGAGGCCGCCTACCGGGCCTGGTATCGCGACCGCGAGCAGAACGACTTCGCCTTGGGTGCCATGCAACTGGTGCCGGTGCACGAGAACCTGTGGGTTGCCAACATGATCGGCCAGCACGGCATTCGCCGGGCCGGCGGGCATCCGCCTGTCCGGTACGAGGCGATCAATGCGGCGCTCAACGGGCTTGGCGAGCATGCAGCGCGGCTCAACGCGTCGGTGCACATGCCGCGGATCGGCTGCGGGCTGGCGGGAGGGGGCTGGGCCCGCATCGAGCCGCTGCTGGAGAAACAGCTCACGACCCGGGGCGTCGATGTGATCGTGTACGACCTGCCCACGTAGTCGCCCCCACCTCGTGCCAGACTGGCTACGGCTCCGCCTCGCATCCCCCGTCGAGGCGGAGCCGCTGTCTGCCGGTATGACGATTTCGCTCTCCCGAGTGACATGCCCGCAGACCAGCCCCGTGCCGATCATGGGGCCGATATCACCGGATCATGACCATGTTCACGCGCGGCCTCGCCGCCGCTGCTCTCCTCGCCCTGCACCTTGCGACCGCCGCCCCGACTGCCGTCGCTGACGACCTGCCCGCCGGACCTGCGCCGATGGCCCTGCCCGTCGGGATCGCTGCCCTCACCGTCGCCGAGGAGTCCCGGGACGGCTACAAGCGCACCTCCTTCAAGCACTGGGTGGACGCCGACCGGGACGGCTGCAACACCCGCCAGGAGGTACTGAAAGCTGAGTCGCGGATCGCCCCGACCGTGGGCGCCGGCTGCAAGGTGACCGCCGGCCAGTGGTACTCGTACTACGACGGCGTCACCGTGACGGATCCGACCGGGCTGGACATCGACCACATGGTGCCGCTGGCCGAAGCATGGGATTCCGGGGCGTCGGCCTGGACGGCTGAGCGGCGCGAGCAGTACGCCAACGACCTCACCGCCGAACGCAGCCTCGTCGCCGTGACCGCCCGCACCAACCGCGGCAAGGCCGACAAGGACCCGCAGGACTGGCTGCCGCCGCTCGCCGACGCCCGCTGCACCTACATCTCGGACTGGGTCAGTACGAAACTCCGCTGGAGCCTCTCCGTCGACCGGGCCGAGCAGGCCGCGCTCACCCGCATCGCCGAGGGCTGCGGGCAGGAGGCCGTGGAGTACGAGCCGGCCCCGTAGCTGCGTCCGCTGCTGCGCCCGCCCTGCTTGCTGGCAGGGCGGACGGTCTGCTGTGCACAATCTCGACGTGCGCCGCCCGGCCTCTGGCGCGAGGATCGGATGACGGGCGGCGGCTGCCCCCGTTCTCCCTACGGTCAGGCCGCCGTCCGGCCACGGAGGTGTCTCATGCCCAGCTCCATCTGGCGTGGCGCGATCTCATTCGGCCTGGTCACGATCCCTATCCGCGTCGTTACCGCCACTCAGAGCCACGCCATCGCCTTCCGGCAGGTTCATCTCGCAGACATGGGCCGCATTCGGTACCGGAAGGTCTGCGAGCTGGACGGCCAGGAACTCCAGGACGAGGAGATCGGCAAGGGCTACGAGGTGTCCAAGGGCCACCTGGTCGAGGTCACGGACGACGAGCTGGCCGACATGCCGCTCCCCACGGCGAAGGCCGTCGACATCGTGGCGTTCGTCGACGCCGACGAGATCGACCCGATCCGCCTCGGTGACTCGTACTACCTCGCTGCGGACGGGGCGGTCGCGGGGAAGCCGTACACCCTGCTGCGCGAGGCGCTGAAGCGCAGCTCGAAGGTGGCGGTCGCCAAGTTCGCCCTCCGCGGCCGGGAGCGGCTCGGACTGCTCAGCATCCGCGACGACGCACTGGTGCTGCACTCCATGCACTGGCCGGACGAGATCCGCGACCCCGCCGAGCTCGCCCCGAGCGCCGTCGACTTGGACGACGACGAGATCGAGCGGGCCATGCAGCTCATGGACTCCATGGCCGCAGACGACGCTTCCGGCTTCCGCGACGACTACCGGGACGCCCTCGAAGAAGTCATCACCGCGAAGGCTGAGGGTCACGAGCCGGCGCCCGCCGCGAGCCCGGACCCCAAGGAGGGCAGGGTCGTCGACCTGATGGCCGCGCTGGAGCAGTCGGTCAGCAAGGTCCGCGAGTCCCGCAGCAAGGACGCCACCGTGCACGACATGCCGAAGCGACCCGCAAAGAAGACGACGGCCAAGAAGGCGCCCGCGAAGAAGACCTCACGGAAGCCGCGCTCGGCCTAGAGGCCGAGGGCGGTGTCGGGGCGGCAGAACTGGCACGGCTCCACTCCGCCGGCGATGAGCCGGACGGCTTCGTCCTTGGCGATGGGATCGGTGTTGCCTGGCATGTAGCAGTCGCCGACGTGCACGGTGAGGGGTTGCCGGGTACCGCGGATCCATTCGACGGTCCAGTCGGCGGGTGGGGGTTTCACTCGGTCGCGAACCTGCGCGGCTTGCTGGCGCTCGGCTTTGCGCTGGTCGGTCGCGTTTCGTTCGGCTGTGGTGATGGCGTCGCGGATCCGCTGGAGCTGCACTTGGTGCCAGGTCTCCAGGATGCGGAGCCGGGGCAGATCGGGCGGAAGATCGGACACGAGTTCGATTCTAAGGTGCGTCCGGCAAGCCTGCGGAATCGGCTCCCGTGATCCGTCGGCGGAGGGCCGCGGCGTTGTCGTAGCCCGCTCGTAGACTGGTGCCATCAACCCCGACTACAAGCCGGGGATTGCTTCCCGCCCCCGTACCGGAGTGATGCCCGGACGGGGGCGGAGCTGCGTCAACCCGAGTCGGCTTCGCGCGCATCCCGCGCGAGCCGCTTCGTCACCATCTCCAGTTCGTACCGGCTCACCCCAGCATCCGCCGCATGCTCAGTGACGGCCCGCTGCGACTTGCCTGCCGCGTCCAGCCACGGCCGCCACTCCTCTAACGCGTGCATCCGACCTGGACAGCCGTAACGGCTGTCCAGCCCTCATTGCACCACCGACCTGCACGTTTCCGGGCGGGACAGGACATCTCGCGCCGCCCCCGAGACCTCGCCGTGCACGGCCGCGGCCCACTCCACCAGCAGCCGCTGATACCGATCCGCCTCGGCCGGCGACAGCACCCCGCCCGACCGCGCCCACAGAGCACGAATCTCCGCATTCACCGCAGAGGAAGGGCGCGCGACACCGCGGCGAGAAGTGGAGGGCATGTGCCCAGGATAGGCCGCAGCACTGACAAACGGTCAGGCCGGCGGCTGGGCGATCACGAACGTGCCCTTGTTCGGCAGGGTCTGCACCAGCCCGCGGTCACGCAGCTCCTGAACCGCCCGACGGACCGTCCCCGGCGCCACCCCATACTGCGCACCCATGTCCCGCTCGTTCGGCAGACGAGCCCCATACGACAGCCGGCCAGTCCGGATCTCTTCCGCGACCTCGTCGGCGACCCGCATGTACACGTACCCGAACGGCTGCTCGCTCATGAACCGGAACGTATGGCGGCCCCCTGCGGTACGCACCTGCAGGGGGCCGTATGGGGCAACATGGGGCGGCCTATAGCGGTACCGTCTGAACAGCACAAACCCCCGCGGTCGTGTCACCGGCCCGGGGAGTGGACGACACCCTGGGAGCACCGCCATGGACCACGCTACCGACCACAGTCTCCACGCCGACAGACAGCCACCGGCCACCCGCTTATGCGCCTGGTGCGGCCAGAGGACCAAGACCGCCGCACTGATCCGCATCGAACCCCGCACGACACAGCGGCCGGCCCGTCGGCTCTACGCCTGCGAGAACTGCTGCCGCATCCATGGCCTCACCCCGATGGCGCGCGCGTCGTGACCGGCGCTCCTGGCAAGTCGCACGAGTGCCAGGCTGGCGAGCATGCTCTCTGCTTCGGGAATGAGGACGTACTCGCGGGCGGGGTGATCGTTCTCCGGCTGCGCTGCGGCTGTACGTGCCACAAACAGACCGCACCCCGGTAGCGGCCGGCGCCGAGCCTAAGTCCCGACCGCTGGAACCTCCGGTATCGACCAGGGCTCTACCCATGGCTTCTACGCGCGGTCACAAATTCACACGTGCGCGCACCGTGCGCACAAATCGATGCTGGGGACACTCTTTTACTTGCACCGCAGATCGTGTTGACTCATCTTCAAAGTACGGACCAACCCCCACAGGTCAGAGACCCACAGTCCATCTGTCCGCAGGGAGCACCAAATCCGCTACCTCCGCTACCGCCCCAGACGCATCCAGCCGCGAACGCTCCACCAGCAGCGCCGCCGTACCCGACTGAAACCCCAGAACTGCAGCCTCGTCGGCAGTCATTCCGTGCGCGCGCACCGAGACCCGCACCGACACGTGCGAGCGAGCCCGGCCTCGACGCCACGTCGTCGCCAGCATCGCCGGCCGCCCGTCCGGATCCAGAAGCTCCACACGCTCCCGCCGGACCGCTGTACCCGGCTGCACGCCGAGCCGCACCGCCAGATCCTCCGACGCCCGAACGGTGGACCGCTCCACGTCGCCGCGGGCATAAGGCCAGTCGGCATCCGGATCCGCGAGGGTGCGCACCCCCACAGCATGCGCGACCGTCAGACGTCGACGTGGCCGGCCTTCGAGGAGTCTTTCTGCGCGAAGGGCCTTCACCGCAGGGTAGACCGTGCCGACGCCCACCCCATGCTCGGCCGCCAGGGCGCGCACGGAGGGGAAAGTACTCCCGGGGGGATAGGTGCCGTCGAGGATGCGCTGCCGCAGTGCGGCGGCGAGCCGGCGGTGCGGCGCATCCATGGCGAACCCCTGGTGACGATCTTGGGAGCGTCACCGTATGGGGGATGGCTGAATCTGTTAGCTAACAGATAGCCTCAAAGATCCAAGACCCTCCCGGGTGCCCGCGTGCGGCGGGCCCGGTCCACCCCAGAGCGCGCCGGGTCGCCGGATTGAGCCCCCCTCGCTGGTGGCTCGGCGCAACGAGCCGCCCCTCCCCCAGTTGAGGGAGGGGCGGTTTCGCATCTTCGGCCTGACCTGCAAGAACCACGTGATTTTTTAGGGGGGATTTAGGAGATGCAGCGCTGTACTCTCGACGTATCGCGAACGTATTCGCAAGGTAGTTCCGGATGGGTGTGCGTGAGTGAATGGCACGTATTAGCAGTTCAGGCGGTCCGTTGCCCCATTCGAAAGCTGGTCAGGGTGTGGACGGATGAAGCCCCCCAATGCAAGCTGCTGCTCTTACAAAGCAGATGTCGGCGGTTCGAAACCGTCCGCGCCCACCAGCCAGAACGCCCCCGCAGCGGGCCGCTGCGGGGGCGTTGACGGTGGCACTTGACGGCAGTCCCTCACTCCGGTCGGCGCCGCCGCAGCAGCCGGTCCATGTGACCCATCGCCTCCCGCCGGTTGTCGTCGGATACATGGGTGTAGATGTTCATCGTGACGGCGATCTGCGAGTGACCCAGGATCTCCATCACGACGCGCGCCGGCACACCGGCGGCGAACAGAAGCGTGGCGCATCCGTGTCGAGCGTCGTGCAGACGAATGCGGCGCAGTCCCGCGTCCTCCGTGATCCGCTCGAACGACCGACTGAGGTTCCTCGGCTCGATCGTTCGCCCGGTCCTGGTCGTGAACACGTAGTCGCTGTCATTCCAGGCTTGCCCTGCGGTGAGGCGCTGCTCGCCCTGACGGAGACGTTGCCAGCGCAGCGGTGCCACGCACATGAGCGGTACGGGAATGGCGCGCGTGCGACGGTTCTTCGTGGAGTCCGCGTACAGCTCCTTTTGTACCCGCTGGATCTGATTCCGAACGGTGAGCGTGCGGCGCTCCAGGTCGATGTCCGACCAGCGGAGTCCAAGGACCTCTCCTCGCCGCAGCCCCAAAGCCACGGCGAGCACGAACGCCGCGTACAGCGGATCTTTCCTCGCAGCCTCCAGGAAGGTCGTCGTCTCCTCCAGGTCCCACGGCTTCAACTCCCGCGACTGAACACGGGGGGCCGGAACGAGCTTGACCACGTTCCTGCTGATCAGCTCCTCCCGGCATGCAGCCGTAAGAGCGCTGCGGAGAACGCGGTGAGACTCCTTGGCTGTCGCAGCCGATGCCTGCGTCGTCACGGCTGCGAGCATGCGGCGCACGTCGGCGGCGCCAAGGGTTTCCAGGCGTTTAGAGCCGATTTGTGGGATCAGGTAGCGGCGTACGTGGGTCTCGTATTTGGCGTACGTCGTCTTCTTGCGGTCGTTCCTGACGAACTCCTCCAGCCAGTAGGGCAGCCATTCGGAGAGCTTGGCGGAACGAGCGGGCGTCGGGACGCCTTGCCGGTCACGTAGGACCAGCTCCTGCCGCTTGACGTCGCACTCATCCCAGGTGGCGCCGTAGACGGTCTTGCGCCTGCGTGTGCCGTCCGGCTGGGGAACGTAGACGCGCGCTTCGTAACGGCCGTCTTTACGCTGCCAGATGCTGCCGGCGCCGTTTGGATTCCTCTTGCGTGCCATCAGGCAGCCTCTTCCAACTGGTGGTCGATGAAGGTGCGGAGAGCGTCGGCGGGCACCCTGCGGCATCGGCCGATCTTGATGCTCTTGAGTTCGCGCGAGCGGATGAGGTCGTAGACCTTGAACCGGCTGAGACGCAGTGCGTGCATGACTTCAGGGACTGTCAGGGTCTCGGGGAGCGTGGACAGGGGAGCGCTCACGGGTCACTGCCTCCTGGGCAGAGCGAAAGAGGGGCCGGGGCCCCTTCCTGTCAGGTCCGCTACTTCCGCTACCTCCGCTACCGCCCTGGTCAGGGGCATGATCGAGGTAGCGGACAGGGGTAGCGGTAGCGGATGGAATCCGCTACCGCCCCGGCCCGGTGGGCGTGGGGCCGGTAGCGGGTAGCGCTCAGGTAGCGGACGGGAAGAGCGTTGCCGCTACCTTCTCCGGACTGCTGACCTGCGAGTTAGCGGAGGTAGCGGAGGTAGCGGCTCCTGAGGGGGGTGGGGGGCAGTACCGTTCCCACGCGTCGTGGAGATCGAGCGCGTAGTAGCCCTTGAGTACGCTCCCGGCGGTCTTGATGTTGCGGGAGGTGACCGGCTCGTTGTCGGCGGTCATGTACTCGGTGAGCATCTTGGACAGGCGCCGGTTGTCGAGCGGCTTGCCGTGCAGATCGGCCCACGGCGCGTCATCGAGGGCGTTGAGCCGGTCGAGGATGGCGACGGTCGGAAGGCGGTCGATGCCGACCATGACGTGATCGCGGAGATCGGTCAGCAGTCGGATACCCAGACTGCCTTTGTCGTTGGCCCGGGACGCGGTCACCAGGTTCACGCACGCGGCGCGGGCCCGCTCGGGCCAGTCACCGCCGGCCACGTCGGCGATGGCGAGCAGGGATTCCCACACGTCGGCCGGGCGGTCGGTGACGCCGTCGGGCATGTCCGGCCACGCGCCCATGATGAACCCCCGGGCCTGTTCGGCCCACTGGGCAAGCCGGTCACGGAGCTTGTGCCCCTCCGCTTCGTGGATGCGGGCGCGGAACGCTTCGACGCGTTCGTTGCGGGCCCGGCGGCGCATGCGGATGACGATGGAGCGGGTCATGATCGTGTCCGGCAGGTTGCCGAGTCCGGCGACCGCGACCCCGCAGTACGACGGGAACGCCTGAACGGTCTGGTTGCCGCCGTCACCGATGCACCGGTAGGTGACCCCGGTCCGGCGATGCCCCGCGTTGAGGAACCCGCGTAGCTCCTCGTTGTCCCCCGCTTTGGGGCCGAAGACCGTGTCGATTTCATCGAACAGGATCGTGGGCCGCCCCTCGGGGTTGGACACGGAGCGGAACAGCGCTGCGGCCGACGCGTTGACGGCCGTCATCGGCTGCGGCACGAGGGTTTCCACAACTTCCAGGGCCCGGGACTTCCCCGACCCGGGTTCGGGGGACAGGAACGCGAGGCGCGGGGTGGAGTCGAAGCAGTCCAGGAGGTGTGCGTGTGCGTCCCACAGGGCGACCGCGACGTAGGCCGCTTCGGCCGGGAAGATGTTGAAGCGGCGGTGGAAGGCTTCCACCTCGTTGAGCAGGGCCGCGCCGTCAATGGTGGTGCCGGTCATGCGGCGTTCCTCTCTTCCTGGGAGCTCCGGAGCGGGCAGGCGTCGCGGTGGGCGGTGTGGTCGGGGATCAGGGCGAGTACCTGGCGGTGGCCGGCGGCGAAGAGGTCGCGTCCGCAGCGGCACCACGATCCGGCGGTCGGGGCGGCGCCCTTGGGCGCGGTGATGCGGAGCCAGGCGACCGGGTACCGTCCGCCGCCGGTCTGCGGGCCAGGGCGAACAGCAGAAAGGACGCCTTCGGCGACGACTTTCGGCGCGCTACTGCCGGAGGGGGCCGGGGTCGGTTCGGCGGGGCTGGGCTGGTCAGTGGGGTGGGAGAACTGCCTCTTAATGGGGGGATTGGGGGGCGCGCTCATGACGCCGTGCCGCTGGGATTGTGGGCAATCGACCAGTTCAGGGCGCTGGTGATGACCGGCGTGCACTCGCTTTCCCGCAGGCCGGCCGCCAATCCCGCTTGCTTAAGAGGCTCTTCAACCTCGCTGCGGGTGAGGGCGCCGGACGCGACGAACCGTCCCAGGGCGCGCGCGGCCCTGGTCAGCGTCCAGTTCCGTACGCCTTCACCGGCCCCCGCGACGTTCGCCAGTTCGGCCCTGAGGGCCGCCGTGGCGTAGCGAGAGGTCCCGGACGGCGGTGCGACGACTGTTACCTGAATTGCCTGGCGATCCGTCAGGCGGACGTACAGCCACTCAGGGAGCGGGGCGGGCGGGGTGGGGTCGATGACCGCGTAGCGACCGGCAGGGGTGGTACTCCCGGCGGCGACGACGTATCCGCCCGACGCGCGGGTGTCGATCAGCTTGCCGAGACGGCCCGCGCTGTTGCCGAGACGGATGCCGGGCGGTGCGGTGAAGTAGAGGTGCTGTCCGCCGCTTGCTGTCCGGGTGCGGTAGGTGGTGGGGACGGTGTTGCCGGTGCGCTCGCAGAGCGCCTTGAAGGTCGTCACGCCGGAAGGCGTGTCCGCACTGCTGTTGGTCCTGGCCTTGTTCTTGGTTTTGGGCATGTCCAGGTCGATGACGACCAGGCCGGCGGGGCCGGTCGCGATGCCGATGTTGAACGGGATGTCGGCCCAGGCCCGGCGGATGCGGTCCGGATCGGTGGTCGCCCGGTCTTCCCACTTGCGGTGGCCGGCCGCGCAGTCCCCGGTGCCGGGGCAGGCGGTCTCGCCGTGGAGGGCGGGGCGCTTGTCGCCGGGGCGGAGCGGGAAGACGGGCCAGCCGCGTTCGGCGGCGTCCAGCGCTGCCCACAGCAGCGCGGACAGGGGTTCAGATGTCATGCTGGAGACCTCCAAGGGTCTGTAGGGACTGGAGACCGGGGCGGCCGTGACTTTGGCGAGAGACGGCCGCCCCAGCCATGTCTAGATGTGGTGTCTCAGGACGTTGGTGTCGCTGCGCGGCGCTCGCGGTAGGCCCGCTGGCGGCAGGCGTGGGAGCAGTAGCGGGCGGGGCGTCCGGTTGCGGGCGTGGCGACCAGCCGCCTGCATGAGCGGGCAGAGCAGTGGCGCCGCGCTGGTCGGGTTTTGTCACGGGTTTCGTCACGCAGGGGCGGCAGGGGCGGGGCGTCCTTGGCGGTGATTTCCCACAGTGTGCGGGCCACTTGCTCGGTCCCGAGCGTGCGTCGGGGGCGACGGGGGGCGTCCCAGCCAGCTCGTGCGGGCCGGTCAGCTGTGCGACGCCATCCGACCGCCCGCAGACTCGCGCCGCTCTCGCCCTCTTGGGTGTAGGTGATGGCCCGCCTGTGCCCACTGGCTTTGGCGGTGCGCCAGGCGGCGCCGTAGAGCGCAGAGCAGGCGTTCGGGCTGCCATCGGTGGCCAGCCGGATGACCTCGACGGTGAGCCCATCGTCGTAGGCCCGGGCTACGGGACGGCCGACGATGGCGACGCCGACAAGCCTCCCGTCCTCAGTCATGGCTCCGAGAGAGAACTTGTGCCCCTGCGGTGCAGCGTGATGGCGGTGAACGCGATCGACGTACGCGCACGCGTCCCGGAAGGCCATCGGTACGACGGTGATGGTCATCTGAGTGGCACCAATCTCCTGAGATGGCACAACTAGAAGGGCGGTTCGTCGCTGTAGCCGCCGGTCCTCCACGAGTCGCGCTCCGCCGTGCGGCGGCGGGGCAGACGCGGGAGGGGAAGCAGAGTCCAGCGGCGGTTCTCGTTCCAGCAGGGGCAGGGATACGAGTTGGTGCCGGCGTAGTCGCCTTCCTCGTCTACGTAGTGCTGATCGATCCCGCCGTACCCCTCGCAGTCGGGGCAGTTGGGGCGGGGGGTGTCGGTGAGGACGAGGGTCCGGCGGGGCCAGGTGTGGACGCGGATGCGCAGTCGGTGCAAGGGGGTTCTCCTGTGTGGGTTACTTCTTGGGGCGGGCGAGTTTGAGGGTGAGTCCGCCGATGCCGATGGGGCCTGCGGTGGTGGCGATGAGGGCGGCGGTGCGGGCGGCGAAGTCGATGAGGGCGATGATCGCGGCGACGGTGCCGAGGATGCCGATGGCGCCGGTGGTGACGACGACGATGGGGAACAGGTAGGCGCGGGCCGGGCGTCCGGTCGGGGCGGTGGTGTGGATGACGACGATCGGCTGGCCGGTGGCCCGGGCGCGGTCGTAGACGTCGGCGGGTATGTGCGGGGTGGTCGGCCCGTGGGTGTTCCCGGGCGGTTCGCGGTGGTGCATGGGTGTGCTCCTTCCGGTCGTTCCGGGACGCGAGGACCCCCGCCCGGAGCGTGCCGGGCGGGGGTCTGGTGGTGACGGTGTGTGGTTGTAGTGGGGTGTGGCTACTGGTTAGTGGCTACTGCCCAGTGCCTACTGGCTACCGGCAAAGAGCCTGTTGGAGGCCCCTGGTGGCCAGTAGGTGGGCGTTCTACTGGCTAGTGGCAACTTGCCGCTAACCAGTAGTCAGTAGCTGTGTGTGGCCGTTCAGGCGTGGTCGGGGTGGACGTAGACGGAGTGCGGTCCGTTGTCCCGGTAGACGAGTTGCCCACGCTCTGCGGCGGCTTTGAGCGCGTCCCGTACGGCCTGGCGACTGCGGCCCACGAGGTCCGCGATGGCGGAGGGCTTCATGCCCGTGGCGCCGGCCGACTCGATCGCGTCGACCGCGTCCGCCAGCCACGCCGGTCCCGCCTCCACGCCGCGCTCCGGATCCTGGGGCCCGGTCTCGCCGGTGTCGTCGTTGTCGTGGAGTGCGGAGAGGTTCAGCCCCGTCCCTCGCTGCGTCGGGGGCTTGTGCTGCGGATCGTTCGGGGTGCCCGGATCGGCCGTGGGCGGTTCGGGGGTGGTGCCGAACTGGGCGTCGATCTCGTCCATGAATGCCCGTACGGCTGCGTCCTCGTCGCCGGTGCCGGTGGGTGTTCCGGTGCGGAGGGAGGAGAGGTTCAGCCCGGCGCCCGCGTTCCCGCTCCGGCCGGTGGTGCGGGGCGGTTCGCTGCCGGTCTCGGTGGTGGTGGTGTGGGCGCGCATCCATGCGGTGCGGGCGGTGTCCCAGCGGTTCGCGTAGGCGTTTCCGGCGGCGCGTGCGGAGATGTCGTCCAGCGTGGGGTGCCGGTCGGAGGTGGCGATGACGATGTCACGGATCTGGTTCGGGAGGATGCCCCAGGTCTTGAACAGTGCGACGGGGGATTCGGGGGTGGCCATGAACCCCGATCCCTTGTAGGGGGCCTGGTCGACGCGCAGTCCACGGCTGCCGGGGAACTGCTTCGACAGGTCCATTCCCTCGGTCTCGCCGCCGGTGAGCGCGACGCGGATTTTCGCTTCCCGGCGGATCATGAGGTTGCCGAGCACGGTGCCGGTGGCACCGAGCGCGGTCAGCACGGTCCGTACGCCCATGGCGCGGGCGATGCGGATCACTTCGATGAGCTTTGCGGCGAGCTTGCGCATCGGCTTGTCGGTGCTGGCCAGGATCTCCGCGCCCTCGTCGACGACCAGCATGATCTGGGGAATCGCCGGGCTGACGGGCAGGAGGTCGGTGTTGGCCTGGGACATGAGGTCCTGGTAGGCCCGTTTGCGTTCCTTCGCGATCCGCTCGGCCGCCTCCAGCATGAGCGCGGCCTCTTCGACGGTGGAGGCGAGCCAGTCCACCCCGGGCCGTAGCCCGTCTTCCATCTGGCCGGTGGGGGTGAGGGCGGGGCGGGCCCAGGGGAGTCCGGCCGATCCGGCGTTGAGGTCGATCACCCAGGTGAGCACGTCGACCGCGCGGGCCAGCCCGGCGAGGATGACGTGGACCATGTTCGTCTTCCCGGATCCGGTCGGACCGACCACCAGCGCGCACTGTTCCCGGAGGTAGGCGCAGATCTTCTCGGCGTTGGTGCGGTAGCCCCAGGGGAGTCCGGTGTGGATGGAAAGGGGCCCGTACTCGTCGGGGTAGGTGCGGTTCTCGGCCAGGACGTTGGCGGTGGCGACGTCGATCAGGACGCGGCCCTGGTTGATGCCGGGCCCGGCGGTGGCGGTGCAGCCGTGCGGCAGACCGGCATCCGCCGACAGGCTGGCGGACTCCTTGGTGATCCGGTCGTAGGTCGCGCCGCCGGCGGGGAGTTCCGCGTCGATGGTGAACCCGGTGCCGGTGGGCCACATCTCCACCGCCAGGACGCGGATGGTGATCCCGCATACCCGCTGGATCCGGTCGACCCACTCGGCGGCGATCCCGCGCCGTTCCGCGCTGAGTTCGGCGGCCACCTGGCGTTCGGCGGCGGCGAGCGCTTCGTCCTCCCGGGCTTCCTCGTAGAGGCTCGCCGCGTGGGCGGCGGCGCCCATGCCCACCCCGAGCGTGGCCAGCGAGCCCAGCGCCGTCCAGGTCAGCGGGCCGGTGGTCATGGCCCACGTGGTCCAGCCCGCACCGACCAGCCAGGACGCGGCGCGGGTGGCGATGGTGCGGCCGGCGTTCTTCCACCGGAGTCCGGCGGCGGTGTGGCCGATGGCCCCGGCGGCGCCGACCGTCAGGGCCCAGCCGGGCGGCATGCCCGTGGCGGCCCCCGTGGTGGCCAGCGCGAAAGCGCCGGTGGTGGCGGACAGGGCGCCGGTCACGGGTCCGTGACCGGCCGCCCAGTCCAGCACCGGGCCACCGGCGTCCTGCTTCTGCTTCTTCGTGGTCGCGGTACTGGCAGTCATGTCAGACGTTCCAGCCCTTCTCAGCCTCGGCCCCGTTGCGCGGGTCCTCATGACGGGCGATGTCCTGTTCGTGCGCGTAGCGGAACAGCGGCCCCAGCTCCTCGGACGCGGACACCGCCTGCAAGAGGGCGACGTGGATTCCCTCGAACCCGACCGCCACCGTCTTCTCCAGCGGGAACTCGCTGTCGGAGCGCTCCGCGAGGATCCGGAAGGTGTTCGCGACCGAGGCCAGAGCCTGGGGAAGGTTCTCGACCATGGCCAGGATCTCCATGCATCCGTCCGGCTCGTAGGAGCCGGCGGCATTCTCCATCTCGGTGGCAGCCTCTTCGAACTGGAAACCGGACACGTGTGTGACCTCCCCGAACGGCGTGCGTGACGTGCTGGGCACGAGACCGGCCGGACGCTCCACCCGGTCCTCGATCTCTGCGTCGGCCACCGTGTCGGCGGCGGCCTCTTCCTCGTCGAGCCGCGCCCGGATCTCCCGGTCACGGTCCGATTTATCCTGCTTCGCCTGGCCCACAAGGCGGCGGTACAGGCGGCGCCCGGGGTGCTGGAGCCAGTACCACCCGAGCTTGCGCCCGAGCGGGGTGGTGAGCACGCCGAGCACGCCCAGCGGCGCCGACAGCGCGGCGGCCAGCAGCCGGCGCGCGTGCAGCCGCGCCGCCGAACGCCACAACGCGGCCCGCGCCCGGCGCCGCGAGGGCGCCTTGCGCAGCATCGACCGCTTCTGATCGACCTGGTCACGAGTGCGCTCGTCACGCGCGGTCCGCGCCCGGTCGACAGCCGCGCGCCGCATACGGCCCCCGGCAGCCACACCCCGGGCCACCGACCGGCCCAACCCGCCCTTGCCCTGCGCGCGTCCGGTACGGGTGTCGGCGCGCGCCGCCCGCCGCGAATCGGCAACCGCCCGCCGGTCCTGCGCCGAGCGCGTACGAGCCGCCCCGCGCGTCGGAGACTGCCCGGCCCGCTCCTTGCGCAACGCCCGGACCTGCCCGATCCGGCCGGACGACGCGGCGCGGGAGCCGAGCGGGGAACGCCCGCCCGGCCCGCCACCGGCACGGCCGGCGGACCCGGCGGACCCGGTGGACCCGTTGGAGCTCATGGCGGCGCGGTGCTTGCCCGCGCCGGATCCGTTCCTCGTACCGGCCGGGCCGGGGCGCGCACCCGCTCCGGCCGACTTCGACAAGCCCGCACTCCGGCCGGCGCCTACCCCGGCGGACCTGCCGCCGGAGGTACGGGCCGGGGCAGGGATACGGCCGGGCGCGGCCCCACCACGTGCCCCTCGGGCCGACGACATGGCGGCG
>NZ_JBIWFO010000007.1:97537-263592 GCF_044763125.1 Streptomyces sp. NPDC096310 | reverse complement strand
CGGAGGGGGGTGCGTGGACCGAGAGTCCCGGATAGGGGAGCTTTCGGTCCAGAGCAAGGGAACAGCAGGCAATCGAATGCCCACAAAAGGGGTGGATAGGGCGCAGGGCGTGCTCTGGGGAGGGGGTGGCCTCGGCCCCCGGACACCGCACCGCACCCTGCTCCGCCGAGTCGGGCCCGGCCAGGTCAGGCCCCATCACTCACCCCCGGGCCCCACCCACGGCGAATGACCAGCGGGGCATGAAGCCCAGCGCATGGCCGGTCGGCGGACGCTTGACGAAAGCCGTCACCGCCCCACTCCACGACCGCGTGCCCCGCAGGGCGAACCGGCCCGCAAGCCTGCAACCCACCGCAAGTGCACCGGTGTTTCCCAGTGGACCCTTCCCCCCCGCCCCCTCCCGAAAAAGCTCTCCCAGCGGCGCAAGGGTGCGGGTCAAGGGTGGAGCGCAGCGACATCGGCGAAGCCGACGCGACGAAGGAGCGCCCTTGACGCGCACCCTGGAGCCGCGATCATCAGAGCTGGAGGGGGCGGGCCGCCCGCCATGAAACACCCCCGGCCCGCCCCGACAGGCCCCGCCCGAACCCGCACCCACCACCCGACAGTGACCAGCGGGGCATGAATCTCAGCCCGCATCCGGTCGGCAGCCGCTTGACGAAGCCCGTCACCACCCCACACCACTGTTGCGCGCCCCGCAGGGCCAACCGGCCCGCCACCCCGGCAACCCACCAAAGGCACAGGCGTGTTCCCCAGTGGGCCCGTCCCCGCCATCACTCAGCCCGACTCCTCCGGCGCACCCTCCAGCGCTTCCGCCAAGACCTCCGCCAGGTGGCGGGCCCGGGTGCCGTTCAGTTGGGCCAGTTGTGTGCGGCAGGAGTAGCCGTCCGCCAGGATCTCCGTACCGCCGGTCACCGCCCGTACGGCAGGGAGCAGTTGGTCCTCGGCGCAGGCCGCCGAGACGTCGTAATGGCCTCGTTCGAAGCCGAAGTTGCCCGCCAGGCCGCAGCATCCGCCGCTCAGCTCGCCCGTCAGGCCGACCCGTTCACGGAGGCGGCGTTCCGCCGCGTCGCCCAGGACCGCGTGCTGGTGGCAGTGGGTCTGGCCGGCGACCGGGCGGTCCAGGCGCGGGGGCCTCCACTGCGGGGCGCACTCCTCCAGTGCCTGGGCGAAGGTGCGGACGGACGCGGCGAGGCGGGGCGCGCGGGGGTCGTCGGTGAGGAGTTCCGGGAGGTCAGTGGTGAGCGCGGCGGCGCAGCTCGGTTCGAGGACGACGACCGGGAGCCCCGCGTCGAGCAGCGGTTCCATCACGTCGAGGGTGCGGCGCATGACCGTGCGGGCGCGGTCGAGCTGGCCCGTGGAGACATATGTGAGCCCGCAGCAGACCTTGCCGCCCCTGCCACCATTGCCGCCCCTGTCACGCCCGCCGCTCCCGTCGCCCGGTCCGTCACCCGGTGTCACGAGGTCGAGGCCCGCCGCCTCCATCACCCGGACCGCCGCCTGTCCGACCGACGGCGACAGGTGCTCCGTGAAGGTGTCCGGCCACAGCACCACCCTCGGCCCGCCCCGCGCCGCGTCCCGCGCCGCGTCCTGCGCCGCGTCCCGCCGCCTGCGGCGCAGCCACCGTCCGAACGTCTCCGGTGCCAGTGCCGGGATCGGGCGCTCGGGGGCGATCCCGCCGAGCCGTTTCGCGAGCGCCGCCAAGGGCCGTACCCGCGCCGCCGCGTTCAGTACGCGTGCGAAGGGCGCCGCCAGACGGAGCCAACGGGGCAGCCACCCCATGGCGTAGTGGGCCGCCGGGCGCCGCCGGCCCGCGTAGTGGTGGTGCAGGAACTCCGCCTTGTACGTGGCCATGTCGACGCCCACCGGGCAGTCGCTGCGGCAGCCCTTGCAGGACAGGCACAGGTCGAGGGCGTCGTGCACCTCCGTGGAGCGCCAGCCGTCCGTGACCACCTCGCCCGCCAGCATCTCGTGGAGCAGCCGGGCGCGCCCGCGTGTCGAGTGCTGTTCGTCGCCCGTCGCACGGAAGGAGGGGCACATGACGCCCGTACCCGAACTCGGGCCGGCCACACGGCACTTGGCGACGCCCACGCAACGCCGTACTGCCGCGGAGAAGTCGCCGCCCGCCGGTCCGTCGTGCGGGTAGCCGAACGCGACGTCGACGGGCTCGCGCGGCAGCACCGAGAAGCGCAGGTTGTCGTCGAGGCGGGCGGGGCGGGCCAGTACGCCCGGGTTCAGACCGCCCTTCGGGTCCCAGACGTCCTTGAACTCGCCGAAGAGGCCGACCAGTTCCTCCCCGTACATCTTCGGCAGCAGCTCCGCGCGGGCCAGCCCGTCGCCGTGTTCGCCCGAGAGCGATCCGCCGTGCGCGACGACGAGTTCAGCCGTCTCCTGCGAGAAGCGGCGGAAGCGGCGTACGCCGTCCTCGCTCAACAGGTCGAAGTCGATACGGACATGGATGCAGCCGTCGCCGAAGTGTCCGTACGGCGTGCCCCGCAGCCCGTGTTCGGTCAGCAACGACCTGAACTCCCGGAGATATGTGCCGAGTCGGGCGGGCGGGACCGCGCAGTCCTCCCAGCCGGGCCATGCCTCACTGCCGTCCGGCATGCGGGTCGCCGTGCCGGCCGCGTCCTCCCGTACGCGCCACAGCGCCCGTTGCCCCGCCGGGTCGGTCACGACCGCGCCGTCGAGTGCGTCGGCCGCGCGCACGATCTCCTCGGCGCGGGCGCGCGCCTCGGCGGAGGTCGCGCCGCCGGTCTCCACGAAGAGCCAGGCCCCGCCGCGCGGCAGGTCGTGGGCGCCGCGCACCAGGTCCTCGGCCATGCCCTCGACGGTGAGCGGACCGTACGGGAGCAGCCCGGCGGCGGCCTCGGCGGCGGCGCTCTCGTCGGCGTAACCGAGTACGGCGAGCGCGCGGGCGGCGGGCGCTTCGACGAGCCGCACCGTCGCTTCGGTGACGACGCCGAGGGTGCCCTCGCTGCCGCAGAAGGCGCGGGCCAGGTCGGTGCCGTTCTCGGGGAGGAGCGCGTCGAGCGCGTAGCCGGAGATCCGGCGGGGCATCGCGGGCGGGAAGCCGGTGCGCAGGAGCGCCAGATTCCGGTCCACCAGCGCGCGCAGCCCGGCGGGCGCGCCGGCGGGCGGGGAGTCCGGGCCGGAGACCTCGCCAGGGCCCCAGCCGCGGCCCAGGCGCAGCGCCTCGCCGCCGTATGTCAGGACGGAGAGTTCGCGGATGTTGTCGGCGGTGGTGCCCCAGGCCACCGAGTGCGAGCCGCACGCGTTGTTGCCGATCATCCCGCCGAGCGTGCACCGGCTGTGCGTGGACGGGTCGGGGCCGAAGGTCAGACCGTACGGGCGGGCGGCGGCGCGCAGGTCGTCCAGGACGACGCCGGGCTGGACGACCGCCGTACGGGCCCGCTCGTCCACCGACACGACGGAGCGCAGATGGCGGGTGAGGTCGAGGACCACCCCGACGCCCGTGGCCTGCCCGGCGATGGAGGTGCCCGTGCCGCGCGGGACCACCGGTACGCCGTGCTCCGCGCACACCGCGAGGGCGGCCGCCACGTCCGCCGTGTCGCGCGGCGCGACCACTCCCACCGGAACCCTGCGGTAGTTGGACGCGTCCATGGTCATGAGCGCCCGTGTGGCGGCCCCGAAGTCCACCTCGCCCCGCATGGCTGATTTCAGCTCCTGTGCGAGGGCGGTGGACGTATAGAGCGTCGCTGCTTTCGATTCCCGCTGCTCAACCTGATCGGCCATGTCTCCAGGATGCCCCCGGAGTGCGTGCGGATCGCAGCTTTCGATCTCCACCACACCTGACCGGGAGAAAAAGCCGCCAGGAACCTCCCAATCTGATCGTCAATTCTCATATAGTGGCCACCGTTTGAGCACGTTACGTAGTCCTCCGAGCGGTCCCTCGGGGTCCCCCGGGTTCCCCGGATGGTTCCCTTGAGGGGTACGCCCGGCCGCCGCACACCGCCCCCGTCCCCCCACGTCCCGCCTTTCACCCGCTCCTCCCCCGCCTCTCCGTCTACGAGGTAGCCGAATTTGCGCCGTTCACTCCGGTTCACCGCACCGGCCCTGCTGATATCGGCTGCCGTCAGCGGCCTCCTGTGCCTGTGGGCCGTCTCCGATGCCCCCGCCTCCGTACGGACGCCGCTCGCCTGGGGCGGCGCCGCGGCGCTTGTCGCCGCCGTCACCGCCGTCGCGCACCTCACGGCCGCCCGTGAGCAGCTGCGCGAGCGGAACGCCGTGCTCGCCGCGCGTATCGAGCAGCTCAACAGCGACGCCGAGCGGGCCGCGGCGGACGTACGGCACGCCGCCGCCGACGCGCGGCGCGGCGCCGACGCCGCCTCCCGCAGCGAGTCCCACCGCGCCGCCGCCATCTCCGCCTGCGCCAACGCGGCCGGGCGGATGCAGGCGCTCGCGACGAGCATGCTCGCGGACCTGCGCGAGATGGAGCACCGTCACACCGCCGAGGACGTCCTCGGCGACCTGCTCCATCTCGACCACCGCACCGCGCAGGCGGGCCGGCTCGCCGACTCCCTCGCCGTGCTGACCGGCGCGCGCTCCGGGCGGCGTTGGGCGAAGCCGATCGTGATGGAGTCCATCCTGCGCGGCGCGATGGGCCGGATCAGCGGCTACCAGCGGGTACGGCTGCACTCGACGAGCCAGGTCGCGATCGCGGGCCACGCCGCCGAGGGCGTCATGCACGCGCTCGCGGAACTCCTCGACAACGCGGCCAACTTCTCGCCGCCGACCGCCGAGGTCCATGTGTACGTGGAGGAGGTGCCGGCCGGGATCGTCATCACCGTCGAGGACAGCGGGCTGGTGATGAGCGACGTCCAGTTGCGCCGCGCCGAACAGGCCGTCACGGCGGTGCCCTCGGACCTCAGCGGGCTCTCGGGCACCCGGCTCGGGCTCGCGGTGGTCGGCCGGCTGGCGCGCAAGCACGGGCTGACGGTGTCGTTCCGGCCGTCGGCGCGGGGCGGCACGGGCGCGCTGATGATGCTGCCGCAGGACCTGATCACGCAGTTGCGCCCGGGAGCGCCGGGACCGGCCCCGGATGTGGCGGCCCCGACCGCACCGCCCCGTAAGAAGGCTGAGAAGGCGACAGCGACCGCACGTACGGCGGCAGGTACGGGCGCGGACGTCACCGCGGGCACGGCGGCGGACGCGACCGCGAGCACGGCCGCGAGCACAGCCACGGACATGGACACGGGCGCGGGTGCGGGTGCGGACACGGACGCGACAGCGGTCCCCGCCGCGGACGCGCCCCGGCCCGCCGCCCGGCCCGTACGTACCCCGGCCGACGCCCCGGCCCCCGGCGACTCCCCCCGGCCGGCCCGCGCCGCCGCCGCGCAACCGGCCTCGGAACCCCCGCCCGAGCTGGGCGAGAGCGGGCTGCCCAAGCGGCGCCGGGGCCGTACGCTCGCCGCCTCGATGCGCCGTACCGGCGAGAGCTCGTCCGCCGCCCGCACCACCCCACCCCCCGCACCCGCCACGAGCCCGGCCGTCCAGGCGGCCCGGTTCAGCAGCTTCCGCAAGGCCGTACGGGACAACCCGCAACGCCCGGCCACGACCACGCACCCGGACCCGGAAGGCGATTCCCGATGAACGGCACCACCACCGACGAGAAGCTCAACTGGCTGCTGGACAGCCTGCTCCAGCGCACCCCCGGCGCCCGCCATGCGCTGGTCCTGTCCCGGGACGGCCTCAAGCTGTGCCGTACGCCCGAACTCTCCGTCGACCAGGCCGACCAGCTCGCCGCCATCGCGGCCGGCATCCAGAGCCTGTCGCACGGCGCGTCCGTCGAGTTCGGCAACGGGCAGGGCGGCGTACGGTCCGCCATGGCCGAGTTCTACGGCGGCCTCCTGCTGATCGTGGAGGCCGGGGAGGGCGCCCATCTGGCCGTCGTCGCCGCCGAGGACTCCGATGTCGGCCTGGTCGGGCACAACATGAGCGAACTCGTCGAGCAGCTCGGTGCGTACCTCAGCGCGCCCCCGCGCTCGCCGTCCGCGCCCCCGACACCGAGTACCACGGGCACGGGCGCCACGGGCTCCGTATGAGCGGCCCCGGTCCCGGCGGCCACTCCGGGCGCCCGGGGCGCCCCGGCCGGGACGACTCCCCCGACCGGCTGTACACCCTCACCGGAGGGCGCAGCCGGTCGGACTCCGACACGTTCGACCTGGTGACGCTGGTGGTCGCGGAGTCCGATCCGACCCCGGGCATGCAGTCGGAGCACGTCACGATCCTGCGCATGTGCCGGACCCCGACGGCCGTCGTGGAGATCGCCGCCCAGCTCCGGCTGCCGGGCAGCATCGTCCGGATCATGCTCGCCGATCTGCTCGACACGGGCCGGATCAGCGCTCGTCATCCCCGTACGGATCGCTCGGCCGGCCGGCTGCCCGATCCCCACATCCTGGAGCAGGTGCTCGTTGGACTCCGCAACCTTTGAACGGCCCACCGGCCCGTCGCCGGCCGGTCCGTCCCTCGCCAGTACCGCCGACAACGGTCTGAAGATCGTCGTCGTCGGTGGTTTCGGCGTCGGGAAGACCACCATGGTCCGTTCCGTCAGTGAGATCCGTCCCCTCAACACCGAGGAGACGATGACCCGCGCGGGCGAGGGGATCGACGAGCTCGCCGACCTCGACGGGCTGAGCCGGAAGACCTCGACCACGGTCGCGTTCGACTTCGGCCGGATATCCCTGGACAAGCGGTCGGTGCTCTATCTGTTCGGCGCACCCGGGCAGGAACGTTTCTGGTACCTCTGGGACCAGTTGTTCTCCGGAACGCTCGGCGCGGTCGTCCTCGTCGACACCCGCAGGCTCGCGGACTCCTGGTACGCGATCGACCGGCTGGAGCACCACGGCACACCGTTCATCGTGGCGTGCAACGACTTCGGCGGGCCCCTCCACACGGAGGAGCAGATCCGCGAGGCGCTGGACATCACGCAGGACGTGCCGATGGTGGAGTGCGACGCGCGGGACCGTTCGTCCAGCAAGTACGTGCTGATCACGCTCGTGGAGCATCTGCACACCCTGTCCGCCCTGGCCGAGAAGGACGCGGCAGCGGCGGCGGACGCGACCGCCCCGACCGATTCGTCCGACCCGACCGACCCGTCCGGCCCGTCCCCGGAGGGCACGCCGTGACCACGACGGACCAGGGCTCCGGCGGCGGGACCGGGTGCGGCCGGTTCGGGGACGGCGCCGTCCCCCTCGGCAGCCCCCGCCACCGGAACGACCCCACCGGCCTCTACCGGGAACTGCGGCGCGACCACGGCCCCGTCGCCCCCGTACTCCTCGACGGCGGCCTGCCGGCCTGGCTGGTCCTCGGCTACCGCGAGCTGCACCAGGTCACCGGCGACCCGGTGCTCTTCAGCCGGGACTCCGCCCTCTGGAACCAGTGGGACCGCGTCCCCGCCGACTGGCCCATGGCGCCCATGATCGGCCGCGACCAGCAGTCCGTCCTCTACACCGTCGGTGAACAGCACCGCCGACGCGCCGGGATGATCAGCGAGTCACTGGAGGCGGTCGACCCGTTCGTCCTCAAGCGGTACGCCGAGGAGTTCGCCGACGAGCTGATCGACGCCTTCTGCACGGAGGGCCGTACGGAGATCATCTCCCAGTACGCCGAGCTCCTTCCGGTCCGGGTCCTCGCCAGGATCTACGGCTTCCCCGACGAGCAGGGCCCCGCCATCGTCAAGGCGCTCAACGCTCTGACCGACGGCAGCGAGGAGGCCCTTTCGGGCCAGCGCTTCCTCGCGGAGTCGGTGGCCACGCTGCTGCGGGAGAAGCATGTCGCGGGCGGCCAGGACGTCGTCTCCCGGATGCTCCGCAACGACCGCGGCTTCACCGACACCGAGATCACCGAGGACCTGATGGTGATGATGGTGGCGGGCCACCAGCCCACCGCCGACTGGATCGGCAACTCGCTGCGGCTGATGCTCACCGACGACCGGTTCGCCGCCTCCCTCTCCGGCGGCCGGCACAGCGTCGCCGAGGCCATGAACGAGGTCCTGTGGGAGGACGCCCCGACCCAGAACGTCGCGGGCCGCTGGGCCACCCGCGACACCAGCCTCGGCACCCGCCTCATCAAGGCGGGCGACATGCTGCTCCTGGGCATCGCGGGCGCCAACTACGACCCCCAGGTCCGTACGGACAGCTCCACGCTCACCGGCGGCAACAACGCCTATTTCTCCTTCGGCCACGGCGAGCACCGCTGCCCCTTCCCGGCCCAGGAGATCGCCGAGATCGTGGCCCGCGCGGGCATCGAGGTCCTGCTCGACCGGCTCCCCGACATCGACCTCGCCGTCCCCGCCGACGCACTGACCTGGCGTCAGTCGCCCTGGCAGCGGGGGCTGGCGGAGCTGCCGGTGCTGTTCAGCCCCACCCCGGCGTACGGCCCGGCGGACTGACCCCCCGACCCTTGTCGCTGACGGACCGCTCACGGAGGCACGGCATGAACTGTCCCCACGCACACCGGACCGGTCCCGCCCCGGTCGTCCTCGATCCGCTCGTCGCCGACCTGAACGCCGAGAGCGCCGCGCTCCGGGCGGCCGGCCCGCTGGCGCGCGTCGTGCTGCCCGGCGGCGTGGCCTGTTACGCGGTGACGCACCACGCCGAGGCGCGCCGGCTCCTCACCGATGCCCGGCTGGTCAAGGACATCGATGTCTGGGGCGCCTGGCAGCGCGGCGAGATCCCGCCGGACTGGGCGCTGATCGGGCTCGCCAACCCGGGCCGCTCCCTGCTGACCGTGGACGGCCCCGACCACCGCCGGCTGCGGGCGCTGGTCGCGCAGGCGCTGACCGTACGGAGGGTGGAGCGGCTGCGCGCCCGGATCGAGGAGCTGACGTCCGGCCTGCTGGACCGCCTCGCCCGGCGGTCGCGGGGGCCGGTCGACCTGAAGGCGGAGTTCGCGTACCGCCTGCCCATGAGCGTCGTCAGCGAGTTGATGGGCGTCGACCCGGCGGACCATCCCCGGCTGAAGGAGCTGTACGAGAAGTTCTTCTCCACGCAGACCCCGCCGGACGAGGTCCCGACGATGATGGCGGACCTCCAGAAGCTGTTCACGCGGGTGGTCGACGCCAAGCGCACCGCGCCCGGCGACGATCTGACCAGCGCGCTGATCGCCGCGTCGGAGGACGGCGACCGGCTGACGGCGGACGAGATCCTGAACACCCTGATGGTGATGGTCGCGGCCGGCCACGAGACGACGATCACCCTGATCGTCAACGCCGTGGTGGCCCTGGAGACCCACCCCGAACAGCGCGCGCTCGTACTGGCGGGCACGATCCCGTGGGAGAACGTGATCGAGGAGACCCTGCGCTGGTCGTCCCCCACCTCGCACGTCCTCTTCCGGTTCGCGACCGAGGACATCGCCGTCGGTGACACCGTCCTCCCCGAGGGTGAGGCGCTGATCGTGTCCTACGGGGCGATCGGCCGGGACGAACAGCAGTACGGCCCGACGGCCGGCGCCTTCGACGCGACACGCACCCCCAACCGCCACATCTCCTTCGGCCACGGCCCGCACGTCTGCCCGGGCGCGGCCCTCTCCCGTCTGGAGGCGGCCGTGGCCCTGCCCGCGCTGTACGCCCGCTTCCCCGGCCTGGGCCTGGCCGTACCGGCGACGGACCTCCGCAACAAGCCCGTGGTCACCCAGAACGATCTGTTCGACCTCCCGGTGAACCTGACGGCGGTATGAGCGAGGAGCGCGACCAGGAGCCCGACCACGGCGGGCACGGGCAGGCGAACGGAAGTGCGAGCAGGGGTGTCTCATCCGACGGACACGTTTCCGTCCCGATTCGTGAACGGCTAGGCTCCGGCCCGTGGCCGATATCCAGATTCCCGCTGACATCAAGCCCGCCGACGGCCGTTTCGGCGCAGGCCCCTCCAAGGTGCGGACGGAGGCGGTGGACGCGCTCGCCGCCACCGGTACCTCTCTCCTCGGCACGTCCCACCGGCAGGCCCCGGTGAAGAACCTGGTCGGCTCCGTACGCTCCGGGGTGAGCAGCCTCTTCTCGCTGCCCGAGGGGTACGAGGTGATCCTGGGCAACGGCGGCTCCACCGCCTTCTGGGACATCGCGACGCACGGACTGATCGACGCCAAGTCGCAGCACCTCTCCTTCGGTGAGTTCTCCTCCAAGTTCGCCAAGGCGGCCAAGCTCGCGCCGTGGCTGGCCGACCCGACCGTCATCTCCGCCGACCCCGGCTCGCACCCGGACCCGGTGGCCGAGGCGGGCACGGATGTCTACGCCTTCACCCACAACGAGACCTCCACGGGCGTCGCGGCCCCCGTCAAGCGGGTCGCGGGCGCCGACGAGGGATCGCTGGTCCTGGTCGACGCGACGTCCGGCGCGGGCGGTCTGCCGGTGGACATCACCGAGACGGACGTCTACTACTTCGCCCCGCAGAAGTCCTTCGCCGCCGACGGCGGCCTGTGGATCGCCGTCTTCTCACCGGCCGCCCTGGAGCGCGCCGCCCGTATCCACGGCTCGGGCCGGCACGTCCCGGAGTTCTTCTCGCTGCCGACGGCGATCGACAACTCGCTGAAGAACCAGACGTACAACACCCCGGCGCTGGCCACGCTCTTCCTGCTCGACGAGCAGCTCACCTGGCTCAACTCGCAGGGCGGTCTGGACTGGGCGGTGAGCCGTACGGCCGCCTCCTCCCAGAATCTGTACGGCTGGGCCGAGGCGTCCAAGTACGCGACCCCGTTCGTGGTCGACGCGGCGAAGCGCTCGCAGGTCATCGGCACGATCGACTTCGACGACGAGATCGACGCGAGCGCGGTGGCGAAGGCGCTGCGCGCCAACGGCATCGTCGACACGGAGCCGTACCGCAAGCTCGGCCGCAACCAGCTCCGCGTGGCGATGTTCCCGGCGATCGACCCGGCGGACGTCGAGGCCCTGACAACATGCGTCGACTACGTCATCGAGCGCCTCTGACACCGCCGCTGCCCCTGCCGCTACGGCGGTTCCCGTAACCCTCGCGGGCCCTGGCGCTCTGTGCGCCGGGGCCCGCTCCTCGGTCCCGGTCCCAGTCCTTGCGTCTCAGCCCTTGCGCCGCAGCCGCTTGTAGCCGAGGTACAGAACGGCCCCCGCGGCGAGCACGATGGCCCCGAACGTGGCGTTCCCCGTCTTCTCGCTCCCGGAGGCGGCGTCCCCCGTACCGCTGTCGCCGGACGAGGAACTTCCGCCTCCGGACGATGCGTTGCCGCCCGACCCCTTGTTCAGATCCACCCGTACGACATCGCTCTGAGCGCCCTCCGAGCCGAACATCAGCGCGCTGCCGTCCGTCGTGTACGTCACCGACTCCGCCTGTCGCTGGATGGGCGCCCGCACCCGGTGGTCCGCGCCGAGCCGGCCGTTCTTCCAGGCGTAGGCGCGGGCGCTGAAGTACGAGCGGAGCGTCAACTCCTCGCCGTCCGGCGAGAACGCCCCGTCCGTCACCCACGGCACCTCGCCGATCCGCCGGAAGGTGTTCGTACCGGACGGGGACAGCTCCGCCGGGCCCTCGTACAGCCCGCCACCGTCCTCGTTCTTCGACGCGATGTAGACGCGGCCGGTCTTGGGGTGGACCATCATCGCCTCGGCGTTGCGCGCCCCGTCGGCGTACTGGACGTCGAACTGCGTGGCCCGCACCGTCGCGTCCTTGAGCTGCTTCGGCTCGGGAAAGCGGTAGATCCAGACGTGGTCCCAGGTGCCGTTGAGGTTGTCGCCGATGTCACCGACGTAGACGTTCCCGTCCGACCCGATGGAAATGGCCTCGACGTCCCGGGGCTTGCCGACGCCCCGCATGGTGATCGTCGCGACGGTCTCGCCGTTACGGGAGTCCACGGCGTAGATCTGCGGCCCGTAACCGCTGTCGTTGTGCGTCCAGTAGACGCCCGGGTGAAGGCGGCTGGCGGCCAGTCCACTGGACTCGGTGATCCGCTCGTCCCTGATCGTGAAGCTCTGGTCGGGCTTCCCGTCGTCGGCGGCGAAAGCCGTGGCCGGCCCCCACACGGACAGGGACACGAGCAGGGCCGGCAGGGCGACGACGGCTCCGGAACGGCGGCCACGACCGCGCGAAGGAAAACGCATTCCCCCAGCCTGCCACCCCGCGTAACGTGGTGCGGCATGACCAGGGTCCCCGCCGCCTCGCCCGTCCACCCGCCCATCGAGCCCTACGACCACGGGCTGCTCGACGTCGGCGACGGCAACCACCTGTACTGGGAGGTCAGCGGTGACCCGCGGGGCAAGCCCGCGCTCGTCGTCCACGGCGGCCCCGGGTCGGGGAGTCACCCGTACACCCGCCGGTACTTCGACCCCGAGCGCCACCGCGTCGTCCTCTTCGACCAGCGCAACTGCGGGCGCAGCACCCCGCACGCGAGCGATCCCGCCGCCGACCTGCGGCACAACACCACGGATCATCTCCTCGCCGACATGGAGCGGCTGCGCGGCCACCTCGGGATCGAGCGCTGGCTGCTGTTCGGCGGTTCATGGGGCTCCACGCTGATCCTCGCGTACGCGGAGCGGCACCCCGAGCGCGTCTCCGGGATCGTCATCTCCGGCGTCACGGCCGCCCGGCGCTCGGAGATCGCCTGGCTGTACGGGGGCGCCGGGCGGCTCTTCCCCGAGCAGTGGGACCGCTTCCGCGACGGCGCCGGGCAGCCGGGAGCAGGGGGACCGGCGGGCGGGGAACCAGCCGCCGTCCCCGTGGGGATGGACCACCGTACGGCGGCCGCTCCCTCCCTCGTCGCCGCCTACGCCCGTCTGATGGAGAGCCCCGACCTCGCCGTACGGGAGCGGGCCACCGTCGACTGGTGCGCCTGGGAGGACGCCGTGCTCTCCCAGGAGCCGGGCGGCGCCGCCACCCCGTACGCCAACCGGCCACCGCTGGACCAGCAGGCGTTCGTCCGGATCTGCGCGCACTACTTCGCGCACGGAGCATGGCTGGAAGAGGGCGCCCTGCTGCGCGACGCGCACCGGCTGGCCGGCATCCCCGGGGTCCTCGTCCACGGGCGGCACGACCTGGCCGGTCCCCTCGGCACCGCCTGGGAACTGGCCCGGGCGTGGCCGGACGCCCGGCTGATCGTGATCGACGACGCGGGCCACCAGGGGAGCGCCGAGGGACAGCGCGCGGTGCGGGCGGCGATCGACGCGTTCGCGGACTGAGCCGCACCGCCGCCCGAGCCGTTCCACACCACCCCACCGCGTCAACCGAACGCATCACGCCAAGATTCGGGGGTTGCTTCGAGTGCGCTCGAACGCGTTGGCTGTGGGTCATGGAGTACACGCAGCTCGGACGCACCGGACTCAAGGTCAGCCGACTCGTCCTCGGGACGATGAACTTCGGACCGCTCACCAACGAGGCCGACAGTCACACCATCATGGACGCCGCGCTCGACGCGGGCATCAATTTCTTCGACACCGCCAATGTCTACGGCTGGGGCGAGAACAAGGGCCGCACCGAGGAGATCCTCGGCACCTGGTTCGCCAAGGGCGGCGACCGCCGCGACAAGGTCGTCCTCGCCACCAAGGTCTACGGGAACATGGCGGGCGACGGCGATGTCTGGCCCAACCACGACAAGCTCTCCGCGCTCAACATCCGCCGCGCGGTCGACGCCAGCCTCAAGCGGCTCCAGACCGACCACATCGACCTGTACCAGTTCCACCACATCGACCGTTCCACCCCGGTCGAGGAGATCTGGCAGGCCATCGACACCCTGATCCAGCAGGGCAAGATCCTCTACGCGGGCTCGTCCAACTTCCCCGGCTGGAAGATCGCCCAGACCAACGAGACCGCCCGCCGCCTCGGCTCGTACGGCCTGGTCAGCGAGCAGTGCCTCTACAACCTGGTCGAGCGCCGCGCCGAGATGGAGGTCATCCCGGCCGCGCAGGAGTACGGGCTCGGGGTCATCCCGTGGTCGCCGCTCGGCGGCGGTCTGCTGGGCGGAGTGATCAAGAAGGAGGTGCAGGGCGGGCGGCGCGCCGCGGGCCGGGCGGCCGACGCCCTCGCCGACACCGCGACCCGTGCGCGGATCCAGTCGTACGAGGACCTGCTCGACAAGCACGGCATCGACCCGGGCGAGGCGGCGCTGGCCTGGCTGCTCACCCGTCCGGGCGTGACGGGCCCGATCGTCGGCCCGCGCACGCTCGAACAGCTCGAATCGGCCGTACGCGCCGTCGACCTCACGCTCTCCGAGGAGGTCCTGTCGGCGCTGGACGAGATCTTCCCGGGCCCGGGGCCGTCGCCGGAGGCCTTCGCCTGGTAGTTCCCGGCGGCAGGACTGGTAGCTCCCGGCGCAGGCCGGTGGTGACCGGCTCAGGCCGCTGAAGCCGTGCGTACGGCGGTGGCGGTCGGCCGGGTCCTGTGCCGAACAGGGCTCAGCCGACCGCGGCCGCCACGGCGATGATCGCGAACATCAGGACGAGCACGGCGGCCATGATGCGGTTTCGGGTTTTCGGGTCCACGGGCCGAGCCTAACCGCCGGGTCCGACAGAACCGCCGCCCGGGTGCTCCCGACGGCCCCGGCCGAGCGGACAGCGCGCGATCGCCTCGTACCGCGGCCGCTCCCCCGCCACCCCCGAGACGGGCAGCCGGCTCCGTACGAGAACCAGCTCGGACACGTCCCACGCCCGGCCCTCGAACCCCGCCAGGGCCTCGACGTACGGCAGCAGATCGACACCGTCGCCGGCGGCGCCCCGGGCCAGCGTGAGGTGCGCGCGGTAGGGGTGGTGCCGCTCGTCCATCGGCACCCCGGCCCGGCGCGCGGCGGCGCCGGCGCGCTCCGCGAGGAGCCGCAGCTCGTCGATGCCCCCGGCGGCGCCGGCCCACAGCGTACGGCCGCCGAAGTGCCCGCCACCGTGGACCCGGAGCCGGAACGGCTCGTTCCGGTACGCCGCCCGCTCCAGCCGTCCGGTCAGCTCGGGCAGCAGCGCCTCGTCCACCTCCCCCATGAAGGCGAGCGTGAAGTGCCGCCCCTCCTGCCCGGTCCACCGCAGCCGGTCGGCCCCGGGCAGATCGCGCAGCCGCCGTACGGCATCGGCCAGTTCGACGGCGGCAGCGGCGGGCGGCAGGACGGCGGCGAACAGTCTCATGCTCATGAGGGTGAGTGTTCCAGCCATAAGCTGTCATATGACAGACAGGGCCTGACCCGATTACCGTGCGTATCGTTGTACTGGCGGCTGCCGTATCCACGCGGGAGCGGGGAGGAGCGCCAGGATGACCGTCGTAGAGACCGACAGGGTCGTAGAGACCGAGATCGACACCGACAGGATCGACATGGCCGAGGAGAGCTCCGAGCTGACGTTGGACATGCTGTTCGGCGCGCTCGAGAAGATGCCCGTCCCCGAGGGAGTGAAGGTCGAGATTGTCGAGGGGAACATCTTCATGTCGCCGCAGCGCCGGGCCCATTGGGAGATCATCCGCCGTATCGTGCGGGCCTTGGAGGACAAATTCGGCATGGACGTCGTGGTGATGTCCGACGTGCGAATCGACTTCCCCGGACGCCTCAACGGGTTCTGCCCCGATGTGGCGAAATTGGCCGATGACGCTACGCAGGACGCTGACGGACGGTGGGACCCCGAAGACGTCGAGTTCATCGCTGAAGTGATCTCCAAGGGCACAGCCGCCAACGACTACGGCGCCAAGAAGGCCACGTATGCCACGGCCGGTGTCCCCGTTTACCTGGTCGCCGACCCTTACACCGGCAGGTGCCGCGTCTACACCGACCCGAAGGGCGACGACTACGCCACTGAGCTGACCGTCACGTTCGGGAGCGAAATCGACCTCAGCACCACCACGCTGGGCTTGATCCTCAAGACCGACAAGTTCCCCCGCGACTGACGTGCACGGTGGTTCCGGCAGGCACCCGCCGACCGGAACCACCGTCGTCGCTCACGGTTCACGACTCACGGCGCACGCTCACGCGGCCGTCGCGAGCTGTTCGCGCTGCTTCTTCGGTACGAACTCCATGTGCGGCCGTCCGCCGCGCAGGTCGACCTTGAGCCGTACCCCCACCACCCGTGTGAGGATCAGGCCGATCGCCGCCGCCGCGAGCAGGGAGACCACGCCGCCCGTGGCGAAGCCGACGCGGGCGCCGTACGTGTCGGTGACCCAGCCGAGGAGCGGGCCGCCTATGGGGGTGCCGCCGACGAAGACCATCATGTAGAGGCTCAGCACGCGGCCCCTCATCTCCGGGTCCGCGGCCATCTGGACGCTCGTGTTGGCGCTGATGTTGGTCGTCAGCCCGATCATGCCGATCGGCAGGAGCAGCAGCGAGAACATCCAGACGGACGGCGAGAAGGAGACCACGATCTCCAGCAGGCCGAAGGCCATCGCCGCCAGGATCAGCAGCCGGACGCGGCTGGAGCGGCGGCGGGCGGCGAGCAGGGCACCGGCGAGGGAGCCGGCGGCCATCAGGATGTTGAAGAAGGCGTAGAGCCCGGCTCCGCCCTCGAAGACCTCGTGTGCGAAGGCCGTCAGCCAGATCGGGAAGTTGAAGCCGAAGGTACCGATGAAGCCGATGAGGACGATCGGCCAGATCAGGTCGGGACGGCCGCGTACGTAGCGGAGCCCTTCTCTGAGCTGTCCCTTCGCACGCGGTACGCGGACGGACCGGTGCAGCTCGTGCGGGCGCATCAGCAGCAGTCCGATGAGCGGGGCCAGGAAGGAGAGGCCGTTCAGCATGAACGCCCAGCCACTGCCCACGGTGGTGATCAGCACACCGGCGACCGCGGGGCCGACCAGCCGGGCGGACTGGAAGTTGGCCGAGTTGAGGCTGACCGCGTTGCGCAGTTGGTCCGGGCCGACCATCTCGGAGACGAAGGACTGACGGGTCGGGTTGTCGACGACCGTCACCATGCCGAGCAGGAACGCGAGCAGATAGACATGCCAGACCTGGACATGTCCGGAGAGCGTCAGCACGGCGAGGGAGACACCGCACAGGCCCAGCGCGGCCTGGGTGAAGAGCAGGAGCTGGCGCTTGGGGTAGCGGTCGGCGATGACGCCGCCGTAAAGGCCGAAGAGCAGCATCGGCAGGAACTGGAGGGCCGTCGTGATACCGACGGCGGCGGAGGAGCCGGTGAGGCTCAGGACCAGCCAGTCCTGGGTGACGCGGGACATCCATGTACCGATGTTGGAGACGACGGCGCCCGTCGCGAACAGGCGGTAGTTGCGGATCTTCAGCGAGGAGAAGGTTCCGCCGGTGGCCGGCTCGCTCCCGGCGGAGTCGTCACAGCCGGTCGCGCCCGTGCCGGTGTCGGTGCGGCCGGTCGGGTCGGCGGGCCCGGTCGAGTCGGTACGGCCGGTCGGGTCCGTACGGCCGGTCGGGTGACCGGGGCCGGGAACGGGGCCGGTGCCGGGGCCCGTCGGGTCGGCGGGAGGAGGGAGCGGTTCGGTGCGGCCGAGGGGGCCGGTGCCGTCCGTGGAGCCTATGGCGTCCGGGTCGTCCGCCTCGGGGAGGGTGGAGACGGGTAGGGCGGCGTCAGGCGTGGTGCTGACGCGGGTGGTGCTGTCGTGGGTGGATTGTGGTGCGGGGGCGGAGTCTGCTCCGGATCCCGTACTCAATGGGGGTTCGCCTCCTTACAGCGCGCGGTCTACAAATGGGCGAGCTTCTCCAGCACGGGAGCGGCAGCGCGCAGCTTCGCCCACTCGTCCTCGTCCAGGCCCGCGGCAAGGGTCGCCAACCAGACGTTGCGTTTTCGGCGGCTCTCTTCGAGCATCGCCTCGGCCCGCTCGGTCTGGCTGACCACCTTCTGCCGACGGTCGTCGGGATGTGGCTCAAGCCTGACAAGACCTTTCGCCTCCAGCAACGCGACGATGCGGGTCATCGACGGCGGCTGCACATGCTCCTTGCGGGCCAGTTCGCCCGGCGTGGCGGAGCCACAGCGCGCGAGCGTACCCAGGACCGACATCTCGGTCGGGGACAGCGACTCGTCCACACGCTGGTGCTTCAGTCGCCGGCCCAGCCGCATGACGGCGGAGCGGAGAGCGTTCACGGCGGCGTCGTTCTCATGCTCGTCACCGTGGGGCAGGTCAGGCATGTATTTAGCTTAACTCATTACCCAAGCTAAATACCACCGGGGCGCAGCATGACTCCGAGCCGGATCGCAGGCCGGTCCAGCGGGCCGGATCGATGCGGATCAGCAGCAGGACAGATCACTCGTACGAGTGAGATCGAGGCAGAAAGCGACCCGCCGGGCGTCGTGCGCCCCCGACCCTGGTGCGTATGGGATCGACAGTGCTCAGCCTGCGGATCGACGGTGAGCTGCTCGACCGGGTCCGCCACCATGCCGCCATACGCGGAATGAGCGTCCAGGACTATGTGACCCGGACGCTCATCCGTGACGACTTCGACGAACGCTTCAAGGCGGCCGTCGACGAGACGGAGCGGTTCTACGGCGTGCAGTGACAGGCGCGGCCAGCGCACCCGACGGGATCGGATCAGGTCAGGCCCAGCGCCGGCATCGCGTAGTAGAAGACGAAGACCGCCGAGACGACGTACAGCGCCGTCGGCACCTCGCGGCCCCGCCCGGTCGCCAGGCGCAGCACGCTGAAGGTGATGAAGCCGATCCCGATGCCGTTGGTGATCGAGTACGTGAACGGCATCATCACCATGGCCAGGAAGGCCGGCACGGCGATGGTGAAGTCGCTCCAGTCGATGTCCCGTACGGAACCGGCCAGGATCAGGAAGCCCACCGCGATCAGCGCGGGCGTCGCCGCCTGGGACGGGACCATCGTCGCCACCGGGGTGAGGAACAGCGCCACCGTGAAGAGCAGGCCCGTCACCACCGACGCCAGCCCGGTCCTGGCCCCCTCGCCGACGCCCGCCGTGGACTCCACGTAACAGGTGTTGGCCGAGGCGGAGCCCGCGCCGCCCGCGGCGACCGCGATGCCGTCGACGAAGAGGACCTTGTTCATCCCGGGGAGGTTGCCGTTCTTGTCCATCAGCTTGGCCTCGTCGCCGACGCCGAGGATCGTGCCCATCGCGTCGAAGAAGGACGACAGCAGCACGGTGAAGACGAACAGCACGCCGGTGAGGACGCCCACCTTCTCGAAGCCGCCGAAGAGGCTGACCTGGCCTATCAGGCCGAAGTCCGGGCTCGCGACCGGGTTGCCGGGCCACTTCGGCACCGTCAGGCCCCAGCTCGGCACCGTGGTGACCGCGTTGATGATCACCGCGAGGACGGTCATGGCGACGATGGAGATCAGGATCGCCCCGGGCACCTTGCGGATGATCAGCGCGAGGGTGAGCAGCACACCGAGGGCGAAGACGAGGACCGGCCAGCCGTGCAGATGACCGTTCCCGCCGAGCTGGAGGGGCACGGTGGTCCGGGCGACGTCAGGGATACGGGAGACGAACCCGGAGTCGACCAGCCCGATCAGCATGATGAAGAGGCCGATACCGATCGCGATGCCCTTGCGCAGCCCGAGCGGTACGGCGCTCATCACGCGCTCGCGCAGGCCGGTGGCGACCAGCAGCATCACCAGCAGGCCCGCGAGGACGACCATGCCCATCGCGTCCGGCCAGCTCATCCGGGGCGCGAGTTGCAGGGCGACGACGGTGTTGACGCCGAGGCCGGCCGCGAGGGCGATCGGCACATTGCCGATGACGCCCATCAGGAGCGTGGAGAAGGCGGCGGTCAGCACGGTCGCGGTGACGAGCTGGCCGTTGTCGAGCTGGTGCCCGTACATGTCCTTCGCGCTGCCGAGAATGATCGGGTTCAGCACGATGATGTAGGCCATCGCGAAGAAGGTGGCGAGGCCGCCCCGTACCTCACGGCCGATCGTGGAGCCGCGCTCCGAGATCTTGAAGAAGCCGTCGAGTCCGCCGGACGACTGCCCGGGGGTCGGCGGCTGGGCGTCGGAACCGACCGGAGCGGTGGCCGAGGAAGGCATGCGAGACCTCAGACGTCAGACGAGGGAGAGGACGGGGCGGGGCGGGGACTGCGGCGAAACTTGATCAGACTGATGTGTTCATAGGGTTTCCATTGGATGTTCAAACGAACAAAACCAGCCACCCGCAAACCGTTTCAGTATGAACAGATCACAGAAAGATCGCTATCTCCGCGCGTAGACCCTTGAGCCGCCTGCCCTCCGTCGCCCCGCCCACTCCCACTTACACTGATCCCATGACCGGTCCTACGCCCCAGCGCGCCGCGCCCGAGCCTCTGGAGGGGCCGGTCGTCGGCACCGTCACGGGCGGCACGATCATCTGGTTCGCCCTCTTCCTCGTCCAGCTCCCGTTCTACGGCTGGTACAGCGACCACGGACACGCCTGGTGGATCTGGACCTGCCTGGCCGGCACCGGGCTCGGACTCATCGGGATCTGGTACGTACGGGGGCGGGACGCGGCGCTCAAGCGTGCGGCCGCCGCCGATTCACCCGCCGGAACCCCTGAGGGCCCGGAGGGCTCCGAGCACCCCGGCGGTCCGCGCACCCCCAACCCCTGACGGGCCCTGAGAGAGCTCCGGGGCCGTACTGCCCAGGGACGATTCCGTGCCCGATCCGTCGTCCCCGGGTCTGATCTTCGCCCCGGTCGGCGGGTGAACGGGCCCTCCCCGCCGTACCGTCGGAACATGACGCAGCGGGCGAAGATCAACGCCGACGGCCCGGAACCGCCCGGCTCCCGGCCGGGGGCCGGGGCACCGCCCGGCTCCCGGCCGAGCGGCGCCCCGGCCCCCACCACGCCCGCCATCGACGCGGGCGCCGAGCTGGACCCCGTGCACCCGATGACGCCGCCCCGCCGGCCCGCCGGCCGGCACACCGGGCTGACCGCCGCCGAAGTGGCGGCGCATGTGGCGCGCGGGGAGGTCAACGACGTCCCCGTGCGCAGCAGCCGGTCCACCACCGAGATCGTCCGGGCGAACGTCTTCACCCGCTTCAACGCGATCATCGGCGTGCTCTGGGTGATCATGTTCTTCGTCGCGCCGATCCAGGACACCCTGTTCGGCTTCGTGATCATCGCCAACACCGGTATCGGCATCATCCAGGAGCTGCGCGCCAAGAAGACCCTCGACGGTCTCGCGGTCATCGGCGAGGCGAGACCGACCGTACGGCGCGACGGGGTCGCCGCCGAGATCTCCACCTCCGGGATCGTCCTCGGCGACCTGATCGAGCTGGGCCCCGGCGACAAGGTCGTGGTCGACGGGGTGGTGGCCGAGGCCGACAGCCTCGAAATCGACGAGTCGCTGCTCACCGGCGAGGCGGACCCGGTGCTGAAACGTCCCGGCGACCCCGTGATGTCGGGCAGCTTCGTGGTCGTCGGCGGGGGCGCGTTCCACGCCACGAAGGTCGGGCGCGACGCCTACGCCGCGCAGCTCGCCGAGGAGGCGTCCCGTTTCACACTGGTCGACTCCGAGCTGCGCAACGGCATCAGCACGATCCTCAAGTACGTGACCTGGATGATGATCCCGACCGCGATCGGGCTCATCCTCAGCCAGCTCGTCGTCAAGCAGAACGACTTCAAGAACTCCATCGCCAGGACCGTCGGCGGGATCGTCCCGATGATCCCCGAGGGCCTGGTGCTGCTGACCTCCGTCGCCTTCGCGATCGGGGTCGTCCGGCTCGGCCGGCTCAAGGTCCTCGTCCAGGAGCTGCCCGCCATCGAGGGGCTGGCGCGCGTCGATGTCGTCTGCCTCGACAAGACGGGCACGCTCACCGAGGGCGGCATGGACGTCAGCGAGCTGCGCCCGCTCGGGGGCGCGGACGTGTCGTACGTACGGCAGGTGCTCGGCGCGATCGGGGAGTCCGATCCGCGCCCCAACCCCAGCCTCCAGGCGATCATCGACGCGTACCGGGGCGAGCGCGGGCGGTGGCCGGTGGCGGCGGCGCTGCCCTTCTCGTCCGTACGGAAGTACAGCGGCGCCGCGTTCGAGGAGAACGGCGCCGCCGGGACCGGGAGCGGCGACGGTCTCTCCCGCTGGCTGCTCGGCGCGCCCGATGTGCTGCTGCCCGCGGACGATCCGGCGCTCGCCGAGGTCGACCACCTCAACCGCCAGGGGATGCGCGTCCTGCTGCTCGCCCACGTCCCTCCGGGCGCCGGGGGTACGGACGGGGTGAGTACGGGCGGTCCCGGCCTCGACTCCCCCGAAGCCGCGTCCGCCGCCCGGGCGACCGCCCTCGTCGTACTGGAGCAGCGGCTGCGGCCCGACGCCGCCGACACCCTCACCTACTTCGCGGACCAGGATGTCGCCGCCAAGGTCATCTCCGGCGACAACGCGGTCTCCGTCGGCGCGGTGGCCGGCAAGCTCGGCCTGTCGGGCGCGGAGCGGACCGTCGACGCCCGGCATCTTCCCGCCGAACGGGAGGGGATGGCCGACGCGCTCGACGCGGGGGCGGTCTTCGGCCGGGTCACCCCGCAGCAGAAGCGCGACATGGTCGGCGCGCTCCAGTCACGCGGGCACACGGTCGCGATGACGGGGGACGGCGTCAACGACGTCCTGGCGCTGAAGGACGCGGACATCGGCGTCTCGATGGGCTCGGGTTCGGAGGCGACACGGGCCGTCGCGCAGATCGTGCTGCTGAACAACAGCTTCGCGACGCTGCCGTCGGTGGTGGCGGAGGGCCGCCGCGTCATCGGCAACATCACACGGGTGGCGACGCTCTTCCTCACGAAGACCGTCTACTCGGTGCTGCTGGCGATCCTGGTGGCGTGCTTCCAGGTCGAGTACCCCTTCCTGCCGCGCCACCTCACGCTGCTCTCGACGCTGACGATCGGCATCCCGGCGTTCTTCCTGGCACTGGCCCCCAACAAGGAGCGTGCCCAGCCCCACTTCGTACGGCGGGTGATGCGGTACGCGGTGCCCTCAGGGATCATCGCGGCCATCGCCACGTTCGCCACGTATCTGCTGGCCCGGCACTCCTACAACGGCTCCGACTCGCTCGGCGCGGAGACCAGCGCGGCCACGCTCACACTGTTCCTGGTCTCCATGTGGGTGCTGGCGATCGTCGCGCGCCCGTACACGTGGTGGCGGATCTGCCTGGTGGTGTCGATGGGGCTGGCGTTCCTGGTGGTGCTGGCCGTACCGGCGCTTCAGCATTTCTTCGCGCTGAAGCTGGTGGGAACGACGGTGCCGTGGGCCGCGGTGGGGATCGCGGTGGTGGCGTCGGTGGCGCTGGAGATGTGCTGGCGGTGGGTGGGGCGCAGGTTCCCCGCCTCGTAGCGGTCTCAGCGCAGGACGGCCAGCGTGAAGGGGTGCCCGGCCGGGTCCGAGTAGACCCGGGAGTCCCACGGTCCGCCGTTGTCCTTGGTGTCGAGGGGCCGGGCGCCGAGAGCGATCGCCTCGCGCTCCGCCTCGTCGATCTCCCCCTGGGACACCGTGATCCGCAGATGCGCCTGCTGGGAACTCTCCGGGCGCGGCCAGCTCGCCGGTGCGTGGCCGTGGTCCCGCCGGATCGCGAGATGGATCCCGGTATGGCCGACGATCTCCACCAGGTCCGGATCCACGCCGACGCGGGTCTCGGCGCCGAGGAAGGACGCGTAGAACCCGGCCAGTTCGGCGGGTTCGGCGCAGTCGAGGATGAGAACACTGTTCTTCGCGACAGTCATGCACCGCGCCTACCCCCGGCCGTCGCACGCACGCGTGGTGCCGACCGCGTGGCGGGGATACACGGCCGGTACGGCGTGCACGCCGGGTATTCCCGGTGTGCACGCCGGGGCGCGCTCCGGCCGCCAAGGCCTCTCCCAAGGCCTCTCCCGCGTTAGTTCACGGCGACGTAGTCACCGATGGCGTTGACCGCGGGAGTCGAGGCCGTACCGGCGAAGCTCCAGCGCCAGTAGCCGGAGGCCGTCGTCCTGGTCGTCGTGGTCTTCAGCGTGCCGGTGCTGGAGGTGTTGACGGTCTTGACGTCGGTGTAGGTGCTGCTGTCCTTCTTACGGAACTGGAGCTTCACCGTCTGGGTGGCGTACCCCTTGTAGGTGGCGGTCTCCCAGTTGGCGCGCGACAGCTTGCCGGTGACCGTGAGGGTCTTGCCCTTCTTCACGGGCTCCGGGGAGGCGTCGACGGTCAGCTTGGAGAGCCGCTGGAAGCGGATCTTGGTGAACTTGTCGTTCTGGACGTCCGTCCCGCCCTTGGCCAGCACGGCGGCGCCGACGTTCCAGTAGGTGGCGTCCGTGTTGATCAGCAGGCCGGGGTCGACCGTGACGGTGAGCGTGCAGGTCGAGGTGGTGGCGTTGGCGGCCTTGCACGTGGCCTTGTCCTCGTTCTGACCGAAGCCGAAGGCGTCGTCGTCGTCGAGGTTCTTGCCGATCCAGAGGAGCGTGCCGGCGTCGGCGATGCCCGAGGCGTGGGTCGCGGTGATCGCGACGGTGACCTTCTTGGTGGCGGTGGTGCCGACGACGATCGGCTTGCCGCCGTTCACCACCGTCCTGGTGATGACCGGGGCGGCGGCGGCCTTCGCCGTGGCGGTGAGACCGTTCGTCCTGGCCTTCGGCGCGGCGGCGGCGCCGTGCTGGGCCGAGAAGCCGTAGTCCGGAGCGGACGGGCGCTCGCCGCCGGCCGCGCCGGACTGCGCGGCCTGGGAGGCCGGTACGGCGAGAGCGGACAGGGCCAGGGCGCCGGAGACCGCGGCAACAGTGGCACGAATACGCATACGTTCCCCAAGTGGAGAAGGGGCCCCGCGGTGCGTCGTTCGTACGGCGGGGCCCGTCTGGTCTGTGAGCCTGGTGACTCGACAGACCAGACGAGGTACGCATGTGAATAGTTGTACGGAATAATGACTTTTTTGCGAAGACGGGAAGATCGGCCGATCAGTCGAACCAGCGGTCCCTGGCCAGCTCCTCCGTCCGCGACAGGTCCTCCAGCAGCGCCGCCACCTCGAACCGTCGCGGCCACTGCCCCGCCGCCCACGCGAGACCCGCCGCCACGCCCTCCAGCGTCGCCGCGTGCAGTACCCCGTCCGGGGTGCGGCGCCAGTCCAGTTCGGCGCCGCCCGCGACCAGTTCCTCGTGTTCCCGGTACGTGGCGGGCGTGGCCGGGCCCAGCAGGGCGCGGACCGCGTCGGGCACCTCGTGCTCCTCGCCGCCGGCCGCCGCCTCACCCGTCACCTCCGCGACGACCGTCTCGCTGAGCCGCCGCACCTGGAGCAGTTCCGCCAGCTCCGCCGAGCGCGCCGGCGCGACCGGCAGCAGCGGCAGCCCGGCCGTCAGCGGCAGCAGGTCGGGGGCGTCGGCGATCACCGCGTCCGCCGCGTCGACCACCCGCACCTCGCCGTCGACCACCGCGCGCAACTCGTCCGGCAGGGTCACCTGGTCCGGGTCGAGTTCGGCCAACGCCGTGTAGAGCGCGTGCAGTTGCCCGGCCGTGACCCGCCGCTCCGGGTCCGCGAGCCGGCCCAGCAGTTCGGCCGCGCCACCGGGCTCGTCCAGCAGCGCGGCGACGGAGGTCCGTACACCCAGGGCGCGCAGCACCTGCGCGTCGTCGAAGCCGGTCGCGTCCACCGCGTCGTACAACCCGGCGAGCAGCGGGTCCCCGGTGGCGGAGCGCAGTCCTGCGGGGCGCCGTCCGTCCAGCACGGGGTGGTCGCGCAGCCACCACGCCGTGTACGAGCGCACGCTCTCCGTCGTCCCGTCGGGGAGCAGGACCCGTACGGGCTGGACGAGCGCGTCGCGCAGCGGCGGCCGCGCGAGCAGTGTCAGCGCCTGTGGCCACGCCTCGTCGTCCACCAGGTCCAGGTCGCGTACGGCGACGATCTCGGTGGCGACCGGCGGTACGGCGGTGTCGGGCAGCCGGTCCAGGACGTCCTCGCACCAGACGTCGACGGCGTCGAGCAGTCCGGCGTCGTCGGGTTCGGCGAAGTCGCCGTCCCTGGGCTCCAGTTCGTCGGGGTCGAGGACGACGTCCGTCGCGCGTACGAGGGCGAAGCCGGCGAGTACTCCACAGGCGGCGAGGGGCTGTTCGCCCCAGCGTTCGGCCAGCTCGGCGTCGCAGTACGCGAGTTCGTCGGCGCGCAGTACGGAGGCGAACGGGCTTCCCGGCAGGACGAGTTCACCGGCTGGGGCCAGTTCGCCGTCCTCGTCGGTGAGCGCGAGGGCGCCGAGCCACGGCTCGTCGCCCGCCTCAAGTCCCGCGTCCCGTACGAGGGTGAGCACCAGCTCGGCCAGTTCCTCGGCGTCCGGGGTGGTGGCGTCCTCGTCCCACACCTCGCCCGCGTCGAGCGAGGCGGCGACCGCCGCCCGTACCTGAGGAGTCGTCAGAATGGCGCGCGGTGTGGCCGGGAGCGCGCCCAGCTTCTCCAGCAGGGGGTGGGTGGCCTCGGGGTGGGCGACCTTCAGCCCGAGCCGTGCGAGATCGGCGGAACCGGCCCCCTCGGCTCCGTCCTCCCCGCCGGGCAGCGGCAGCAGCACCTGGCGCGGCCCGATCGTCGTACGCCCGTCCGCGAGCGGCACCGGCAGCCCGGAGAGCCGGTCGGCGTCCACGCCCGCGAGGGATTCGTACAGCCGGTGCCACCAGGCGGGCGGCCGTTCGACGCCCGCGATGCGCTCGATGGCGTCGCCGAGGGGCAGCCGGCCGACCCCGAGCGTACGCAGCTCCGGGCGCCGTTCGAGCCCGGCGGGCAGCAGGGTGGGCAGCACCTCGGCCAGTACCCGTACGGTGTCGGCGCCCGCGCCCTCCACGACCTCCGCCTCGAAGGGGCGCAGCGCGGCCGGTCCCCCCTCCTCCTGGTCGTCGTCCGGGCCGGCCGGGACCGCGGGGGTGAGGAAGGCGACGCGCGGCAGCCGTTCCAGGATCGCGGCACGCAGGCTGCCGTCCAGTTCGTCCTTGCCGAGGGGGCCGGGCACGAGGTCGAGGAGGCCGGTGGAGTTGGGCTCCCAGGCGGCGAGCAGTTCGGCGTAGGCCTCGGCCGCCCGCGCGACGAGGAAGTCGGTGAGCGGGCCGGGCGCGGGATGGCGGCGTGTGGTGTCCAGCGGCAGGGTGGCGATCAGCAGCGCGGGCACGCCGAGGGGTTCGTCGGTGGGCGTCGGGGCGTGCACGACGGGCGCGGTGCGCGGCCGGACCGGGGCGCCCTCGTCGTCCACGGGAACGGCCCAGGTCACGGCCCAGTGCGGGCGCAGCCGCTCCTCCACGGGCCGCCCTTCGAGGAGGGCTGCCCCGGTGGCGCCGTGGCGGCTGACGACCCGCCAGCGGCGTACCTCGCCGCCGGTGCCCGCACCGCCCGCGCTGTCGTGCACGACGACGTACGCCCCGTCCTGGGTACGCCGTACCGCCCGCTCCCTCTCGGGCGTTTCGACGACGACCTCGGCGAGCCCCGCGAGGGTGAGCAGCAGCGCGTCGTCGACCCCGCTGAGCAGCCGCTCCACGAGCGCGGTCGCGGCGCCGTCGCGCAGCGGCAGGATGACGACGGTGTCGTATCCGTCCGGGGCGGTGCCCTCGGCGGGCAGCGGCAGCCGCAGCAGCGGTACGTGGCCGTCGCGGCGCCGCAGTTCGTCCCCGAGGCCGGGGCTGGCCTGCGCGGTCGCCCCGGCCAGTTCGCGGGCCTCGGCGAGGGACCAGCGGACGCCGCCGTGCCGGCCGATGACGGCGGGCTCGTCGCTGACGGCGAGCACGGCGGCGAAGCCGACGCCGAACCGCCCCACGGCGCTCTCGTGCCCCTCGCGCTTGGCGGAGGCGCGCAGGGTGGACAGCGACTCGACACCGGTCGCGTCGAGCGGCGCGCCGGTGTTGGCGGCCACCAGTACGGCGGGCCCGTCGGCGGTCGCGGGCCGCAGGGTCAGCCGGAGCCGGCCCTCGACCCCGGCGCGGGCGGCGGCGTCGGCGGCGTTCTGGGCCAGCTCGACGACGAGCCGGTCCCGGTAGCCGCCGAGGGCCAGGTCCTCCTCGGCGTTGGCGTCCTCACGGAACCGCGCGGGGCCGGCCCCCCACGCGTCCAGCACTCCTCGCCGCAGCCGCGCCGTCCCGAACGGGTCGGCCCCCTCGGTCGTCCTGACGCTCACGCCGCTCACGCTGTGACTCCGCTCTGTGCTGTCCGCCGCTGGCCCGCGCACTGTCTCCGCGTACGGGCCCGAACGTACCGCGCGGCGCGGGCCGGTGGGGGTGCGGGGCGGAGGGCCACGCCCGAGGGCGTCCCGGATCCGGGCGACAGATCTCAGCCGTCACCTCGGCCGTCACGTCTCAATTGACACCGTATCGACCGAAACGATCGCTGTAGTGTGACCTCATGACCGCCGACGTTCCCCACAGGACCACCACCTCGCGTGCGACCGGCCGCCCGGGGGACGCCTCGCCTTTCGCTCTCGGCCTGTTGCTGCGCCGGGCGCACTGGCACGCGGCCACGGTGATGACGGAGGCGCTCCGGCCGCTCGGCATCGAGTTGCGGCATTTCGCCGTGCTGATCGTCCTCATGGACCGCGGGCCCACGGTGCAGCGGGACCTGGCGGTGGCGACGGGGTCGGACAAGGCGGGGATCATGCGGGTCGTGGACGACCTGGAGCGTAAGGGGCTGGCCGTACGCAAGGCCGTTCCGGGGGACCGGCGGGCACGGGCCGTGGAGATCACACCTGAGGGTGTCGAGCTTTTCGACGCGGCCCATGCGGCGGCGGAGCCGCTGTCCGAGCGGCTGGTCGCCGGTCTGGGGCCCGGCGAGGCCGAGCGGCTGGCGGATCTGCTGACCCGGTTCACCGGTCACGCGGACGGCGAGGCGTAAGCGCGCCCGCGACCTCCTTGGCCTTGGCGCTCGCGTCCTCGAACGCGCGCTTGCGGGATGCCTCGTAGAGAGGGACCAGTTCGGACATGGCCGGGTTGCGGGGGGCCATGGTGAGTTCCGGGACGATGAAGTCGAGATCCAGACCGAGGGTGTTCCTGAGGACTGCCTCCAGGTAGTTCTGTACGAACTCGTAGCCCTCGCGCGGGGTGCCCGGCGCGAAGGAGCCGCCACGGCTGGCGACAACGACGACCGGGGTGCCCTGGGCGGAGGGGGCCTCTCCCGCGGTGCGGCCGAACAGGATCACGTTGTCGAGCCACGCCTTGAGGGTCGACGGGATCGAGTAGTTGTACATCGGGGCGCCGATCAGGACGGCGTCCGCCCGTTCCAGCTCCTCGATGAGCGCCACGCGCGCGGCGAACGCGGCGGACTGCTCCGGGGTGCGCTCCGACGGGGCGAGGAGACCGGCGGCGTGGGCGTCGGCGGTGATGTGCGGGACGGGGCGGGCCGCGAGGTCGCGGTAGATCACCGTGCCTTCGGGGTTCTGCTCCTCCCATGCCGTGCGGAAGGTGCCCCCGACGGAACGGGACGAGGACGCCTCGCCGGGATACGCGGACGAGTCGATGTGCAGCAGCGTGGTCATGGATCTCTCCCGAAGAACGGGGCCCGAGGCGGGTCGCCGGGGGCCGAGGACGCTTACGCGACGATAGTCACGCTCAAGACAGTATCAAATGATACTGTTACGATCACAACGAAGGTGGCACCGGGCGGACGGAGGCAGATGACCGTGGATGTCTACGAGGCGGTAAGGAGCAGACGGGCCGTGCGCGGATTCACCGGCCGCCCCGCCCCGAGGGAGGCACTGGAGCGCGTACTGTCCGCCGCGGCCTGGGCACCGTCCGCATCGAACCTCCAGCCGTGGCACGTCCACGTACTGACCGGCGAACCGCTGACCGAGCTCAAGAAGCGCGCCGGCGAGCGCGTGGCCTCGGGCGACCCCTGGGACGAGCCGGAGTACGAGCAGTACCCGCCCGCACTGAAGTCCCCGTACCGCGAACGCCGGGCCGCCTTCGGCGAGCAGCGCTACGGCGCCCTCGGCATTCCGCGCGAGGACATCGAGGCACGCCAGAGGGCCGCCGCCGGCAACTGGCAGTGCTTCGGCGCGCCCGCCGCCCTGTTCTGCTACATCGACCGCGACATGGGCTCGGCCCAATGGGCCGACGTCGGCATGTATCTCCAGACCGTCATGCTGCTGCTCCGCGCCGAAGGTCTGCACAGTTGCACACAGATGGCATGGGCCAAGTACCACAGGACCGTCGCGGAGGTCCTGTCACCCCCGGACGAGCTCATCCTCTTCTGCGGCATGTCGATCGGATTCGAGGACGTCACGGTGGATGACGCCCGTACCGGCCGGGCCCGGCTCGACGAGACGGTCACGTTCGTCGACGGTTCCTGACCACCGCCGGCTCCCCCACGGCCGGCCGATGCTTCGGACGCGCGCCCCCTGTGGCGTGGCCCGATCCGCGCCCCCATGCTGGCCCCAGCGCACCTCACACACCTCACATAACTCGTGTAACTCGCATTTCCCGCACATCACCGAAGGAAGGCATGTCATGAAGTTCGCTGTCATCGGCGGTACCGGGCTGATCGGGTCGCAGGTCGTCACGATCCTGAACGCCGCGGGGCATGAAGCGGTACCGCACTCGCAGTCCACCGGAGTCGATGTCATCAGCGGCCAGGGACTGGACGAGGCCGCGGCGGGAGCGGACGTCCTCGTCAACCTGACGAACTCCCCGACCTTCGACGAGGCCTCCCCGGACTTCTTCCGGACCTCGATGGACCACCTCCTGGCCGCGGCCACCAAGGGCGGCGTCGGCCACTTCGTCATCCTCTCGATCATCGGCACCGACCGCGTACCCGAGCTGGACTACTACCGGGCCAAGACGCTCCAGGAGAACATCCTCGCGGCCGGGCCGGTCCCCTACTCGATCGTCCGGGCGACGCAGTTCATGGAGTTCATGGGCGCCGTCCTGGCCATGACCACCGACGGCGACACCGTCCGGCTGCCCGCCACACCGATCCAGCCCATCGCCGCCAAGGACGTGGCCGCCGCGGTGGCGGAGGTCGCCGCGGGCCCCCCGCTGAACGGCATGCACAAGATCGCCGGCCCCGAGGTCTTCCCCCTGGACGAGCTGGGCCGGATCACCCTGTCCCGTACGGGCGACCACCGCACCGTCGTCACCGACCCCGCCGCCGGCATGTTCGCCGCCGTCAAGGGTGACGTCCTCACCGACAGGAACGCCCACCTCGCCCCCACCCACTACGCCGACTGGCTCGCCTGACTCACGCGTGCACGCGCGGGCGCGCGCCCGTCCCACCGTCCGCGCGCCCGAACATGCCGGGGGTCACCCCGAACGACCGGACGAACCACCGGTGGAAGTGCGCCTGGTCGGCGAAGCCGGACAGTGCGGCGGCGTCGGCGGCCGAGTGGCCCGCGGCGAGAAGCCCACGGGCCTTGCGCAGCCTGAGCAGGCGCTGGTAGTCGCTGGGCGGCATCCCGTACACGGCGCGGAAGGCCCGGTACAGGGCGAACCGGCTGCACCCGGCGGCGTCCGCGAGGTCCTGCGCGGTGAGATCACGCTCGTACGCCTCGTCCAGCAGGGCCCGCACCCGGCGGGCCGCATGGGTCTGTCCGCCGCCGGACAGCTCGCGGGGCGCGGCGGACCCCGTGCCCGAGGACGCGTTGCGCCGCACCATCGCCGTCACGGCCGCGGTCAGCCGTTCCTCCCGTACGAGCGGATCCGCGCCGCCGACGAGCGCGGGGTGCAGTCGGCGCAGGGCGCGGGCGAGCACCGGGTCGTCGACCACGGGCCGGTCGAAGAGAGGCATACGGGCGCGGCCACCGGTGATGTCGTCGAGCACGTCCCGGACGACCTCGGGCCCGATGTGCATGATCCGGTACGTGAAACCCAGTTCCTCCGCGGACTCCCCGTCATGCGGGTCGTCCGGGTTGAACGCCATGATCATCCCCGTGCTGCTGGTGTGCCCGCCGCCCCGGCAGCGGAAGCGCTGGGCGCCGGACTCGGTGACGGCGAAGGAGTACGCGTCGTGGCTGTGCAGGTGGAACACATGGCGGACGAAGTGGGCGTGCATGGCCTCCAGGGGCCGGTGCGGATCGCGCCAGTAACTGGCCCAGTCGTCGCCCCCGTCCGCCTGACCCTCGTACCCGCTCATACGTCCAGTGTGCCGGGGCGCACGAGCGTTCAAGACGGCGTTCCACCCACCGGACAGACTCACGGCATGACAACGAGCACGCCCGAGACCTCCGGAACCCCCTCGGGGACCTCCTCCGCGACCCCCTCCGCCGGAGCGCCCTTCCGTTTCGACACCAAGATCGCCGTCATCGTCCGCGAGGACCTGGCCGTATGGCAGAAGCTGAACGTGACGGCCTTCCTGGCCAGCGGTATCGCGCACGCCCGCGACGACATCATGGGCAAGCGGTACGAGGACGCCTCCGGCAACGACTACCTCGCGCTGCTGCGCGAACCGGTCCTCTGCTTCACCGCCGACGCCCCCGCCCTGACCCGCAGCCACGCCCGCGCCCTCTCGCGCGCCGTCCCTACCGCCCTCTACACGGCGGAGATGTTCGCCACGGGCAACGACGAGGACAACCGGGCGGCGGTCCGCGCGGTACCGGCGGACGCGCTGGACCTGGTGGGCCTGGCGGTCCACGGCCCGCGCACCACGATCGACAAGATCATCAAGGGCCTGAGGCTGCACGGCTGACACCGACGCCGCCGGGTGGGGCGGGCCGGCGGCCCCGCCCCACCCTCCCCCAGCGCTCCCCGCTATCCGTGCTGGCCGGGCTGGTAGTCGCCGGCCGGCTGCTGGGTCATGACGTTCAGCCGGTTGAAGGCGTTGATGAGGGCGATGTCCCAGACCAGTGCGGCGAGTTGTTCCTCGTCGTAGTGCTTGGCGGCGTTCGCCCACACCTCGTCGGGGACGCCACCGGCCGCGTCGGCGATCCGGGTGCCCTGCTCCGCCAGCTCCAGCGCGGCCCGCTCGGCATCGGTGAAGACGGTGGCCTCCCGCCACGCCGCGACCAGGTTCAGGCGCACGGAGGTCTCCCCGGCGTGCGCGGCCTCCTTGGTGTGCATGTCGATGCAGCCCGCGCAGCCGTTGATCTGGCTGGCGCGGAGCCGTACCAGCTCCTTCGTCGCGTTCGGCAGGTCCGACTCCGCGAGCGCCCTGCTCGCCGCGACCACATGCTTGAGGGCCTTGGCCGAGGCGGGGAAGGAGAGGGGGTTCAGACGGGCGTTCATGATGCGCTCCTTAGCCGTTGTCGTACGGCCGTTGTCGTGCGGCCGTCGTTGCGCTGACACCCCTTGGACGGGGCGGCGCGGCGGGATGTGACATCGGCGGATGTGACGGGCGTCTCACCCTTCGTTGTGGTGCCGTCGCCGAAGCCGCTAACGTCAGGCGCCGCCGGTTCCGTCCGTACGGGTGAGGGGAGCACTGACGTGCTGGGGAGCGACGAGAAGGAGGTCCTGGACCGCATACGGCAGGGCCTCGTCCACACGGAGTCCGAGGCGGCGTTCCAGGCCCCGCTGCGACGGACCGACCTGATCTTCGAGTACAACCACACCCCGCCGGGCGACACCGACACGCGAAGAGCGCTCCTTGTCGCGATCCTCGGCTCGGTCGGGGAGCGCACCATCCTGAACGCGCCGTTCAGCGCCGGCTTCGGCAGCAACGTCCACATCGGCGACGACTTCTTCGGCAACGTCAACCTCGCGTTCGTCGACGATGTCGAGATCCGCATCGGGGACGGCGTCATGATCGCCCCCAACGTGACGCTCACGACGACGGGCCACCCGGTCCATCCGGCGCGCCGTACCGACTTCGGGCGGTTCTCGGAGCCGATCGTCATCGAGGACAAGGTGTGGATCGGCAGCAACGCCGTCGTCCTGCCGGGCGTCCGTATCGGTTACGGATCGGTGATCGGCGCGGGCAGCGTCGTCAGCAGGGACATCCCGCCCATGGTGGTCGCGGTCGGAACGCCCTGCCGCACGCTCCGCGCCATCACGGACGCCGACCTGACCACGCGGACGGCCGCCGCCGACCCGTCCATCGGCAGTTGAGCCATCCGCACGTCGCCGGGCGCCGCCGGTACGAACGGCCCTACGGTCGCGGCAGGGGGCAGGGGTGGCGGGGACGTAAGGGATGCGGTCCGCACGCGACGAGGCCGAGGTGGAGAAAGCGCCCCCCGGTGGCCCACCAGCCCCCGACGAGGTCGTCGCGGGCCGCGAGGCGCCGGATGATCTCGGCCGGGCCGGGCGTGGGCGCGTACGTGCCCACGAGCATCCCGGAGTGCCGCCGGAGCTGATCGGCGTACCAGGCGGCCGCCTCGGCGGGCCGGGCGAAGGTCGCCCGGACATGGGCGGACGCCTTGAGAAGCCAGTCGGCGGTTTCGAGGGGCATGACGGGGGCGGCGGGGAACTCGGGGTGACCGGGGCGGCGGTGGGCATCGCCGGGCTTGACGAGGACGGTGCCGTGGCCGAGCCAGAGGTAGGCGTGGTGGTGGGGTGGCATGGGGACTCCTCGGGGGCGGCCCCGTCCGGGCAAGGCCGGGGCCGCCGTGTCGTACTGACGCTGCTGTTATCGGCGCCCGCAGCCGTCGCCGTCGCCGCAGCCACCGGAGGAGCTGGAGCCTCCGGTGTCGTCGCCGCCGCTGTCGGTGTCGTCGCCGCCGTGCTTGACCGGGCCGGTGGGGTGTCGCATCGTTGGCCTCCTGTGCCGTTGGGTGCAGTTGCCGGGCCCGGTTGTCCGGGCCCTGTCCCGTTCCGGCCGGTCGTTCCTTCGCCGGGAGTACCGGCCGGAGCGGGGGTTCGAGGGGCAGCGGGAGGCGTACGGTCCCGGCAGGGCCCACCGGCCAAGCGGAGCGGTGCGCCCGGCGGGCCTACCGGCCGAGGTGGGCGCCGACGAGGCTCAGGACGAGCACGACCAGCGCGGCCGAAGCGAGCACGAGCACCGGCGCAGGACGCCGAAGCCTGGGCGTCACCCGGCGCCCCGCACTCCGCCGTCGTACGTGCTGGGTGGGCCGGAAGTCCCGCAGGACGGGCACTTCGGGCCGGGGATGCCGGTACGTGGACGCGCCCGCAGCGGCATACGGCACGGGCGCGGAACCCTCGGCCACGAACACCGCACCGGCGGCGCCCGGTTGACCGCCGGACGGCCCGCTCACCGGGCCACCTCGGCCCACACGGCCTTCCCGAACGGCCGATCGGCCACACCCCAGCACTCCGCCAGCGCCTCCACGATGATCAGCCCCCTGCCCCGGTCACGCTCCTGGGACGCCACCCGGAACCGGGGCCGCCGCCGCACCGGATCCCGCACCTCCACCCGCACCCGCGTATCCGTGACCGCCAGCACGACCAGCACCGAATCCCCGGGCTCGGTCCCGTACCGCACGGCGTTCGTCACCAACTCCGAGACGATCAGCCGGACATCGTCCATCTGCTGGTCATGGAGGCCGGGTGCCTCCTGGGCCAGTACGTCGCGGACGAAGTCCCGGGCGGCCGAGACGACTTCCGGGGCGCTGGGAAACATAGCCTGCACGGGGATCCCGGGTAAGGGCCGGCAGCGGCAGGCGCGTAACGCGCCTGGCGGGACGCAGGCCGTACGAGGCTCCCCGGCCCGAGGATTCGGTGAGTTGCCGTATCGCGCTTCGTTCGTCATGGTGATAACTCCCCGTGACCGATCGGTTCCTGTGAACAGAGAACACGGGAACGCCGGGTGCGGGTACCGTCCCCAGGGGTGTCGAAGAGTGTCGCTTCCGCTACTCCCCGTCGTAGAAAGTGGTGAGCATGAGGACGCCGAACGACAAGTTCGCACAGTGGCTCGATCGCTCCATGATGAGCCGTGGAGAGTTATCTCGACGCGTCAAATCCAAGGCCATCGCTTGGCAACAGCCCCATATCTCGCCGGATACGACCCGTATCAGATGCTGGCTCCAAGGCGAAACGCCTCGGACGCCGATCCCGGACATCCTCGCCGCAGTCTTCTCCGATCACTTCGGATTCCGCGTCACGACCTACGATCTCGGGCTCGGTGACGGCAGTTCCACGGACGCGGCGCTCATGTACAACTCCTCGTACACGGCTACCGTGGAAGTCGTCGCAGACCTGGGGAGAGCTGACGTGGACCGACGCAAGTTCCTTTCCGCCGCACCCTTCACCGCCGTCGCAGGAGTGGGCCCCTCGCGGGACTGGCTGATGAACACCCTCGACCAGCAGCCGCAGCCGGGACCCCGTGTGCGGCTCGAAGACGTCTCCGCCGTACGGAACATGTTCTCCACCTTCCAGCGTATGGACGTACTCCAGGGCGGCGGTTCGGGCCGCCTCGTGCTGGCCGAATACATGTCGCAGCACGTGTATCCGCTGCTGCGCCGTACCCACGGCGCAGACGTACGCCGCGCCCTGTGCGAAGCGGCGGCCGAACAGACCTACCTCCTGGGATGGATGGCCTACGACAACGGCGAACACGGCACAGCGCAGCGCTACCTGATCCAGTCACTCCGCCTCGCGGAGGAGTCGGGAAATCCAGGGCTCGGCGCGCATGTCCTCGCCGGAATGGCAGATCAGGCGACGTTGCTCGGTGATCCCGCTGAAGGCCGCCGGCTGGCCCAGGCCGGGCGCCACGGACTCTCCAGGACGGACTCTCCGGCCTGCCTGGCGGACCTGTGGTGCCTGGAGGCGCGGGCTCTCGCCGTCCTCGGGGACAAGGCGGCTGCGGCGCACGCGGTGACGGAGTCGGAAAAGGCGTTCGAGCGGGCACGGCCGGAGGCCGAACAGGAGTGGGCCGCCTTCATCGACCCGGCGTATCTCCACGGCGAACACGCGAACACCTTCCGGGACCTGGGCGACTCCGGGGCGGCCGAAGAACACGCACGCCGGTCCATCGCCCACGCCAAGAAGCAGAGGCGAGCCAGGCGGGGCGCGATGTCACACGCCGCGCTCGCCGTCGCGCATCTCCAGCGAAGCGACCTCGAATCGGCCTACTCGGCAGGCGTACGAACGCTGACGCTCTCGCGCCAGGTGAAATCCTCACGCTGCGTGGAGGCGGTGCAGGACCTCCAGCGGCGCATGCGGCCGTTCGGCAACCACCGGCTCGTCGCGGACTTCAACGAGCGGGCCCGCGAACTGGTCACCGCCGCATGAGCGATGACCGGCACGCCAAGGGTTCCGTGAGCTACCTGATGGAGATGGGCGCCCTGAAGCGCTCGAAGCGGTCGGGCTGGTGGATCGTCGGAGTGAAGGACCCCGAGACGATTGCCGAGCACAGCTTCCGCACCGCGGTCATCGGCTCCATACTCGCCATGATGGAGGGGGCCGACCCCGCACGCGTTGCACTGCTGTGCACCTTCCACGACACCCAGGAGACACGAGTCGGCGACATCCCGTGGATCGGCCGCCGCTACCTCGACGCGAAGAAGAACGAGACCGTTACCGCCGACCAGGTGGCCGACGCCCACCCCGCCGTGGCAGCAGGCGTACAGGCCATCGTCGACGACTACGAGAACGGCGACTCCCTGGAAGTCGTGGTCGCCCATGACGCGGACAAGCTGGAGTGCATGATCCAGGGCCTGGAGTACCTCGAACAGGGCTACCGCAACGCCCAGGAATGGGTAGACAGCACCCGCGCAAAGCTCAAGACCGCCTCAGCCATCGAACTCGCCGACGCCGCACAGGGCATGTCCTCGATCGACTGGCAACGCACTTACCTGCGCTAGCCGTAGCTGTCACCGCGACTCATCCCGCTGCACGAGTTCGTCACCCGTCTTCGTGTACCTGTAGGAGGAACCCTCCATGCGCGTCGGCATCACCGGGCACCGTGGGCTGCCGCCTGCCGTCGAGCTCCAGGTGAAGGCACTGCTCACCCAACGGGCAGCGGCCTTCGACGCATCAGACCTCGTCGGCGTGAGTTGCATCGCGGACGGGCCCGACGCCTGGTGGGCCCAGGCCGTTCTCGCCGTCGGCGGGCGTCTCGAAGTGGTCATCCCGGCGGACGAATACCGCGCCGGACTGCCTGACTGGCACCACCGCGACTACGACTCGTTCCTGTCCCGAGCCACCGGCACACACCGGACCGGCCTCAAGGAATCCACCTCGGAGGCCCACCAGGCCGGGAGCGAGATCCTGGTCGGCCTCTCCGACCTCGTGCTCGCCGTCTGGGACGGCCTGCCCGCACGCGGCTACGGCGGCACCGCCGATGTCGTGGCCCACGCCGAGCGTGTGGGTGTACCGGTCACCGTGCTCTGGCCTGACGGCGCCACTCGGTAGCCATCCCGTGCGGCGGGGCCCCGCGCCGCCTCGTGTGGGCGGTAGGCGGCACCGGGCCGGGCACGGTCCGATCTCGGTTCGGGGGACAGAGGTACGGAGACGGACGTTCCGTACGAACGTACGGGCATGGCCTTCGACCCGGGACCCCGTGCGCCGCTGCCGCCCCGCCCGGCCCGGCCCGCGCCGGGGTGCCGTGCGGGCCCCCGGGCAGCACGCCCCCGGACGGCCCCGGACGCTCGGGGCACCGGTGCCGGAGCGGCGGGGGCAGCCGTGCGTGCGCGGGCAGCGGGGGAACCGCACCCCAGGAGGAGCGGGCCCGCGCCGAGTCGTCCGCCGGGCTACGAGTGCCCCAGGTCCTCCGTGTCGCCGTCCGTCACCGCGCCCGTCAGGACCGAGCCGCTGTCCCGTGCCGGGCGGAGCGGGAAGGCGTCCGTGCCGACCGAGTCCAGGACCGGGGGCGCCGGGCGCAGCGGCTTGGGCATGACGGCCGCCTCCGAGTGACCGCCGCAGCCGTACGCCAGGGAGACGACGTGGCCGTCCGCAGGGGAGAACTCGTTCGCGCAGACACCGAAGGCCTGGCGCAGCGAGCCCGCCAGGGGCAGCAGGAAGCCGCAGGAGACGCAGGGGGCGGGCGCCGCCTGGGCCATGGGGGTCTTCGCGCCGAAGGACTCGTCCCAGCGGTCGGCGGCCACATGCAGCCCGTAGCGGGAGAGGACCCGCGCCCGGCGCATGCCCAGCTCCTCCGCGACCGCCGCGATCGTGGCGCGGACCGGTACGGTGCCGGGCTCCCCGGGCTCCCCGGGCGCCCCGGGCTCCCCCGGCTCGACCAGATCGGCGGCGACCTCGGCGGCGTCCTCCGCCTCGACCAGGTCCGCGAGGTTCCGTGGCGTGACCTCGGGGACCACGGAGTTCGGCGGGGGCATGTCCTCGCCCGAGTAGCCGGGCTCCAGGCGCAGATCCTCCGCCTCGGTGGGCAGCAGATCGCCGGGGCCCATGTCGCCGGGGCGCAGCCGCTCGCTCCAGGGCACCCATTCGGGGGCCAGCAGGGAGTCCGAGCCGGGCAGCAGCACCGTTTCGTCCAGCGTGACGTTCTTCGCGCGGGAGGCGCGGGCGACCGTCACCGCCCAGCGCCAGCCCCGGTAACCGGGCTCCTTGCACTCGAAGAAGTGGGTGACGACCCTGTCCCCGTCAGCCACCGCCGAGACATGCTCCCCGACCACACCGGGTGCGGCGGCCTCCTCGGCAGCCGACCGGGCGAGGTCTACCGCCTCGGCGCACAGACGGTCAGGGATTCGGCTTCGCGTCGTCGCAGCACTCACAGGTCTCGCTTCTCTCCTACGCCGTCTCACGGGTGCGCCGGCCGAATCGCGATGTACGAGCCGAGGGCGGAGCGGACCAGAGGGCCGCATCGACGTCCACGCCCGATCTCTCCTCGGGCACGCCTACTGTCATCCATTCTGCGGGATGCCAAAGAGGCGCGCGGCCGAGAACAACCGCCGGTGGCGCGCTACGCACGCTACCCCCTCCGCCGCCCGCCGCCCACCTGCGCGTCGTCTTTCCCGCACTTCGGGCCACTCCGCAACCTGGCCGTAACCGAGTGGACCCCCACGGTGAACTGCGCGGGGACCCTCCCGTGCCCGTACGGGCGAGCCCCCCGGCGCCGTACGGTACGGGCGCGGCGCGGGGACGGGAGGTGCGCGGCCCTGAGGGCGGGAGGTGCGCCGGCCCCGGACCCAGCCGTCCGCCACCCGGGTGTATCCGCACCAGGTGTACGTGTACCCGGCCCCGACCGAGGGCAGGCGCCACCGCGTGAACAGCATCCGGCCCTCCGGCGGCCCGCGCCGGCTCCTCCGTCATGGGACCGTCACGGCCCCGTCATGCGCCGGATCGGTTCGCGCCAGAGGCCCTTGGGGCACTATGACGGGGTGGCAGCCGTAAGGTCGTCCGACGCGTACGCGTCCGGCGGCCCGCTCCGGAGGACCGGGCGGGCCGTCGGCCGCGCCGTGCGTCTGCCGTTCACCGCCTCCGCGCGCGGGATCAGGAAGGCGACCCACGCACACGGCGCGGGCGAGTCGGGGCTGGGCAAGCTGATCGAGCTGCACGCCGTGAACGGCGCGGGCGATGTCATGATCACCGTCGCGCTCGCCTCGACCGTCTTCTTCTCCGTACCGACCGACGAGGCGCGCGGCCGGGTCGCGCTCTACCTGGCCGTCACCATGGCGCCCTTCACGCTGCTCGCCCCGGTGATCGGCCCGCTCCTCGACCGTCTGCCGCACGGCCGCCGCGCCGCCATGGCCGCCGCCATGCTGACCCGTGCCGTCCTCGCGATCGCCATGTCGACGGCGGTGATCACCGGGGGCCTGGAGCTGTATCCGGCGGCGCTCGGGGTGCTGGTCGCGTCGAAGGCGTACGGGGTGGTCCGCAGCGCGGTCGTGCCCCGGCTGCTGCCGCCGCGCTTCTCGCTCGTACGCGCCAACTCCCGCGTCACGCTCGCCGGTCTGCTGGCCACCGGCGTGGCGGCGCCGATCGCCGCGGGGCTGCATCTGATCGGGCCGCGAGGGCCGCTGTACGGGGCGTGCGTGATCTTCCTGGGCGGTGCGGTCCTGGCGTTCACGCTGCCGCCCACGGTGGACTCGGCCAAGGGGGAGCGCAAGGCCCGGCTGGTCACCGTGGACCACGGCAGGAACGGCCGCCGGGAGAAGGAGCGGCGGCCCACGCTGCGGACGGTCGGGCCCGCCGTGCTCCACGGCCTCCAGGCCAACGCCTCGCACCGCCTCCTCTCCGGCTTCCTGACCTTCTTCCTCGCCTTCCTCCTGCGCGAACACCCGATCGCGGGCCAGAACGCGGCCGTCTCCCTCGGCATCGTCGGCGTCGCGGCCGGCGCGGGCAACGCGCTCGGTACGACGGTCGGCGCGTGGCTCAAGGCGCGCGCCCCCGAGCTGATCATCGCCACGATGCTGGGCATCGCCCTGTCCGCCACGGTCCTGGCGGCGCTGCTCTTCGGCGGCGTGATGATGGCGGTGCTGTGCGCGGTCGCCGGGTTCTCGCAGGCGCTGTCGAAGCTGTCCCTGGACGCGGTGATCCAGCGCGACGTGCCGGAGGAGGTGCGGACGTCCGCGTTCGCGCGCTCCGAGACGCTGCTCCAGATGTCCTGGGTGGTCGGGGGCGCGATCGGTATCGCGCTGCCGCTCAACGGGGCGCTGGGGCTGGGCGTGGCGGCGGGCATCCTGGCGCTGGGGGCGCTCGTGGCCGTACGGGGGCTGCTGACCACGGCGCGGCGCGGCTCGCCGCACCCGCGTGTGGCGTGAACGGGGGCGACCGATAGCCTTCCGCCCATGACCGTTGCGTTCTTCTCTGGTAGGTACCGCCGGGCCGGCGTGGCTCTCGGCGCGGTGTCCGCCGGACTCCTCGTCCTCGCCGCCTGTGACAAGCCGACGCCGCTCGCGACCGTGACGGTCAACAGCGACTCCGTCAACACCGAGGCCGCCTGCTACAACGACGGCAAGGCCGTCAAGGAGGCGGACATGCAGCCTTGCCTCAACAAGAAGGCCGACAAGACGATCACGGTCGCCGTGGACGACAAGATCCGCTTCGGTGTCGACCCGGAGATCGCCGAGCGCGGCTGGACGCTCTTCATCAACGGCCAGCCCGCCGAGCAGGAGCCGTACAAGAAGACGTACCGGTCCATCCCGGCCAGCGCGTTCTTCTCCAGCCAGACCGGTGAGACGACCAACGAGACGCAGGTCAGCGTGGTCGAGACGACGGGCAAGTCGCTGACCGGTGTCTGGCACTTCGCGTTCAAGAAGAGTTCCTGAACAGCGCTGACCCGACCCTGACCCGACCCCGACCGTCGCTTCGAGAGGTTCCGCCGTGCGTGTACTCGTCGTGACGGCCGTGGCGGCGGAGGCCGACGCCGTGGCCGCCGGGCTCGGCCGGTACGCGGCCAGTGGCGTACGGGAGCTGACCGGCGGGTACGAGATGACGGGCCACGCCCAGTACACGCCGCGCCCCGGCTCCGTGCAGATACCGGTGGTGGACGTGCTCGCGGGCGGGGTCGGGCCGACGGCCGCCGCGGTCGCCACGGCGACGGCGCTCGCGGCCTCCCCGTACGACCCTCCGTACCATCTGGTCGTCTCGGCCGGGATCGGTGGCGGCTTCCTGCCGCGGGCACCGATCGGCTCGCTCGTCGTCGCGGACGCCATGGTCGCGGCCGATCTGGGCGCGGACTCCCCCGACGGCTTCGCCGCCGTCGACGAACTGGGCTTCGGCCGCTCCGTACACCGTCCGCCGGCGGAACTCGCGGCCAGGATGGCGGCGGTGCTCGGCGCCGATCCCGCGCTCCCCACGCTCCTCGCGCCCGTCCTGACCGTCTCGACCGCGACCGGCACGGCCGCGCGCGCGGCGGAGCTGGCCGCGCGTCACCCGCGGGCCGCGGCGGAGGCGATGGAGGGGTACGGGGTCGCGGAGGCCGCCGCCGTCCACGGCGTACCGTGTACGGAGGTCCGCGCGATCTCGAACGCGATCGGCCCGCGCGACCGCGCGTCGTGGCGGATCGGCCAGGCGCTGGAGTCGCTGCGGACCGCGTTCACCCTGCTCACCCCTGTTTTCGAGGAGCCGTCATGACGCCCTCCCCCGCCGTTCAGCCGCTGCGGATCGCGTTCTCGCCGTGCCCGAACGACACCTTCGTCTTCGACGCCTGGGCGCACGGCCGGGTGGCGGGGGCGCCGGAGCTCGATGTCACGTTCGCGGACATCGACATCACCAACGGCATGGCGGAGCGCGGCGAGTTCGACGTACTGAAGGTCTCGTACGCCGTACTGCCCTGGATCCTCGACGAGTTCACGCTCCTGCCCTGCGGCGGCGCGCTGGGCCGCGGCTGCGGCCCCCTGGTCCTCACCAAGGAGGCGGGCGCCGATCTGACCGGGAAGACCGTCGCCGTACCGAGCGAGCGCTCGACGGCCTATCTGCTCTTCCGGCTGTGGGCGGCGGACGTGGTGCCCGGCGGCGTGGGCGAGATCGTCGTGCTGCCCTTCCACGAGATCATGCCGGCGGTACGGGACGGCAAGGTGGACGCCGGACTGGTCATCCACGAGGCGCGCTTCACCTATCAGAACTACGGGCTGCACAGCCTGGCCGACCTGGGCGAGCACTGGGAGTCCACGACGGGCCTGCCGATCCCCCTGGGCGCGATCGTCGCGAAGCGCTCCCTGGGCGCGGAGACGCTGCGGCTGCTGGCCGAGTCGGTCCGCCGGTCGGTCCGGATGGCCTGGGACGATCCCGAGGCGTCGCGTCCGTACGTACGGGAACACGCCCAGGAGATGGACCCGAGCGTCGCGGACCAGCACATCGGCCTGTACGTCAACGAGTTCACGGCGGACCTGGGCGAGGACGGCTACGCCGCCATCCGCGGCCTGCTGACCCGCGCGGCGGCGGAGGGCCTGGTCCCGGCCCTCCCGACGGGCGCGCTGGACTTCGCCTGAGCCCCGGACCCGCACCGAGGCAGAGGCCGCGGGCAGGACCGTGGAGGCGCGGAAGAAGGCCGGAGGCGGGGACGTGACGCCGTGTCGGACGGGACATGGCGTGACGTGCGCGCTCCGGCCTTCTCGGGACCGGCGTGAGGCGGCCGCCGGTCAGACGTCCAACTGGTCCGCCACCGCGCGGAGCAGGCCCGCGATCTTCGCGCCGTGGACCTTGTCGGGGTAGCGGCCGCGCTCCAGCATCGGGGTGATGTTCTCCAGCAGCGTCGTCAGATCCTGCACGATCGAGGCCAGTTCGTCCGGCTTGCGGCGCTGGGCCGCCGCCACCGAGGGCGTCGGGTCGAGGACCGTCACGGAGAGCGCCTGGTCACCGCGCTGGCCGGCGACGACGCCGAACTCCACACGCTGGCCCGGCTTGAGGGCGTCGACTCCGTCGGGGAGGACCGACGAGTGCACGAAGACGTCGCCGCCGCCGTCGCGGGAGAGGAAGCCGAAGCCCTTCTCGCTGTTGAACCACTTGACCTTGCCGGTAGGCACGTCTGTCCTCGTCCTTGTACTCGTTGGGGCGCTGGCGCGCGCGAAACGGCTCTGGATAGCACTACAGCGGGTCGTCGACCCGCCACACCCAAGGCTAATGGCCCAGGGGCTGGTGACAAGACGTTGCCGGACGGTTCCTGTCCGCTGCCTTCCGCAGGGAACTACCCTGGTGAGGTGACTGCTACTCCTGCACCCCGATCAACAGGCCGGCCGACGGGTACCGCGCGCGACGAGGCCGGGCCCGGCGACGGGCTGGTCCGGGCGGGCGCGATCGTCTTCATCGTCGGCGCCGTGGCCACGCTCGTCACGGTCACACCGCTGTTCCTCGGCTCGGACCCGTTCCCGACGATCGCCTACGCCGTGTCCATGCTGATGGGCGTCGGGTTCGCCGTCGCCGGCGCGGGCGTGCTGCGCTCGGTCGCCGCGCAGCGCAACCGGGACAAGGCCCAGCGGGCGTAGGGCCGTTCCGTCCGGTCCGGGCCCGGCACAGCGGGCGTAGGGCCGCCCGCGCGGGGCCGGGCTCCGTCAGAGCTGGGCCGCGCCCTTCACGTACCCCTCCAGCCAGGCGGGGAACGCCGTCAGGTCCGTCAGGACGACGTCCGCCCCCGCCGTACGCAACTCCTCCTCGCCGCACGGCCCCGTGGGTACGGCCACGGAGAGCGCCCCCGCCGTACGCGCCCCGCGCACATCGCCCGTGTGGTCGCCGACGTACACCGACGCCCCGTGCTCGCGCAGCGCCTCGCCCTTGGCCTCGGCCCACAGCCGGCCGATGACCGCGTCCGGTTCGATGCCGAGGTGGCCGAGGTGGAGCTTCGCGTTCGGCTCGTGCTTGGCGGTGACGACGATCGCGCGGCCACCGAGCGCCTGGACGGCGGCTATCGCCTCGCGGGCGCCGGGCATCGCCAGGACCGGGGCGATCGCGAATGTGGGATAGATCTCCCTGTACCGGTCGCCCATCTCCGCGATCCGTGTCTCGGGGAACCAGTGCGCCAGTTCCTCGTCGAGCGGCGGTCCGAGCCGGCTGACGGCGAGGTCCGCGTCGATGTGCACCCCGGTCTCGGCGGAAAGCGCCTGGTAGACGGCGTGGATACCGGGCCGGGAGTCGATGAGGGTCATGTCGAGGTCGAAGCCGACCACCGGGCCCGGCCGGTCCGTACGCGGTGCCGTGGATGTGGTGGATGCCGTCGTTGTCACCGATGTCGTGGAGGGTGCCATGCGGGCCATTCTGCCCGGGCCGCCCGGCCACCGGTCGGCCCCGTGGGATGGCTTGAACCGGATGCTTAGACTTAGCCAAGCCTTACCACTGCTCCGCCGCTCCGTCGCTCCGTCGCTTCGTCTCTTCCGCCTCTCGACCTCCTCTCCGCCGCGCCCGCCGCCCGCCCCGACCGCCTCCGATGGGTTCCGATGCCAGCCGCCGTCGTCCCGACGACCCCGTCCCGTACCGCCAGGGGCGGACTCGTCGTCCGCCGAGTCGGCTGGACGGTGGCGGGCGTCGTGGCCGTCCTGCTCGCCGTCCTGTTGAGCCTCGCCGTCGGGGCGCGGGCCGTCGCGCCGTCCGCCGTCGTCGACGCCCTGCTGGGCTCCGGGCACGGGGACGACGCCGAGGTGATCCGCCAACTGCGCGTCCCGCGCACCCTGATCGGGCTGATGGTCGGCGCCGCGCTCGCCCTCGCCGGTACGGCCCTCCAGGGCATCACCCGCAACCCGATCGCCGACCCCGGCATCCTCGGCGTCAGCCAGGGCGCCTCGGTGGGCGTCGTCCTGGCCATCGCCTTCGCCGGGGTGCACACCCTCAGCGGCTACGTCTGGTTCGCGTTCGCGGGCGCGGGCGTCGCCTCGGTCGCGGTGTACGCGATCGCCGCCCGGGGGCGCGGCGGCGCGACCCCCGTCAAACTCGCCCTCGGCGGCGCGGCGATCAACGCGCTGCTGGTGTCGGTGACGATGGCGGTCCTGACGACGAGCGCGGCGACGCTGGACGAGTTCCGCTTCTGGCAGGTCGGGGCGCTCGCCGGCCGCGGCTCCGAAGTGGCCGCCCAGGTCTGGCCGTTCCTGCTGGCCGGCACGGTCCTGGTGGTCTCCGTGGCGCGCGGCCTGGACGCGCTGGCGCTCGGCGAGGACGTCGCGAAGGGGCTGGGCCAGAACGTCGCGGCCGTACGGATCCTGGGCGGCGTCGGCGCGACCGTGCTGACCGGTGTGGGCGTCGCGGCGGCGGGCCCGATCGCCTTCATCGGGCTGGCCGTTCCGCACATCGCCCGCGCGCTCGTCGGCACCGACCACCGCTGGGTGCTCCCGATGGCCGCGCTGATCGGCCCCGTCATGCTGCTGGTCTCCGATGTGATCGGCCGGATCGTCTTCCCGCCGAGTGAGGTTCCGGCAGGGGTGATGACGGCGCTGATCGGGGTGCCGTTCCTGGTCACGCTCGTACGGCGGAAGGCGGTGCCCGCGTGACGACCACCGCGAAGTCCCTCGTGGACGACGCTCCGGCTCCGCCCCGGTCCGGGATACGGCCCGCCGGGTACACACGGATACGGGCCGCGCGCGGATCGTTCCTGCTGCACCGGCGCTCCGCCGTCGTCGCCGCCGGGCTCGCCGCCGTCCTCGCCGCCGCCTGTGTCGCGTATCTGAGCGTGGGCGAGAGCTTCGTACCCCCCGCCGAGGTGCTGAAGGTCCTCACCGGACAGCCGTCCTCGCAGGAACTGGTCGTCGGGACGCTGCGGCTGCCGCGCATGGTGGTCGGGCTGCTCGTCGGGCTCGCGTTCGGGGTCGCGGGCGCGCTGATCCAGACCGTCGCCCGCAACCCGCTCGCCAGCCCCGACATCATCGGCGTCAGCCAGGGCGCGAGCGCGCTCACGGTCGGCGCGATGACGTACGGGGTGACGTCCTTCTCCGTACTCCCCTACCTCTCCGTCACCGGCGGCATCGTGGCGGCGGGGCTGGTGTACGTCTTCGCGTGGCGCGGCGGACTGCACGCCACACGTTTCGTCCTCATCGGCATCGGCTTCGCGATCGCGCTGCGCTCGATCACCACGCTCTTCCTGACCAAGGGCGACTATCTGGTCGCCCAGCAGGCCCAGGTCTGGATGACGGGCTCGCTCAACGGGCGCGGCTGGGACGTGGCCGCCCCGCTCGGCTGGGTGCTGCTGGCGGCCCTGCCCGCGGTGGCATGGGCGGCGTACGCGCAGCGCACCGTCTCGATGGACGACGACACCGCCACCGCGCTCGGCGTACGGCTCGGGCGCGTCCGGCTCGGTCTGGTGCTGCTCGGTGTGGTGCTGGCGTCGGTGGCGACGGGCGCGGCGGGCCCGGTCGACTTCGTGGCGCTGCTGGCGCCGCAGATCGCGCGGCGTATGACGCGTACGGCGCAGATCCCGCTGGCGTGCTCGGCGCTGATGGGCGCGGTGATCGTCGTCCTGGCGGATCTGCTGGCGCGCAGGCTGCTCTCGCCGACCGAACTGCCGGTGGGGGTGCTGACGGCGGCGGTGGGCGCCCCGTATCTGATCTGGCTGATCGTCCGCGGACGTACCGCGGGAACCGGCACGGGAGGCAAGGGATGAGCAAGCTCGTCGCGCGTGAGCTGACGCTCGCCTACGAGGACCGTACGGTCGTCCACGAACTGGACCTGGCCGTCCCGGACGGGCGGGTCACGGTCATCGTCGGCCCCAACGCCTGCGGCAAGTCGACCACCCTGCGCGCGCTGGGCCGGCTGCTGCGGCCGAAGGGCGGTTCTGTCCTGCTGGACGGTACGGAACTGGCGCGCATCCCGACCCGGCGGATCGCCCGGTCGATCGGGCTGCTGCCGCAGTCGCCGGCCGCACCGGAGGCGATCACCGTCGCCGACCTGGTGGCGCGCGGCCGGCAGCCGCACCAGCACTGGTGGCAGCAGTGGTCGGACGAGGACGAGCGCGCGGTGACCGACGCGATGGCCCGTACGGACGTGACCGCGCTCGCCGACCGGCCGGTGGACGAGCTGTCGGGCGGGCAGCGCCAGCGCGTCTGGATCGCGATGGCGCTGGCCCAGGAGACGGAACTGCTCCTCCTGGACGAGCCGACGACCTTCCTGGACATCGCGCACCAGGTGGAGGTCCTCGACCTGGTACGCCGCCTCAACCACGAGCAGGGCCGCACGGTCGTGATCGTGCTCCACGACCTCAACCAGGCGGCCCGGTACGCGGATCACCTGGTCGCCATGAAGGCGGGCCGCATCGTGGCGGAGGGTGCGCCGGGGGAGATCGTCACGGCGGAGCTGGTACGGGAGGTCTTCGGGCTGGAGTCGGTGGTGGTCCCCGACCCGGTGACGGGGTCACCGCTGGTGGTGCCGGGGGCGCCGTACAGCCCGGAGGGAAACGGTACGGCGGCGGACGGGGCGCGGGCGAGGACGGCGGCGTCGACGGCGGCGACGGCGGCGGACGGGAAGACCGTGGCCGCCGGGGGCCGCTCCGGCCGGGAGGGCGGGCGCAGCGACTGACAGCCGGTCACGTCGGCCTCCGGAGCGGCCGAGGAGCCGTTTCCGCCGGTCGCTCGGTCGCTCGGTCAGCCGGTCGCGCACTCGAAGGCGTGATGCCCGCTGGACAGCCTCTCGACGGAGAGCACACCGAAGTCCGCCGCGCTCAGCAGCGCGCGCAGGTCGTCATGGCGCTCGAAGCCCCGCGTCGCCTTCCCGCAGATCACCGTCTGGAAGAGCGAGTGGGCCGCGTCGGATTCCGCCCCGAGAAGCGGTTCCATCACGATCAGCCGGGGGCGCGGCACACCCGGGGCGCGCCTCTGCGCGGTACGGGTCATCGCCCGGCGCACCGCGCCGAGGATGCGGACGCCGCCCTCGTGGGACCAGTCGTGCAGGACGTTCTTGAGCAGATACAGGTCACCGCCCTCGGCCACCTCCTGGAAGATGTCCGACGGATGGAACCTGAGCCGGCCCGCGAGGGGGTGCCCGGCGGTCGCGGCCAGCCGGGCGCTCGCCCGCTCGCAGACGCTCGGCCGGTCGACGCACACGCCTTCCAGGTGCGGGTTGCCCGTCAGGATCGACGTGACCATCGTGCCGTCGCCGCCGCCGACATCGACCACCCGCCGTACCCCGGAGAAGTCGAACCGCTCCACGAGCGCGGCAGCCGCCGGAACCGCCAACTCCGCCATCGCCGCGTCGAAGACGCCTTCCGCCTCCGGGTTGCGGCCCAGGTACTCGTAGAGCGGAACGCCGAAGACCTGCTCGAACCCGGACCGTCCGGTACGGGCGGTGCCGAGCAGCCCGCCGAGGGCGTCGTCATACGTCTCGCCCAGCAGGATGAGGAAGTTCCGCAGGGATCCCGGGTGATCGCTCCGCAGCGCGGCGAAGCCCGCCGCCAGCCCGAACGCCCCGTGCCGGTCGCGCTCGAAGATCCCGCACGGGACGAGCACCTGGAGAAGGAGCGGCAGTACGTCGGGGTCGGCGCCGGTGCGCTCGGCGATCTCGTCCGCCGGCAGGAACCCGCCGTCCAGGACATCGGCGACGCGCAGCCTGGCCACCACCGCCAGCACGCGCGAGGCGCAGCCGCCCGCCGCGATCTCCATGAGACGTGCGCCGCCCCGTACGGCTTCCTCGTGGTCGATCGTTCCGTTGCTCACAGTCTGCCGCCTTTACCTGGGCCCGTTCGCGGGACACCGGGAACAACGAGGCGCAGGGGCCGGGAGCAACGCCCCGGGCGCCCGGGCGGCGCACGTACACGTGAACACGTGCAGCCACGTACGGATGAATCCGCGCTCTTCCCGAGGCGCCGGGGGCCGCTGATCGGCAGGCTGTCCCCGGGCGAACGTTCCCGGGCGAACCGAACGCTCCCGGGCGAGCACGGAACCCGAGGATGGCGAGGAAGACCGTGACAGCTACCGCCGGCACCCCGGCCGACACCCCTTCGACATCGACCGCCGAACAGACGGATCAGACGGGTCCGGCGGTCCGGGCTCCCGGCTTTCCGATGGAGCGCGCCTGCCCGTATCAAACGCCCCCGGGATACGACCGGTTGCGCGAGTCCGGGCCGCTGTCGCAGGTGGCCCTGTACGACGGCCGGCTGGTCTGGCTGGTCTCCGGGAACGCCGAGGGCCGCGCTCTGCTGCCCGATCCGAGGCTCTCCTCCGACACCGACCGCCCCGACTTCCCCTTCCTGACGGAACGCCTCGCCTCCCAACGGTTCGACGCCCTCCCCCTGATCGGCACGGACGACCCCGAACACGCCCACCAGCGCAAGCTGTTGACCTCAGGCTTCGGCATCCGCCGGATCGCCGCCCTGCGTCCGTACATCGAGCGGACGGCCGAGGCGCTGCTCGACCGGATGGTCGGCGGGGGCGACCGGGCGGACCTGGTGACCGCCTACACCCTGCCCCTCGCTTCCGACTCGACCTTCGCGCTGCTGGGCGTACCGGAGGAGGACCGTCCCCAGCTCGACGCGTGGTCCCGGCGCGCGCTCTTCCCGGCCGACGCGGCCGACGCGGACTCGCCCGCGCAGGCGTTCCAGGACATTCTCGACTATCTACGCGACTTGATCGCGCGGAGGGAGCGGGTGCCCGGCGACGGGCTGATCGACGACATGATCGCGAGCGCCCGGAACCGGGACGGCGCGGATCCGGGCGGCGTGGATCTGGAGGGGCTGGTGACGATCTGTTCGGTCCTGATGGTCGGCGGCAACGAGAGCACGTCCAGCACGATCGCCACCTCCGTCCTGGCCCTGCTCGAACACCCGGACCAGCTCGCCGCGTTGCGGAACGACGCATCGCTGACCGCGGGCGCGGTCGAGGAGCTGACGCGGCTGATCTCGGTCACGGACGCGCTCCAGAGGGTGGCGACGGAGGACATCGAGATCGCCGGACGGACCATCAGGAAGGGCGACGGCGTGATCATCTCGACGATGCTGATGAACCGGGACCCGAACGCCTGGGAGGATCCGAACGTCCTGGACATCCGCCGCAAGGCGGGCCGCCATGTCGCTTTCGGCTACGGCATCCACCAGTGCGTCGGGCAGAACCTGGCCCGCGCCGAGATGGAGATCGCCCTCAACACGCTGCTGCGCCGTGTTCCGTCCCTCCGGCTGTCCGTCTCCCCGGAGCAGGTACGCGGCAGCGTCCCGCACGCGCTGCTGGGCGGCGTGGCCGAGTTGCCGGTCGCCTGGTAGCGCGCCCGCCATGACCCTCGGCATTCCTGTCGACATCGACACCGACCGGTGCATCGGCGCGGCGATGTGCGTACTGCACGCGCCCGCCGTGTTCACCCAGAACGACGACGGCGTGGCCGAACTGCTGCCGGGCGACGCGGACGACGCCGGGGATCCGGACCACGGGGACGACGCGGCGGTCCGCGAGGCCGTGGCGACCTGCCCCGTACAGGCGATCACCCTGCGGTAGCCGCCCACGTCCGCGCCGAGAAGTCCCGCGCCGGGGCCTATCCCGCCCGCTTCCGCCGGGCGCGCCAGACCAGGTAGAGCGCGGACGACACCGCCGCCGTACGGAGCACCACCGGCCAGACCCCGGACAGCGCGTCCGCCATCCCGTCCTTCGGGATCACCTCGCCCCAGCGGCCGTCCGTCCGGCCCCAGATCCAGACCAGGCCGCCGGCCGCCGACACGCCCGGGAGGCCGAAGACCGCCCACTTCGCCTCGGCGCGGGAGAGGGTCCGGGAGGCGTACGCGAGGAGCCAGCCGCCGCCGAGGGCCAGCCAGGAGCCGAGGAACGCGCCCGCGACCAGCAGGGCGGCCGCCAGCAGCAGGAACGGGTTGGACAGACCGTTGGCCTTGGCCTCGCGGGGCCGGGCGCGGAGCCGGAACCTCCGGCGGGGGCGTGTGCCGCTCGCCGCGTCGTCCGGGACCCCGGCGGCCTCCGTGCCGGTGCCGTCCGCGCCGTCCGCCGCCGACTCCGGATCGGTCGCGTCCGCCGGGCCCGCCGTCTTCTTCGGCGGTGGTGGCGGCCTGAGCATGTCGGGGATCTCGACCCCGCCCACGAACCCGTGCGTCGGCCCCATCGTCGTGCCGCCCATGCCGCCCATGCCCGCGGGCCCGGAGTCGATCCGCCACCAGTCGGGCCCCGGGCGGGCCCGGGGCGGCGTCCTCGGCGCGGAGGGAGCGGAGGCCGCCGGGGGTACGGAGTCCTCGGGGGGTACGGGGGACTCCGACGCCTGCGCGGGGATCCTGGGCCCCGCTTCCGCCGCGGAGGGAGGGACGGCCGGCGGGGCGGCGGGCGGTGGGGCGAAGGGCATCGGGGTGACGGTCCAGACCTCCGGCTCCTCCGGCTTCTCCGGCTGCTCCGGCTTCTCCGTCTGCTCCGGCTCCGCATACCCTCGCGGCTCCATGGGCCTTGCCGGCTCGGCCGCCCCGGGCCCCTCCGATGCCTTCGGTGCCTTGGAGCCCTTGGCCCCCTTCGCCCCCAGCAGGCCGAACCCCTTCGTCAGCCCCGTCCGCTGCACCGGTACCGCGACCTCCGGCGGCTCAGGGGCCCGCGCCGCCGCCGTACCCCCGTCCCCGTTCCCGCCCCGCCGTGCGGCCTCCCGTACCAGCGCGTGCGGCTCCCCCAGCCGTCCCAGGATCCGGCGGACCGCGGCCGGGCTGTCGGTGCCGAACTTCCCGCGCTGCTTGTCGATCTCGTTCCGCAGCGTCGAGACCAGCCGCATCCGGTCCCCCGAGGGCAGGTGCTGCTGCTGGGCCGCGTCCCCGACACGACTCAGGTAGTCGTAGACGAGCTGGTCGCTCTCGATCCCCACACTGTCCTCCGCACACACGCACCGCACACCCCGGGCAGGCGCGGCCACCGCCACCACGGCGGCCACAGCGCGATGGTGTCGAACTCCTCCCCCGTGCGTCCACCCCGTCCACCTCGCCGTCCAGCACGTTCTTCCGGTACGAAGAACGCCGGAATCCACCCCGGCCCGGAAAACCCGCGCCCCGCCCCACCCCTGGGACGCGAGCGGCGGGGCCTTCACGGGCTAACGTGGAACGGATGGGGACCCGCGAAGGCTGAGCAGGAGGCGCACGTGTCCGAAGGAACCGGCGGTACGCCACCGCGCACGCTCGCGGAGGCCCTGCGCGCCCAGGGGGACGACTCGCTCGCCGCCCTGCTGCGTGCCAGGCCCGATCTCCTCAACCCGGTGCCGGGCGATCTCTCCCAGCTCGCGACCCGCGCCGGAACCCGCGCGTCCGTCGTACGGGCGCTGGAACGGCTCGACCGGTTCACCCTCCAGACCGCGGAGGCGCTCGCCGTCGCGCCCGAGCCCGCGCCGTACGACACGCTGCGCGCGCTGCTGACCGGCGACGAGGGCGACGAGCGGATCGAGGCGGCGCTGCCCACCGCCGTGGCGACCCTGCGTGACCAGGCGCTGATCTGGGGCGCCGACGACCGGCTGCGCCTCGTCCGTACCGCACGCGAGCTGCTGGCGCCGTCCCCCACGCACCCCTCGCCGACCGGGCTCGGCCCGACCGTCGCCGAGGCCACGGCCGGAATGTCGCCGGGCCGGCTCCAGGAGATCCTGACCGCGACGGGGCTGCCCTCCACTCACGACCCGGTCTCCGCCGTCGCCGCGCTCACCGCGCTCTTCACCGACCGGACGCGGATGGCGGCGCTGCTCGACACGGCGCCCATGGAGGCGCTGTCGGTGCTGGACCGGCTGGTGTGGGGGCCGCCGTACGGCGAGGTGACGTCCAGCCCGACGCCGCCCGTGCGCTGGCTGCGCGACCGGGGGCTGCTGCTGCCCGCGACCACCCGGACGGTCGTGCTGCCGCGCGAGGCCGCGCTCCATCTGCGCGCCGGGCGCGCGCACCGCAGGCCGGAGCCGGCCGCGCCCGCGATCGCGCCGCGCACGGAGGGGGCTGCTGCCGGATCGGCCGCCGCGCGTGCCCGGGCCGGCCGTCCGCTGTCCCCGGCCCTGTCCCCGGCCGCCCGGCCGGAGACCGCCCGTCCACAGGTGGTGGACAGTACGGCGGCGGGCCAGGCGTTCACCGCGCTCGCCACGGTCGAGGAGCTGGCCAAGGACTGGAACGAGGGCGGCCCGAACGTCCTGCGGGCCGGCGGCCTCTCCGTACGCGACCTCAAGCGCACCGCCACCGCCCTGGACGTCACCGAGCCCATCGCCGCTTTCTGGGTCGAACTCGCTTACGCGGCAGGGCTGTTGGCGTCGGACGGCGAGACGGACGAACGGTACGCGCCGACCCCCGCCTACGACGATTGGCAGGAGCTGCCCGCCCCCGAGCGCTGGGCCCGCCTCGCCACCGCCTGGCTGACGGCGACCCGCACCGCCGGGCTGGTCGGCAGCCAGGACTCCAAGGGCCGTACGCTCGCGGCGCTCGGCCCCGACCTGGACCGGGGCCCCGCCCCGGAGGTACGGCGGCGGGTCCTCGAACTCCTCGCCACCCTCCCCGAGGGCACCGCCCCCGACCCGGAGTCGCTGCTCGCCCGGCTGCGCTGGGAACGCCCCCTGCGCGGTGCGTCCGCCGCCGGCCGCTCGGACGACCTGCGCGGGCGCCTCGCCGCATGGACGCTGAACGAGGCGGAGATGCTGGGGATCACGGGCCGGGGCGCGCTGTCGTCCCACGCCCGGGCGCTCCTGGACGGCAACGGCACGGGTACGGGTGGGGGTACGGACACCGGCACGGACCGGGCCCCTGTCCAGCCGGCTACCGGCCTCTCCCCCGCCGGGCTCCGCGCCGCCCGCGCCCTCGCGCCGCTGCTGCCCGAGGCCCTGGACCACGTACTCCTCCAGGCCGACCTGACCGCCGTGGCTCCCGGTCCGCTGCTGCGCCCCCTCGCCGAGCTGCTGTCCGTCGCCGCCGATGTCGAGTCGAAGGGCGGCGCGACCGTCTACCGCTTCACGCCCGGCTCCGTACGCCGTGCCCTGGACGCCGGACAGTCCGCCTCCGACCTGCACGAATTCCTCAAGAACCACAGCCGTACGCCCGTACCGCAGCCGCTCGCCTACCTCATCGACGATGTGGCGCGGAAGCACGGCCATCTGCGGGTCGGCGTGGCCTCCGCGTACGTACGGTGCGACGACGAGGCCGTGCTCGACGAGATCCTGGCCGACAAGCGCTCCCAGAGCCTGCGGCTGCGCCGCCTCGCGCCGACCGTGCTCGCGGCCCACGCGGACGCGGGGGCGCTGCTCGAAGGGCTGCGCACGATGGGTTTCGCGCCCGCCGCCGAGTCCGCCGACGGCGATGTGATGATCACCCGCGCCCACGCCCACCGCACCCCGCCCCGCGCGGCGCCCGCGCCGGTCCAGGACGGGCCGCCCACGCCGGACGGAACGCTGCTGAGCGCCGCGGTACGGGCGATCCGGGCCGGCGACATGGCGGCGACGGTGGTCCGCAGGCCGGTGCCCGAGCCGATGGCATCCGGATCGGCCGCCTTGTCGGCGGCGGCGGCGCTGGCCGGCGCTTCCCCGGCCGGCGCGAACGGCGCGCTGCCCCGCACGACATCCGCCGAAACGCTCGCGACGGTCCAGGCCGCCGCCATGACGGGCTCGGCGGTCTGGATCGGTTACGTCAACGCGGACGGCGCGGCCAGCCAGCGCGTCATCGCGCCGGTCCGGGTCGAGGGCGGCTACGTCACGGCGTACGACCACACGGCCGACGAGGTCCGTACGTACCCGCTGCACCGCATCACGGGAGTGGCGGAGCTGGCCGACGACCCGGCCTGAGCCGCCGCAGCCGGAGCAGCAGCCGGTCGGACACCCGCCCGCCCGGCTTCACCAAGGACACCTCCGCCCCCGGCGCAGCCTCCGGCTCCGGCTCCGGCCGGGTGCGTGGCCGCGGCTTCGGCTTCGGCTGCGGCTTCGGCTGCGGCGCGTCGAGCATGTGGAACCGGCGCGAGACCCGCCGCCCCAGCACCAGATACGCGATCAGCGCGCCGCCCGTGTTCAGGATCACATCGTCCACGTCGAAGGCCCGCCCCTCGACCATCGCCCCCTGCGCCAGCTCCACCAGCGCCATCACCACGACGGTCAGCACCACCACCCGCACCATTCGCAGCCTGCGCGGCAAGAGCAACGGAAGGATCACCCCGAAGGGCGCCCCCATCAGCAGGTTCCCACCGATCTGCTTGCACGCGGCGAGGAACGTGTAGTCCTCGGCGTACTGCCGCAGCGAGTGCCCGGGCCGGAGATTGGACCCCGCGAGGTCGGCGGAGACCGGGGACGGCGTCAACGTCATCTCGGCCAGCACGGCGGCGAACCCCACCAGGGCGAGAAAGGCGACCCCCATGATCGCCACCCGTAACATGCTCCGGCCCCACGACACACCCCGGCGCGCGGCACTCGCCGGCCCGGTCCTTTCCGTCTCAGCGGTCATAGCCCCCTGATGCCCCCACCCCGCGGGGATACGCGGCCCCGGCACCCTCAGATCCCCGATACCCCGGGTGCCGGATCGGCGCGGGTGCCGGATCGGCGCGCGATGCGCGACACTGGTCGTTTGGCATCCGCCAAGCCCCGGCGAATGAGAGAAAGGGCGCAACCGTGATCGGACCGCTCATCGTCCAGAGCGACAAAACGTTGCTGCTCGAAGTCGATCACGACCAGGCCGACGCCTGCCGTCGTGCCATCGCGCCCTTCGCCGAACTGGAGCGCGCCCCCGAGCACATCCACACCTACCGGCTGACCCCGCTGGGTCTGTGGAACGCCCGCGCCGCCGGGCACGACGCCGAGCAGGTGGTCGACGCGCTGGTGGAGTTCTCCCGCTACCCCGTGCCGCACGCCCTGCTCGTGGACGTCGCCGAGACGATGGCCCGCTACGGGCGGCTCACCCTCTCCAAGCACCCCACCCACGGCCTGGTCCTGACCTCCACCGACCGGCCCGTGCTGGAGGAGATCCTCCGCTCCAAGAAGGTCCAGCCGCTGGTCGGCAACCGGATCGACCCGGACACCGTCGCCGTGCATCCCTCCGAGCGCGGCCAGATCAAGCAGACGCTGCTCAAGCTGGGCTGGCCGGCCGAGGACCTGGCCGGTTATGTGGACGGCGAGGCGCACGCGATCGAGCTGGACGAGTCGGGGTGGGCGCTGCGGCCGTATCAGAAGCAGGCCGTCGAGGGGTTCTGGCACGGCGGTTCCGGTGTGGTCGTGCTGCCCTGCGGGGCCGGGAAGACGCTGGTCGGGGCGGGCGCGATGGCGCAGGCCAAGGCGACGACGCTGATCCTGGTGACCAATACCGTCTCGGCCCGCCAGTGGAAGCACGAGCTGGTGAAGCGCACGTCGCTGACCGAGGACGAGATCGGCGAGTACAGCGGTACGAAGAAGGAGATCAGGCCGGTCACGATCGCCACGTACCAGGTGCTGACGACGCGCCGTAAGGGCATCTACCCGCACCTGGAGCTGTTCGACTCCCGCGACTGGGGGCTGATCGTCTACGACGAGGTGCATCTGCTGCCCGCGCCCGTCTTCAAGTTCACCGCCGATCTCCAGGCCAGGCGGCGGCTCGGCCTGACCGCGACGCTCGTACGGGAGGACGGCCGCGAGTCGGACGTCTTCTCGCTCATCGGGCCGAAGCGTTTCGACGCGCCGTGGAAGGAGATCGAGGCGCAGGGGTACATCGCTCCCGCGGACTGCGTCGAGGTACGGGTCAACCTCACCGACAGCGAGCGCCTCGCGTACGCGACCGCCGAGACGGAGGAGAAGTACCGCTTCTGCGCGACGACGGCGACGAAGCGGAAGGTGACGGAGGCGCTGGTGCGCAGGCACCAGGGCGAGCAGACGCTCGTCATCGGCCAGTACATCGACCAGCTCGACGAGTTGGGCGAGCATCTGGACGCGCCGGTCATCAAGGGCGAGACGAGCAACGCGCAGCGCGAGAAGCTGTTCGAGTCGTTCCGGCAGGGCGAGATCTCGGTGCTGGTGGTGTCGAAGGTCGCGAACTTCTCGATCGACCTGCCCGAGGCGACGGTCGCGATCCAGGTCTCCGGCACGTTCGGCTCCCGCCAGGAGGAGGCCCAGCGGCTCGGCCGGGTGCTGCGCCCGAAGGCGGACGGTCACGAGGCGCGCTTCTACTCGGTGGTCGCGCGCGACACCATCGACCAGGACTTCGCGGCGCACCGGCAGCGCTTCCTGGCGGAGCAGGGGTACGCGTACCGGATCGTCGACGCCGACGAACTCCTCACCGAGGGGTGAGGGGCCGGCCCCGGGGGGACCGGTCCGTCGCGGCCGGCGTCTCCCGGGGGAGCGGGGGCCCGTCGCCGGCGGGCGCCCGGGTGCGGTGCCAGGCCGCGTGGGCCAGGAGCGCCAGGGCGCAGAGCGCGTACGGCGAGATCAGGGGCTGCTGCCACCACGGCAGGCGCAGGGCCGGCTCGCCCTCGTACGGTACGGCCCAGAAGCTGCGGGCCGTCCAGACCGCCCCGGCCAGCGCCGCCGTACGGAGGCGGCCCTCGGCGAGCAGGGCCGCCAGCAGCGGTACGCACCAGACCCACTCGTGCGACCAGCTCACCGGGGTGACGAGCAGCGCGGTCAGGGCGGTGAGCAGGACCCCCCAGGTCTCCGACCCCGCCCGTACGACGGCGCGGCGGGCGGTCCAGAGTCCGGCGGCCGCGGTGAGCAGGGCCAGGGCCGCCCAGACCGCGCCCGGGTCGGGCGTGTGCAGGAGGCGGGCCAGCAGGCCGTGCAGGGACTGGTTGCCCGCGGCCCACGCGGCGCCGGTGCGGTCGGTCTCGAAGACCCGGCTGGTCCAGAACTCGTCGCTGGCGTACGGGAGGACGAGCATCCCGAGCAGCACGGTGCCGGTGAGCGCGGCGAGGGCGGTCAGCCCCTGCCGTACCCGGGACGTGAGCAGCAGATAGGCGATGAAGAGGGCCGGGGTGAGGGTGATGCCCGCCGCGATACCGAGGGCGAAGCCCTTGCCGAGGGCGTGGTCGGGGCGCGCCAGGTCCCACAGGACGAGGCAGGCGAGGGCGAGGGTGATCTCGCCGAGGAGGATGGTCCGGGCGACGGGTTCGAGCCAGAGCCCGAGGGCCACGGCCACGGCCGCTGCTCCTGCCGCTGCGGGCGGGGGGACGACGGTGCGGGTCACCAGGCGCAGGGACAGCCGTACGAGCAGTGCCAGCAGCGCGAGGTTGCCGAGGACGAAAGCCACCTTGAGGGCGTCGGCGGAGAGCCAGGTGGTCGGTACGAAGAGGATCGCCGCGAAGGGCGGGTACGCGGTTCCGTCGAGGCCGGACGCGTCGAGACGGGACGCGTCGATGCCGGTACCGGGTGCGTGGGGGCCTGTGCCGTACAGCTCGGTCCCGTAGGGGTCGGTCCCCCCGAGGACGGCGGCGCCTTCCGCGCGGTAGACGCGGGTGTCGGCCAGTGGGACGGGCCGGGTGACGCAGACGGCGGCGAACGCGGCGAGGGAGAGGACGAGCGCGCCCACTGCGATGAGTGAGCGGGAGGTCACGGTCCGGTAGGTCACGGCCGCGACCCTAGTGGATCAGTGACGGCGCTTGATGCCCGCCTCCTCCGCGTACTCCCCCATCACGGCCACGTTGAACGCCGTGGTCAGGAAGACCCTGGCCGCCCGCAGCGCGTTGCCGACCGGGTGGCCCGGGTGGGGGACGGAGCCCGTCGCGGTCGCACCGGGAAGCGGCGCGCTGTGCGGGGCGTGGGCCGGGGTGAAGGCTGCTGTGCTCATGTATCCATGGTCTCTCCGGGGCCTGTGGATGACATCGGCCCACGGCGTGAACCTCATGCGCGCCGCCGTACGACTTTCGGTCGGGCGGGGTCCCCTGAAGGATGGACCTCGCGTGCCGCCGACCCCCGGGCCGGGCGACGGAGGAAAAGCATTCGCCCGGTCGTCACCGACTGGCTACAATCCTGGACCTTGCCCGCCTCCCTCCGCTGGGAGCGCCGTCGTCCGGACGGAAACCGGACGGCCGACCGCCATGACGTGAGCCACGCCGGAACGGAGCCCGCCGTCCGGCCGTCCCGCACGTACACCCACAGGTACGCCCACAGGTACCGACGCGTGTACGGACGGACGGCAGGAGCGCGCGGCCCGCCGGTGTGCGTACAGCCCCGGAGGCACCACCGTGACCGCGCCCCTCGACCCCCCTGGCCCCCTGTCGCGCGAACGCGCCCATCTCAGCGCCTCCCGCTCCGCACTGCGCGCCATGCGCGAGGACGTGCAGGCGCTCGACATCCGCGACGTCACCGCGAACTGGGTCAACGCGGCCGTCCTCCAGTCCCAGATCGACGAGCGCGTCAAGGCGCTCGCCGATCTCGCCCACACCCCGCTCTTCTTCGGCCGGCTCGACTATCTGCACGCAGTGGGGGCGGAGCAGGCCGAGGGCGCCGAGGGCGAGTCCTTCTACATCGGGCGGCGGCACGTCCACGACGCCGAGGGCGACCCCATGGTGATCGACTGGCGCGCGCCCGTCTCGCAGCCCTTCTACCAGGCGTCCCGGGGGAAGCCGCTGGATGTGGCGCTGCGGCGGCGCTTCGGCTACACGGCCGGTGAGCTGACCGCGTACGAGGACGAGCACCTCTCCGATCCGACGGAGGCCGACACCTCCAGCAAGCTGCTCCAGGCCGAGATCGAGCGCCCGCGCGTCGGCCCCATGCGGGACATCGTCGCGACGATCCAGCCCGAGCAGGACGAGATCGTCCGCAGCGGGCTGGGCGGCACGGTGTGTGTGCAGGGCGGTCCTGGCACCGGGAAGACGGCCGTCGGTCTGCACCGGGTCGCGTATCTGCTGTACGCGCACCGCGAGCGGCTGGCCCGTACGGGCACGCTGGTCATCGGGCCGAACGCCTCCTTCCTCCACTACATCGAGCAAGTGCTGCCCACGCTGGGCGAGTTGGAGGTGAAGCAGGCGACGGTCGCGGATCTGGTCGCGGCCGGTACGGAGGTACGCGGTACGGATCCGGCCGACGCCGCCGTCATCAAGGGCGACGCCCGGATGGCGGAGGTGCTGCGGCGGGCCGTGCGGTCCCACGTCACGCTGCCGACCGAGCCGGTCGTGGTGGTGCGCGGCTCGCGGCGCTGGCGGGTTCCGGTGTACGAACTCGTCGAGATGGTCGAGCAGTTGCTCGCCCGCGACATGCGGTACGGCGCGGCGCACGAGGCCCTGCCGCAGCGCATCGCGCACGCCGTGCTCGTACGGATGGAGGAGGCGGGCGAGGCGCCCGACGACCGGGTGCAGAACGCGGTGGCACGCAACCCGGCGGTGAAGGCGGCGGTCAAGTCCGTCTGGCCGCAGGTGGATCCGGCGAAGCTGGTGCTGCGGCTGCTCTCCGACGCGGAGTTCCTGGCCGCGCACGCGGACGGGGTGCTGAGCGCCGACGAGCAGAAGACGATCCTGTGGGCGAAGCCGGCGCGGAGTGTGAAGTCCGCGAAGTGGTCCCCGGCGGACGCCGTACTGATCGACGAGGCGGCCGACCTGATCGCCCGTACGCACTCGCTCGGCCATGTCGTGCTCGACGAGGCGCAGGACCTCTCGCCCATGCAGTACCGCGCGGTGGGCCGCCGCTGCTCGACCGGTTCGGCGACGGTGCTGGGCGATCTGGCGCAGGGTACGACACCGTGGGCGACGTCGAGTTGGGCGGACGCGCTGCACCACCTCGGTAAACCGGAGGCGCTGGTCGAGGAGTTGACGGCGGGCTTCCGCGTACCGCGCGAGGTGATCGCGTACGCGTCCCGGCTGCTGCCCGCGATCTCGCCGGGGCTGGCGCCGGTGGCCTCCGTACGGGAGTCGCCGGGGTCGCTGGCGGTACGGGCGGTTCCGGACGCCGCGGAGCTGGCCGCGGCGACGGTCACGGCCTGCCGGGAGTCGCTGGCGCACGAGGGCTCGATCGGCCTGATCGCGGCGGACGCCCGGATCCCGGCGCTGGCGCAGGCGCTGACGGCGGCGGGGCTCGGGTATCTCGCACCGGGCGAGGAGACGACATCGACGGCGCGCCTGACGCTCGTACCGGCGTCGCTGGCGAAGGGCCTGGAGTACGACTACGTGGTGCTGGACGAGCCGGCGGCGGTGGTCGACGGCGAACCGGACGAACGGACGGGTCTGCGCCGGCTGTACGTGGCGCTCACCCGAGCGGTCTCGGGGCTGGTCGTGGTCCACGCGGCAGCCCTGCCGGAACAGCTCACCGCCACCGCTGCCGCCTGAGGGCGGGGGCTGAGGGCGGGGCCGGGGGGGGCGGGCCCGCGCCCGCCGCGGTCCGGGCCCGGCTCCGAACCCCTCGCGCTACGCACTACGCGCCCAGGCGCTACCTGTCGGCCGTCACCGCGTCGAGCGTCGCCCGCCATTCCCGTACCGATGCCGCCGAGACCGGCGCGGACCAGCCCGAGGGGCGGGCCGCGCCGCCGATGTGGAACGCCGTCACGCCCGCCGCGCGCAGGACCGGGACGTGGGACAGACGCAGGCCGCCGCCGGCCATGAGGCGGGCCCCGTAGCCCGGTTCGCCGCGGGCGGTCGCCGCCGCTTCGGCCTGGAGGGTGGGCAGGCCCTCGGTGACGCCCGCCGGGGAGCCCGCCGTGAGGTACGTGTCAAGGCCGGGCAGATCCGCGAGGCTCCTGCGCAGGGCGGCGCGGTCGGCGGCGTGGTCGATCGCCCGGTGGAAGGTCCAGCGGCAGCCGTCCAGTTCGGCGATCAGCCGCTCGACCGTGACCAGGTCAGGTGTGCCGTCCGGGTCGAGGAAGCCGAGGACGAACTCGTCCGCGCCCTCGGCCCGCAGCGCCCGCGCCGCCGCGACCAGCGCCGCCGCGCCGTCCGGGCCGCCCGCGGCGAATCCGTCCGTGAGCCGGAGCATCACCCGCAGGGGGATCGGGACGGCCGCGCGGATCTTCGCGAAGGTCGCGGTGGCCGGGGTCAGTCCGTCCGCCGCCATGTCGGTGACCAGTTCGAGGCGGTCCGCACCTCCGTTCCGTGCGGCGATCGCGTCCTCCGCGTCGAGGGCGATCACCTCCAGGACTGCGCGCTTGCTCATGAGTGGGGACCTCATTCGTCGGGGAGGGGACGGGGAGATAGGTCTAGTCCAATATTCAAGCCTAAGGGGCCGGACCGATCACGGCCAGCCCTTGAATTAGATACGGGCAGGGGGTATACAGGGAGGAAGCTCATACCCCTAGGGGGTACGATGGAACTCGGTCGAAGAGCCGAGCGAGGCCGTCGAGCGAGACCGAAGAGAGAAGGAGCCGCCGCCCATGAGCACCAACCGGACCACCGGCACCCCGACCGGCCCAGCCCCCGGCTCAGGCTCCACCGCCGAGGTCGAACTCATGATCGGCGGCATGACCTGCGCCTCCTGCGCCGCACGTGTCGAGAAGAAGCTCAACCGGATGGACGGGGTCGAGGCCACCGTCAATTACGCGACCGAGAAGGCCAAGGTCAGTTACGCCGACGGGCTGTCAGTGAACGATCTGATCGCCACCGTGGAGGCCACCGGCTACACGGCGAAAGAGCCCCCGGCCGCCCGCCCCGTACGCCCCGTACGCCCCGAGCCGGCGGGAGACGGGTCCGGCGAGAAGAAGGCCGACACGGACGCCGAAGACGCCGGGCACGGCGAGGACGACGCCGAGCTGCGGACCCTGCGCCAGCGCCTGATCACCGCCGTTCTCCTCTCCGTGCCGGTCATCGCGATGGCCATGATCCCGCCGCTCCAGTTCGACAACTGGCAGTGGCTGTCCCTCACCCTCGCCGCCCCCGTCGTCACCTACGCGGGCTGGCCCTTCCACCGCGCCGCCTGGACCAACGCCCGGCACGGCGCGGCCACGATGGACACCCTCATCTCGGTCGGCACCTCGGCCGCGTTCCTCTGGTCGCTGTGGGCGCTCTTCTTCGGCACGGCGGGCATGCACGGCATGACCCACCCCTTCGAACTGACGATCAGCCGCGGCGACGCCTCCGGGAACATCTACCTCGAAGCCGCCGCCGGCGTCACCGCCTTCCTCCTCGCCGGCCGCTACTTCGAGGCCCGCTCCAAGCGCAAGGCCGGAGCCGCCCTCCGCGCGCTGCTCGACCTCGACGCCAAGGAGGTCACCGTCCTGCGCGACGGCCGGGAGACCACCGTCCCCACGGCGGAACTCCAGGTCGGCGACCGTTTCCTGGTACGGCCCGGCGAGAAGATCGCCACCGACGGCACCGTCGTCGAGGGCTCCTCCGCCGTCGACGCCTCGATGCTCACCGGCGAGTCCGTCCCGGTCGAGGTCGCCGTGGGCGACGGCGTCACCGGAGCGACGCTCAACGCGGGCGGCCGGCTCGTCGTGGAGGCCACCCGTATCGGCTCCGACACCCAGCTCGCCCGTATGGCGCGCATGGTGGAGGACGCCCAGAACGGCAAGGCGTCCGTCCAGCGCCTCGCCGACCGGATCTCCGCCGTCTTCGTACCGGTCGTGATCGTGCTCGCGCTGGCCACGCTCGGCGGCTGGCTGATGGCGGGCGGCGGGCTGACGGCCGCGTTCACCGCCGCCGTCGCCGTACTGATCATCGCCTGCCCGTGCGCCCTCGGCCTGGCCACGCCCACCGCACTCATGGTCGGTACAGGGCGCGGCGCGCAGCTCGGCATCCTGATCAAGGGGCCCGAGGTGCTGGAGTCGACGCGGCGGGTGGACACCATCGTGCTGGACAAGACCGGCACCGTCACCACCGCGAAGATGGCCCTGCTGGCCACGCACAGCGCGGAGGGCACCACCGACGAGGAGGTGCTGCGGCTGGCGGGTGCCCTGGAGCACGCCTCCGAGCACCCCCTCGCCCGCGCGATCGCGCAGGGCGCCGCCGAGCGCGTCGGTACGCTGCCCACGCCCGAGCAGTTCGCGAACGTTCCCGGGCTCGGTGTGCGGGGTGTGGTCGAGGGCCACGCGCTCCTCGTGGGCCGGACGAAGCTGCTCGCGGAGTGGGAGATCCACCTGCCCGAGAAGCTGGCGCTGCGCAAGGCGGAGGCCGAGGCGGCGGGCCGTACGGTCGTCGCGGTGGCCTGGGACGGCGAGGCGCGGGCCGTGCTCGATGTGGCGGACGCGGTGAAGGAGACCAGTGCGGAGGCCGTACGGCGGCTGCGCGCGCTGGGTCTGACGCCGGTCCTGCTCACCGGTGACCACCGGGCGGTCGCCGCGTCCGTGGCCGCCGAGGTCGGTATCGACGCCGACCGGGTGATCGCGGAGGTCATGCCCGAGGACAAGGCCGAGGCGGTCAGGAAGCTCCAGGCGGAGGGCCGGTCCGTGGCGATGGTCGGTGACGGTGTCAACGACGCCGCCGCCCTCGCCCAGGCCGATCTGGGCCTCGCGATGGGCACCGGCACGGACGCCGCGATCGAGGCCGGCGACCTCACGCTGGTACGGGGCGACCTGCGCGTGGCCGCCGACGCGATCCGCCTGGCGCGCCGGACGCTCGGCACGATCCGGGGGAACCTGTTCTGGGCCTTCGCGTACAACGTGGCGGCGCTGCCGCTCGCCGCCGCCGGACTCCTCAACCCGATGATCGCGGGCGCGGCGATGGCGTTCTCGTCGGTCTTCGTCGTCGGGAACAGCCTGCGGCTGAGGCGCTTCAAGGCGTCCTGACCGCGCCGCCCCCCGCTGCCGGGGGCCCGGGCCGTGACTGGCCTAGGCTCTCGGCATGCCCGATCCCGCTCTTCGCGACCGCTTCGCGATCACCCTCCGGTCCCTGCTCCCGGGCGAGGCGACCGCCGCGAGCGTCCCGGACCCGTATGTGTACGCCGACGATCTCCTCGCCCGCTGGGCCGAGCCGCAGCGCCGGTACCACACCACCGACCATCTGGCCGCCGTCCTGGACCGGGTCGACACGCTCGCGGAGTACGCGGACGACCCGGCGCTCGTCCGGCTCGCCGCCTGGTTCCACGACGCGGTCTACCGGCCGGACCGCTCCGAGAACGAGGAGCGCTCCGCCCGGCTCGCCGAACGCGCCCTGGCCGAGGCCGGGCTGAGCGCGGAGGGGACGGCCGAGGTCGCCCGGCTCGTCCGGCTCACCGCCGGGCACGCCACCGGCCCCGGCGACCGGAACGGCGCCGTCCTGTGCGATGCCGACCTCGCCGTCCTGGCCTCGGCACCGGACGTGTACGCCGCGTACACCACAGCCGTACGGGAGGAGTACGGCTTCGTCCCCGCCCCGGAGTTCCGCGCGGGCCGGGCCGCCGTGCTGGAGCAACTGCTCGCGCTGCCGGACCTGTTCCGTACCCCGTACGGCGTCCGGGAGTGGGAGGCGCGGGCGCGCGCGAACATGGCGGCGGAGCTTCGCGGTCTCACCATCTGAACAGATGATGAGCGCCGGAATGTCACGGCCGACGGCACAGGTTGCACCTGGCATGCCCGACTCCGCCGATCCCGGCTCCCCGGCCCCGACCAGCGCCCCCGACCGCACTTCCGCTCCCGCTTCCGCAGCGTCTCCGGTGGCCGCACCGCCCTCCGTGTCCGCACCGCCTTCCGTGGCCGAGCAGCCCGCAGACCGTATGCCGCTGGCCGTCTACATCCTCGGCCTCTCGGTCTTCGCGCTCGGCACCAGCGAGTTCATGCTCTCCGGGCTACTGCCGCCGCTCGCCGCCGACATGGACGTGTCCATCCCGACCGCCGGACTGCTCATCTCCGCGTTCGCGATCGGCATGGTCGTCGGCGCCCCGCTGCTCGCCGTGGCCACCCTGCGCCTCCCCCGCCGCACCACGCTCATCGCCCTGATCTCGGTCTTCGGCCTCGGTCAGGTCGCGGGCGCGCTCGCCCCCTCGTACGAGGTGCTGTTCGTGTCCCGGGTGGTCAGCGCGTTCGCGTGCGCCGGGTTCTGGGCGGTCGGCGCGGCCGTCGCCATCGCCATGGTCGCGCCGAACGCGCGCGCCCGCGCGATGGCCGTCATGATCGGCGGGCTCTCCATCGCCAATGTGCTCGGCGTCCCAGCCGGCGCGTTCCTCGGGGAACACCTGGGCTGGCGTTCGGCGTTCTGGGCGGTCGGCGCGGCCTCGGCGGTCGCGCTGGTCGGTGTGGCGACCCTGATCCCGCGCATCCCGCTGCCCGCCGAGAAGCCGCGGCTGGGGCGGGAGCTGGCCATCTACCGGGACCGTCAGGTCTGGCTCGCCATCGCCGTCACCGCGCTCGCGGCCGGTGGTGTCTTCTGCGCGTTCTCCTACCTCGCCCCGCTGCTCACGGATGTGGCGGGCCTGGACAGCGGCTGGGTCCCTACGGTGCTCGCGCTCTTCGGCATCGGCGCGCTGGTCGGTACGGCGCTGGGCGGCCGGTACGCGGACGCGCACCTCTTCGGCGTCCTGATCAGCGGGGTCACCGCGTCGACGGTGCTGCTCGCGCTGCTGGCGCTGACCGCCGCGCACCCGGTCGCCGTCGTCGTCCTGACGTTCCTGCTCGGGGTCTCGGCGTTCTACACGGCGCCCGCGCTCAACGCCCGTATGTTCAACATCGCCGCCGCGGCCCCCACTCTGGCGGGCGCCACCACGACGGCCGCCTTCAACCTCGGCAACACGGGCGGCCCCTGGCTCGGCGGCACCGTGATCGACGCGGACCTCGGCTTCGCCTCGACGGCGTGGGCGGGCGCGGCGATGACCGTGGTCGCGATCGGCCTGGCGGCACTCTCGCTCCGCTTCCACCGCGCGACGGCCAGCCGGGTGGTGACCGGCTCGGCGGCGTGCGCGGCTGTCGACTCCGCCGTCGACTCCGCCGTCGGTTCGGCCACCGTTTCGGCCGTCGGCCCGTCCGCCGGTCCGGGCGGGGTCAGCGAGCGGGCCGCGGACGGACGAGATCTGTCAGCTCGGCCGTGAACAGCAGGGCCGGGTCGAACGTCATCCCGGTGAAATGACCCGCCAGTTCCAGGGACAGCACGCCGTGCAGCCGGGTCCAGAAGGTCAGGGCACGGTGCAGGATGACGTCCGGGGCGGGGTGGGCGCCCGCCCAGCCCCGGTGGTCCGCGAGATGACCGTCGAACTCCGCCGCCGGGGCCGCCGGGGCCGCCGGGGCCGCCGGGGCCGCCGGGGCCGCCGGGGCCGCCGGGGCCGCCGGGGCCGCCGGGGGCAGCTCACCGCACGCGTCGAGCAGCATCCCCATGATCTCCGAGGAGATCGCGGTGATGTCGTCGGGCGCGTGATAGCCGGGGACGGGCGTGCCGTAGATGAGGAGGTACCGGTGGGGATCCGCCAGGGCCCATTCGCGCAGTACGTGCGCCAGCCCGGTCACATCGGCGCCGGACGCGACGGCCGCGTGGAAGGCGTCGGCGAGGCTCCGGTACGCGTCCCTGATCAGCTCGGTGATCAGCTCGTCGCGGCCGGCGAAGTAGCGGTAGAGCGCGGGGCCGCTCATGCCCATCAGCTTGGCGATCGCGTTGAGGGAGAGCGCGGACGCGCCCGCCGTGGCGATCTGCTCCCAGGCGCGTTCCTTGATCTCCGCGCGCACCTGGGCGCGGTAGCGCTCGCGCGGGGTCTTCGTGCCCGTGTCCGTCATGGCAGGCCGCCTTTCCACGCCTCTTCCGTACCGAAGCCTTTTCCGTACCGGACAACTACACCATCAAGATATAATTAGAGGCTATCACGGAATCGCGCGGTGCTTCGGGCGGCGCAGACCCGCCTCGGTGATCCGGCGGACGAGTTCCTTCGGGCCGATCTCCACCGCGCCCGCCCGCACGGCGTCGCCGTAACGGTCCGACGGTATGTCGTAGTGGTCCCGCTCGAAGGCACGTGGCGGGCAGCCCATCGAGGCGGCGAAGGTGTGCAGCTCACCGAAGGAGACATCACTGACCAGGTGCGACCACATCCGGCCATGACCGGGCCAGGTGGGCGGGTCGATGTACACGGTCATACGGGCCCCGCCCCGCCGGCCCCGTCCGGCCCACCGGCCCCGTCCGCCCCGCCCAGCGCGCCGACCGCCGCGACCACCACCCCCGCCTTCCCGCACACCCAGTGCGGGTCGGGCCCCAGCTCCGGTTCCACCTCCAGCGCGTGCGGCTCGGCCTCCGCGCAGACCGGGCAGAGCGGCCAGCGACCGTACCGTTCCATCAGCGCGTCCTGGACGTCCTGGGCGACCAGCCCCGCCACGAACTCCACGCCCTCCGGCCACTGCCCGACCCACCAGCGGCGGTGCGAGACCGACTCCTCGACCAGGGAGACGACCTCGGGGCGCGCCACGTCCCCGGCGGCCAGGTCCGCGAGAACCAGCGCGCGGGCCGCGTGCAGCGCCCTCTCCAGCGGATCAGGGCTCGGGGCCGGGGTCGCGTCCGGCCGGTCCGGCTCCGGGGCCGGGGTCTCGTCGTCCATTCCGTCATTGTCACCCGGACGCCGGCCCCGCCCCGCCCGAGGGGGTTGACGGTCCGATATGACGAAAATATCTTTCAAGGGTGACCCATGACGTGAAGGAAAGTTTCAGCGGTGACGCTCCCCCCGCCCCCGCCGCCCTCGCCGCCAAGGTGCGGACCCTCGCGCCGACCATGACCCGCTCCATGCAGCTCGTCGCGGAAGCCGTCGCGGGTGACCCCGCCGGCTGCGCCGCACTCACCGTCACCGGCCTCGCCGAACTGACCGGCACCAGCGAGGCCACCGTCGTCCGCACCGCCCGGCTCCTCGGCTACCCCGGCTACCGCGATCTGCGCCTCGCCCTCGCCGGCCTCGCCGCCCAGCAGCAGTCCGGCCGCGCGCCCTCCGTCACCGCCGACATAGCCGTGGACGACCCCATCGGGGACGTCGTCGCCAAGCTCGCCTACGACGAACAGCAGACGCTCGCCGACACCGCCGCCGGGCTCGACACCGTCCAGCTCGGCGCCGTCGTCGCCGCGTCCGTCGCCGCCCGCAGGATCGACATCTACGGCGTCGGCGCGTCCTCCCTCGTCGGCATGGACCTGGCGCAGAAACTGCTCCGTATCGGACTCATCGCGCACTCCCACAGCGACCCGCACCTCGCCGTCACCAACGCCGTCCAGCTCCAGCCCGGCGATGTGGCCGTCGCCATCACGCACTCCGGCTCCACCGGCGATGTCATCGAACCGCTCCGCGTCGCCTTCGACCGGGGCGCGACAACGGTCGCGATCACCGGCCGCCCGGACAGTCCGGTCTCGCAGTACGCCGACCATGTGCTGACGACGTCCACCGCCCGCGAGAGCGAGCTGCGCCCGGCCGCCATGTCCAGCCGGACCAGCCAGCTCCTCGTCGTCGACTGCCTGTTCATAGGCGTGGCGCAGCGTACGTACGAGACGGCCGCGCCCGCGCTCTCCGCGTCGTACGAAGCGCTCGCGCACCGCCACCGGCCGCGCAGCAGCACCCGCTGACACCCCGGTCCAGGCAGCCCCGCCCGCGTACCTCCTTCACCCGGCACCCGCACCCCCGGAAACCGGCGCCCGTACCCCCGGAAAGAAAGAGCCGCTTCCCCATGTCCTCCACGCACGACATGAACCACACGCACCACACGCACCACACGGAAAACGGCGCGTACGGCGGCGCGTACGGCGACCTCCGCGCCCAGCTCGACGGCCTCACCACCGAGGCGTTCCGCCCCGAACTCGCCGAGATCGACCGGCTTCCCACGCTCGACATCGCACGGATCATGAACGGCGAGGACGCCACCGTCCCCGCCGCCGTCGCCACCCAGCTCCCCCGGATCGCCGCCGCCATCGACGCCGCGGCCGAGCGGGTGGCACGCGGGGGCCGGCTGGTCTACGCGGGTGCCGGCACGGCGGGGCGCCTCGGTGTGCTGGACGCCAGTGAGTGCCCGCCGACGTTCAACACCGACCCGGGCGAGGTCGTCGGCCTGATCGCGGGCGGCCCCGGCGCGCTGGTCACCTCGGTCGAGGGCGCCGAGGACTCCGGGGAACTGGCGGCGGCCGATCTGACGGCGATAAAGCTGACCTCGGCGGACACGGTCGTCGGTGTCTCCGCCTCCGGCCGTACCCCGTACGCGGTCGGCGCCGTCGAGCACGCCCGCTCCCTCGGCTCGCTCACCATCGGCCTCTCCTGCAACGAGGGCAGCCCGCTCGCGGCGGCGGCCGAACACGGCATCGAGGTGGTCGTCGGGCCCGAACTGCTCACGGGCTCCACCCGTCTCAAGGCCGGTACGGCGCAGAAGCTCGTCCTCAACATGCTCTCGACGATCACGATGATCCGGCGCGGCAAGACGTACGGGAACCTCATGGTCGACGTCCGCGCCTCCAACGACAAGCTGCGCGCCCGCTCCCGCCGGATCGTCTCGCTCGCCACGGGCGCGTCCGACGACGAGATCGAGTCGGCGCTCGCCGCCACCGGCGGCGAGGTCAAGAACGCCATCCTGCTCATCCTCGGCGCCGTCGACGGACCGACGGCCGCCCGGCTGCTGACCGAGCACGACGGCCACCTGCGCGCGGCGCTGCTGCGGACCCGCCCGTCCCCCACCCCTTGACCTCCTGAAGCACGAAGACAGGGCCCATGGACAAGAACCGCGCCACAGCGGAAGCGCTCCTCCCGCTCGTCGGAGGCGCCGGGAACGTCGCCTCCGTGGCCCACTGCATGACGCGGCTCCGCCTCGGACTGCACGACCGTTCCCTGGTGCGGGAGGCGGAGCTGCGGGCGCTGCCCGCGGTGCTCGGGGTGGTGGAGGACGACACGTACCAGATCGTGCTGGGTCCGGGGACGGTGGCGCGGGTGACCCCGGAGTTCGAGGCGCTGCTGACACGGCCGTCCCGTACGCCGTCGACCGCCGACGTCCTGGCGGCGAAGGGCGAGGCGATCAGGGTGTCGCGGAAGGCGAGGAACGCCACCCCGGTCAGGCTCCTCCTGCGCCGGATCGCCGACATCTTCGTCCCGCTGATTCCCGCCCTGATCGGCTGCGGCATCATCGCGGGCCTGGGCGGGCTGCTCACCAATCTGCGCTGGCTGCCCTCGCTGGCTCCCGCGCTGGCCGCGCTCTCCGCCGGATTCATGTCGCTGATCGCGGTATTCGTCGGCCACAACACGGCGAAGGTGTTCGGCGGCACCCCCGTGCTGGGCGGCGCCGTCGCCGCGGTCATCGTCTTCCCCGGCGTCGCGCATGTCGATGTGTTCGGCCGCCAACTCGCGCCGGGCCAGGGCGGGGTGCTGGGCGCGCTCGCCGCGGCGGTCCTCGCGGTGCGCGTCGAGAAGTGGTGCCGCAGGCGGGTCCCGGAGGCGCTGGACGTCCTCGTCACCCCGGCCCTGACCGTCCTCGTCGCCGGACTGGCCACGCTGTACGGCCTGATGTACGTGGCCGGCCACGTCGCCACCGCCATCGGCCACTTCGCCAACTGGCTGCTGACGTACGGCGGTTCCGGCGCGGGACTGGTACTGGGCGGGCTGTTCCTGCCGCTGGTGATGCTGGGTCTGCACCAGGCGCTGATCCCCATCCACACGACGCTCATCGAGCAGCAGGGCTACACCGTGCTGCTCCCGGTCCTGGCGATGGCGGGCGCGGGCCAGGTCGGCGCGGCGGCCGCGGTCTACGTACGCCTCCCCCGCAACGCCTCCCTGCGCCGCACCATCCGCTCCGCCCTCCCCGCGGGCCTCCTCGGAGTGGGCGAACCCCTGATCTACGGTGTCTCGCTCCCCCTGGGCCGCCCCTTCGTGACGGCGTGCGCGGGTGGCGCGGCCGGCGGCGGATTCGTGGGCCTGTTCCACCAGTTCGGCACGGCGGTCGGCTCGACGGCGATCGGCCCGTCCGGCTGGGCGCTCCTCCCGCTGCTGGCCGGCGACCGGGGTCCGGGCGCGGCGCTCGCGGTGTACGGGGGCGGGCTGCTGACCGGATATGTCACGGGGTTCGCCGCCACGTACTGGTTCGGCTTCACCCGAACGATACTGACCGACCTCAACACACCTGGCCCCCCGCCCACGACCACCGCACCCGCGTCGGCGCCCATGTCCCCGCCGCCGCGACCCCACGCGAACCCCTCCGCGATCTGACGCCCCGAACAGCCGGGCCCTCACCCGCCCGCGGCCGTACGCAGGAACTCCACCAGGTCGTCCACGTCGTACCCGAGCAGCGGCCCCCGCTCGGCGGCCATCAGCAGCAACTGCCCCACGATCTCCGCACCGCGGCCGTCCGTGCCGTCGGCTGTCCAGTCCCAGAGCCCTTCGATCCCCAGGTCGTTCATGAGGACCCCGTAATCCTCCCGGATCTCCGCGCACAGCGGCGCCACGGCGGCGAGCAGGGTGGTGCCGGGACGCTCGCAGCGGAGGCAGAAGTAGTCGCCGAAACACTCGACCGAACACCCCTGCGGCGGATCGGCCCGCAGCACCTCGTAGCGCGGGGCGTAGCAGTCCGGCGCGCCCTCGGCCTGGCAGTGGATCAGCCGGAACCGGTGCAGGGTCTCGCCCGTCCGGGGCGTCGCATCCATGACTCTGGTGACCCGTGTCGCGTTCAATGTCCACTCCCACGCTCTGTACCGGTTACGTGCACACAGCGTGTCCGAGAGTGGTTAGCCTGAACAGAGCAGGCGTCCCAACAGCGCCACCTGTCCGAACCGGGAGTTCCCCATGCCTGGCCCGAAACCGCTCGATCCCTCCTCGTCGCCCCGCGCCATGCTCGGCGCGGAGCTCCGGCACCAGCGGACCGAAGCGAACATGTCCCAGGACGAGTTGGGCGCGGCGCTGTTCGTCAGCGGTTCGTTCATCGGGCAGTTGGAGGCGGGTACGCGCAGGATGCAGCCCGAGTACGCGACCCACTTCGACCAGACATTCAAGACGGACGGCTTCTTCCTCCGCAACTGCGAGGCGCTGAAGAAGTCCAAGTACCCGGACCACTTCGCCGAGGCGGCGGAGGCCGAGGCGGTGGCGACGATGATCCGCGAGTACGCGCCGCAGCTCATCCCGGGCCTGCTCCAGACGGGGGCGTACGCGACGGCGGTCTTCCGCGCGTACCACCCGACGGCTCCGGAGGATGCCATGGAGGAGTTGCTGACGGCGCGGCTGGAGCGGGCCGTGTTGTTGAAGGACCCAACAAAACCGATGGTTTGGACGGTGCTCGACGAGGCGGTACTGCGCAGACCCGTGGGGAGTCCGGCCGTGATGGCGGAGGCGCTGCGCCATGTGACGGCCATGGCGCGGCGCCACCGGATCCTCGTCCAGGTACTGCCTTTCGGGGCCGGCGCGCACGCGGCGATGGAGGGCGCCCTCAAGCTGATGACCTTCGAGGACGCGCCTCCGCTCGTCTATCTCCAGAGCACGGGATCGGGCCAACTGCTGGACGATCCGGCAACGGTCACCCGATACGAACTGACTTACGATCTACTGGGGGCCACCGCACTGTCACCGAGAGCATCCTTGGCCCTGGTCGAATCAGTGGCGGAGGACTACGCACGTGACGAGCAGCAGCCGTGAGTACGACCTGAGCGCGGCGACCTGGCACAAGTCGAGCTACAGCGGAGGCACCGGCGGCAACTGCCTCGAAATCGCCAGGGAGTTCCCCGGCGCGGCCACCTGGCGGAAGTCCACCTTCAGCGGCGGCAGCGGAGGAGACTGTCTGGAGGTGGCCGACGGCCTGACCGGTATGGTCCCCGTCCGCGACTCCAAGACCCCGCACGCGCCGGGCCTCGCCTTCCCAGCGCCGGCGTGGTCCGTTTTCGTCACGGGGGTCAAGACCGCCCCGACCGCACCGACCGTTCACGTGATCTCTGGGGGATGACATGGATTCAGAAGCAGGATTGTCCGGTGAACGCCGGGTACGCGACCTGGTCCGCGAGGCGGTCGCCGACCTACATCCGCATGAACTGCCGCTGGTTGACGGTCTGTTGGACGTCGATGACGCCACGGCCGTCCGGCGTCTGAGGGGACAGAGGAGCCGTCGTGAGCCTCTGGAATTCGGCATCGGCGAGATCTCGGTGCTGATCACGCCCGTGATCTGGCTGACGCTGGACCAGGCTGCCAGACGCTTCGCCGACACCGCCGTGGAAGTGACGTCGCAACGGTCGACCGAGCTGTTGCGCCGGCTGTTCCGCAGGAGCCGGCCGCCGGTCACGATGCCCCCGCTGACCCGCGAACAGCTCGCCGAGGTACGGTGCTTGGTGCTGGAGTGCGCGGAGCAGCGCGGGCTCCCCGCCCAGCGGGCCTCGGAGGTCGCGGACTCGGTGGTCGCCCGGCTGGTGCTGGCGGAGCCGGCCGCCCCGGCCCCCGGCAGACCGGACAACCCCGCCGTCACCGGTACCACTCAAGAGGACTGAGGCGGCGATGGGTACGCCCGCCTCTCGGTCCCAGATCGACGAACGGGCGATGGGCGCGGGTACGACCGCGCGCTTCGCGCTGCTGATTGTCCTGCTCCTGGCCGCCAGTGGGGCCATCATGCTGCCCGTCGTCACCTCGCTGCACAGCAGGGACCGCGTGGGCTGCCAACTCGCCCTGGGCATCGACCCGGACCGGTCCGGGGACATGGCATCGGCGGTCAACGCCCTCAGCCAAGCGGTGCCGTACCAGGCGTGCATGGCCAAGTACGCCTCACCTCCCGCGCCGTGGCAGATCTACGGCTGGCCGGTGCTGCTGTCCGTCGCGGCCGCCCTGCTGTTCGCCTTGCTGCCGGCCTGGAAGGCCCGGCGACGCCGCGCCGTTCCGCTGGAGTCCGTGGACCCGGACGGCGAGATCCGCGTCCGGCTGTCGGAGCTGGCGGGGACCGCCGGCCTGGCCCGGCTGCCGCGCGTGGTCGTGGACCGGTCCTCGCTCTCGGCCGGCGCGGTGGTCTTCGGCCGCAATCGGCGGCCGGTCGTCTGTCTGTACGGCGGCCTGCTCGCCCTTCGGGACAGCGTCCCGAAGCGCTTCCGGGCGGTGGTGCTGCACGAGTTCGCCCACATCGCCAACCGGGACGTCACCGTCACCTACGGCACCATCGCCCTCTGGCGGGTGTTCCTCGCCCTGGTGCTCGCGCCCTATCTGGTCTGGGAGAGCGTACGGGTCCACGACGTCCTCAAGGGGTGGTCGTGGTCGACCGACGCGCCGAGTGTGGCCCGCGGACTGCTGCTCCCGGTGATGACCGTCGCGCTCGTCCATCTCGCACGCTCGGACGTGCTGCGCAGCCGGGAGGTGTACGCGGACCTGGCAGCGGTGCGCTGGGGCGCGGACCCGCGAGGGTGGGACACCACCGCCCGGGCACCGGAGGGCGGCGGATGGCGCCATGTGCTCGGTTCGCTGCGTGAGCACTGGGGCACGCATCCGCGTGGGGAGGAGCGTCGTCACGCCTTGACGGACCCGAAGCCGCTGTTCGGTGTCCGTGCCGTGCCGGTCCTTCTCACCGGAGCGGCGGCCTCGATGGTCAACTCTCACCTGCTGACCTATCTGTCGACGTACAACCTGTACAGCCTGTGGCGCATCCAACTGGTCGCGCTGGCCCCCGCCGTGCTGGTCGCCGTGGTGATCGGGACGGCGCTGTGGCGGACGGTGGCGTACGCGGTCCTGACGGGCGGCCCGGTGCCCTCAGGGAGACGGACGGGGCTGTGGCTGGGCGTCGGACTGGGCGCGGGCGGGCTGTTCACCGGATACGGCACGGGCGGCGCCGAATGGCTGCCCCAGCGGCCGGCGGTGCTGATCCTGGTCCTCGGGGCCGGGGTCGCCTTCACCTGGTGGCTCTCCCGGTGCGCCCAACTGTGGGCCGCTACCTGGCGCGGGCGCTCGCTCCGTCCGCCGCTGCTGATCAGCCTGACCTGCGCCACACTGGCGCTGTCCGCATGGTTCGCCTGGTGGACCATGGACGGGTGGTCGTGGGCGGCCGGGGCGTCGTACAGCAGCAGCGGTGCACGTCAGGCGGTCCTTCAGATGGTGCCCGGCTCGGGCGCGGGGCAACCGGGCGGCGACGCGACGCGTTCGGCCGTGGTCTCGGTCGTCGCCATCACACGGCCGGTACTGAACGGCTTCATCGCCTCACCGCTGATTCCCGCAGCGGTCGCGGTGCTGTGGCTGTTGCCGCTGGCCGCCTGGGCGATCGGCGGGGCCCCGGGCACTCCCCGCTGGGTGGCCGCTGCCCTGCCGGGGGGCGCAGGCCGGGCGCCGGTACCGACGATACCGCCGGTTCCGCCGCTGCGCCGGGTCCTGGGTCCGGGGCTGCTGGGCGGGGCGGTGTGCTGGCTCGGGCTCGCGGGTGTCCAGGCCTACCTGCACACGTCGCGGCCCGGCCGGGGGCGCGATGGCGGAGTCTACGAAGTCCGCTACCTGGTCTGGACGTTCGTGGTCCTGGTGGGGGCGACGGTGGTGGCAGCCGTCGTCGCGGGGACGCGGATCGACCGGGAGCGCCGGCTGGCCGGCACCCTGATCGCGGCGGAGACGGCGGCTCTGCTGGGGCTGGCGGGAATGGTCCTTCTCGTCACCTCGGACGGCTGCGTCGCGCCGCTGAACACCCTGAAGACCAGTTGTTCCTGGGAACCGGCCTGGCAGTCGCTCCGGTGGTCACTGGCGTATCTGGTCAACGGCACCCTCACGCTCGCGGCCATCACCGCCTTCCTGGTGGCCGCTGCCGGGTCGCTCGGCGCACGCGTACGGTCACGGCGGAGGCGGCCGACACGTGCGGTGGACGGCGGGAGCGCTCGGCGCGGCGGGCGGGCGGCAGGCGCCCGGCACTTCGGCGTACGTCTGGGGGCAGCGGCCGTGTGCGCCTCGGCGGCGGTGGGGGTCGCCGTCATGGTGCCGGTCGCTCTGGCGCGATTCCACACCATGGTCCCCGACGCAGCGACGCAGCAGTCGGTGACCCGGCAAGGGGCGAACGTCCCTGCCGTACCGGTGTCCACGAGCACCAGGGCACGGCAGGTCCATGCCTGGCACCGCCTCGGTGGCCGCTACCTGCTGGAGCATGCCGCGGCCGACTTCCACCACATCAATGCCGTGGTGCGCTCGGCCCTGGACACCGAGAACACCGGTATGGCCTACCTGGCACGGCTCCGGCCCACCTGCGCCGACTTCGGCAGGATCGCCGGCTGGGTGAACGGCGCCTACTTTCGGGTGCCGGATCCCGAGGCCCAGGCGGCCTGGCACACCCTCGGCACCCTGGCGCAGAGAGGCAGCATGAACTGCGAACGCGCCCTGAAGCAGGAGGACCACGACCTCTTCTTCACCTCGCTGCGTGAGCTGATCGCCGCCGGAAGAAACGCCGAGGCAGTCACGAACAGGGTCAACACCATGCTGTCCGAGGCGGGTTACCGGGCCTACCGGAACGCGCCCGGCACCTGACCACGAGCCCGCGACCGGCCATTCGGGCCGTGCACGAGGAGCGGGCGTCCGCCCCCCCCCGTGCACGGCCCGGCCGATCCGGTCAGCCGATCATGCGGTAACCGAAGTTCCCGCCGCCCGGAGAGCCGCCCAGCGTGCCCAGGTGGAAGCTGGTGGATCCGACGCCGGTGACGCCGGTCGACGCGCCGGCCGGGAGCTTCCAGACGCGGCCCTTGTAGCCGTCCTCGCCGTTGCCGCCCACATAGATCTCCGGGGCACCGTCCAGGTCGGTGTCGGCCACCGCCAGGGCCGAGCCGAAGTGGTCGTTGTTCTCCGAGGCGCTGGGGACGCCCTTGCTGTTCTGGGTGAGGGACTTCGCGCCGGCGGTGGTGATCCCGGCGGCGGCGCCGCGCAGCACGGTGATCGCGCCCGAGGCGGTGGTGGTCGCCGGGTCGGCGCCGGTCTCGTACGAGGCGCCGATGATCACGTCGTCGTAGCCGTCCTGGTCGGTGTCGCCGACGGCCAGGGCCGAGCCGAAGCGGTCGCCTTCCTCGTCCAGTCCCGGGACGCCGGCACTGGCCTGGGTGTAGGAGCGGGCCTTCGGGGTGGCGGCGATGCCGTTCGGGCCGCCGTAGGCCACGTAGATCCTGTTGTCCTCCGGGTGGCCCGTCACCAGGTCCTGGTGGCCGTCCTTGTTCAGGTCGCCGAAGGCCGAGGGGTAGAACGTGCTGTACGCGTGCGGTCCGCCGAAGCCGCCGCCCTTGGCGAGGCCGGTGGCGGAGCCCTTCAGCACCACACCCCCGGGCGTTCCGTTGCCGAGGACGACGCCGCCGCTGACGACGATGTCGTCGATCCCGTCGCCGGTCAGATCGCCCACATGGACGACGGAGGTCCCCAGCTTGTCCAGGGAACCGGTGTCGCGGAACCAGACACCGGCCGACGCGCCCGTCGTACGGTCGAGCGGGCCGAGCCGTACGGAGAGTCCGTACGCGGTGCCGTTGTGGCCGCGCGTGATGAAGTCGTCGACCCCGTCGCCGTTGACGTCGCCCACGCCGACGGTGCCGCCGAGGACCTTCGGGTCGTGGGCCCGGTAGGTGCCGGGGGTGACGGTGGTGCCCCCGCCCGCGGTGCCCCCGCCGGTGAGGCCCGCGGCGCTCCCCCAGAGCACGGTGTTCCGCTCCGCCCAGTTGACGACCAGGTCGTCGTAGCCGTCACCGTCGAGGTCCCCGTGGGCGCTCACCGCGCGCCACGTACCGTCCTCGGCGGGGTCGCCGGGGACGCCGGGCGTGGCCTGGCTGATGACGGAGGCCGTGTCGTACCTCGGACCGGTGGCCGAGCCGTACGCGACGGTGACGACGCCGGCCCGCCGCACGCCGTCGACGGTCGCGGTGTGCGCGCCGATGGCGAGGTCCGGGTAGCCGTCGCCGTTGAAGTCCGCCCCGGCTCCCCCCACCGGGCCCGTACGGTCGGCGGCGGCGACCGGTGTCACACCGCCGACACCGAGCAGTGCGGCCGCGCAGACGGCCGCCGTGGTGAACGCTCTTGTGCGCATCAGAACCCCCCAGGTTCTCCGGTGGCGGCCCCGCAAAGAGGCCGCCGGAATACCGAACAGCTGTGATCATACGGGCGCCTCGGAACCGCCTCACGCGCCCGGTGGTTCTTTACATGCGGAGCCAACTCCCCTGTTTATTACGTGAATTTGGCGGTCGATATCCTTTGACGACGGGACCTGACGGGCCATAGGGTCGGATGTGTCGGGTGAGCTGACCGACGGGGGAGCCAACCGGGGGAGCGAAAGGGGAAGTTCAGCTCATGAGGGATGCGTGACATATATCCGCGTCCTCATTCTCGATCGTGCATGCGCGCGGCATCGCGCTGCCGCATGCCCAATTCACGGGGAAAAAATTGAATCGGAGATTCGCACGCGCATCGCTCGTGCTCACTTCCTGCACCGCGCTGGCCGTCGCCGGCACGCTGGCCGGATCGACATCCGCGCAGGCCACGTACTACAGCGGAGGCATGCCGAAGCGGTCGTTCAACGTCAAGACCGTCGGCATCAACAACGAGTGGGTCAAGTACTTCGACACCGGCCGCAAGAACTGGAACGACGCCGGGGTAAAGGCGAAGATCGGCCGGAAGTCCACTGCGAAGGCCTCGTTCACGGCGGGCCGCTACAGCGCGAGTTGGTACGGGGTTTACGCGCCGTCCGGCTCTCGTGCCAATCGGGTATTCAAGATCCAGGTAAATGCCAGGACCCTCGACCGGGATGCCGGTTCGAAGTACGACCAATGGGTTCGCAGCACCACCACGCACGAACTCGGGCACGCGCTGAGCCTCGACGACAACCCGAATACCAGCAAAGCGTCACTCATGAAGCACAGCCGTAATCGTGCGACGGTGCAGAAGCCGCTGGCGTACGACAAGTCCGAGGTGAAGAGGATCTACTCGTGATAGTGACCCGGAACCTTCTCGTCACCGGCGCCGCGGCCCTCGCCGCGTTCGGCGTCGTCGGCTGCTCCTCGGACGGCGGATCCGCGAACGGCTCCGGATCCGCGGCCGGATCCGGGGCCGGATCCTCGGCGGACGTCGTGGCGTACCACGCGGACTACCCCGCCTACGACTCGCTCGACGCGGTCATCGAGGAGTCCGACCTCGTCGTCAAGGGCACCGTGGTCGGCTCCCGGGTCGAGCCCATGCTGCCCGAGACATCGGCGGGCGGCGACCCGGCCACCAACCCGCAGGCGGGTCTCTCCCCGAAGGAGATCGCGCGGGCCGAGGCCGAGGCGGAGGCCGACCCGGTGGTCGTCACCGTCTCCACGGTGAAGGTCTCCCAGGTGCTCGCCGGGGACGCCGCAGTCGGGGACACCGTCGAGGTCAGCCAGCTCGGCGGTACGTACAAGGGCGTCACGTACAAGGAGCGGGACACCACGACGCTCGCCGGGGGCGGCACCGAGTACGTACTGATGCTCGCCGACAACGGCACCGCCAACCCGTACGACCTGCTCAACCCGGAGCAGGCGCTCTACACCGTGGGGTCCGGCGGTGCGGTCAAGGCCGTTTCGGGCGGCGGCTTCGACCACGCGGGCACGGTCAGCCGGCTCGCCGACCGGACGCGGCGGCTCAGCGCCAGGTAGACGGTCACGTACCGCACCGGAGCCGAACCCGGGTGGGGTGTCACGGAGGACAATGCCCTCCGTGACACCCCGCCGTTGTTCCACCGCCCCACTCCCCACCGCTCTACTCCGCGAGCCGGAGCGCCTTGAGGACCCCGGGGCTCAGGGCCACGTCGTTGTCGTTCCCGGCGACCGCCCGCCGGCCGTCGCCGCCCACGCCGTACCAGCCCTGCGTGGTGTTCACCAGGACGTACCCCCCGTCGCCGCTCTCCTCCAGCAGCAGGACGTACTCCTTGCCCGCCGTGAGCCCGGCCGTCTCGGGCCCGGAGCCCGGGGTGGTGTACGAGACCTCGATCGAGTCGCCCGGGGTCTCGCCCTTGGCGGTCGCCACCACGTCCGCCGTCGCGACGGTCGTCCTGATGTCGTCGGCGTTCTCCTCCCGCCCGGCGCCGAGCTTCGCCCGTACGATCACGGTCGCGACGCCTTCCAACCGGGCGGTGGTCCCGAAGTACGGCTCGTCGGCGACGGCTCCGCCACCCGGTCCGGCGCCCGGGCCCTCGCCGGGGCCCGCCGCATCGTCCGGGAGCAGGAAGAGGGTGGCGCCGCCGATGACGGCGGCGGCCCCGCACGCGACGACGGTCGTCAGGAAGCCGCGCCGGGGCGACCGGCGGGCAGCCACCGTACGGACCGGCCGCGCGCCCTCGTCCACGGGCCCCACCAGGGCGGCCAGTTCGGCCGCCGCACGCGGTGACAGCTCCCCGGGATCCGGGGCGGGTACCGGATTGGCGTTCCGGATCATCGACTTCACGCGCATCACACTGACTCCTCGGGCAGGTCGTACACATCACGGAACGCTTTGCGGGCCCGGTGCAGCCGGACCCACACGGCAGGCGCCGAACAACCCAGCGCCTGACCGGTCTCGGCGGCGCTCAGCCCGTCCCAGTAGCTGAGCAGCAGCACCTCGCGGTGGTGGGACGGCAGCCGGTCGAGCGCGTCGAGAACGGCTTCGTGCGGGCCGGAGGCGGGCGTACGGCCCAACTCGTCGCCGATCCGCCGGTGCAGCTCCGTCAGCCGCTCCATCGAGCGGTAGTGGTTGTTCAGCAGATTCCGCGCGGTGCCGAACAGCCAGCCCGTGCCGACCTCCTGGCCGTCCGTCATGCGCTCCCAGGCCGTACGGAAGACCTCGGCGGTCAGCTCCTCGGCCGCCGCCCGGTCCCCCGACCTCCGGTGCACGAAGGCGGACACCCGCGGGTGGTCACGGATGTACAAGGCGGTGAACCGCGCGGCGCGGTCCCGGTCGCTCCCGGTCTTCAAGGTCTCCACACCCCATAGATGTCATGGGCCCGGCGCATCCTTACGGCCCGAAGCTCAAGAATTGAGATCGGAGCGGTTTTTTCAAGGATCGGGTGGTGGGCCCCCTCCCGTCACTTCAACCCTGATGACCTGATGACCGTTTGTGTTCGGTCTGCTACAGAGAGTGGCGACGCTTCAGCGTGCCCTCAGAACGTGGAACGGCCCCCGCCGGTGTTACGAGCACCATCGCGAGGGCCTGACCACCAGATCAACGGCAAATTCTTCAGAAGGAGCGCCGGATCTCCATGGCTGTCAGCCAGCCTAGTGCCGAGCGGTGCCCGCCGCACGCCGCCCCGCCCGCTTCCACCGCATCTCACCCGATGGCGCCCACCGGCTACGACAGGCGTTCGACCGCCGGTCAACAGCCCCGTACCGCCGAGGACTTCGGCCGCCCGTCCGGACGGCGCCCTGACGCCACTCGACCACTTCGCGGGACAGGGCGAGTGGGCTCCGACCGACGGTGTCCTCATGACCTTGGAGGTCACTTCTCACGATCGCGACACCGCGCGCCGCGATCGCAGGGAGAAGCGTGACGGTTACGCCGGTGCCGGCATCCCCCTCTATCTGCTCATCGACCGGGATGCCGAAGAACTGGTGGTCTACACGGACCCGCGGCAGGGCGCGTACATGAGCCGTCACACATACCGGTACGGAGAGACGGTCAAGCTCCCCGCTCCCGTGGGCATCACCCTGGAGACCGAGAAGCTCAAGGACTACACCCGCTGACGTCCGTTGACGTACGCCCGGAAAAAGCCCGGGGGCGGCACCCCTTCCCGAGCCGAAGCTCGAAGAAGGGGTGCCGCCCCCGTTCAGGACGGTCGATCAACCGGCCGACGGGACGCGGCGGGCGTCCGGGCGGCCTCAGGTCGATCAGAAGTCCATGTCACCGCCCGGCATGCCGCCGCCGGCCGGGGCCGCGCCGGCCTTCTCCGGCTTGTCGGCGATGACGGCCTCGGTGGTGAGGAACAGCGCGGCGATGGACGCGGCGTTCTGGAGAGCGGAGCGCGTGACCTTCGCCGGGTCGATGATGCCCTCGGCGATCATGTCGACGTACTCGCCGGTCGCGGCGTTCAGGCCGTGACCGACCGTCAGGTTGCGGACCTTCTCCACGACGACGCCGCCCTCAAGACCACCGTTGACGGCGATCTGCTTGAGCGGAGCCTCCAGCGCGAGCTTGACGGCCTGCGCGCCGGTCGCCTCGTCGCCCGTCAGCTCAAGCTTCTCGAAGACCGAGGAAGCCTGGAGCAGAGCCACGCCACCACCGGCGACGATGCCCTCCTCGACGGCGGCCTTGGCGTTGCGCACCGCGTCCTCGATGCGGTGCTTGCGCTCCTTGAGCTCGACCTCGGTCGCGGCACCGGCCTTGATGACGGCCACGCCGCCGGCCAGCTTCGCCAGGCGCTCCTGGAGCTTCTCGCGGTCGTAGTCCGAGTCGCTGTTCTCGATCTCGGCACGGATCTGGCTGACCCGGCCCGCGACCTGGTCGCTGTCGCCGCCACCGTCGACGATGGTCGTCTCGTCCTTGGTGATGACGACGTTGCGGGCGCGGCCGAGCAGGTCGAGACCGGCGTTCTCCAGCTTGAGGCCGACCTCCTCGGAGATGACCGTGCCGCCGGTGAGGATGGCGATGTCGTTCAGCATCGCCTTGCGGCGGTCACCGAAGCCCGGGGCCTTGACGGCGACGGACTTGAAGGTGCCCTTGAGCTTGTTGACGACCAGGGTCGACAGGGCCTCGCCCTCGACGTCCTCGGCGATGATCAGCAGCGGCTTGCCGGACTGGATGACCTTCTCCAGCAGGGGAAGGAGGTCCTTCACACTGCCGATCTTGGAGTTGGCGATCAGGATGTACGGGTCGTCGAGCGACGCCTCCATACGCTCCATGTCCGTGGCGAAGTACGCCGAGATGTAGCCCTTGTCGAAGCGCATGCCCTCGGTGAGCTCAAGCTCCAGACCGAAGGTCTGCGACTCCTCGACGGTGATGACGCCTTCCTTGCCGACCTTGTCCATCGCCTCGGCGATGAGCTCGCCGATCTGGGTGTCGGCGGCGGAGATGGAGGCCGTCGAAGCGATCTGCTCCTTGGTCTCCACGTCCTTGGCCTGCTCCAGCAGGGCGCCGGAGACGGCCTCGACGGCCTTCTCGATGCCGCGCTTGAGGGCCATCGGGTTGGCGCCGGCCGCCACGTTGCGCAGGCCCTCACGGACGAGCGCCTGGGCGAGGACGGTCGCGGTGGTCGTACCGTCACCGGCGACGTCGTCCGTCTTCTTGGCGACTTCCTTGACCAGCTCGGCGCCGATCTTCTCGTACGGGTCCTCGAGCTCGATCTCCTTGGCGATGGACACACCATCGTTGGTGATCGTGGGGGCGCCCCACTTCTTCTCGAGGACGACGTTGCGGCCCTTGGGACCAAGGGTGACCTTGACGGCGTCGGCGAGCTGGTTCATCCCGCGCTCGAGACCGCGCCGTGCCTCCTCGTCGAACGCGATGATCTTGGCCATGTGAAGTGGTCCTCCCGGACGTATGGGGTCTCCCCTGCTCGAACGCAGTTGAGAGCTTGGGGAAGGATTTCTCCGGACCGCGCTGGCGCCCGCGACGGACGGCCTGAGAGTCGGCGGTTCCTTGCCCCGCCGGCTCTTCGGGCCTCACCGACCCGGTCCCAAGTTGTCACTCTCACTTGCAGAGTGCTAACGCAATAATTAGCACTCGACCCCCGAGAGTGCAAGCGCCTCCGGCTCGTCGCCCGCGGGGCGTCGCCGAGGGCTCACGCATGAGGGGCCCGCATCCCTGTCCGGGATGCGGGCCCCTCATGCGTGAGTGCGATGCGGAATCCGTACCGAGTACCTGAGTGCGTCGGTGGCCGATCGCGCCGGGATCAGACGGCGAGCTTGACCATGTCCGCCTGCGGACCCTTCTGGCCCTGCGAGATCTCGAACTCCACTCGCTGACCTTCTTCAAGGGTGCGGTAACCGTCCATCTGGATCGCGCTGTAGTGGACGAATACATCCGCACCACCGTCGACCGCGATGAAGCCGTAGCCCTTCTCCGCGTTGAACCACTTGACGGTGCCCTGAGCCATGCCAACTCCCCTATTACTGGCCCTTGCACGGGGCCACACTTCGCGCCGGAACGCGTCGACCGCGGCTGAATGTATCTGCCCAACTGCCCTCTGCAACAGGTCAATCGGACGAGAATTCTGGGCGTGGCCGAACACGCATAGTGCTGAATCCACTGCGTTCCGGGACAAGTCGGGCCGGGCAAAGCGTACATACGCCGCAAAAGGCTCCAGGACTTTACCCTCATCTTGTCGCGTTCTCGCTCGCGTACGGAGCGGGCGACGGCGGGGCGTTCCCACACTCTACCGTGCTCAACCATGTAGAACGGTCCCCTCCGCTTCTCTCGCGGAGGGGACCGTGTCCGTTACCGAGCGCGTCAGCCCCCGGCGACCGCCGGAATGATCGAGATGCCCGCGCCCGCCGGGGTGGCGGTCTCCAGACCCTGCTCAAAACGGACGTCGTCGTCGTTCACGTACACGTTGACGAAGCGGCGCAGCTTGCCCTGGTCGTCCAGGACGCGGCCGGCGATGCCCGGGTGGTTCGTCTCCAGCGACTGGATGACCTCGGAGAGGGTGGCGCCCTCCGCCGGAACCTCGGCCTGGCCACCGGTGTAGGTGCGGAGGATGGTGGGGATACGGACCTTGACGCTCATCGTGGGAAGCCTTTCTCGGTGTCGGTGGTCAGCTCGTGGCGAGGCCCGCGGCGCGGAACGCGTCGAGGCTCGGGCGGATCGTCGCCGTCGGGCCGGTCGTCGGCGCCACGGCGTCCAGCGTCTTGAGCCCGTCACCGGTGTTGAGGACGACGGTGGTGAGGGACGGGTCGAGCACGCCCGCCTCGATGAGCTTCTTCGTCACGCCGACCGTCACCCCGCCCGCGGTCTCCGCGAAGATGCCCTCGGTGCGCGCCAGCAGCTTGATCGCGTCGACGATCTGCGCGTCGTCGACGTCCTCCACCGCGCCGCCGGTGCGCCGGGCGATGTCCAGGACGTACGGGCCGTCGGCGGGGTTGCCGATCGCCAGGGACTTGGCGATGGTGTCCGGCTTCTGCGGCCGTACGACGTCGTGCCCGGCCTTGAAGGCGGTGGAGACCGGCGAGCAGCCCTCGGCCTGGGCGCCGAAGATCTTGTAGGGGCGGTCCTCGACGAGGCCGAGCTTGATCAGCTCCTGGAGCCCCTTGTCGATCTTCGTGAGCTGCGACCCCGAGGCGATCGGGATGACGATCTGGTCCGGCAGCCGCCAGCCGAGCTGTTCGCAGATCTCGTACGCGAGGGTCTTGGAGCCCTCTCCGTAGTACGGCCGCAGGTTGACGTTGACGAAGCCCCAGCCCTCGCCCAGCGGGTCGCCGATGAGCTCGGAGCAGAAACGGTTGACGTCGTCGTAGTTGCCCTCGATGCCGACCAGGTCACCGCCGTACACCGCGGCCATGACGACCTTGCCCTGCTCCAGGTCGTGCGGGATGAACACGCAGGAGCGGAAGCCGGCGCGGGCCGCGGCGGCGCCGACGGCGCCGGCGAGGTTGCCGGTGGAGGAGCAGGAGAGGGTGGTGAAGCCGAAGGCGCGGGCGGCCTCGACGGCGATGGCGACGACGCGGTCCTTGAAGGAGTGCGTCGGGTTACCGGAGTCGTCCTTGATGTGGAGCGAGCCGGTGATCCCCAGTTCACGGGCGAGGTTGTCGGCCTTGACCAGCTTCGTGAAACCGGGGTTGATGCTGGGCTTCGAGGCGACGTCGGCGGGGACGGGCAGCAGCGGCGCGTACCGCCAGATGTTGTCCGGGCCTTCGGCGATGCGCTTCTTCAGCTCTTCGGGGCTGCCGCTCGGCAGGTCGTACGCGACTTCGAGCGGCCCGAAACAGCTCGCGCAGGCGAAGAGGGGGCCGAGGTCGAAGCGCTCTCCGCATTCGCGGCACGAGAGTGCGGCGGCGGGGCCGAGGTCGACGGTCTCGTTCGTACCGCTTCGGACGGTCTGCACAGCCATGGTGGCGAGGCCCTTTCTCCTCATCTTCCTCGCGACGTACTTCGCCACGAGACGGAATTGGCACCTTCCCCACCGTGACCTCGCGGTCGGCGGGAGGGTTGCCGGGACTTCAACGGGCCGTTCCCTCTGTCCCTCTGGATGAGCGCTATGGCGCCGGAGCCTGGGTCCGGTGCGTTTGTTCACGTGATGACCCCGGCATGCGGTGGTCATTCGTGTTGTTCAAGACTGTAACCGAAGGTGTGGAGGGTTGAGATAGTCGTCCGCACCGCGAGATGGATCACGTCATGGCGCACGGGGACCCGGCGCCGGCCCGCGGATGACCGCACAGGCCAAGGATCGCGCAGGGAGTACCGAACGTGCTGGAAGAGGTGGAGCACTGGCTGACCAGGCGTTCCTGGTCGGCGGGGGACCGTACGCTCGACCGGCTCCTGGCGGCGAAAGCGGCGCGCGGCAGCACGGTCAGCGTGGTCCTGCCGGCGCTGGACGAGGAGGCGACGGTCGGCGCGATCGTCTCCGTCGTGCGGCGGGAGCTGATGGAGCGGGTGCGGCTCGTCGACGAGCTGGTGGTGATCGACTCCGGCTCCACCGACCGTACGGGCGAGGTCGCGGCGGCGGCGGGCGCGCGGGTGGTGCACCGGGACACGATCCTGCCGCGGCTGCCCGCGCTGCCCGGCAAGGGCGAGGTGCTGTGGCGGTCGCTGCTGGTGACGAGCGGCGACATCGTGTGCTTCGTGGACGCGGATCTGCGGGAGTTCTCGCCGGATTTCGTCTCCGGGATCGTGGGCCCGCTGCTCACCGAGCCGGAGGTGCAGTTCGTGAAGGCGATGTACGACCGCCCGCTGGGCGGTGGTACGGAGGGGGAGGCCGGCCAGGGCGGGCGGGTGACGGAGCTGGTGGCGCGCCCGCTGCTCAATCTGCACTGGCCGAGGCTGGCCGGCTTCGTCCAGCCGCTGGGCGGGGAGTACGCGGCGCGCCGTGCGCTGCTGGAGCGGCTGCCGTTCCCCGTGGGGTACGGCGTGGAGCTGGGCCTGCTGGTGGACGCGCTGCACACGGTGGGGCTGGACGCGCTGGCCCAGGTGGACGTGGGGGTAAGGCTCCACCGCCACCAGGACGACCGGGCGCTGGGGCGGATGGCCGCGGCGATCTACCGTACGGCGCAGCTCCGGCTCCAGCGGGGCCATCTCGTACGGCCGCGGCTCACGCAGTTCGAGCGGGGCGAGGACGGTTTCACGCCGCGGACGCACGCGGTGGACACGGAGGAACGTCCGCCGATGCGGGAGATCGCGGAGTACACGGCCGGACGCGCGGCGTAACGTCGGATCATCGCACCGGTTGCCTACATTGCTGCCCCATGGGCATGAATCTGGCGATTTCGAGGGCTTCGGAGTTCACGCGGGTGCTGGCGCAGGCCGGGTCGACGGCCGAGCGGCTGTGGCTGCTGGGCGGGATGGCGTTCGCGCTGACGGGCGCCGGGGTGGTCGCGCTGGCCGCGGCGCGCGGGCGGCGCGACTGAGCGGACGCGTCCCCGACGTCACACGCACCGTACGTTTGAGCGTTTCCGCGACGGGCTAGGTTTCGCGACATGGTTACCGAGCAGTCCGTCAGCCCCGCGCCGGCCCGCGTCCTGGTGGCGTCCAACCGCGGCCCCGTCTCGTACACGCGGCGCGACGACGGCACGCTGGAGGCCAGGCGCGGCGGCGGCGGACTGGTGTCGGGCCTGTCGGCCATCGGGGCCGACGGCTCCGGAGAAGACGCCGTCTGGGTGTGCGCGGCGCTCGGCGAGGGCGACCGGGAGGCCGTACGGCGTACGGAGGGCCGCCTCGACCCGGCCGACACGGGCGGGCAGCGGGTACGGATGCTGGGCATCGACCCCGAGGTGTACGCCGCCGCGTACAACGACATCGCCAACTCGACCCTCTGGTTTGTCCACCACATGCTCTACCAGACCCCGCTGGAGCCGTCCTTCGGCCCGGAGTTCCGTGAGCGGTGGGCCGCGTACGAGACGTACAACCGCGCCTTCGCCGAGGCGCTGGCGCAGGAGGCGGCCGAGGGCGCGGCGGTCCTGGTGCAGGACTATCACCTGGCGCTCGTCCCCGGGATGCTGCGGGCGCTCCGCCCCGACCTCAGGATCGGGCACTTCTCGCACACGCCGTGGGCGCCCGCGGAGTACTTCAGGCTGCTGCCCGACGACATCGCGGAGCGGCTGCTGCTGGGCATGCTCGGCGCCGACCGGCTGGGCTTCCTGACCTGGCGGTGGGCGGAGGCGTTCAAGGAGTGCGCCCGCTCGGTGCTGGCGGACCGGGGCCTGACGGCGCACTGGCCGCAGGACGCGGCAGGGGACGGCGGGCGCCATCTCACGTACGCGCACGAGAACGGCCCCTCCGGCGGCCGGACGTATCTCGCGGTCCACGGCCTGGGCGCCGACGGCGACTTCCTGCGCGAGCGCGCGCACCGCCCGGACGTGGCCGAGCGGATGGCGGCCCTGCGCGAGCAGATCGGGGTCGCACCGGACGGGGCCGACCGCAGGACGATCGTCCGGGTGGACCGTACGGAGCTCTCCAAGAACATCGTCCGGGGCCTGCTCTCCTACCGGCAGCTCCTGCTCGACCATCCGCACTGGCGCGAGCGCGTCGTCCATGTGGCCTTCGCGTACCCGTCCCGGCAGGACCTGGCCATCTACCGCGCCTACACGGAGGAGGTCCAGCGGGTCGCCGACGCGATCAACACGGAGCTGGGCACCCCCGGCTGGACCCCGGTCGTCCTCCACGTCAAGGACGACTTCGCCCGCTCCCTGGCCGCGTACCGGCTGGCCGACGTGGCGCTGGTCAACCCCATCCGCGACGGCATGAACCTGGTCGCGAAGGAGATCCCGGTCCTCTCCGAGCGCGCCTGCGCGCTGGTGCTGTCACGGGAGGCGGGCGCGTACGCGGAGCTGGGCGAGGACGCGCTGGTGGTCAACCCGTACGACATCAACGCGACGGCCGCCGCCCTCCACGAGGCCCTGACGATGCCCCCGGCCGACCGCACGGACCGCGCCAAGCGCCTGGCCGCCGCTGCGACGGCGCTGCCGCCGCAGCGGTGGTTCCTGGACCAGTTGGAGGCGCTGCGGGGCTGAGCTCGTCCAGGGGGCCGAGGGCTCAGGGCCCGAGGCCCTACGGGGCGGCCGTGCGCGCCAGCGCCGCCAGGAAGTCCGCCAGGGCCGCCGGGCCCGGGAGGACGAGGTCGGCTCGTTCGGAGAGTTCGGGGACTTCGGTGCCGCTGGCGATCAGCAGGCCCGGGTGGCCGTCGGAGCGGAGTTTCTCCACCGCCGCGTAGGCCGGCAGGTCGCCCAGGTCGTCGCCCGCGTAGAGGACCGTCTCGGCGTCGATCTCGCGGACGTACTCCAACAGCGCCACGCCCTTGTCGACGCCCGGCGGGCGCAGTTCCAGGACCATGCGGCCCGGTTCGACGATCAGGCCGTGGCGTGCGGCGAGGGCGGCGAGGGGGTCGCGCAGCGCCTCGAAGGCGGCCTGCGGGTCGGTGGCGCGGCGGGTGTGAACGGCGACCGCCCGGCCCTTCTCCTCGATCCAGGTGCCACGCCAGGCGCCGAACTGTTCGAGGAAGCCGGGGAGTTCGGCGCGGACGGCCGCGACGCCCTCGTGCGGGGCGGGGGCGTGGACCGTACCGGAGACGGCGTCCCAGCGTTCGGCGCCGTAGTGGCCGAGGACGACCAGGTGTTCCAGGCCGGGCACACCGGCGAAGCCGCCGTACCGTACGGCGACCCCGGCGGGGCGCCCCGTGACCACCGCGACGGAGGCGACGCGCGGGGCGAGGGCGGCGAGGGCGGGGAGCGCGCGCGCGTGGGCGCGGGCCTGTTCGGGGTCGGGGACGATCTCGGCGAGGGTGCCGTCGAAGTCGAGCGCGACGACGGCGCCGCCGGGCCGGGCGAGAAGCGCGGCCAGGCCGTCGGCTCCGGCGGTGGTGGTCGGTTCCGGCAGGGAGTACGCGTGGCTGCCCATGGTCCGACCTTATCCACGTCAACCGCCGTACGGGCAAGAACCGGGGCCGCGTCTTCGGCCCCGGCCCGCTCCCGCGGTCAGCGGAGGTCGCGGCGCGCGGCCCTGACCCTGCGGAGCCGGTTCACCGTCACCGCGTCGTGCTCCGCCGCCCTCGGGTCGTCCAGCAGGGCGTTCAGGAGCTGGTAGTAGCGCGTCGGCGAGAGGCCCAGGCGCTCGCGGATCTCCCGCTCCTTGGCGCCGGGGCCCGGCCAGCCGCGCCGCTCCAGGGCCAGTACGGCGCGGTCCCGCCCGGACAGGCCCGGGGCCGCCCCGGACTCGGAAGCATCGGGAGCGGGGGCGGGAACGGCGGCCGGATCGGGGTCAGGGAGCGGGTCGGCGTCAGGGGCAGGATCGGGGTCAGGGGCAGGGGCCGGGTCGGGGTCAGGGGCGGGCGTGGTCATATCAGTGACACGCTACTCGGACGCCTCCGCCGCCGACGCGTCCCTGGCTATCTGCCCCAGTACCGCCCCCGGGCTCTGACCGCGCTCGACCGCCCTGCCGATGTTCTTCTTGAAGCTCTCGCTCACCTGCGACCACGAGTTCTTACCGTACGGGAACAGCTCCGACTCGGGCAGCGCCGTCAGGAACGTCTTCACGTCCTGGTGCTCCGGGTCGGCGAGCATCGCCTCGTTGGCGCTGTAGGTGACCGGCAGCAGGTCGTACTGGCCGGCGAAGCTGAGCACGTTCCTGTCCTCGTACGCGTAGTCCAGGAACGAGCCGATCTCCTCGCGGTGGCCGTTCTGCTTGAACGCCATGACCCAGTCGGCGACACCGACCGACGACTTCGCCGGGCCGTCCTCGGCGGGCAGCGGCACCATGCCGACCTTGATGCCCCGCTTCACCGCGTCCTTCATCAGCGTGGGATGGCCGTTGAGCATGCCGACCTGGCCGCTGGTGAACGCCTTGAACGCGGTGGCCCGGTCCAGCTTCCCGGGCGCGACCGGGCCGGTCAGCCCCGCGCCGACGAGGTTCTTCCGGAGCCAGGTGAAGGTGGCGACGTTCGCCGGCGAGTCGATGCTGTACGAGCCGTCGGCGTTGTCCGTGACGCCGCCCCCGCCGCTCAGCAGCCACATCAGCGCCTCGCCCTGCGCCTCCTCGGTGCCGAGCGGCAGCGCGAACGGGGTCGTCACGCCGTCCGCCTTGAGCGCCTCGGCGGCGGACTTGATGTCGTCCCAGTCCTTCGGGGCGCTCACCCCGGCCGACGCGAAGAGCTCCTTGTTGTAGAAGAGCAGCCGGGTGGAGGCGATGAACGGCATCCCGTACTGAATACGGTTGACCTCGCCGGCCTCGGAGAGCTGGTCGAGGAAGTTCGCCTGGGTGGGTACGGAGAGCAGATCGTCGGCCGCGTAGAGCTTGTCGTCCTTGGCGTAGTGGGAGTACGAACCGACTTGCGCGATGTCGGGGGCCTTGCCCTCCTCGACCATCCGCGCGACATCGGAGTCGATCGTCTTCCACGGCCGGATGTTTATGTCGATCTTGATTCCGGGATTGTCCGCCTGGAAGGAACTCGCCACGGACTCCCAGTAATTCCGGGAACTGTCCTCGGAGTTGGTGCCGTACTCCGCGGCGACCACCCTGAGCGTGACATCTCCGCTGCCCGAGGCGCCCGCGCACCCCGCCAGCGTCACCGTCATACCGAATGCGGCGGCCGCCGCCACCGCGGCCCGGCGACCGCGATATCCCTGATGGCGCTCTCGTACAGGTCGCACAGGTCCGTTCCCCGCCTTTGCTGTTTCTTGTTGTTGCGCGTAAGGCCCCCGACCGGTCCCCCGTGACGCACTGTCGCCGACTGCCGGTTTCGGATCAGTCGGGTATCGAGCAAGCGATTTTCCCCCATACAAAGGTTTGAGGTCTACCGGGCGGCGGTTGCGCTTCCGCAACGCCCGATATCCCCGGTGCACACCGCGTGAATGTTCTGTTCTTTTGTATGGGGCGACAACAATCCGGGGCCACCAGGGGCGCGACCCGCAGGCATCGGGCGTAGTGGACTAGACCTTTCACGGGTTCACACGCGAGACTGTCCCCGTGAGATCCGACAGGCAGGCCAGACACGTCATCGCCCTGGATGTGGGCGGCACCGGGATGAAGGCCGCCCTCGTCGGCGCGGACGGCGCGCTGCTGTACGAGGCGCGGCGCGCGACCGGCAGGGAGCGCGGCCCCGACGCCGTCGTCGAGACCATCCTCGCCTTCGCCGCGGAGCTGCGCGCGTACGGCGCCGAGCACTTCGGGGGGAGCGCGGTGGCAGCCGGGGTCGCCGTACCCGGCATCGTCGACGCCGAGCGCGGGATCGCCCGGTACGCCGCGAACCTGGGCTGGCGCGACCTGCCGCTGCGGGACCTGCTCGGGGCGCGCCTCGGCGGCGTACCGGTGGCGCTGGGGCACGACGTACGCACCGGCGGCCTCGCGGAGGGGCGGCTCGGCGCGGGCCGGGGCGCGGACCGCTTCCTGTTCGTACCGCTGGGCACCGGGATCGCCGGGGCCATCGGCATCGACGGCGCCATAGAGGCGGGCGCGCACGGCTCGGCGGGCGAGATCGGCCATGTCGTGGTGCGCCCGGACGGCCCCGCGTGCGGCTGCGGCCAGCGCGGCTGTCTGGAGACCCTGGCGTCCGCCGCCGCGGTGACCCGCGCGTGGCGGACGGCGAGCGGCGACCCGGAGGCGGACGCCGCGGACTGCGCGAAGGCCGTCGACTCCGGCGACCCGGCGGCGGTACGGGTGTGGCACGACGCGGTCGACGCACTCGCCGCGGGCCTGGTCACCGCGCTCACCCTGCTGGACCCGCGCACCCTGATCATCGGCGGCGGGCTCGCCGAGGCCGGGGACACCCTGTTCACGCCGCTGCGCCGCGCGGTGGCGGAGCGGATCACGTTCCAGAGGCTCCCCGAGATCGTCCCCGCGGCGCTCGGCGACACGGCGGGCTGTCTGGGGGCGGGGCTGCTCGCCTGGGACCTGGTGGACGCCGCCGGCGCCGCGGGGACCTCGCCTCCCACCGGCGCCGCCCCTGCCCCTCCCTCGTCCCCCTCCACCTCCCCCGCCTCTGCCCCGCACGCGGGACCGTCCGACACCCCGTCACTCGCCCCGGAGGTAACCGCCTGATGGCCGCTCGCGACACATCCGCCGTACGCGCCGAACCCACCGTCCTCACCGGCGCCCGGGTGGTGCTGCCCACCGGGACCGTGGACGGCGGGCGGGTGATCGTCCAGGGCGGCCGGATCGCGGGCCACGCCCCGGCGGACGCCGCCACGCTGGACCTGACGGGCCACTGGCTCGTCCCCGGCTTCGTCGACCTCCACAACCACGGCGGCGGCGGTGCCTCCTTCACCTCCGGTTCCGTGGACGACGTGCTCAAGGGCATCCGCACGCACCGCGAGCACGGCACCACCACGCTCGTCGCCTCCGCCGTCACCGGCGAGATGGACTTCCTCGCCCAGCGCGCCGGGCTCCTGTCCGAACTGGTCGAGCAGGGCGACCTCGCCGGGATCCACTTCGAGGGCCCCTTCATCTCCCCCTGCCGCAAGGGCGCCCACAGCGAGGCGCTGCTGCGCGACCCCGACCCGGCCGAGGTGCGCAAGCTGATCGACGCGGCGCGCGGCACGGCCAGGATGGTCACGCTCGCCACCGAACTCCCGGGCGGCATCGACTCCGTACGGCTGCTCGCGGAGCACGGCGTGATCGCCGCGATCGGCCACACGGACGCCACGTACGAGCAGACCGTCGAGGCCATCGCCGCGGGCGCGACCGTCGCCACGCACCTCTTCAACGCGATGCCGCCGCTCGGCCACCGGGCGCCCGGGCCGATCGCCGCGCTGCTGGAGGACGAGCGGGTCACCGTCGAGCTGATCAACGACGGTACGCATCTGCACCCGGCCGCCCTGGAACTGGCGTTCCACCGCGCGGGCGCGGACCGCGTCGCGTTCGTGACGGACGCGATGGACGCGGCGGGCTTCGGCGACGGGCGCTACCAGCTCGGCCCGCTCGCCGTCGAGGTGACGGACGGGGTCGCCCGGCTGGTGGACGGCGGCTCGATCGCGGGCTCGACGCTGACGCAGGACACCGCGTTCCGGCGGGCGGCGACGGTGGACCGGCTGCCGGTGGAGGACATCGTCCGGGCGATCTCCGCGAACCCGGCGAAGCTGCTCGGCGCGTACGACAGGATCGGCTCGCTGGAGCCGGGCAAGGACGCCGACGCGGTGGTGCTGGACGCGGACTTCGCCCTCAAGGGCGTGCTGCACAAGGGCGAATGGGTGATCGACCCCCGCGTCGGCTGACCCGGCGGCGCGGGTACGGAAGCGGTCGGTCCGGGGGCTGGGCCAACCGCTTTCTTTTTGACATGATCGCTCCGGCGCTCTGGCGCTCCGGCGCCCGACGACGGCCTTTGGACGACCGGACGACCGGGACGACCGGGACGACCCGGCGATCCACCACGCGACCGCGTACCAGGCAGGGGGATGGATGATCCTGACGGTCACCCTCAACGCCGCCCTGGACATCACGTACCGCACGCCCGCGCTCGTCCCGCACACCACCCACCGCGTCAGCGAGGTCGTCGAACGCCCCGGCGGCAAGGGCGTGAACGTCGCACGGGTGCTGTCCGCGCTGGGGCACCGGACGGTGGTGACCGGGTTCGCGGGCGGCCGGACCGGCGACGTACTGCGGGAGCTGCTGGGCGGCAGCGGCCGGCCCGCCGACCGGAGCGGCCCCTCACCCGCCGCCCGTCCGGTCGACGCGCTGCTGCCGATCGCCGGGGCCACCCGGCGCACCATCGCCGTCGTGGACGCCTCGACCGGCGACACCACCCAGCTCAACGAGCCCGGCCCGGTCGTCTCCGCCGCCGAGTGGACCGGCTTCCTCTCCCACTACGACCGGCTGCTGCGCACCGGTGCCGAGGCCGTGGCGCTCTGCGGCAGCCTGCCGCCCGGCATCCACGTCGGCGCGTACGCCGAGCTGATCCGGCGCGCACGCGCCGCCGGGGTCCCGGTCCTCCTCGACACCAGCGGCGAACCGCTGCGCCGGGGCGTCGCCGCCCGCCCCGACCTCGTCAAGCCGAACGCCGACGAACTCGCCCGCCTCACCGGCTCCCGCGAGCCGGAGCGCGCCACCCAGGACGCCCGGCGGCGCGGCGCGCACGCGGTGGTCGCCTCGCTCGGCCCCGACGGGCTCCTCGCGGTCACCCCGGACGGCGTGTGGCGTGCGGCGCCGCCGGACACCGTACGGGGCAATCCGACGGGCGCGGGCGACTCGGCGGTGGCCGGGCTGCTCTCGGGGCTCGTCGAGCGCCTGCCGTGGCCCGCCAGGCTCTCCCGCGCGGTCGCGCTGTCGACGGCGACGGTGCTGGCCCCGGCGGCGGGCGAGTTCGACGCGCGGGGGTACGCGGAGCTGCTGCCGCGCGTCACGGTGACGGGCACCGGAGGGCGCGAGCCCGAATGAGCCGGAACGAGCCGGAGAACAGGGGACCACATGCCACTCGTCACCACCGCTGAACTCGTCTCGGCCGCCGCCGCCCGGGGCCACGGCATCGCCGCCTTCAACGTGATCACCCTGGAACACGCGGAGGCGATCGCGGAGGGCGCCGAGCGGGCCGGGGTCCCGGCGATCCTCCAGATATCGGAGAACGCCGTGCGGTTCCACGGCGGCCGGCTCACCGCCGTGGCCGCCGCCACCGCCGCCGTGGCCCGCGCCGCCGCCGTACCGCTCGCGCTCCACCTCGACCACGTCGAGTCCGCCGAACTGCTGCGCGCCGCACCGGCCGAGGGGTTCAGCTCGGTGATGTTCGACGCGTCGAAGCTGCCGTACGCGGAGAACCTGAAGGCGACCGCCGAGGCGGTGCGGTGGGGCCATGACCACGGCGTCTGGATCGAGGCGGAGCTGGGCGCGGTGGGCGGCAAGGAGGGCGACGGCACCCCCGGGGACGGCGGCGGACGCGCGCTGGACGCGCACGCGCCCGGCGTACGGACGGACCCGGCCGAGGCGGCGGTCTTCGTCGCCGAGACAGGCGTCGACGCGCTGGCCGTCGCCGTCGGTTCGTCCCACGCGATGACCCGCCGCACGGCCGCCCTCGACCACACGCTGGTCGCCGCGCTGCGCGAGGCCGTCCCCGTACCGCTGGTCCTGCACGGCTCCTCGGGCGTCCCGGACGAGGAGATCCGCCGGGCGGTCGCCGCGGGCATGGTCAAGGTCAATGTCGGCACGGCGCTCAACACGGCGTATACGGAGGCGGTACGGGCCCATCTCGCCGGGCATCCGGCGACGGTCGACCCCCGGAGATACCTCGTCCCGGCTCGTGAGGCGATGGCCGGGACGGTGGTGGGGTTCCTGCGGGTCGTCAGCGCCGCGGAGGCTTCGCGGACGTGACGGTCAGCTCTTCGGGGGCGTGACCTCAAGCCAGTCGAGGATGGCGTCGCACTGGTTGCCCTGCTCGCAGGAGATCTTGAGGGTGTTCTTGCCCGCCTGGAGGTCGACCGGCGCCCAGGTGGTCTGCCAGTTCTTCGACAGATCCGGGTCGTCGGAGTTGATGAAGTTCTTCAGGCCGAGGGGAGAGTTGTTCGCCTTGCCGTTGACGGTCAGCGTGGCGTTCGCGTCCTTGGCCGGGATGGCGTAGCGCACGGACAGCGCGTAGCTGCCGGCTTCCTTGATGTCGGCGGTCCAGGTCACCGAGGCGCCGACCGTGTTGAAGCCGGTCACATACGAGCCGTTGGTGCCCTCGGCCCCCTCGATGTCCGTGGCGAGTGCCGCGGGCGGGCCCAGCTTGAGGGTGGCCGCGTCCTGCTTGGGCAGTTCGATGCCGTCCGCGGACGAGTCACCGCCGTTGCCCTTCTCCTTGTCGGAGGCGGACGGGCTCGGGTCCGTCGACTGTCCGACCGACGTCCCCGGGTCCGACGACTGTGCGTCGTTCCCGTCCTTGTCGTCGCCGCTGGAGAGCAGCGCCGCTGTGATGCCGATCACCACGACCGCGACCACGGCGATCGCGCCGATCAGCAGGCCCCGGGTGTTCGGGCCGCCGCCGCCGCGGCGTCCGCCGCCGCGCTGGGCGGGGACCGTGGCGGTGGTGGAGCCGTACTGCTCCGGGGGCGCCTGCTGGCTGTGCGGAGCCTGACCGTATGCCTGCTGCTGGCCGTAGGCCGCCTGCTGCGGCGGCACCGCCTGCTGGCCGTACTGGCGCTCGCCGACCGTCCTGACCTGGTTGTACGACGTCCTGGGGACGCCCGGCTGGGTGGCCGGGCCCGGGTAGCCGTAACCGCCCTGGCGCCGCTGACCGGCGCCCGCCGCTGCCTGTCCGTCTTCGTACAGGTAGCCGAACGGGTCGTCGTCCTCGGGCTTGTTCGCGCCGTTGTTCCCGGCCGTCATCGGTGGTCACTCCTTACCGTCTCGCCAGCGTCGCCGACCGGCCGAGCCTACCTCGTGCGGGCAAGACTACGGACGGGTCTTGACGGGTGACTGCCAGTCTGTGGCCCTTGGGTGAACAATCGATCGCGGACATGTCCCAGCCCGGTCCCGAACGGCCACGCCTCCCGGCCGCAGGTATGCCGCCCTGTCCCCCGTGTACCCCGGGAAACGCGTCTGCCACCGGTTTCGGTCCGCATCCCGAGCCGCCTCCCGGGATGCCGCCCCGCCACCCCGCTACCCCGCTACCCCGCCCGCCGCTGTACCTGCTTGCGGGAGCGCTTCTCGACGTACATCCGCTGGTCGGCGGATTGCAGGACCTCCTCGACGGACATGCCGCAGCTCGCCCAGCTGATGCCGAAGCTGGCGCCGACCCGGACGGCCCTGCCGTCGACCCTGATCGGCGGGATGATCGCGTTCCGCAGCCGTACGGCGAGGTCGGCGGCGTCCGCCGAGCCGAGGCCGTCGGCGAGGACGACGAACTCGTCACCGCCGAGCCGGGCCACCGTGTCGCCGTCGCGTACGCCGGTGGTGAGCCGGCGCGCGACCTCGATCAGCACCTCGTCACCGGTGTTGTGGCCGAAGCGGTCGTTGATGGACTTGAACCCGTCGAGGTCGCAGAAGAGGACCGCGAGCCCCTTGGTGCCGTCGTCCGCCTCGCCCTCGGCGGGCGCGACCAGATGGACGTGGTGGTCGAAGGGGCCGGTGCCGGGTGGCGGGACGCCCCCGTCGCGTACGCCGCCACGCCGGCCCGCCTGCTCCTCGTAGCCGTCGTGGACGGGGTAGGCGTCACCCGGGCCGCCCGGGCCGCCGGTGTTGTGGGTGCCCGCGTAGCCGCCGTACGTGTCGTAGCCGGGCTCGTACAGGACCGTGCCCTCGTACCCCCCGTACGCCGCGTCCAGGGCCTCGACGGCGGTCTTCTCCCGCGTGGCGAACGGGCGCGAACAGAGCCGGGCGCTGAGGCGGGAGCGCAGCTCCGCGCTGTTGGGCAGGCCGGTGAGGGAGTCGTGGGAGGCGCGGTGGGCGAGCTGGAGTTCGCGGCTCTTGCGCTCCTCGATGTCCTCGACGTGGGTGAGGAGGAAGCGGGGGCCGTCCGCCGTGTCCGCCACGACGGAGTTGCGCAGCGAGACCCAGACATACGTGCCGTCGCGGCGCGCGAGGCGCAGTTCGGCGCGGCCCCCCTCGGCGGAGGTGCGCAGCAGCGTGCCGATGTCCTCGGGGTGGACGAGGTCGGAGAAGGAGTGGCGGCGCATCACGGCGGCGGGGCGGCCCAGGAGGCGGCAGAGCGCGTCATTGGTGCGCAGCAGTTTGCCGTGCTGGTCGCCGCCCATCTCGGCGATGGCCATGCCGCTGGGCGCGTACTCGAAGGCCTGGCGGAAGGATTCCTCACTGGCCCGGAGCGCCTGCTGTTCCCGTTCCAGCCGGACGAGGGCGCGCTGCATGTTTGCTCGGAGCCGGGCGTTACTGATCGCAATGGCCGCCTGGGACGCGTACATCTGGAGCGCTTCCTGCCCCCAGGGGCCCGGACGCCTGCCGCCGCGCGGCCGGTCGACGGATATCACGCCGAGGAGTTCGCCGCCGCGCCCGGCGGCGTGCGCCGGCGGGTCCTTGCGCGCCGCCGAGTACATCGGGGCGTAGAGGCGGTCTGCGGGGTGCCACTCGTCCTCGAAGCGGGGCTCGGGGCCTTCGGTGTACCACTGCGGTACGTCGTCCTCCAGCAGTACCCAGCCCTCGGTGTGCGGTATGAACCGCAGGTCACCCCAGGTCTCCCCCATGGAGAGCCGGCGCTCCCAGGAGATACGGGAGCCGACCCGGCCGGTGATCAGGGCCTCGGCGGCGGCGCTCCCCGCGAAGGCGGCGACGACGAGATCGCCGTCTGCCTGGACGACATTCACACACGCGAGTTCATAGCCGAGCCCCGTGACGACGCCGTCGGCGACGGTCTGCAGGGTGTCCGCCAGACTGCGGGCGGTGTTGAGCTCTGCGACGGCCTCGTGCAACTGCCGCAGGGTCGCAAGGCGGACATACGGCTCCGACTCGGTCTCCATTGCTCGCTCTCCCCGAGACCTCGACAGCAACTCCAGGATTCTCATCGGCGCTTGTGTGGCACTGTCCTCGCAACTGAATCACAGCGAGCTGTTCGCCAGGTACACAGGGTCAACAATTACCTCGCTCTGTGTCTCAAGTCACACGGCCCTGGAGAGGGAGAACGCCTGGTGGAAGCGCTCCCGCGCCTTTGCGGAACGCAAGTCCCGGCCGGGGGCCGGTCGGAGCGGGGTCCTGGCGTGGTCCTAGGACCTGGCTGGTCCCTTGGCCCGATGCGGGCGCGGGACCGACGAGACTAGCGTCTCCCCCGTGTCCCAGACGAGTCCCGCCCCCCGTACCGAAACCGTCCCCCATGCTGAGGGGGTGAGCGACGACGAGTTCCGCGCGGCCCTCGCCCGGCTGGCCGCGGGTGTGGTGCTGGTGACGGCGCATGAACCGGCCCTGAGCGCGGACGGACCGCGCGGCGAGGACGCCGGCATGACGGCGACGGCCTTCCTCTCGGTCTCGCTGGACCCGCCGCTGGTCCTGGTCAGTGTCCGGGGCGGCTCCCGGATGGACGACCTGCTCGCCGAACAGCCGCTGTGGGCGGCGTCCTTGCTCTCGGAGAACCAGCGGCACATCGCGGGCCGGTTCGCGATGAAGGGGCGGATCAGCGACCGGCTGCTCTTCCAGGACCTGCCGTACCGGCGGGGCACGGTGAGCGGCGCGCCGTTGGTGGAGGGCGCGCTGGCGACGCTGGAGTGCCGTACGGAGCAGCGGGTCGAGGCCGGCGACCACACGCTGGTGATCGGGCGGGTGCTGACGGCGGATCTGCCGGGCGGGGAGGCCGGTCCGCTGACGTACTTCAAGGGCCGCTACCGCCAGTTGAGCCAGGGCTGAGGCCCGCCGGAGCGTCGGAGCCCGTGTTCGGCCAGGGCTGAGGCCCGCCGGAGTAAGGCCCGCCGGCGCACGTGCCGGAGCCCGTGCGGGCGCTCCGAGGTCTCCGTACGGCGTCTACCAGTCGCGGCCGGTGCGCCCGCGCTTCGTCTGCCCGCGCTGCTTCTTCTCGCGCAGCCTGCGCTCGTTGATCCCGCGCGGGATCTTCGTCTTGCGGCGGGGGCGCGGCGGCGGGGCCGTCGCCTCGGCCAGCAGGGCGGCGAGCCGTACCGAGGCCGTCTCGCGGTTGCGCCACTGGGAGCGGTGCTCCGACGCGCGTACGGTGATCACGCCGCCCACCAGCCGGCTCGCGAGCCGGTCCAGCGCGCGCTCCTTCCAGACGGGCGGCAGGGCGTCCGTCCCGGCCAGGTCGAAGCGCAGCTCCACCTGGGAGTCGCTGGTGTTGACGTGCTGGCCGCCGGGCCCCGAGGAGCGCGAGAAACGCCACATCAGTTCGGCCTCCGGCAGGGAGACCGAACCACGGATGACATGAGGAGGCCCGGGCATGCCCCTATGGTCCCGTGTCCGCGCCCCTCTCGTCACCTCTTTAAACAGCGGGCCCCTGAGCGGCGGGCGCCGCCGTGCCGACCCCGGGTAAAGAAAGTAAAGGGGGATGGAACCTCCGGGACCTCCGCCCGCGTTATGTCGGATGACGGTAGCTTCGGGGCCACCTGAAGCCCGCACACGACAACGAAAGGGACATCCCATGGCTGTAAGCCTGTCCAAGGGCGGCAACGTCTCACTCACCAAGGAGGCGCCCGGCCTCACCGCCGTCACGGTCGGCCTCGGCTGGGACGTCCGCACGACCACCGGTACGGACTTCGACCTCGACGCCTCGGCGATCGCGGTGAACGAGGGCGGGAAGGTCTTCTCGGACGGTCACTTCGTCTTCTTCAACAACAAGGCGACGCCGGACCAGACGATCGTCCACACCGGTGACAACCGGACGGGCGAGGGCGACGGCGACGACGAGGCCATCAACGTCAACCTGGCGGGCCTGCCGGCGGAGATCACCAAGATCGTCTTCCCGGTCTCGATCTACGACGCCGAGACCCGCAGCCAGAACTTCGGCCAGGTGCGCAACGCGTACATCCGCATCGTGAACCAGGCGGGCGGCGCGGAGATCGCCCGCTACGACCTGAGCGAGGACGCGGCCACGGAGACGGCGATGGTCTTCGGCGAGCTGTACCGCAACGGTGCGGAGTGGAAGTTCCGCGCGGTCGGCCAGGGCTACGCCTCGGGCCTGGTGGGCATCGCGACGGACTTCGGCGTCAACCTCTGATCACCGGCCTCTGATCACCGGCGGTACGACGCAGGCCCCGGCTCCGGCCGGGGCCCTGCGTGGTTCCGTGCAGACCCGTAGCCGAAGGCCGTGCTGACGGTCACAGACCTGCCCGCCGATCTCCGAGACGATTTCCGCGTGCTGGCCATCGGACGGAGGCGACAGGTGGATCTGCCCTTCGATCAGTTCCACGCGCCCCCCCTCGGGGGCCACGGCGGTGAAGACGCCGAAGGCCTCTTCCACCTCCAAGGCCGGAACCCTTCCCCGGACCTTCTCCAACTGCGACGAGTAGCCGCACGATTCATAGCCACACGATGCGCGCTCCGGACCGGACGGTGCCACAGCGGACCTCCCTCGCACCTGACGGCACTGCCTGCGCGGACCGGGCCCCGGACAGGGAAACGCGGCGATTCACTCGAACGTGACACCATCGGGTCGTGCTCGACATCGGCTACTCCCTCTCCCGGCGCTTTCCCGATCCCCCGCAGACCGACTACCGCCGCGCGGAGGTCAAGGAGCTGCGGCACGATCTGTTCTGCGGGGACGTCTACCTCGCCGACACCTCCGCCGACCGTGAGGTGGCCACCGCGTGGGGGTGGGTGCCCGTGCTCGACTTCGCGTGGGCCCTGTGCGACATCGTCGAGCGGATCGACCAGGACCCCCGGGGCAGCCGTGCCGCCACACCGCAGTACGCCGAGCTGGACTTCACGGAGTCGGCGGACCGGATGTTCTTCCAGCGGCGCTTCGGATGGGTCGACATCGAGGCCGACTGGATGCACGGCGACGAGCCGCCGCTCACCTTCAGCCACCGGCTGCTGCGCCGGGAGGCGCGCGACTTCCTGCACGATCTGATCGCGGACCTCACCGACCTGCACGACGGACTGGCCGACAACCCTGCCGTCTGGGACCTCCAGAGCCGCTTCCCCCGCTGCTGAAGCGGGTGTCCCGGGCTCCCCCGAGGAGCCCGGGACACCCTGGAGCCCGTGGCGCCCCAGAGCCACCACAGCGTCGTCGCACAGTCGTCACACAGCCCACTCATGGTTCCGGGGCATCCGCAGGCGTACATCGCGCGTCCCCGGGCAGATGCAGTCTGCCGGGGCACTGCCGGGGACGCGGGCGACCGCTTCCCTCCCCCCACCGAAACGGCGTGCCTGCGGAGTACCGCGTGGGCCCCGACCTATCCCCCCGGGTCGGGGCCCACGGCGTATCCCCGGACCGTGGCGGACCCCCGGACCGTGGCGTACCCCCGGACAGCAGGACTGGCCGAACGGCATGACGACCCGGCGCCATGACGGCCTGCCGGCAGGACGCCCGGCCCCCCGACCGCCGGAGCGGTCAGTCCTCCACCCGTACGCCGATCTGGGCCGCGAACGCCGGTGCGAGATGGAGCAGTTGCGCCGAACTGATCACCGCGCCCGCCAGCCGGTCCAGCCCGCGCGCGATGTCCAGCTCGGCGACCGTCCGCAGATCGACGTCCTTCATCCGGACCCCGCTCAGATCGACCCGCCGGAGCACACAGTCCCGGAACTCCACCCGCTCCAGCTCCGCTCCCCCGAAGTCCGGCTCCGCCAGCACGCACCCCTCGAACACCACGTCCTTCAGCCGCGCCTTGCGCAGATTCAGATAGTCGATCTTCCCTCCCTTGATCAGCACACGCTCCAGCACCGCGCCGTGCAACTGGAGACCGCCCAGCCGCGCGTCCACCACCTCCACATCACGCAGGGACGCCCCCGCGAGGTCCGTCCCCACCCCCCGGACGCCGGTCAGCACACAGTCGACGAACCGCGCCCGCCCCAGCTCCGTCCCGTCCAGCCCGCACTCCCGCAGCGCGCAGTCGATGAACCGCGCCCCCGGCCCGCTCCGGCCGCCCAGGTCAAGGTCCTGGAACTCCAGGCCGTCGTAGTCCCCGTCCGGCTCCAGATCGCCGCCGTACGGGCTCAGCGGCGGGAGCCGCACCTCTGCCCGCCGCGCCGCAGCCGTCCCGCTCTTCGCCGTCTTCCTCGCCATGCCCCCATGGTGGCCTACGGCACTGACAACGCCCCGATGTCACATCCGACAGGCCGTCCCCCGTCACCTCAGTGACCGCGTCGACGGTCGCGTGCGGTCCCGCACGCGACCACGCGGACCAACGAGGGAGAGAGGTCACCATGGGTCACAGCCCCACCCCGGGACGCAACACGGGCCCCGGCATCACCGTCGTCGGCGGCGGGCTCGCCGGGCTCACCGCCGCCATCACCGCCGCCGAGGCGGGCGCCCGCGTCACGCTCCACGAGGCCCACCACACCCTCGGCGGCCGGGCCAGGACCGCCGAAGGCCCGTACGCGCTCAACGACGGCCCGCACGCCCTCTACCGGCGGGGCCCCCACTGGGACTGGCTCCGGCAGCGCGGGCTGCTGGGCCCCCTGGCGAACCCGCCGCTGCACGAGGCCGCGCGCTTCCGCTTCCACCACGGCGGGGCGCTGCGCCGTATCCCGCCCGCCGGGCTGTTCGCCCTCGCCCGCCGCAGCGCCGAACAGGCCCCGGTCGACGTGGACTTCCTCACCTGGGCCACCGAGCGGGCCGGCCCCGCGACCGCCCGCGCCGCCGCGCACTACGTCGCCGTGGCCCTCTTCCACCACGACCCGGGGGCGCTCTCCGCCGCCTTCGTCCAGGAGCGGCTGCGGCGCGCCGCCGCGCTGCCGCCGGAGGCCCGGTACCCGGTCGGCGGCTGGGGCAGGCTCAGCGAGCGGATGGCCGGGCACGCCTGGAACCTGGGCGTCCGCATCGAGGCCTCCTCCCGGGTCGACACGCTGCCCGGCGGGCCCGTCGTCGTGGCGACGTCCTTGGACGCGGCCCGGCGTCTCCTCAAGGACGACGGGCTGCGCTGGCCGAGCGGCCGTACCGTCCTGATCGACCTGGCCCTCCGTACGCGCCGGGGCGACCCGTTCGTCGTCTCGGACCTGGACGCCCCGGGGTGGCTCGAACGGTTCACCGCCCAGGACCCGTCCCTCGCACCGGCCGGCGAACAACTCGTCCAGGGGCAGATCCCGATCGGCCCCGACGCACCACGCGCCGAAGGGCTCGCGCGCGCCGAGCACCTGCTCGACCTGGGGTTCCCCGGCTGGCGCGACCGCACCGTCTGGCGGCGCGAGGCCCTGGCGAACGGCCGTACGGGCGCGGTCGACCCGCCGGGCACCACCTGGCGGGACCGGCCCCGGATCGACCGGGGCGGCTCCGGTGTCTTCCTCGCCGGGGACCAGGTGGCGGCGCCCGGGGTGCTCTCGGAGGTGGCGTTCACCAGCGGGATCACGGCGGCGTCGCTGGCGCTGAAGTCGCTGGCCGGGGTTCCCGTCGGCGACTCCTGAGTCCGAGCCCGTCCTCGGCCCGGCGATGCCCAGGGGTGTGGGCGGAAACCTCCGCGTACGGGAGGAAATGGGTATGCAGGCGGCGGGGGCCGGAGCCGCGCGGAACGAGGCGCAGGGCGGGGTCGATCAGGGTGTCGGCCACGCCGTGGACGTCGAGGATGACCTCGGCGGCCTCCCGCGCGATGGAGGGCGTGGCGACGGCGGAGGGCAGGGCGAGCCCGTACGCGAGATTCCCGGGCGCGGGCTCCTCGGGGTCCTGCGGGGGCGGGGGGCACTGGGTGAAGCGCGGGACGGGGTACGCGGCGGGGGCGGTTCCGTTTTCGGGCATGACAACTCCGCTCGGCGGTGGGGTGGTTGTTTCGTACCGGTGGACACGTACGGCACGCTTGCGCAACGCTCTCCATGCTCACTTTGCGTGAGCGTCGCACTACCGAAGGTAGGGTACTGAGTGCATCATGCGCCACCCCAACGCCCGGATAGTGCGTCACCAGTAGCCCCGTAATGTGATGCCCGGCAGACTGAGCATCGGACAGGAAGGATCTCCATGCCCCCACGGACCACGCCTACGCAGCGGCAGAAGCGACTCGGCGCCGAGATCAAGAAGTTGCGCATGGCCGCGGGCATGACCGCCGAGCGCGTCGCCGAATTGATCGGCGTCGACCGGGGCAAGATCTCGAACATCGAGGCGGGGGTTCGCAACATCAGCCCGGAACGGCTGCGCGCGCTGGCCGCCCACTGCGGCTGCACGGACGAGCCTTACGTGGACGCCCTCGTGGAACTCGGCAAGGTCCCCGAGCGAAACTGGTGGGACGAGTACCGGAAGAAACTGTCGTCCGGACTCATGGACATCGCAGAGCTGGAATGGAATTCGCCCCGGATCCAGACCATCCAGACGGTTCACATCCCTGGCCTGCTCCAGACCGAGGACTACGCCCGCAGCATCTTCGACGCGGTACTTCCCCCGCTTCCTCGCCTCGAAGTCGAACTGCATGTGGCCCACCGGATGGACCGCCGGCGCGTGCTCACCCGCGAACAGCCCATCACGTACACGGGTTACGTGCACGAGGCTGCCCTGCGGATGCGCTTCGGCGGGCGCGAAGCGACCAAGAAGCAGCTCAGCGCCCTGATCGACGCAAGCGAGCAGGCCAACATCACCGTACGGATAGTGCCCATCGAAAGCGGCAGCTTCCCCGGGGCCGGACAGAACCTGCTCCATGCCGAGGCAGCCGTTCCCCAACTCGACACCGTGCAACTCGATTCGGCGCACGGCCCGGAATTCATGCACACGCCAGAGCAACTGTCCAAGTACCGCGCACACTTGGACTGGATGGATGAGGCCTGCCTGTCCTCGCCCGCCTCCCGAGACGTCATTCACGGCATCATCCGCGAACTGTAAGGACTTCACCCCATGCCCGAGATCACCTGGGAAGACCCGTTCTGCGGCACGGGCAACAACTGCTTCCGCATCGGCACAGACCTCAACGGCAACGGCTACATAGCGGTCTCCGGCCAGGAAGACACCTACCTCACCGACACCCGCGAAGCCCTCACCACCCTCATCCGCGACATCAAGGCCGGCAAGGCCGACCACCTGCTCCAGCGCTCTGACGGATAGGGGAGCACCGGAAGTCGGGACGTCCTCGGCCGGCGTCAGTGTCGAGCGAACCGGCGCAGGGCGTCGAGCACGGGGGGCGCGAGCGTGTTCGGGTGGTCGGCGTCGTGCAGCAGATGGTCCACTCCCGGCAGCGCCGCTCGGCCCGGTCGGCCGGCGTGCGCGTGACGCAGGGCGGTCGTCAGGGCGTTCGTTGTGGCACAAGGGACCTGGGCGTCGTTCGTGCCGCACGTCAGCAGCACCTTGGTCCCCGGCCGGAGTGCGGCGGCGGTGTCCGGTGGATAGACGGCGTCGTCGCTTTCCACGAACCGGGCGCTCGGGCCTTGGAACGCCTCGAAGAGCTGGGCGACCGCCGGGGGCAGGTCGGTGGTGTCGACCGGTCGGCGTTCACGCAGGGAGGTGACGGCAGCATCGATGGCCGCGTTGACGACGCGTTGCTGCTCCGGTGTGAACTGGCCCTGCCGGGTCGCCTCGGCGACCTGGGCCTTGAGCTGGAGCGCGACCAGGTCCAGCAGGCGGATCGCCTGCGGTTGCAAGAGCGCCAGGCCGGTCGGGCGCGGGTGGACGGTGCCGCCCAGCAGCAGTCCCGTCATCGCGCCCTCGCTGTGTCCCACGACCAGCAGCGCGCGCGGGTCGGTCTCCGGCTGATCGCGCAACGACTCGTAGGCGGCCCTGGCCTGGCGGACGAACGCCGGGTAGTCGAGCTCTTCCGGGTGCTCCCGGTAGGCGCCGAGCCCGGTGCGGCCGGTGCCGTACTTGTCGAACCGCAGCGTGGCGATTCCGTCCCTGTCGAGCGCGTCGGCCAACTGTGCCAGGGTGTCCGGTGCGGACCCGGGCTGCTGGTTGCCGTCGCGGTCGGTGGGTCCGCTGCCGGGCAGCAGCAGTGCCGCCCGCAGCCGTTGCCCGGCACGATGCTCGGGAACGTGCAGGGTGCCGTACGCGGTCGTACCGTCGGCCGTGAAGACGACCTCGCGGTCGGCGGCAGGCACGAGACCGGGCGTGGCCTCGGCCGGAGTGGCGGTGACGACGGCCAGTGCCATCAAAGCCGCTGCCAAGTGGCGAAACGTTGGCCTACCTCCTTTCAGACAAGGGCGTTCTCGACCAGGGCAACAGTCGCGCGGGGGTCGTCGACCTGGACAACCAGGCGTGCGTACTTCTCGTCGGCGAGTTCGACCACGACAGCCTTCGACGGATCCTTGAGGTCCCAGAAGACCTTTTCACCATCCTGATGGAATGTGCCCGCGGTGATCACACCGGGTACGCGGGCGCCCGGCGCGCGGATTCCCTTGGGTTCGGTGGCGATACCGGGGTCGGCGGTCGCGCCACGGACATGGGCGAGCGGGATGGTCAGGCTGCCCTTGAAGGCCCAGAGCTTGTCGAGACCTTCGATCACGACGACGAGGTTGTCGCCGTCGATACGTATCACTGCCATGTCGGTTCCCTTTTCAGGTGAGGGGGTCGAGGCGTTGGGTCAGCGCGGTGGCGGCGTTGTCGGGGTTGCCGCGCAGGAGGATGCCCAGCGCGGCGGCCGTGAGGGCGGCGGCCAGGTCGGCGGGAACGCCGAGTGCGTCGGCGATCGCCCGGTCGACGGCGGCCAACGCGGCCTTCACCTCGGAGGCGACCTCCTCGTCGACCGGTGCGCGTTCGATCACCGCGAGGAGAAGCAGGTCGAGGTCGGCCGACGTGACGAGCCGCAGCGCGGTCGCGGCGTCCGATGCGCCGGCGAGGGCGTCGAGCACAGGGCGGACGTCGTCGGCGAGGTGGCGGCGCAGAGCGGTCAGGTAGAGGCCGCGCTTGCTGCCGAACGTCTTGTACAGGCTGTTGCGGTGTACGCCGAGGTGGCTGACGAGGTCGTCAACGGACACGCCGTCATACGCGCGTCCGCCGAACAGCCCCACGGCGACACGCACCGCTTCGTCCTCGTCGAATGCTCTTGGCCTGCCCATGGCCGCCACAGTAGGCACTTGAGGAACGATCAGTCAAGAACAATCGTTCCTCAATCGCGGACCCCCTTCGAGCCCCGGTCCTGCGGCAGTTGCGGGACAGTTCCGAGACTGCCGCGCCGTGTCAAGCCACGTGAGGGAGCTCTTCCTGGAGGTGCGGTGGTCGGGCCTGTCCGTGTGCGCGGACTGACCGGCCAGGAGGGGCGGAGGCCGGAGCAGATCGTGCGCCGGGGCAGCACCAGTTTGGTGCGCTACCGGCACGCGATGATGCTGCCGGCCTCGGCGGGCGGCAAGCGGGTTCCGGTGATTGCCCAGCTTGGTGCAGGCCGACGAGGACACCGTCCGGGAGGTGATCCACCGGTTCAGCCGGAACGGACGTCACCACACATCCAACCGCGCCGCCCCCACCCCGGCGAACCCCTGTCCGGTCAGAGCACAAGCCCTCTTGGACGCCCCGGACCAACAGCGTTCCCGTGCTTCTGGTCCCCGGGGGCGGAGCGATGACGGAGGCCGACACGTCCACGTATCCGTGGTCCTGGAGAATCAGCGCCCAGGTATCGGTGCCGTAGTCCCACCGCTTGACGACGGCGGGGTCCACATCGGCCCCGCGCGGGATGTACGACGCCTGGCAGCCGTAGCAGCCTTCAACCGGGGGCGCTGGGAGAAGGCGAACACTCCCCCCGGCCTGAGGTTCGCGTGGATGACCGGCAGCAGTAGCCCCGGATCGGTGAACCAGGCGGCACCGAAGACGCTGTAGACCGCGTCGAAGACCGTGAACGTGTCTTCGAGGTAGCTGAGGGCATCGGACTGGTGGAGTTCCATGCCGTCCACGCCCGGCCACCGTTCGCGCGCCTTGTCGAGTTGCCTGGCGGAGAGGTCGGCCCCTATGGCCTTCATGCCGAGCGTTGCGAGGTGCGCGAGGTTCCCTCCGGATCCGCACCCGAGGTCGAGCACGCTGTCTCCGGGGCTGAGGTCGAGCACGTCGGCCTTGGGGCCGTGGTCCGGGTAACTGGGTCCAGTTGAACCACGTGGCCTCGCCCCTGGCATTGGTCTTCCGCCGCTGGGGCTTGCTCTGCGCGTAGGCGTCCCACGCGCGAGTCGGTCACTGTCTCTCCGCCTCTCGTTCCCGGCGACAGCCGCCCGGCACGATACCGGGCGGGCCCGCCACCACGGGGCCGTCCAGCTCCTGGGAACTCAGGGGTGCATGACGATCTTTCCCACGTGCCCCCTGCGGGCGAGTTCTTCCTGCGCCCGAGCGGCCTGGTCCAGTGGGAAGGTCGCCGCGATGACGGGGTGCACCTCCGCCCGGCGGGCCAGGTCCATGAGGAGGTCGAAGTGCGTGGGCGTGTGCATCGCGGAGCCGATGACCTGGGCGTTGTGCAGGTAGAGGCGGCGTACGTCAAAGGCCACGCCGTATCCGCCGAGGGCGCCGGCGATGACCCACCGGCCCCCTTCGCGCAGCAGCGGCAGCCCCTCGCCGACCAGCTCGCCGGCGACGACGTCCAGTGCGACGTCGATGCCCTCCGGGGCGGCGGCGCGGATCTGCTCGGCGACGTCTCCCGCGCGGTCGACGACCGCGTGCGCGCCCGCTTCGCGCACGGCGTCGATCTTGGATCCGCTGCTGATGGCGAGCACCTTCGCGCCACGCGCACGGGCGATCTGCACCAGCGCGAGGCCGACGCCGCCGGAGGCTCCCGAGACCAGGGCGGTCTCTCCCTTCCTCAGCCGGCCCCGCTCGATCATGCCCAGCGCCGTGCCGTAGGCGGTCGGCAGCGTCGCGAGCTGCTCGTCCGTGAGCGGAGATTCCGTCACGTCGTGTACGCGCTCCACCGGCGCCGTCACGTACTCGGCGTATCCGCCGTCGCGTTCGCTCCCCATCAGGCCCACCGGGTGGGCGTCCGGCCCCTCGGTGTCGTAGATCGCCGGGTCGACGACCACTCGGCGTCCGACGAGACTCCCCGGCACGCCGGTCCCGACGGCCACGACCCGGCCGGCCACGTCGGCGCCCTGGATGCGCGGGAAGTCGATCGGGCCTCGCCAGCCCGACAGCGCCTTCGGGTCCTCCGGGCGGCCGTAGGCGCCTTCCCGGGTCCACAGGTCGGTGTTGTTCAGCGCTACCGCGCCGACCTGGACCAGCGCCTCTCCCGCCCGAGGGGCGGGGACGGCGACCTCCGTCAGTTCAAGGACCTCCGGTCCTCCGTGCCTCGTGATGCGCACCGCTCGCATGGACTGGGACGCGTTCATCGCGTGGACCTCCCCTAGGTATACTGATCTGTGAACGTCTCCACCGTACACACCGATCGGCGAAGGGGGCCCGTCGTGCGGGAAGCGCGGCCCATGACGCCGGCAGGCCGGCGCATCGTGGCAGCCGCCGAAGAGCTGTTCTACAACCGAGGCATCACAGCGGTCGGCGTGGATCTGATCGCCGAGCACTCGGGCGTGACCAAGCGGACCCTGTACAACCAGTTCGGTTCGAAAGACCAGCTCGTGGCGGCCTATCTCACGGAACGCGATCAGCGCTGGCGGTCGCTCGTCCGTGCCGCCGTGGACGCCGGTGACACCCCCACCGAGGCCGTCACCGCCCCCTTCGAGGCCCTGCGGACCTGGAGCGAGACCCACACCCGTGGATGCGCCTTCATCAACGCGCTGGCGGAACTCCCGGACCCCTCGCATCCCGCACACGGCATCGCCGCGAACCAGAAACTCTGGCTGCTGAACCTGTTCAGGGAACTCGCCGCCACGGCCGGCTGCTCGCACCCGGCCACCCTCGCCACCCAGCTCTTCGTGCTGCACGAGGGCGCTGTCGCCACACAGCCCCTCTCGCTCGACACCCTCCCGGAAACCACCGCCCTGGCACGCGCCCTGGCACGCGCCGGCCTACCGCCCCGTTCCTAGACGCCGCGCGTCGTCCCGGAGGAGGCCGATCCGCGCCCCGAGCGCGACGGCGCCCATGCCGACCGCGGTCACCACGCCCTGCGCGCCGTCGACGACGAAGGGGGCGACCACCGCGACGACAAGGTTGAACAGGAACAGGAACCAGAGGACGGAGCGGGAGGAGAGCAGCGACTTCATGACGTTTCCTTACGTGGTCGGGAGCGGCGGATCCGCCTGCTCCAACCCTTCCGTCGCGCCCGCGCCCCGACGAGGTGGCCCACTCCCGGACCAGTGGTGCAGCAGGCTCCACCATGGCCCCGCCAGGCGGCCCCGGAAACAGGCACGAGAGGCGGGCACGAGCAGCGGGCACGAGAGGCGGATACGTCCCATTCGTGGTGTCCTGTCCAGAGGTCCGGCCGCGTGCTCCGACGGCGGGCGCCCGGGGAGCCCCCGCCCGTACCCGGCCCGGCCCGGCCACACTCCGACCTGCACGGAGCCACTGCGAGGGAAGAACCCGATGAGCGACCCGGCGACACCCGGCGCGGGGCCCGGCGTCCGGCCCGGTACCTCCGACACCGATCCCGAGGCCCACCGCTGGTGGGGGCTGGCCGTCATCGCGATGGCGCAGCTCATGGTCGTGCTCGACGCCACCATCGTGAACATCGCCCTGCCCTCCGCCCAGCGCGAGCTGGGGCTCGGCAACGGCAACCGGCAGTGGGTGATCACCGCGTACACCCTCGCCTTCGGCGGGCTGCTGCTGCTCGGCGGCCGGATCGCGGACCTCGTCGGCCGCAAGCGCACCTTCATCGTCGGCCTCATCGGCTTCGCCGCCGCCTCCGCGCTCGGCGGCGCCGCGCAGAACCCGCCCATGCTCTTCGCGGCCCGCGCCCTCCAGGGCACGTTCGCCGCCGTGCTGGCGCCCTCCGCGCTCTCCCTGCTCACCACCACCTTCAGCGACGGCAGGGAGCGCGCGAAGGCGTTCGGGATCTACAGCGCCATCGCGGGCGGCGGGGCCGCCATCGGGCTGCTGCTCGGCGGTGTCCTCACCGAGTTCCTGTCCTGGCGGTGGTGCCTGTACGTCAACGTGCCGATCGCCGCGCTCGCCGTCTTCGGCGCGTTCACGCTGCTGCACGACCGGGCCGGGCACAAGGAGTCGCGCCTCGACATCCCGGGCGTCCTCCTCGGCTGCGGCGGGCTCGTCGCCCTCGTCTACGGCTTCAGCGAGGCGGAGTCCTCCGGGTGGTCCTCACCGCTCGTCCTCGGCCTGCTCTGCGGCGCGGTGGCGCTGCTGGCCGCGTTCGCCTGGTGGCAGACGCGCGCGCCGAGCCCGCTGCTGCCGCCGCACATCATCCACGACCGCAACCGGGGCGGCTCCGTCCTCACGATGTGCCTGACGACGATCGGCATGTTCGGGCTGTTCCTGTTCATGACGTTCTTCCTCCAGAACATCCTGGGCTACTCGCCGCTCAGGACGGGGCTGGCCTTCCTGCCGATGTGCGCGATGATCATCATCGGTTCGACGCAGATCGCCGCCCGGCTGCTGCACTTCGTACCGCCGCGTCTGCTCATGGGGCCGGGGCTGCTGCTCGCGGCGGGCGGGCTGTTCACCCTCACCTTCATCGACACGCACTCCAGCTACGCGGGCCACATCCTGCCCGGCACGCTGATGCTCGGCCTCGGCATGGGGCTGACGTTCCTGCCCGTCATGTCGGTCGCCACGGGCGGGGTCGCGCCGAAGGACGCCGGGGTGACCTCCGCGACGGTCAACACGGCGCAGCAGGTCGGCGGCTCCATCGGTACGTCCCTGCTGAACACCGTGGCGACGACCAGCACCACCGCCTATCTGACGGGCCGCCTCGCGGCGGCGGCGCGCCAGGGCGGCATCACCCCGGCGGAGAAGACCGCGCTGGTCGACACGGCCACGGTCCACGGCTTCACCGTCGCCATCGGCTGGGCGGCGCTCATCCTGGTGGTGGCGGCGGTCCTCGCGCTGGTGCTGGTCACGGCCCGCTCGCCCCGGCAGCGGGAGCGGCAGCGGGAGGCACAGAGGGTGCCCGGGTGAGTCAACCGGCCAGGTGAGCCGGGCGCCCCGGGTGAGTCAGCCGCGCCCGAGCGCGTCCAGCGCCCCGTCCGTCAGCCGGAACACCGTCCACTCGTCCTGCGGGAGCGCCCCCAGCGACCGGTAGAAGGCGATCGACGGCTCGTTCCAGTCGAGGACGGACCACTCCAGGCGCTCGTAGCCGCGCTCCACACAGATCCGCGCCAGCTCGCGCAGCAGCGCCTTGCCGTGGCCGCCGCCCCGGCGGTCGGGGCGTACGTACAGGTCCTCCAGGTAGATCCCGTGCACCCCGCGCCAGGTGGAGAAGTTCAGGAACCAGAACGCGAAGCCGACCGGCTCGCCGTCCGCCGTCTCGGCGAGGTGCGCGAACGCGGCGGGCCGCTCGCCGAACAGCGCCTCGTGGAGCTGTTCCTCGGTCGTGCGCACCTCGTGCAGGGCCTTCTCGTACTCCGCGAGCTCCCGGATCATCGCGTGGATCACGGGTACGTCTGCGGGTGTGGCGGTACGGATCATGCCCTCAGCTTGCCGTCCGCCGCGTCCCGCGCGCCAGCAGCGCCCGAGCGATGGACACCTGTACGGGGTCCGGCGCCGTGTCCCCCTCGCGCAGCCGCCACAGCAGGTTCTGGAGCACGCGCCCCAGCGTCCAGGCCGCCGCACGCTCGCGGTCCAGCGCCAGCGTCTCCGTCATCAGGTCGAAGCGCCACAGCGTGTCGTCCGGGTCGAAGCGGTTGCGCAGCGCGGGCATCAGCTCGAAGCCCGGGTCGCCGGACAGCGGCTTCGGGTCGATCGCCAGCCAGGGTTCCCGGTCCGCCGCCAGGACGTTCTCGAAGTGCAGGTCCCAGTGGAGCAGCCGGTCGCCGGGCTCGGCCGCGACCTCCCGTACCGCCGCCGCGCAGTCCCGCAGCAGCCGCCGGTCGGGCCCGGCCGGCAGGGTCGCCGCCAGGGCCGGGGTGGCGTCGAGCATCCGCGCGGCGATGTCCCCGAGGCGGCGCAGCTCCGGCGGGGCGGGCACCGCGCTCAGCCGCGCCAGCAGCCCGGCGATGACGGGCAGGGCCTCGCGCGGCTCCGTCGCGTTCAGGTCGCGGGTGCGCAGCCGTTCCAGCAGCAGGGCGCCCGTCGTACCGTCGTACCGCAGCAGCCGTACGGCGCCGTCGCCGCCCCAGGCGCGCAGCGCCACCGGCTCGCCGGCCGTCTCGTCGTCCACCGGCTGGAGTTTGAGCATCGCGGGCGTGCCGTCCGCGCCCTCCACCGGCAGCACCAGCGCGCATCTGCCGGTCAGCGAAGGGCCGTTGACCCGCAGCTCCCAGCGCGCGAGCAGATCGGCGGCCATCCCCGGCAGGGCCGCGAGGAACGCCCGGCCCGCCGCGCCGTCCCCTGTCGACCGTGATTCCGCGAACTCCTCCGGGATGTCAATCACGTCCCCGATCCTAGGACCATGGGTGAATCGCCCCATGCGCCGCATCCTTCACACGGTCCGCGTCCGGTTCCAGCCGGTCCGCGCCTGGGTCCGTCCGGTCCGCGCCTGGGTCACGAGTGCGCCGGGCACCTATCTCTGGCTCGCCGCGCTCTTCGTCACGACCGTCGCGCTGCACTGGATGTCGCCGGACTTCGAGGAGGACTTCCTGCGCCAGCGCTCGACCAACATCCATGAACTGTCCACCGACCCCGTACGGGTCCTCATCGCCAGCGCGTTCTGGATCGACGGCGGTACGTGGCTCCCGTACGCCGTGCTCTACACGGTGTTCCACGCCCCGGCCGAGCGGTGGCTCGGGACGGCGCGCTGGCTCGCGGTCGTCGTCCTCGCCCATGTCGGCGCGACGCTGGTCAGCGAGGGGGTGCTGGGCTGGGCGGTCCACCACGGGCATGCGCCGCTGTCCGCCGTCAACACCCTGGACGTCGGGGTGAGTTACGCGCTCGCGGGGGTGATCGCCGTCCTCACGTACCGCATTCCGCGCCCCTGGCACCTGCCGTATCTCGCCGTGGTTCTGATCTTCTTCGGCACCCCGCTGATCGTCGGGCGCACCTTCACCGACCTGGGGCACTTCGCGGCCGTGCTCATCGGTCTCGCATGCCGTCCGCCGGCGCGTGACGCGGCCCGCAGGAGCCGCGGCGCCCGGCGCAACACCCGTACCACGTCCGGTCCGTAACCCGGAACGGAGCTGGTCATGGCGGTCCGACTACGCTGACCCCGAGGTTCCCGGACGATGGAGTGTGCACATGAACGCGGGTCGGACAGCGACGGTCCTGCAGACGGCGCCGGTACGGGCCGGACACCGGCTGGATATCGCCCGCGCCGCCACCGGACTGTTCATGGCGAAAGGGGTGGAACGCACCTCCCTCGCCGACATCGCCGACGCCGCGGGCATCCCGGCCAGCACGCTGTGGAGCCACTTCCCGTCCAAGGAGGAGTGCGTCACGCCGCTGTTCTCCTACGGTACGGAGCGGATCGCGCGGCGGCTCGACACCTGGCCTCCTGACCACCCCCTGATCGACGCCTTCGACGCGTTCGACGGCGAGGACTGGCTGACGCCGACGGGCCCCTCCGGCGAGGAGACCCTGCGCGCCATTCTCGACGCGCTGCGGCTGACCCGCGAGGAGCCCAGCCTGCACGCGTTGTGGATACGGGAGAGCTTCGCGGCGCTGCCGGTCGTCGCCCGCGCCATCGCCGCCCGTTCGGGCCGCTCGGAGCCGGGCATGGACGCCACGGTGCAGGCGGGCATGCTGCTCTCCGCGCTCCAGCTCGCGCTCCGGGCGTACGCCTGGACACCCCCGGAGGCGCGCCATGTCGACCTGGTGGACACCCTGCTCGAAGCGGTACGGATCGCGATGCGCGGGCTGCCCGCGTGACGCCGGGCGCGCTGTCCGTCTGAGGCCGGGCGTGCCGTCCGCCTGACCAGGAGATGCGGCGGATGCGGGAGATTCGGCCGATCTGCTGGCTGCGCCCCGTTCCTTCGCTACCGTTTCCCACATGGAATCCAAGGACGAGCACTCCAAGGACGAAACCCCCGAGCGCGCACCGGTGGAGCGCGCCCCCCTCAAGGACGAGTCCCCGGCCGGGGACTGGCCGCTGCCCCCGTCCTGGATGTGGGGGTGCGCGGAGTGCACCGTGCTCTACAAGGCGATGAAGCGGGCCCCCCAGGTGGTGGACGCGGCACGGGCGGCGGGCGAGCCGGGTATCGACTACGACCCGATGGACACCGTGGTCTCCACGCAGATCCGGCTCGCGCGGCACATCGCCACCGACCACGCGGAGGACGTCCCCGCGGTGGACGAGAGCTGCGAGCGCTGTGTGTCGGATGTCAAGGCCAAGCAGTTCCCCCCCGTACTCATGCTGGAGCACCGGGCCCGCCATCTCTTCGCGCCACCGAGCATCGCCGGTCTGATCTGACATACGGGCCCCGAGCGCCCGACGCTCGGGGCTCAGCGGAAGGCGGCGGCGTTCTCCCCGGCCCACTGCCGGAACGTCCTGGCAGGGGTCCCCGTGATCCGCTCGACCGTGTCGCGCACCCGCAGCAGCTCGTCGTTGACGTCGCCGCCCGTCACGTCGAGCACCGCGTCCGCGGCCTCGTCGCCGAGGAGGAGGGCCAGCCGGCGGTGCGCCTCCCGCCGACCGGTCTCCGCGTACGCCACGTCCCGGCCGAGGACCGCCGCGAGGGCGCCGATCTGCTGCCGGGGCGTGATTGGCGCCGGCCCGGTCAGCTCGTACGTACGTCCGTCGTGTCCGGCGCCGGTGAGGGCGGCACGGGCCACCGACGCGATGTCCGCGGGGTGGATCGTGGGCAGCCCGACATCCGCGAACGGCACCCGCACCGTTTCCCGGGCGCGGATCGCGCCGGCCCAGAGCAGGGTGTTCGAGGCGAACTGGGTGGGCCGCAGGACCGTCCACGCCAGTCCGCTGTCCCGGAGCGACCGCTCGACGGCCAGATTCTCCCGGGCGGGGCCCAGGTGCGGGTGGGTCAGGGCGGTGATGGACGAGACCAGCACCACCCGCTCCACACCCGCCTCCCGGGCCGCCGCCAGGATCTCCGCGTCCGGTCCGACACGGGACACCAGGAACAGCGCGCGCACCCCCTTCAGCGCGGGGCGCAGCGACTCCGCCCTGGCGAGGTCCCCGTGGACCGCCTCGACGCCGTCCGGGAGCCCGGCCGCGCGTGCCCGTACGGGATCACGGGTGAGCCCGTGCACCGGGCCCGCGCCCGCCACCCGGAGTTCCCGGACGAGCGCGCCGCCGATGTTCCCGGTGGCGCCGGTCACGAGGATCATGGGTCCGCTCCTGTCGTCTGCCGTCAGGCCCTTCGTGGTGATCGGTACGCCACGACGCCAGGACGCTACGACCTCAAGCCGGGTTCAGGTCAAGGAAGCCAGGGGCCGGACCCGAGCGCACCCGAGCGGGGACGTCAGCCGGCCGTCGCCCCGGCCGGCTCGGCAGCCGGGGCCGCCGTCGCGGCGGCCGGGCGGTGGCGCGGCAGGAAGAGGCAGAGGACGAAGGCGAGGAGCGCGGCCCCGGCGCCGGTGGCCATGACCGCCCGGAAGCCGTCCTGCGAGGGCAGCGCGGTGGTGCCGAAGGTGACGGTCATCTGGGCCAGGACGACACCGGCGACGGCGCTGGCGAACGACGTACCGATGGACCGCATCAGCGCGTTGAGGCTGTTGGCGGCGGCCGTCTCGGACGCGGGCACGGCGCCCATGATCAGGGCGGGCATGGCCCCGTACGCGAAGCCGACTCCCGCGCCGATGACGCAGGAGGACAGGACGAGGTGCCAGACCTCGGACATCAGCAGGATGTTGAGGCCGTAACCGGTGGCGACGATCAGGGCGCCGATCATCAGGGTGACCTTCGGCCCCCTGCTCTTGGAGATGCCCGCGGAGAGCGGGGCCATCACCATCATGACCAGACCCTGCGGGGCGAGGACCAGGCCGGTGTAGAGCATCGACTTGCCCAGGCCGTAGCCGGTGACCTCGGGGAGCTGGAGGAGCTGCGGGAGGACCAGGGACATGGCGAACATCGAGAAACCGAGCGCCACCGAGGCGAGGTTGGTGAAGAGCACCTGCCGGCGGGCGGTGGTCCTGAGGTCCACCAGCGGCTGCGCGGTGCGCAGTTCGAAGTAGCCCCACGCCACCAGGACGACGACGGCGAGGGAGAAGAGACCGAGGACGGTGCCGCTGGTCCAGCCCCAGTCGCCACCCTTGGAGATGGCGAGCAGCAGGGAGACCAGTCCGGTCGCCAGACCGAGCGAGCCGACCAGGTCGAACCGGCCGCCGGTACGTACCTTCGACTCGGGTACGAGCACCGCGACGAGCACGGCGGCGACGGCGCCGAGGACCGCCGAGGTCCAGAAGAGCACGTGCCAGTTGAACGTGTCGGCGATGAGCGCGGCGGAGGGCAGACCGAGCGCGCCGCCCACCCCGAGCGAGGCGCTCATCAGCGCGGTCGCCCCGGCGAGCCGTTCGGCGGGCAGGACGTCCCGCATGATGCTGATGCCGAGCGGGATGACGGCGCCGGCCATGCCCTGGAGGACGCGCCCGACGATCATCGGGACCAGGGAGTCGCTGAGCGCGCAGACGACCGACCCGGTCACCAGCAGGGCGATGCTGACCAGCAGCATGCGGCGCTTGCCGTACATGTCGCCGATGCGCCCGGCGACCGGGGTGGCGACGGCGGCGGCGAGCAGGGTGGCGGTGACCGCCCACGCGGTGTTCGAGGCCGAGGCGTCGAGGTACTTCGGCAGCTCCGGGACGATCGGGATCACCAGGGTCTGCATCAGCGAGACGACGATCCCGGCGAAGGCCAGGACCGCCACCACGGCGTTCGCCCTCGGCGGCGCGGCGCCCCCGGCGACGGGCCGGGCGGGAGTGGGCGGGGTGTCGGACATGGAAGTGCCTCCGTGGGAACCCTCAGGTGTGCTTGACTCACGCAACCATATTCCGATTGATTGACTTAAGCAACTTTACTTGACCGTGACCGGAACTCGACGGAAGGTTTGCCTTACTTGAGTCAAGCAATCTTTAAACTCTTGATTGACTTAGGCAAGCAGCTCTACGGTGTTCCCATGCCCACACCCCCACCCACGCCGGATCCGGCCCCCGCGCCCCTGCCGGGAACGGCCCCCGAGTCCGTACCGGAGGCGGCCCCCCAGCCCGCCCCGACGGATCTGAACGAGATCGAACGGGGCCTCTCCCGCCTCACCTACCTGGCCGGCCGGGCCCGGCACCACGAGCATCTGAAGTCCGTGTCCGGACTGCCGCTCGACCGGGCCGCCGTGGCGATCCTGCGGCGCCTGGCCGGCAACGGCGGCGAGGCGCCGCGCCCCGGGGCGCTGGCCGTCCGGCTCTCCGTGGAGGCGTCCCATGTCGCCCGCCAGTTGCGCCACTTGGAGGAGCACGGCTACGTGGTCCGCGTCCCCGACCCGGACGACCGCCGCGCGCAGCGCGTCCGGCTCACCGACGCCGGACAGGCCGCGATCGACCGCGTACGGGAGGTGAGCCGCCGGAGCGTGGAGGAGGCCCTGGCCGACTGGTCGCCCGAGGAACTGCGGGAGTTCGCCACGCTCTTCCGCCGCCTGGTCGACGACTTCACCACCCGCTCCGAGAAAAGTGCCGATGCCCGGCCCTCCGCCTGACGGCGCAGCCGCGTCCCACGCGGACCGGTCCTTATGACGAATGGTTCTGTCATGCAGAGCAGCCTCAACGAGAAGCTGTCGCCCCGCCGTGGTGACGGACAGCACGTCCTGGTCGTCGCCGACGATCCCGGTATCAACGAACTGCTCACCACCACCCTGGAGTTGGCGGGTTACCGGGTCGGCGTGGCGCCCACCGGCGCCGAGGGGATGGTGCGGATCACGCAGCACCGCTTCGACCTGGTCGTCTGGGACGCCACCCTGCCGGACCTGGCGGCCTTCGCCCGGGGCCGCCGCGTCGTACCGGCGGACCGCCCCCCGCTGCTCTTCCTGGCCGCGTGCGACGCCCTCCCCCGCCTCGCCCCCGAACTCAGCCCGGGGGCCGAGGACTACGTCACCAAGCCCGTACGGATCGCCGAGGTGCTGGCCCGTGCGCAGGCCCTGCTGGGCGCCCGCCGCCATGACCGGTACGAGGGGCCGCCCTGCTACGGCGACCTGGTCCTGGACGACGTCACGTGCCGGGCGCGGCGCGGGGCCCGTCCGCTCGGTCTCACCCCGGCCGAGTACCGGCTGCTGCACCATCTGATGGCCAACGCGGAGCGCGTGCTGTCGAAGAAACAGATCAGCCGGCACGTCTGGGGCGAGTTCCGCGCCGGGCAGGCGATCGAGAAGCTCGTCTCCCGTCTGCGCCAGAAGGTGGACCGGGAAGAACCCGCACTGGTCCACACCCACCGGGGCTTCGGCTACTGGCTCGGTTGCGCCGGCCACTGAGCCCCCGGGTCGCTAAGATCCGGTGCTGACCACTTTCTTCGACCACTTCTTCGACCACTTCTTTGGGCAGCTCACACCGGAGGTCGGCCCCATGTTTGACGCACTGAAGGACCTGAAGGACAAGGCCACGGATCTCGCGAGCGAGCACGGCGAGATGATCGGGAACGGGCTGGAGAAGGTCGCCGACGTGATCGACGACAAGACCGACGGCAAGTACAGCGATCACCTCGACACCGGCGTCGACAAGGCGAAGGACTTCCTCGAAGACCTTCAGGAGAAGAAGTCCTCGCAGGACTGAGCGGACCAGGAGGTCCGAGAGACCCGAGAGGACTGAGAGATCCAAGGCGCCCGGGAGTTCCAAGGGGCCCGAGTGATCCAAGTGGCCCGGGAGATCCAAGGGGTCTGATCCGGCAGCCTCCTTCGGCCGCCGCAGGGCCGGCCGGTCCGCCGGACCGGCCCGCGGAACCGGTCCGTACGGCGTCGTACGGACCGGCCCGCTCCACCCCGTACACATCGCACGGCCGTTCCATGGCCCCAGGAATTGCAAACTTCTGCAATTGCCTAGATGCTGTACGGGCCGTGTGCCACGCCGTGGGGGTGGTGCGGCGAGAGGGAGAGCGAGGGTTTCGTGGGGATTCCGCTGTACCAGGCGAAGGCGGAGTTCTTCCGGATGCTCGGGCATCCGGTGCGCATCCGGGTCCTGGAACTGCTCCAGGACGGCCCGATGCCCGTACGGGACCTGCTCGCCGAGATCGAGATCGAGCCCTCCGCGCTCTCCCAGCAACTCGCCGTGCTGCGCCGCTCCGGCATCGTCACCTCCAGCCGTGAAGGCCCGACCGTCGTCTACGAGTTGGCGGGAGGCGATGTCGCGGATCTGCTGCGGGCCGCGCGGCGGATCCTCACCGAACTCCTGGCCGGTCAGCATCAACTCCTGGAGGAACTGCGGGAATCCGAGGTCTCCGCGCGGTGAGCCGCCGTATCGCCCCGCTGCCCCACCGCCATGTGCTGACGCTGCCCGCCCGGCCCGCCGCCGTACGGACGGCGCGCGAGACCACCCAGCGGTTGCTGGCCGAGTGGGGCATCAGCCCGCACCACCCCGCCGTCGATCCGGCCCTGCTGATCCTGAGCGAACTGGTCACGAACAGCGTCCGGCACGCGGCGTCCGTCTCCCCCAGCCTCACCGTCAGCTACGCGGCCGGCCACGACACCCTCGTCTTCGCGGTCCACGACCGCCACCCCTATCAGCCCTCCCTGCGTACCACGGCCGGCACCGGCGTGGCTGCCGCGAGCACGGGACTGGCGACCGTCGTCGAACTCACGTCGAGCCTCGCGGGCTCGGCGGTCGTCCGCCAGGACGGGGACGGCGGGGGCAAGAGCATCTGCATCACGCTTCCGCTCTAGGGCCTAACACGCCCTGGGGTCTCAGAAGTTCCCCATGGCCCTGGTCACGGTGATCTCGATCGCCACCCGCTCCGGGTTGACTCGCGGCGGCTTGTACCGCCGGGTGTAACGCCGTTCGGCCTCGGCGACCGCCTCGGGGTCGCGGTTGACCACGGCGGTGCCTTCGAGCGTGGCCCAGCGGGCTCCGTCGACCTGGCTGACCGCGACGGGCGCATCGGGTCCTGCCGCGATGACATTCCTGGCCTTCGCCGTCCCGCCGCCGGTGATGACCCGGGCGATCCCGGCGTGCGGGTCGTAGGTCACCCCGACGGGCACCAGGTGCGGGGTGCCGTCGGGGCGGCGGGTGGCGAGCAGGCACAGATGCCGCTCCTCCCAGAACGCGAGAAAGGCCGGATCCGCAAGCAGGGCGCGTGATGCCATGGTGGAAGTCTCTCGGGTCTCGGGCCGGGGCCGGGGCCGGGGTCCGGGGCCGGGGGTCCGGGGCCGGGGGTCCGGGGCCGGGGGTCCGGGTCTCGGTGGCCGGCGTACGGCGTACGGCGCCTCGGCGCGGCGCCCGTCGATACTACGTGCGGGCAAAGCGAGCGCCTCACTTTCCAGAACCGTGGCCTTCCATGCGCCGCCCAGCCCATTGCGCTCGTTCGTGTGCAGGTGCGGGTTTTCCGTATCGCCGCGCCCGCCCCGCCCGGATAGTGGAGGGGCAAGCGGCCCGAGAGCCGGAGACCGGAGAGCAGAGGAGGGCGCCATGCGTACCGTTGAGGCGACCAACCGTGTCCAGCTCGTCTTCTCGCTGTTCGACGCCGACGGGAACGGCTATCTGGAGGCCGCCGACTTCGAGCTGATGGGACGCCGGGTGGTCGCGGCGGTGCCCACGGCACCCGACGCCCGGAAACGCGCGCTGCTCGACGCCTTCCAGCGGTACTGGACGACCCTCGTCACCGAACTGGACACCGACGGCGACGGGCGGGTCGGCCAGGAGGAGTTCACCGCCTGCGTGCTGGCGCCGGAGCGGTTCGCGTCGACGGTCGACGCGTTCGCCGAGGCGTTCGCCGGTCTCGGCTCCCTGGAGGAGGACGGCCTTGTCACCCGTCCCGTCTTCGGTGGCCTGATGAGGGGCGTCGGCTTCCGGCAGCCCAACATCGACGCCCTGTTCGACGCCCTCGACCCCACGGACGACGACCGTGTCGCGGTGGACATCTGGGCGGACGCCATCAGGGACTTCTACCGCCCCGAGAAGGCCGGTATCCCCGGGGACCACCTGACCGCGGGCCTGTTCCGGTGACCCCGCCCGCCGCCGGTACGGCACCGGAGCCGGCCCTCGGGGTGGCCGGGGGCGTGGGCAGGACCGCCCTCATGGTGGCCGCCGCCCGCGCCATCGAGACCCACCGCCCGGACGCCCTGGCACGGGACGAGTTCGCGGAGCGCTTCGTCCGGGCGGCACCGGCCTCGGCCGGCTGGCCGGTCCGCCCCGACCAGGTCCCCGGCGGGAACGCCGACCCGCTCTGGGGCCGCCTCGGCCGGTACTTCGCCCTGCGCACCCGGGTCCTGGACGACCATCTGCTCCGTACGGCGGACACGGGCGTGCGCCAGGTGGTGCTGCTGGGCGCGGGGCTGGACTCCCGGGCGTTCCGGCTCGGCTGGCCGCCCGGCTGTGTGGTCCACGAGATCGACACCGCCGAGATGCTGGCCTTCAAGCAGGCCGTACTCGACGGGTCGGGTGCCGTCCCCGTGGCCGAGCGCAGACCGGTCGCGGCCGATCTCCGGTTCGACTGGGCCGACGCGCTGATCGCCGCGGGGCTCGACCCGGCCGTACCGACCGCCTGGCTCGTCGAGGGGCTGCTGCTGTACCTCCCGGCGGCGGCCGAGCGGAATCTCATCGCGACGGTGGACCGGCTGAGCGCGCCCGGGAGCACACTGGCGTACGAGATCAAGAACCTGGAGGGTGCGGACGTACGCGCCAGTCCCGTCTACACCACGACGAAGGCGCGGATCGACATCGATCTGCCGGCTCTCTTCGACCCGGATCCGCGCCCCGCGTCGGCCGCCGAGCTCGCCCGGCGGGGCTGGACGGTCTCGGTCCGCTCGCCGTTCGATTTCACCCGCCTCCACGGCCGCGGCCCGCTCCCCGAGCCGGACGACGCGCTGGCCGCCAACCGCTGGATCTTCGCGGAGACGCCGGGCTCGTGATCCACCTCACATTCCGGAATGTGAACACATTCGTCCGGCGGGTTGCCCACGCTCTAGCCTGGCGGATGTAGCTGGTTCGCCCTGCCATCCAGGCAGACGCGTCGTAAGAGGGAACCCGGTGGGAATCCGGGACTGCCCCGCAGCGGTGAGCGGGAACGACCGCCGTCATACGCACTGGATCCGACGTACAGGGTCCGGGAAGCGACGGCCAGTAGGTGTCTGCCCCGGCAGACGTGCCCGCGAGTCCGAAGACCTGCCCGTTGCCCGTACGCGACCGATCGCGTGCGGATATCCCGGTGACCTCGTGGGCGGGTCGGCGTACATACCGGACGGACCAGCGCGCCCGAGGCGCCGTCTCGACCGTCGGGTTCGTCACCCTTTCGCGCCCACGTCCCGTCCCCGGGATGTTCAGGAGTCATCTCGCGAAGGAGATTTCCGTGACGACACAGTCCGCGGCCGCGGCAGCACGGGCCACCGTGTACGGCTACCCCCGCCAGGGCCAGAACCGGGAACTGAAGAAGGCCGTCGAGGGGTACTGGAAGGGCCGCGTCACCGCCGGCGCCCTCCGGGAGACGGCGGCCGGTCTGCGCCGGGCCAACTGGCGGCAGATGGCGGACGCCGGAGTCCACGAGGTGCCCACCGGCGACTTCTCGTACTACGACCACGTCCTGGACACCAGCGTCATGGTCGGCGCCGTACCCGAGCGGCACCGGGCGGCCGTCGCGGCCGACGCACTCGGCGGCTACTTCGCGATGGCCCGCGGCACCAAGGATGTGGCGCCGCTGGAGATGACCAAGTGGTTCGACACGAACTACCACTACCTCGTCCCCGAACTCGGCCCCGACACCGTCTTCACCGCCGACTCCACCCGGCAGGTCGCCGAGCTGACCGAGGCACTGACGCTGGGGCACACCGCCCGCCCGGTCCTGGTCGGCCCCGTCACCTATCTCCTGCTCTCCAAGCCCGCCCCCGGCGTGCCCGCCGGATTCGAGCCGCTGACGCTGCTGGACCGGCTGCTGCCCGTCTACGCGGAGGTCCTCGCCGATCTGCGCGCGGCCGGCGCCGCGTGGGTACAGCTCGACGAGCCCGCGCTGGTCCAGGACCGTACGCGCGCCGAGCTGGACGCCGCCGCCCGCGCCTACCGCGACCTCGGCAACCGCACCGACCGGCCCCAGCTGCTGGTGGCCTCGTACTTCGACCGGCTCGGCGACGCGCTGCCCGTCCTGGCGAAGGCCCCCGTCGAGGGGCTGGCGCTGGACTTCACCGACGCCGCCGCGGCCAACCTCGACGACCTCGCCGCCGCGGGCGGACTCCCCGGCAAGCGGCTCGTCGCGGGCGTCGTCAACGGCCGCAACATCTGGATCAACGACTACGAGAAGTCCCTCGCGACCCTCGCCACCCTCCTCGGTCTGGCCGCCCGGGTCGATGTGGCCGCCTCCTGCTCCCTCCTGCACGTCCCGCTCGACACCGCGGCCGAACGGGACATCGACCCGCGGGTGCTGCGCTGGCTCGCCTTCGCCCGGCAGAAGACCGCCGAGATCGTCACCCTGGCGAAGGGGCTGGCCCAGGGCACCGGCGCCATCACCGCCGAGCTGGCCGACAACCGGGCCGACCTCGCCTCCCGTACGGATTCCCCCCTCACCCACGACCCGGCCGTACGGGCCAGGACCGCCGCCGTCACCGACGCCGACGGCCGCCGCGCCCAGCCGTACCCGGAGCGGGCCGCCGCGCACCGCGCCCACCTGGGACTGCCGCTGCTGCCGACGACCACCATCGGCTCGTTCCCGCAGACCGACGAGCTGCGCACCGCCCGCGCCGACCTGCGGGCCGGCCGGATCGACACCGCCGGGTACGAGGAGCGCATCAAGGCCGAGATCCAGGAGGTCATCGCCTTCCAGGAGAAGGCCGGGATCGATGTCCTGGTCCACGGTGAGCCCGAGCGCAACGACATGGTGCAGTACTTCGCCGAGCAGCTCACCGGCTATCTCGTCACGCGGCACGGCTGGGTGCAGTCCTACGGCACCCGCTATGTCCGTCCGCCGGTACTGGCCGGGGACATCTCCCGCCCCGGACCCATGACGGTGCGCTGGACGACGTACGCCCAGTCGCTCACGTCACGCCCGGTCAAGGGCATGCTCACCGGCCCCGTCACCATGCTCGCCTGGTCCTTCGTCCGCGACGACCAGCCGCTCGGCGACACCGCCCGCCAGGTCGCCCTCGCCCTGCGCGACGAGGTCGCCGATCTGGAGGCAGGCGGCGCCTCGGTGATCCAGGTCGACGAACCGGCCCTGCGCGAGACCCTGCCCCTGCGCGCCGCCGGCCGCGCCGCCTACCTGGACTGGGCGACCGAGTCCTTCCGCCTCACCACCAGCGGCGTGCTCCCGGACACCCAGATCCACACGCACATGTGCTACGCCGAGTTCGGCGACATCGTCCAGGCCATCGACGACCTCGACGCCGACGTCATCAGCCTGGAGGCCGCCCGCTCCCATATGCAGGTCGCCCACGAACTCGCCGCCCACGGCTACCCGCGCGAGGCCGGACCCGGCGTGTACGACATCCACTCCCCGCGCGTACCGAGCGCACGGGAAGCCGCCGATCTGCTGCGGGCCGGCCTCAAGGCCATCCCCGCCGACCGGCTGTGGGTCAACCCGGACTGCGGCCTGAAGACCCGCGGCTGGCCCGAGACCATGGCCTCCCTGGAGAACCTGGTCACCGCCGCCCGTACGGTCCGCGGCGAACTCCCCGCGTCCTGACCGAGGAGCGGACAGAAGGCCGGGGTGCCTACGGGCGCCCCGGCCCCCGCGTCGCCCGCACGCGGCTCACCGTCTCCCGCCGACCAGGCCGGACTCCCAGGCCCAGGCGGCGATCTCCACCCGGTTGCGGGCGGGCAGTTTGATCTGCACGTTGCCGAGATGGGTCTTCACCGTGCCCACCGAGATGGAGAGTTCGGTGGCGATCTCCGCGTTGGTCAGCCCCCTCGCCACCAGACGCACCAGGTCCTTCTCCCGTTCGGAGAGCGCGGTGTCCGGCTTGCGGGGCGCGGGCGCGGAGCCGTGGAACTGCCGCAGCAACCGTACGGTGATGGCCGGGCTCACCAGCGCCTCACCGGAGTAGGCCGCGCGAATGGCCTCCACCAGCAGGGCGGGTCCTGAGTCCTTGATCAGGAACCCGGAGGCGCCCTCGCTCAGGGCACGCTGGACGTACTCGTCGTCGTCGAACGTCGTGACCACGACGACCTTCGGCGGATTCACGGTGCCGGGGCGGGTCAGCCGGCGCAGCGCCTCCAGCCCGTCCATGCGGGGCATGCGGATGTCCATCAGCACCACATCGGGCCGGTGGCGCTCGGCGAGTTCCAGGGCGTGCACCCCGTCCGTGGCCTCCCCGACGACCTCGATGTCGTCCTCGGCCGCCAGGATCATCGCGAATCCGGCACGGACCATGGCCTGGTCGTCGGCGATCAGGATCCGGATCGTCATGACACCGCCACCTTCGCCTTGGACACCGGGAGCGCCGCCTCGACGCCCCAGCCGCCGCCGGTGACCGGGCCCGCCTGGACGGTTCCGCCGACCAGACCCACCCGCTCGGCCAGGCCCTTCAGCCCGAAGCCGCCGTGGGAGAGATGGCGCTGCCGTCCGTCGTCGCCGACCCGTACGGTGACCCGGTCCTCGGAGCGGTCCACGCGCACCCGCACCTCGGTGCATCCGTGCGCGTGCTTGCGTACGTTGGTGAGGGCCTCCATCACCACACGGTGCACCGTGGTCGTCACCTCCACCGGCAGGTCGTCGAAGGTCCCTTCCAGGTCGAGCGTGGCGCGGGCGCCGCCGACGGACGAGAACTCCTCGACCAGCGAACGCACTTCGCCGATGCCCGCCAGCGGAGTCAGCGCCACCTCTCCGTCGGCGTCGCGCAGCATCCCCACCATGTGCCGCATGGACGTCAGCGCCTCCGAGCCCGCCTGCTCGATCCGTCGCAGCGCGGGGGGCAGCATGTCGGGCCGCTTCTCGGCCATCGCCTGGGCGCCCTGTGCCTGGACCACGATGCCGGTCACGTGGTGGGCGACGAAGTCGTGCAGATCCCTGGCGAACTCCGTCCGCTGCTCCAACCGCAGGGCCGTCGCCTGCCGCCGCCGGTCCACCTGGAGCAGGCGCATCCCGAGACCGATACCCAGGGCCATGACCGCCGCCAGGGCGAAGAGCAGCGCCAGGATGATGGTGGACTGCCGCGCCACGGCCGCGACCGGCCGCAGCACGATCGCCATGCCGAGCAGCGACACGGCCAACGACGCCCACGACGGCTTCCCCCGCCGGGCGACCAGCAGCAGGAGCCACACCAGTGCCGCCGGTTCGGCGAATCCCATCGCCTCCCTGCCGAACGAACTGCTTCCGCGCAGCAGGGCCGAGACACCCAGCGACTGGACCGCGAGCGCACAGCCCACGGCCGGCAGCGCGCGGTTGCCGAGCCGGGGCGAGAGCACGGCGGCAGCACAGGCCAGCACAGCGCCGATCAGCTTGGCGCGGCCGAGTTCCTCGACCGCGTAGAAGCCGCCCACCCCGTCCAGCACGCCGAGCACGGCCAGGCACGCGACCAGCACAAGCCACGCCATGACAGGCAGCAGCCGGGAGCGCCCCTTCCCTCCCGCGGTCATGGGCGCGGCCGCTCCGTCCGCCGCCTCCGCCATCGCTCTCACCGTCCTCCCTCCGACCGGCCGAAAGTCGGAGCCGGCCACAGATGATCTGTCTTTCGCCCGATCCGCCGTGGAACGCGGCGGAGAAGAGTGGTGTCCATCGGGCGGCAGTCGCCATTCCTCATCCAGGGAGCATGTCATGATCACGGCCGACATCGCCCTGACGGGGAACTCCGCGGACGCCGGAGCCCGCGTCGGCACCGCCCCGTTCACCGCCCCGCTCACCGTCTCACGAGCGCGGCGCGCCGAGCGAAACCGCCGGGGCGCGGGGCACCGCGCGTGGTCCTGGTCCACGGGGTGGACGTGACCGGTCCGACCGCCCTCCCCCGCGGCGACGCCCCGCCCGGCACAGCGCGGCAGGCCACCGTGGCAGCCGTACACGCCGCCCGCGCCGGCCCACAGCCGCCTTCTTCTCCCTTCCCCCCTTACGCACAGGAGCCACCCATGGACCACGCAGCGACGCACCACGGAAGCGGAACGGAGTTCGCACGCACCGCCGGCGCCGGCGGGTCCGCGATCGAGGCCCAGGGGCTCGGCAAGAAGTACCGGCGCGGCTGGGCCCTGCGGGACGTGTCCTTCCGGCTCCCGGCCGGGCGGGTCTGCGGGCTGGTCGGCCCCAACGGCGCCGGCAAGAGCACCCTGCTGGGTCTGGCCACTCACATGATCCGGCCGACAACCGGCGACCTGCGGGTGTTCGGCGCGGCACCGGGATCGACGGAGTCCGTCCTGCGCACCGCGTTCCTGACCCAGGAGAAGCCGCTGTTCCGGCGGTTCACCGTGGCCGAGACCCTGCGGCTGGGCCGGGAACTCAACCCGCGCTGGGACCAGGCGGTCGCCGAGGGCATCGTCCACGCGGGCCAGGTGCCGATGGGGGCGAGGATCGGAACGCTGTCCGGCGGTCAGCGCACCCGCGTCGCCTTCGCGCTGGCCTTCGGGAAGCGCCCCGAACTGCTCATCCTCGACGAGCCGATGTCCGACCTGGACCCGCTGGTCCGTCGCGAACTGATGGCGACCCTGCGGGCGGAGGCCGCCGAACACGGCACGACGGTGCTGGTGTCCTCGCACATGCTCTCCGAGCTGGAGTTCATCTGCGACTTCCTCCTGGTCATCGCGGACGGCGGTCTGCGCCTCGCGGGCGAGGTGACCGAACTGCGCGCCGCACACGCCCTGTTCACCGCCTCCGCGGACGGCTCGTACCCCGCCGTCGCCCCGCACCGGCTCATCGACTCCCGCAGCGGCGACGGCCGGCCGGGCCTCCTGGTGCGTCTCGCCGCACCGATCCAGTACGGCGGCCAGGCCGAGCCGCCCACCCTGGAGGAGCTGCTGCTCGCCTATCTGCGCTCGCCCGACGCGCCCGCGCTCATCGCCCCCAGCGCCCGGGTCGGCGACATCCACGACATCATCGCCCACGACCGTACGAAGGCTGTGACCGCATGACCACGCTCACTCGTGACCCGGCCCACTCGGCGCCCGCCGGGCGCTCCCGGAACAGCCGGGCCCCCCGTCAGGGCGCCCCCCGGCTGCGCGGTCCGGCCTGGCTCGTCTGGCGCCAGCACCGCGCCGCGTTCTGGACCCTCATCGGCCTCACCGTCCTCGCCGCGCTCGCCATGGTCTTCCTGCGCGGGCAGATGGTGGACCACCTGGACGCGTACGACGCCTCGGCCGGGAAGTCCGGCGGTCCGCCCTCCGACTTCGAGGAGTACACCGGCCGGCTGTTCAGCTTCGGCGGCTACCTCGGCTACATCCCGGTCCTGGCGGGGGTCTTCCTCGGTGCCCCGCTCATCGCGGGCGACCTGGAGTCCGGTACGGCCAAGCTGGTGACCTCACAGTCCGTCAGCCGGCTGCGGTGGCTCACCACGAAGCTCGCCATGACCGCCGCCCTGATCGCCCTGTCCACGGCCACGCTCGGCGCCGTGTTCGACTGGTGGTGGAGCCCGGCCCAGGGGCGCACCGACACCCTTGAGTGGACCAGCGGTGCGCTCTTCGACGTCACTGGGGTCATGCCGGTGGCGTACGCCCTGCTCACGTTCGCCGTGGGCGTGGCGGTCGGCACGCTCCTGCGCCGCACCCTGGTGTCGATGGTGGTCACCCTCGGCGCCGTCGTGGCGATCGGGGTCGTCTGGGACCGGTTCCGACTGAACCTGGGGAACATCCAGTCGGTCAACACCGATCAGGGCGTGGGCCCCGACGCCCGGCTCCCGGAGCTGCCCTCCCAGGCGGTGCAGCAGGGACAGGGCACCTACTTCCTCACCAGCTCCGGAGAGCGCCTGGACTGGACCGCCTGTCTCGACCAGATCGACAACGAGAAGGCGCACACCGCCTGCCTGGAGTCCCAGCACGTCATCGGCTGGTCCATCGACTACCTCCCCATCTCCCAGATGCAGACGATGCAGTGGCTCGGAGCGGGCATCATGCTCACGATCGCGGCCGCCGTCGTCGCCTTCGTCCTCACCTGGGGCCGCAAGCGCCTCCTGTGATCCCGGCGGCCGGACGCCAGCCCTCGCAGCACACGGAAAGCCCAGGTCGGACCATCTCCGACCTGGGCTTTCCGTGTTGCCGCACCCGCTGGGCACAACCAGCCCGCCGGCCGCGGTCACCCAGCAGAAGAACATCCGCCGGAAGATCGACCAGGCCCGCGTGGAGCTGACCGAACGGGTGGCCCGTCCCTCCCCGTCGTTCCCCGGACCGCGACGCGCGGGCTCCCGGGGTGTGCCCGGACCCGACGGATGTTCTATGTTGCACAGGCAAAACAGTGGGGGAGGCGACGGACGACACATGGCACGGGACTACGACAGTCAACTACTGGAGTCGGTGACGGTACGCCGTCGCAGGATGCGCGACGCGCTGCTCTTCGGGGCGGGGCGGGCGCGACGCACCGCGGACGAACGGCTCGGGAAGGTGTTCGCGGGCATGGCCATCGCGGCCGTCCTGTGCGCGGGATGTGTCGGATGGTCCTTCATCCAGGCCACGCTGGCGAAGCAGAAGGCCGAACAGCAGCAACAGAGGCAGCGACAACAGGGGCTCGTGCAACCGTACGCGCAGCCGTCGCCGTCGCCGACGGCGAAGTCGCCCAAGTCGACCCATTCGTAGAAACCTTGACCCTGAAGGGCCGCAACGCCGCAATGATAGGTTCGCGCAAGTGGTGAGCACAGCAACGCCTTCCCGAGGGCACCTGTCCCGGGTGACCCTGGTCGGCGAGCGGCGCCGGGCCGACATGGTCCTCCCCTCGGACACCCCCATAGGGCAACTGCTTCCGGACATCCTGCAGTTGCTCGACGACCGTGCCGCCTCGCGGCCCATGACACGCCAGTTGGTGACGCCGGACGGCTCCGCGCTGCCGCAGGACAGCACGCTGGCCGGCGCCGGCGTGGCCGACGGCGCGGTCCTGCGGCTGGTCAGGACCCACTCCGCGCCGCCCGCCCCCGTCGTTCACGACGTCGTCGACCTGGTGGCCGACGATCTCGACCTCCAGGCCTGGCGCTGGCGCCCCGCCGCCCGCAGGGGCAGCGCGGGAGTGGCGACCGTCGCCTTGGCGGTGATCGCCGCACTGCTCGCCCGCCGCGATTTCGCACTCGACGTCCTGGCCGGCGTCCTGCTCGTCGTCACCGTCCTCCTGTTCGCCGCCGGTGCCCTCGGCGCCCGCGTCGGGAACGGAAACCGGGGCCTGGCCTCGGCTCTCCTGCTCGCCTCCGGAGGACTCGGCATCCTCACGGCATGGACGGCCGCCGACGCCCACCAGTGGGCGGGGACCACACGACTGGCCGCCGTCGCGGCCGCGCTCGTCCTGACCCTCGTCATGCTCGGCTGGTTCTCCCCGCTCGGTCGCGGCGGATTCATGGGCGCCGCCGCCATCGCCGCGATCACCGCCGTGTGGGAGGCGGTCGCCTCCGTACAGGACGACCCGGCCCGACTCGGCGCGGTCATGGCCGTGTTCTCCGTCGTCCTGCTCGGCCTGCTGCCCCGCCTCGCGCTGATGGCGTCGGGGCTGACAGCGCTCGACGACCGGCGCTCCGGCGGTACCTCCGTGAGCCGGCACCAGGTGGGCAACGCGCTCGCCGCCACGCACCGGGGCCTCGCCCTCGCCACGATCGCGACGGCCGTCTCCGCCGCGGCGGCCGGCTGGTTGCTCACGCTGGCCGGCGAACCGAGCGTGTGGACCGTGGTGCTGCCGTCGCTCGTCGCCGTGGTGCTGCTGTCGAGGGCGCGGGCCTTCCCGCTGGTCGCGGAGGTCGTGGCGCTGATCGCCGCGGCGGGGTTGCTCCTCGTACGCCTCGTGATGCTGTGGATCGGACACGGCGGCGGCGCGGGAGCCCTCGCCGTGCTGTGCGTGGCCACGCTGCTGCCGCTGCTCGGGCTCGCGATCCAGCCGTCCGACCACGTGCAGGTACGGCTGCGGCGCATGGCCGACTTCGTCGAGTCCGTCGGGGTGGTGGGGTTGTTCCCGCTGGCCATCGGAGTGTTCGGCATCTACGGGCAGTTGCTCGACAAATTCTGAGGTCCACGCGCAGGCGCTCCACGCGGGGCAGCAGGCCGGAACAAGAGGTCAGGGGGCAGACATGTCGAACGCGGACAACTGGCAGGGTGACGTCCTGCGGGACCTGAGGGGCGGCGGCCCGCCGCCCGCCCCCCAGGGCGGGGCCGGGCCCGCCGGGCAGGGCGCCACCGCGCCCGCGTCCCCCGGCCCGGGGCCGGATCCCGCGCTGCCCGTCGCCCCGGGGACCCCACACACGCCCCCGCACCCCGCCCCCCAGGCCCCGCCTGCCGCCCGGCGGCCGGAGAACGACGCCCCGGCACACGGCCCCGCCGGCGCCCGCACGCCCCGTACCCCCGGCTCCCGCCCCGCGGTCGATCCGAGCCTCGCCGGAGCGAGCCGCAAGCCCCGCAACGGCGAACCCTTCCCGGTCCGGGCCGCCCGCGCGATCTGGCGGACCGTTTCCTCATCGGTGGCCCGCGAGGTCGCCGAGGCCTCCCGTACCGCCGAATCGCTCCAACAGCCGGTGACCACCGGCCGCCAGATCGCCGTCACCTCCATCCGCGGCGGCGCGGGCAAGTCCACCGTCGCGGCCCTGCTGGGCACCACGTACGCCCACTACCGCCAGGACCCCGTCCTCTTCGTCGAGGCCGATCCCGCCCTCGGCTCGCTGCCCATCCGTCTCGGTGCCGAATCACTGCGCTGGACCACCGGGGACGTCGCCGACATCGTCCAACCGCAGATGTCGCTGCTCGACATCACCGGCTACCTCGTCCAGCTCCGCGACAACGCCTGGCTGCTGCCCGGCAGCCAGGGCCAGATCGGCGCCATGCTGGACTTCCGCTCCTACGAGCGCGTCATGGTCGCCCTGCGCCGCTACTTCGGCGTCACGGTCGTCGACTGCGAGACGCTCCCCGCGGAAGTGGCCCGCGTCGCGCTGACCGCCTCCCAGGCCTGCGTCCTGACCACCCCCGCGACCCTCGACGGCGTCGCCAGCACGCACGCGGTGCTCCAGTGGATGCGGGGCCTGCCCCCGCACGTGATCGGCGGCACCGTCGTGGTCCTCACCGAACAGGCCCCGCACTCGGGCATCGACACCGAAGAGGCGGTACGCACGCTCCGGTCCACCGGGACGAGCGTCCACGTCCTGCCGTACGACCGCCATCTCGCGGACGGCGGCGCGATCCGCACCGACCTGCTCGCCCAGGCGACCAGGACGGCCGCCGCCCGCATCGCGGCGGACGCGTTCCAGCTTTCCCAGAAGCGCCACTGACGGACGACGACGGACGACGAAGATGAGCACCCGACTGATCCACCGCCCGGCCCGGACGGTCAGGCCGCCCGCCGCCCCCGAGGCACGCGTCATAGAGGCACCTCCGAACCTGCCCGAGGGCAAGGCGGGCAACATCGCCATGTCGCTGCTGCCCGTGGCCGGTGTCATGTCGTCCGTCGTGATGATGACGGTCGTCCGCAACAGCCAGTTCGCCGCGCTCGGCGCACTCATCCTCGTCGTCACCGTCATCGGTTCCGTCGGTCTCGTCTTCTCCCAGCGCGGCAAGGCCCAACGCACCCGCCGCGCCCAGCGCGAGGCGTACCTCGCCTACCTGGAGGACCTCCGCGAGGAACTCGCCGCCGAGGAACGTGAACGGGGCGAGCACGCCGACGTGCTCAACCCGCAGCCCCACGCCCTCTACGACATCGTGCGCGACCCGGCCCGGCTGTGGGAGCGCCGCCGCGCCGACGCCGACTTCCTGCGCGTGCGCATCGGGACCGGCGAGATGCCCGTACGCGACCTGCGGATCGCGGACCAGGGCTCCACCGTCCTCACTCCGCCCGACCTCTTCATGCTCAACGAGGCCACGGCCCTGACCACCCGGTTCCGCAACGGCACCGAACTCCCGCTCACCGTCCCCCTCGACCGCATCGGCAACGTCTCCGTCATCGGTCCCCGCGAGGACTGCCTGCGCGTCGCCCGCGCCCTGATGGTGCAGACCGCCGCCGCCCACGCACCCGACGACGTCGCCATCGCCCTGGCCGTGCCCGGCGACCGGCTCGACGACTGGGAATGGGCCAAGTGGATGCCGCACCTGCTCGACACCGAGCAGTTCGACGGCCCCGTCGCCGCCCGGCGGATCGCCCCCTCGGCGGCGCAGCTCGCCCGCCGGCTCGGCCCCGAACTGCGCCGCCGCGCTTCCTACGCCGCCGAAGTCCGTCGCGGCCTGTCCGGCAAGGACGCCCTGTCGATGACCTCCCGGCTGCTCGTCGTCGCCGACGGACACGGCGAGGACGCCGTCGAGCTGCCGCGCCCGGACGACGCCGTCGGCCTGCGCGAGATGGGCGTCACCGTCCTGCACCTGCTCGACCAGCGGATCCAGGAGCCCGGCCACGTCGGCGTACGGATCACCGTCGAAGGAGACCGGGTTCTCATCGAGGACCTGCGCCAGGAGGAGCCGATCAGCGCCCACGGCACCGTGGACGAGGTCGGCATCCCCTTCGCCGAAGGCCTGGCCCGGATGCTCGCGCCGCTGCGGCTGTCCGCCGAGTCCCTGGTCGACGCCCCGCTGTCGGGCCCCGTCGACTTCGCCGACCTGCTCGGCATCGACGACGTGGCCCGCCTCGACCTCGACCGGCTGTGGGCACCGCGCGGCGAGCGCGCCTTCCTGCGCGTCCCCATCGGCGTCAGCGACTCCCGCGAGCCGGTCCTGCTCGACCTGAAGGAGTCCTCCGAGCTGGGTATGGGCCCGCACGGGCTGTGCGTCGGCGCCACCGGCTCCGGCAAGTCCGAACTGCTGCGCACCCTCGTGCTCGCCCTGGTCGCCACGCACCCGCCGGAGGACCTCGCGCTCGTCCTCGTCGACTACAAGGGCGGCGCGACCTTCGCCCCGTTCGCGGACCTGCCGCACGTCGCCGGTGTCATCACCAACCTGGAGAACCAGGCCGGTCTCGTCGAGCGCGTCCACGCCTCCCTCGCGGGCGAGGTCAAGCGCCGCCAACAGGTCCTCAAGGGCGCGGGCAACGTCGCCGACATCGGCGACTACGCCGCGCTGCGCGCCGACCGGCGGCCCGACCTGGAACCGCTGCCGCACCTGTTCGTCGTCATCGACGAGTTCGGCGAACTGCTCACGGCCAAGCCCGATTTCATCGACCTCTTCCTGTCCATCGGCCGGATCGGCCGCTCCATCGGCGTACACCTGCTGCTGTCCAGCCAGCGCATCGAGGGCGGCAAGCTCAAGGGCCTGGACACCTACCTCTCCTACCGGTTGGGCCTGCGCACCTTCTCCGCCGACGAGTCCCGCACGGTCCTGGACACCACCGACGCCTTCCACCTCCCCCCGCTGCCCGGCTTCGGCTACCTCAAGGTGGACACCAGCCACTACGAGCGCTTCAAGGCGAGCTATGTGTCCGGCGGCTACCGGGGGCCCGTCCGACAGACCGAGGAGGAGGACACCGGCCCCCTCGCCCTGGAGTACGAGGCGTTCAACACCCTCGCCGAGCCGGAGAACCAGGGGCCGCAGGAACCCTCCGCCCGGCGCCGCGAGACCGGCCCCACCGAGATGGGCGTCATCGTCGGCCAACTGGAGCACGCCGCCGCACCCGTGCGCCGGATCTGGCTGCCGCCGCTGTCCACCGCGATCGCGCTGGACACGGTCGCCGGCCCGCTGGACGCCGGCCCGCGCGGGATGCAACTCGCCAAGCGGCGCGGCCGGCTCGTCGTGCCGCTGGGCCTGCTCGACGACCCGACGAGGCAGTGGCAGGGCGAGTGGTACCTCGACCTGACCGTCGCGGGCGGCCACGCGGCCGTCATCGGCGGGCCGCAGTCCGGCAAGACCACCCTGCTGCGCTCCCTCGTCCTCTCGCTCGCACTGACCCATACCCCGCGCGAGGTCGGCGTCTACGGCCTCGACCTGGTCGGCGGCGGCCTCCAGGCCCTGTCGGGTCTGCCGCACGTCGGCGGCGTCGCCGGCCGCGCCGACCGCGAGCGCGCGGCCCGTACCGTCGAAGAGGTACGGAACATGCTCGCCGCCCGCGAGGACCTCTTCCGCGACCACGGCATCGACTCCGTCGAGCAGTTGCGCACCCTGCACGCGGCGGGCCGGCTGCCGCAGCTGGCCTCCGCCGAGATCGTCCTCGTCATCGACGGCTTCGGCGCACTGCGCGACGACTTCGAGGAACTCGACGACGCCGTCGTGGACATCCTCAAGCGCGGCGGCGGCTACGGCATCCACGTCGTCGCGGGCATGCTCCGCTGGAACGACGTCCGCATCGCCACCCAGTCGAACTTCGGCACCCGGGTGGAGCTGCGCCTCAACGACCCCAGCGAGTCCAGCATCGAGCGCAAGCTCGCCGAGACCCTCTCGCCCGACGAGCCCGGCCGGGTCCTCACCGACGGCAAACTGTTCGCACAGGTCGCGCTGCCCCGCACGGACGGCCTCGCCGACCAGGCGGACCTGGGCGCCGTACTGGAACGCACGGCCCGCCAGGTGCGCGCCACCTGGAGCGGAGAGGCCGCCCAGCCGGTACGGGTACTGCCGCACGTCCTGGAACCGCACCTGCTGCCGGGACCCGCCGCGGAGCCCCGCCGGGTGCCCATCGGCCTCGACCAGACGGCGCTGGCGCCCGTACTGCTTGACCTCTTCGCGCACGACCAGCACCTGCTGGTCATGGGCGACAGCGAATGCGGCAAGACGAACCTGCTGAAGACCATCGCGGCCGGACTCATCGAGCGGTACGGCGAGGAGGAGCTGGTCTTCGCCGTCATGGACCCGCGCCGCGCCCTGCGCGGAGCGATCCCCGAGGAGTTCAACGGGGGCTACGCGTACAACGCCAAGATGTGCACGGGGCTGGCCGTCGGCATCGCCACCGAGCTGGAACGGCGGATGCCCGACGACAAGGCCCCCCTCGACGACCTGGAACCCGGTAGCTGGGGCGGCGGTCCCCGGATCGTGGTCCTCGTGGACGACTACGACGTGCTCACCACCGCCGGGCAGTCGCCGCTCGCTCCCTTCCTGCCGTACGTCCCGTCGGCGGTCGACATCGGCCTGCACTTCGTGCTGACCCGCCGCGTCGCCGGCGCCTCGCGCGGCATGTACGAGCCGCTGGTGCAGGGGCTGCGCGAATCGGGGGCCTCGGCGGTGGTGATGGCGGGCGACCGCAGCGAGGGCCAGCTCTTCCCCGGTGTGTACGCCTCGCAGCAGCCCGCCGGACGCGGTGTGCTCGTCCGACGGGGGCAGAGCCGGCGCCTGATCCAGACCGTGTACACGCCCGAGTGACGAAACCGCCGCACCACTAAGGACCGTACGACCTCATGACCAAGGACGTCATAGCCCTGACCCCGCGGATGCCCGACGCCTGGAGCGTGCTCGCGGGGCTGCTCTCCGGCGGCCCGGACAAGCTGGTGGACACCACTGGCGACGGCGCCGTCGTACAGCTCTGCGACGCACGGGGCCGGCCGCTGGTGGCCGTCGAGGCGCCGATGCTCGTGCAGGTCCCCGGCGAGGCCGCGCGGCTGTTCGGCGCCGTGGAGCCACCGGTGCCGTTCTGGTGGACCGAGGCCCGCGCCACCACCGGCGTCCCGGAGGCCGAGCATCTGGCGGGCACCTTCGCGGCCCGGGTCGCCGCGCTGGCCGGTGGCACGGCCTGGCCGCCGGAGGCCGCGCTCTCCGTGGCCGTGGTCCCGTCCGAGGGCGTGGGCATCGCCCCCGCGCCGGCCGCCGCGCAACCCGCCGTGGACGTCCTGACCGACCACGTCGCCGTCGTCATCATGGACCGGCCCGTGATCGCGATGACGGCCTGGCTCTCGGACGCCTTCCGGGCCGCCGCCGCCTCGGAGCGCGGACTCCAGATCGTCGGCCCGGCGGGCAGCACCCTCACCCCCGCCGTGCGCGACGCTCTGGCCGGCTGGCCCTCGCGCTGGGTCGTGCGGGACGAACGGGACGGCTACTACGACGGCCGCTCGGGCGCCGTGCTGCGCTGGCAGGAGGGCATGTTCGCGACGGTCGTGCGGCCGGACGCGACCGAGGACGATCCGCGCACCCCGGTCGCGGACTCGTTCCGGGAGTTCGCGGACACCGGCGAACGCCAACTGGCCGTCTCCTTCCGGACGGTGCACCCCGCCGACGACCGGCTGGTCCTCGGCGGCGCCCTGGAGACGGTCTGGCGAGAGCTCACCGGCGAGGCACCGGCCGGCTGGGCGACCGCCGAGCCCGCCAACCTGCCCTGGTCCCCGGCGCGGTTGACCGATGTCGCCCACGGGCGGTCGCCCGAGCCCAGCTGGTTCGCGGTGGTCGGGAACCCGGCGCGGCCGGGCATCGCCGGCGTCCGGGTGACCCGTACGAAGGCGGGTGTGGAGGAGGACGTCACGCTCGCGTTCGGCTACGGGGCCCACGAGGAGCCGCCGGTGGACGCGCTGCCGAGGCTCGCGGAGGCGCTCGCCACCCGCCACCCCCTGCGCTCCATGCTCGTACAGCTCCGCAAAGCCCGCCGTGACCTGGCGGTGCCGGCCCGCTTCGAGGGCCCCGGTGTGCCGTTGGCGTTCGTCCTGGGCTCCGAGGAGGTCCGGGCGATGCCGGGCGACCGCGCACGGCGCACGCCACTGTCAGTGCCACCGGTCACACTGGGACCGAAGGCCCGCCCGGCGCTGTACTACCCGTTCCCGGGGGAGCCTTCGGACCTTTCGGGGTGGAGCGACTTCGAGCGGTTGATGCGGCACCTGAAGGGCGAGTGACCGGTCTGCGGGTTTGTCAGGCCTTCGTCACAGCTACTCGGTTGCCGACTGTGTCAGCCATATGAGTTGATAAAAATGAACATACTTACGATCGGCGAGTAGACGGGGGAGTGGAATGAAGTTCGACATGGGGACGCAGGTTCTGACGAGCCTGATGTCGGGGTCGCGGACCTCAAGTACCGACCTGGGCACGCTGATCCAGCAGTTGATCAACGCGGCGCAGCCCCTGGAGGGCAAGTTCAACGGCCAGGGCAAGGTCGCGTTCGACTCGTTCAAGCTGCGCTCGGACGGGATCACGAAGGAACTGAACGCCTCACTGGCGGCCATCCTGGGCGGCCAGTCCGGCATGGAGCAGGCCTTCGGGTCGGGTGACCAGGAGCAGGGCGACAACGCGCGCACGCAGATGGGCGCGGGCAACTTCGACGCGGCCCGGTTCTCCGGCCGCTGACCCTCTTCAGACCTTTCAACCACACGGGGAGTGTGTTGTGTGATGGCCGGTGACACGGACCGTCGGTCCTACGACGCGGGTGCGTCGACCGAGGCACAGAGCAACATCCAAGTGGTCATCGGCCAGTTGGAGCAGGTGATCGCGGCGCGCGAGGCGCAGGTGAGCGCGGCGATGTCGGACTTCGCGGCAGACGGCGTGGCGGACGACTACCACGCCAAGGAACTGCGGTGGAAGAACGCCTCGCAAGAGGTGAAGAACATCATCCGGCTGCTCAAGACGACGCTGGAGAAGAACGACGCGACGGCGCAGCAGACGCTGGCGCGGGCCAGGGCCGCGGTCGACAACATCGGCTGAGTGGGTTGTCGGAGCTTCGGGGGAGCTATGACGTCGTGGGACATCAAGCCACAGGGTGTGCAGAGCCAGCTCAAGCTCACCGGTGAGCGGGCGGGTGATCTGGAAAAGGCATTGAACAAGCTGATGTCGGACATGTCGGAGGCCGCGTACGCGGCTGGTACGGCGATTCCGGGGTCGGCGGCCACGGTGCCCTCACCCACCATGCAGGGGCCGGTGCCGACGGGGCAGGTGCCGTTGTCGCAACGGGGCAGCACGGGCCCGGTGGGCGCCGCGCTCAGCCAGTACCTGGAGAAGAGGCAGACGGACCTCAAGTCCGTGGTGGACCGCATCCAGGCCTCGCTCCTGGGCGCGGCCAAGGCGACGAACGAGTACCTCCAAGGTGACCTGGACGCGGCCAAGGAGGCCCAGGACGCGGCGAAGAGCGTGCGCCTGGACCTGCTGAAGGACGCCCCGGGAGGCGCCAAGTGAGCAACGCACCGGTCGATCCCGCCGAAGTCCCCGTGTTCACGGGGCAGTTGTCGGTACTGGACGAGAAGGTGACGGCGCTTTCGGCGGACGGCGGCGCGTTGGCGAACGCCGGCTCGTCGGTCCATACGACGTTCGGCGGGATGTCGGCGTATTACCAGGCCCCCGAGGCGGAGCAGTTGTTCGCGGTGACCAAGCCGGTCGCGGACATCACGCTGTCGTTCAGTGGCGACATGTGCACCATCGCGGGGGCCCTGGGCACGTACTCGCAGGAGATCCGGCCTCTGGTGAAGAAGCTGGAGGAGCTGAAGGCGGAGGCGGCGTCGTTCCGGTCGAAGGTCTCGCGTGACGAGGACTGGATCGAGGACGGCGATCTCATCGACGAGAACCTTGAGCGCCGTAACAAGATCGCCGAGGTGTGGGCGCAGTTCCAGGCGTCCGAGCGCAGCGCGCACGACAAGATCGTGGCACTGGTGTGCGGTACCCCGCTGAAGGTGAACGACGGCTCCAACGCCAAGAACATGTACGGCTACGACGCCGAGGCGCTCAAGCAGGCGAAGTCCCTGCCGTGGGGCGACGCGGTGGAGGAGTCGGTTCCGGCGTGGCAGGTGTGGGAGCACGCCTGGGACTTCGGCAAGGGCCTGATCGTCGACGGCGTGTGGGGCACGGTCAAGGGCCTGGGGACGCTGGTCGGCTTCGACGGCTGGGACGCGGCGGGGCAGGCGTGGACGGGGCTGGGGAAGCTCGCGACGGGTCTGGTGATCACCGCGTCGCCCGCGGCGGTGGCGTTCTGGATGGCGGACGACAAGGATCTGCCGCCATGGATCCGTGATTCGCGAACGGCGATGAAGGAGACCGGCAAGGCGCTTGTCGCGTGGGATCAGTGGGGTTCGAACCCTTCCCGCGCGGCGGGTGCGGTCACGTTCAACGTGTTGACGACGGTGTTCACCGGCGGCGCCGGTGGTGCGGCGGCGGGCGCGGGCAAGGCCGGGCTCGCGGCGAAGGCGATTTCCCTTGCGGGCAAGACGGGTCGCGCGATCGATCCGATGACATACGTGTTCAAGGGTGCCGGGGCCGGTATCTCGAAGATCGGTGATGTGATGGCCGGTCTGAAGGGCATGGGAAAGTTCGAGATTCCCAGGATCGACGAGGGTGCGTTCAGCCTGCCCGAGGGCGCCATGGAACTGCCTGACGGAACGATTCGGCTGCCCAAGGACACCCCGATCCCCGCGGGGGCCGTCAAGGTCTACGACGACACCATCAGGCTCCCCGAGGGCACCGCCTCCCTGCCCCCGGGCACGGTCAAGCTGCCCTTCGACGGCCCCGCGAAGTACGCCGACGAGGCGGGCAACCTCTACAAGGAGGACGGCAGCCTCTACCAGAAGGCCGACGAGGCCAGGCCGGAACCGTCCCCGAAGCTCGACGAGAACGCGAACACCCCCAGAACGGAGACCCCTGCCCGCCAGGAGGCCCCGGTCCTGGCGGGAGTCGGCGGCCGAGGCGCCGACGACGTCATCCGCGTCGGCAGCGACATCTCCGACCCGGTAGGCGCGGTGGACAACGGCGCCCACGGGGGCGGCTTCGACACCACCCCCTCGGGGCGCGCGGGCGACCACACCCCGGGCGGCCACGCACCGGACGGGGCGCCGCGCAACGACCTGGACAACACCCCCCGGGGCAACTCCCGCCCCGACGATCTGTCCCCGGTCGGCCGACCTGACGGCCCGTCCGCAGGCGGCTTCCACCCGGACGGCCCCGGCACAGGCGGTGGTCACCCGGACGGTCCCGGTGGTACGGGCGGTGCCGTCCCCGACGGCCCTTCGCCCTCGGCACCCCTTGACGAGGCGACCCGCGCAGCCCACCAAGCGGAGTACGAGGCTGCCCGTGAGGTTCCAGCCAATGATCGAACGCCCGCAGAAAGCACGGCGATCACCCGTGAACACGTCCGGCTGGCGAACGAGGACCCCATCTGGCGTGCCGAGCACTACGACAAGTGGGGGCTCGGCAAACGGAACAGCGCGGAGGCACTGGTCGATGGCCAGCTCCTGCCCATACTGGTCGAGAAGCCGGGCGGCGGCTGGATGGCCGCGTCCTCCATTCCGTACGCGCACCCGGGCGGGTTCCACCTCGACACCTTGGAAAGGGGCCGGTCCACCGTCGCGCCCGAGGACCTCACGCACCTGGACGGGGTCGCGGCCAGGCGCATGGCCGGCATGGAGCTGACCAAGTGGGAGAAGGCCTTCGAGCAGAACCCGAGCTTCGACAACGCCGAAATGTTGGCCCACGCGCAGGAGAACTTCAACGCGATCAGTGAGGGCGCTGCGAACAACAGCAAGCTCGGTGAGGCCCTCGGCGAGGAAGCCGCCCGTCGACACATACTCCGGCAGGTGGAGTTCGAAGGAGCTTACGAGCTGACCGACCTGCCGGAGACAGCGAACGGTTCGAAGAGGTTCGACCAGCTCTGGCGTGACAAGGACGGCAACCTCATCATCGTCGAGGCCAAGAGCCCCAAGGGAACCTTGGAATGGCGCCAAAGCAATAATCATCCCAGCGGCGGTACCTACATGGTGAAGCAGGGAAGCCTCGATTACGTCCGCACCATCGTGGCCGACATGAAGGATCGCATCGCCGAATCACCGGGCGAGGCCAAGTACATCAAGGAGATCGAGGACGCCATCAAGAACAAGACGCTGCGTTACGTCCTCGTCCAGGCCTCCGAAAACACCGGTGAGTATGCTGGAGCTGTACTCAAATACTGCGAGCTCTTCTAAGGAGAAACGCCTTGGTTTCGGTCATCCCACGCCACCCATTCCCCACGGAGAACGCGGAAGTAGCGCTCACCGCGCTCAAGGAGAGCGCGGAAGGGTGGATCGGTGGTCTGGAGGCGGACTCGACCGGTCTGGGCGAAGCCTTGGACACCACGCTCCTGGTGGCCAAGGTGCACTGCCTGACGGATCCGCGGGGGGCGATCTTTCCCACGTGGGACGCCTGGGTGAACGCCATGCAGGTCGGTTCGGCCGTCTTCGCCGCCGCGACCACGCCGGAGGAACAGGTGCGGTGCCGGATAGCGCACGAAGACCGTACGCTCCAGGCCACCGGCCCGCAGCAGTACGTGACACCGGGCACCTGGCTGACGGCGTTCTACCTGGCCGTGGTGTGCCGGGAGCGGGACAGGATCACGGCCCTGTGCCGAGTGCCGCTGTCGCTGCTCAGGGACAACGACGCGCACTTCGACCCGTTCGAGTACGCCTGGATCGACGCGCTGCAAACCTACTGGTTCGGTGGTGACGGCCTCAGTGCGAAGCTGGTGGCCGCGATCGACGGCACGGACCCGGCAGTCACCACTCATCCGGAAGCCGCGAGCAAGCTGATGTATCCGCCGATGGAGATGTTCCACCGCGTCATTCGCGGGGACCACGCCGGTTTCGATCGTGCTCTCGCCGCAGCCCTGGAGTGGCACAAGGAGTACTGGACCGACGAGGGCCGGGCGGCCCGGGTCTCGGGTCTCGTCGCCCTCGCTCCGCTCGCCATGGCCTGCTTCGCCCGGAACGAGGGCATCCCGATCGAGGTCGAGTCCGAATACCTGCCCGCCGCCCTCCTCACCGGCAACTGGTGCGGCGAATTCCCCACATAAGGCGACCGCGTGGGATCCCTGATGGACTCAGTACATCGCATCGACATCGATGATCCAGATGTTGATACAGATATGGGGCAGCGGATGCTGTACCAGGGCGAACTGTTCACCGGTGAGGTTGTCGAGTACAGAGACGAGCAGATGGTCTATCTTGACGTCTACACCGAAGGTGTTCGAGACGGCTTGTCACAGGGGTGGCACCCGGATGGTTCCCGGAAGTCGCTGGGAACGGTGCGAAAGGGCATGCCCAGGGGCGAGTTCAGGGAATGGCATGCCAATGGAGTCCTGAAGTCGCGGCAATTCTTCGACGACGACATCTACAGCCTGCGGGACGAGACGACCTGGGACGAGCAGGGAAATGTTATTCGCGACTGGCATCGCGAATAACAAGCGGACAGCACGCCACCTTGGTGGCGATAATGGAATTCGATCGAGCTGGGGTGCACAGTATCGGTGAATTCTACAAGATCTGACAAAGGAGACAGTGTCCGTGATCGTGCTGCGCCAGGATTATCCGAAGGACGCGATGGCGGCGGTGGTTCCCGTCATGGAGGAGTCGCTGTCCGATGCGCTGGAGGGGATCGAGACTTCCCACCGTTCCAGGTCGGGCGCGGTCATGGAGTCGCTGAACGTCGCTCTGGTCCGCTCTGTCGGGGACCCCGGCTCCGTGATGCTGGAGACCTGGGAGTCCTGGCTGCTGTCCATGCAGACGCATTCGGCTGTCTTCGCCGCCGTCGCTCCCGAAGGGGAAACGGTCACCTGCAAGATCCGCGAGGAGGAGCGCCACCTCGCCACCACCGGGCCGCAGACCTACCTCAACGCGAGCACCTGGCTCGACGCCTTCTACCTCGCGATCATCTGCCGTGAAGCAGCCCGCCTCGACATGCTGGCGCGGATCCCGGTGTCCCTGCTGCGCGACTTCGGCGGCACGCTGGACGAGTACACCTACGCCTGGGTGGAGACCCTCCAGAGCTTCTGGCTCCACCGCGACGACCTGCGCACCCACCTGGTGCGCGCCGTCGACCTGAGCGCCCCCGAGCAGGCCCGCGTCCTCGACGCGGAGACCATGACCAAACTCCATTACCCACCGATCATGCTGCTCTACCGCTACCTGCGCAACGACGTGGCCGGCTTCAACGAGGCCCTGGCCGACGCCGTCCGCTGGCACAAGGAGTACTGGACCGCGAACGAGGACCGCGCCCTCCACATCCACGGGATCGTGGCCCTCGCTCCGCTGGCAATAGCCTGCCTGGCCAAGGCCAACAACCTCCCGCTCGACATCGAGTCCGACTACCTCCCCGAGGCGCTCCTCGACTTCGCCTGGCGTGGCGAGTTCGACGCATAACACCGCACCCCGCGAGGCCTGGGAGTTCTGGGTCCTGGCGACGCGTGTGCACTCCGCCCTCTTGTGATCGTCGGGACAACCACAAACCTGCACGGACCGGTCGCACCAGCTCCGCTCGCCGTGGCGGCCAGGTGGGCAGCAAGCAGCCGGCTCCCCGAGCTCCTTCGGCTGTCGCTCCGCCGTAACGCCCCCGGTCCTTCCGAAGGTAAGCCTCGGGGCGGTTCACCGGCCCCCACACATGGCTGTACTTGATCTCGCTCATGGCCGGCAGCGTAGGTCCGCAGGGAACGCAGGCGGTGCGGGCTGAGTCACGCCCGTCGCGGGCACTCGCACGGTCGTGTTCCTACGGGCCGCTTAGGCAAGGAAGTTCGATGGGGATGCTGATGCGCGCGCCGAGAGAGTGCGGCTCGTGGTTCTGGGACCTGGACGACGTGGTAGAGCCTGGTCTGGAGTCCGCGCTCAGCACCGCTGGGCGCATGAGTGCGGTGCTCCAGAAGCACGCTCTGCTGGAGCCGGACGCGCTTGATTGGAACTGGTTCCAGGCCGGAAAGGGCGGCCTCGGTATCCATAGCCGCCTGAACCTTGTCAGGCGTTCGCTCGACGATCCAACATTGCCCGATGAACTCCGCGCCTGCCGGCCGATCGGCCATCCGCAGGCGGAGATGGGCGGAATCCTTGTGCGGGGATCCGGCGCGTGGTTCGACGCGAGCGGAACGCGCCAGAGAGAGTACCGCCTGGTCGAACTCATGGTGTCACCCGACGAGATCGGCCCTTCGGCCGAACTGTCCGTCCACCATGACATATGGGGTCTGTGTGATTTCCGGGGCGAGCCCCATCCGGCCATCCATGCTGCCAACGCGCCACGGCTCGCGTCAGCCCTGCAAGAGCTCATCCACGTGCTCGGAGTCGAGGCGGAGCCCGGCGAGCCGACGTACTACGGTCGAGCGGAGGGGCACGGGCTCAAGACTCCCGACATCATCGGCGGGCGGGGACCGGACCTCACCGATGCGGCATTCGGCTAGATGGCCAGCCCGGTCCACATCGCCCTGGGGAGACACCGTATGACCAAGGGCGTGAACGCACTCCACCGTGCTCAGCCGGACTGGCTGAGCACCCTTTCCTGAAGAAGGCCCACTGTCACCCCGGATCGGGGCTCCGCCATGCAACAACTGCTACAACATGCCATCCGGCACGCCTACCCAGAAGGACGCTTTACCCGAGATCCGCCAAGTGGCGACAGTTGGATCCCCTGACGAGGGCCGTCGCCCCCTCGTCGGAGACGGTGCCGCGGCCGAGTACCCCGGGAACGGGTACGACTGCTGCGGCAGCCCTGATCACCGTCGCCTCGGTGAAGGCGTTGCGCATGGCCGTGGACGCGTAGAGCTTCACGACCACCGGGCGGCCGTCGCGCAGTGCGGTCCGGTACACAGCGCTGCGCGAGTCGGCCTTCAGCCGCTCCGCCGAGTCGGCGGGCACACCAAGGAGAGTGGCGCAGGCGTGGGAGACCATAGTCGGCGGCCTGGTCATCGCATTCCCGTCGGCTCGGGGTGGGCCGCGCCGAGAGCGCGGACGTGCCGCATCGTGCGGCCCAGGAGCGCCCGGTACTCGCGGACGTCGTCCGTCGCTGGGCACTCCGGCTGCCAGGGCTTCTCGGGGCCGACGAAATGGACGACTGCGGCGTCCGGATCCGGGCAAAGAGGGCGGGTGACGACACGGCGGACCCAGTCGCCTCGTTCGAGGAACCGGCCGACCTCGAACCGGTTGTACTTCGGGTCCGCTTCGCGGACGCGCCCGTGGTGCAGGAGCCAGAGGTTCAGGGCGTCCTGGTCGTTGTGCAGGATGTGCTCGCGGTACTCGGACAGGGCGCGTCGGACTCCGGCGCGGAGGACGGCCAATTCTGAGGTACGGGCCCACAGGAGACCGGCGTTGTAGTAGGGCCGGCCTTGAGGTGGGGCCAGCGCTCGGCGGCTCCGGGCAGGGCGGGGGATGCTCCTACGGCCGGGTTGAACTCGTCGCGCACCGCGCCGATCTCCCCCTGGTGCAGGCCGTGGAGGGGAGCGGTCAGATCTCCCCGTACGAGCGTGTCGGCGTCCACGTAGATCAGGTACGGGCGGCGGACGAAGGCGGGCGTGAACTCGAACCGCAGGTAGGTCGTGAGCGAGATGTACGCGGTGTCGGCCATCCGCGAAGTGCGCAGGGGCGAGCGACGGGCGGCGTCGAAGGACCCGAAGCCGGCGCGCTTGGCGAGGTGGGCGAGCAGGACGACGTGCGCGGGTGCGAGGTCGAGGGTGAGGACGCGCAGGGCGGTACCCCGGCGGGCGCTGGGGGTGAGGCTGTCCGCCAGCGCGGCGACCGTCACGAGGCCGGGGGTGAGGTAGTTCCGGTCGATGCACAGGCCGAACGCGTACATGAGTGGGCCTCCTTTCGAGCGGGAGCGGAGCTGCGGGCGATGACAGGGGGCTGGTGGCCGAATCGGTCGACCGGGCGCATCCGTCCGTCCCGTGCGACGGGTCCTGCGACGTCGGTTCGGTGGCCTCTCACCAGGCGTCCTGTCCGCTGCTGAAGCGAGCGGCGCGGGATTGGACGACCCGGAGAGAGTCGGGTTCGGTGGTCTCCCACTGCACTGTCGTCGGTCCCCATCGCGGTCTCAGGACCCAGGTCTCGTTCCGGCGGATGTCGGTGACGATCGCCCGCTGGCCCTGGGCGTCCTCGACGACGTCGCCGACCTCGGCGCGTTGGCCGGTCACCACGGCGTCGCAGGGACGACGCGGCCGTACGGGATCCATCCGGCTGCGGCCTCGAAGAGCGCCCGACGACGCTCATGCTGACCGGGCGTGCGGCGCGGTGACTCGGCCGTCGCCTCCGCGAGGAAGCCTCCGCGGTCGCGGACCAAGACACCGAGGGCGGCGAAGTGCGCCAAGTCCAGCGAGACGTGGGAAGCGGCGGCGACGACGATCCCGCGGATCAGGCCGGATGACAGCGCTCCCGTCACGGCCGACCAGCCCGGTCGGTCACCGAGGAGTACGGACGGGTCGTCGTCGGTCCAGACACCGGCCACGAGCCAGTGCCGAGCATCGGCGTAGTCGCGCGCTCGACGCTCGGCGTCGCTCGCGAGGGGCAGGCTGGCGGCACAGGAGTAGACGGCGACCGGGGCTTGCCCGAGGCCGCGAAGCGGGGTGTTCGGCATGTCCCCCAGCGTGGCGGCGGCGGTCGGCGCGTGACAGGCACGCCTCGTGGCTGCGGGAGAGACGCGTGGGCGGCACGCTGCCATGCCACGTGGCGGCACACGCGGTCGGCGTCGAGGGCCTGTGCTACGGAGCGTGGCAGCCGTTTCAGCCGCTGCCGTCGCCGCTGCTACGGGGCGTGGCAGTCAGCGCTTTCCGGCGTACAGCTCGGCGGTCAGCGGACGCCCAGCGGCACCTTCGCCGCGTGAGCCAGACCGCGCAACCGGCTGACCGGCAGCCCGGCCAGGCGGGAGATGATCACTCCAGGCAGCATCTGGTGCTGAACCCAGCCGGGGGCCATCGCGCAGACGGCTTCGAGGGTGTCTGCGGCCCGTTCCCAGCGCCGGCACTCCACATGGGTCAAGGCGATGTCCAGGCCGTAGCGGGCTCGCGTGGCCAGAGGGACGGTGTCGTCGAGCCTGACCGTGTCCATCAGCCGCAGGGCTCCCGGAGTATCGCCGAGAGCGACCGCGATACTCATGGCCTGAGTGGCGGCGTAGAGCGGCCCGTAGGGCTGGGCGTGCTCTCCGCGAGCGTGTTCGCCACCGAGACGAGCGCCGACGGCATGCGCCTGCGACAGGTACTCCCGGGCTGTCTCCGGCGAGGACCCGCCGCGCGAGGCTGCCACGGCTGCGTTCGTGACGAGCTGCCCGTACACGGAGAGACGGTCGGGATCGTGCTCCGACATCTTCGGCTCGATCCGCTCGGCCTGGGCGGCGGCCAGCAAGAAGCCCAGTGCCGTCCGCCCGTCACGGAGGTTGACCCAGGACGTGGTGGCCGCGAGATGCGCGTCGCGCAGGTCATCGCCCGCCTGTACGGCGATCTGGCGGCCGTAGGTGAGGGCCGCGTAGGCGAGGTCCCGCGAGCCCCATACGTTCGCGGCCATGCCGGCGGTCTGGAAGGTGTCGGCCAGTACGCCGGCCGCCGCCGACTTCTCGTGTGCGGCCGCACCGTCGTACCGTGCGCGGGCCTCGGGTAACAGCGCGCCGAGCAGAGCGCCCAGCTCCGTGTACCGCCCCGACCAGTAGGCCGCGTCGGCGTGCTGGACGACGGCTCGGAGTTCGTCGACCGTCCCAGGTTCGGCGTCGGAGGAGAAGCCGATGGCGGCGTCGTGGGTCGCGGCCGAGAGCGTGCGCAGGGCCGCCCGCTCGTCGCGGTCCATCGAACGGCGGGGCTCCTGCTGCCCGAAGAGCACGGCGATGTCGGTGCCGAGCGCGGAGGCGATGGCCAGCAGGGAGGGGAGGGAGGCGGTGCCGCCGCGCTCCAGCTTCCGCACGACGCCGACCGACACCTCGGCGGCTTCGGCCAACTGCTCCTGCGTCGTGCCGTTGCGGAGCGCTTTGAGCCTCTCGGCGGTGGTGTACTCCGACCATTGCATGCCAGCCATATCCTCTTCCGGTCCGCCAGGAGTGGACCGTACCGACTCCTGACGCGCGGCCGACACCCCGCGTCCGACCCGGATCCGACGCGGCGGCCGAAATCAGCCCTGTACGGGAACGGCCGCCGTCACCCCGAGCAGGCTCTCCAGCTCGGATACCGCCTTGTCCTCGTCCACCGCGAGGACAGTGGTGATTCCCAGGGCCTCGGCGGGCGGAAGGTTGACCGGATGGTCGTCGACGAACACGCACACCGTTCCGGGAAGACCAAGGCGGTCCAGGGTGAGTTGGTAGATCGCGGGGTCCGGCTTCGCCAGGCCGACCGCTTCGGAGATGACGTGCACGTCGAAGAGGTCCCAGATGCCGACGTGCTCGTACGGGTTGAAGGGGTCCAGGCCGAAGCTGTTCGACAGGAGGGCGAGCCGGTAGCCCGCCTCCTTCGCCGCGCGGGCGAGGGCCGCCATGCGAGCCGCCGCCGGCACCTTGGACCACGCGCGGCCCATCAGGTTCACCGGATCGACGTCCGTACCGAGCAGAGCGGCCGTCCGCGCATTCCACTCGACCTGCCCGAGCTGCCCGAGCTCCAGCGCCGCGTACAGGCGCCGCCCGTCGGCGGTGTCGTTGAGGGTGGCCCGCCACGCCTCCGCGTGCAAGCCCTCGGACTCGGCCCACAGGCGGTGGGTCGGCCGGGGATCGGCGGTCAGCACTCCGGCGAAGTCCAGGATGAGCCCGCGCGGGGCTGTGGGTTCGGGGGTACCGGCGGGCATCGGCATGGTTGCGAGCGTCCTCTCCGTCGACCTCATGGAAACGCTACCCCGCGTGGAGGCGGCAAGAGATCTCCGTGATCCCTGAGGAGGCAACCGATCGGCCCAGGGTCGCATTCAGCCGCGGGGCTTGACGGAGGCGTTCGTTCTCCTCCAGGGCCTTGACTCGTCGTTCCAGCTCGGCTCGGGTCGGCTCCTTCGGAGGCGGTGCTGCCTGTGCGCTTGCCGACTCACTTGGTTCTGCGAGTAGTCCGATGGGCTCGTATGCCACGATCGTTGAGCGCTCTCTCCCTCGCACTCAGGGCATGGCTTGCTGCCCCCTCCGTCACCTTTTTCGTGGCTCCGCAACGGGGCCTCCGGCCTTCGGGTCCGGCATGACTTCCCCCGCCTGTTGTTGATGATCCGGGGGGGGTGTCACCGGGCCCGAAGGCATCGACGGACCGCTGATGAGGGGCTTGAGCTCCGGCTTCATTCGAGCCGGAAGAGCTCTCCGTAACGTGGATGTGGCAGCTCGGTGCGGAGGCCACCGCCAAGCTGGTCCCGCTCCAGCGCAAGGCCGAGGCAGAGAAGATCGCCCGAAAGGCGGAGAAGGCCCGGAAGAAGGCCCAGCGCGCCAAGAAGAACCCGAAGAAGCCCAAGCGGACGAAGCACGCGGCGTAGGACTCGCCGGCCCTCCGCTCACGCATCGCTCACGCAGGTCATCCTCCGCAGGCCGAACCACCCTCCATGATCCACCGTCACAAAGGAAAAAGCCCAGGTCACGGGCTATGTGACCTGGGGTTTCGCGGAGCCCCCTGTCGGATTCGAACCGACGACCTACGCATTACAAGTGCGTTGCTCTGGCCAGCTGAGCTAAGGAGGCGCGTCCGAGAAGTGTAACCGGAGCCGATCACCCGTCCGCCGGAATTTGCTGCGTGCAGGAGGGCTGACAGATCGCCGAAGGCCGGGTAGCGTCACCTGAAGTTCACCCAGGTGGACTAGACCCATCTTCCGCCGCTCTTCGGCGGGGGACCCATTCCTTTACTCGGATCGTCCGGCACGTTCCTGCCGGTGAGGGGACACATCGCCATGGCTACTGTCTCGTTCGACAAGGCAACCCGCGTCTACCCGGGCTCCACGAAGCCCGCCGTGGACCAGTTGGAGATCGAGATCGAGGATGGCGAGTTCCTCGTCCTCGTCGGTCCCTCCGGTTGCGGCAAGTCGACCTCCCTGCGCATGCTCGCGGGTCTTGAGGACGTCAATGGTGGCGCCATCCGGATCGGCGAGCGTGACGTCACGCACCTGCCGCCGAAGGACCGCGACATCGCGATGGTGTTCCAGAACTACGCGCTCTACCCGCACATGAGCGTCGCCGACAACATGGGCTTCGCGCTCAAGATCGCCGGTGTGAACAAGGCGGACATCCGCAAGAAGGTCGAGGAGGCCGCGAAGATCCTCGACCTCAGCGAGTACCTGGACCGCAAGCCGAAGGCGCTCTCCGGTGGTCAGCGGCAGCGTGTCGCGATGGGGCGGGCCATCGTGCGGGAGCCCCAGGTGTTCCTCATGGACGAGCCGCTGTCGAACCTCGACGCCAAGCTCCGTGTCTCCACCCGTACGCAGATCGCCTCGCTCCAGCGGCGCCTCGGCATCACCACCGTGTACGTGACCCACGACCAGGTCGAGGCCATGACCATGGGTGACCGGGTGGCGGTTCTCAAGGACGGGCTGCTCCAGCAGGTCGACTCGCCGCGCAACATGTACGACCGGCCCAACAACCTCTTCGTCGCCGGCTTCATCGGCTCCCCCGCCATGAACCTGGTCGAGGTGCCGATCACCGACGGCGGTGTGAAGTTCGGCAACAGCGTCGTGCCGGTCTCCCGCGAGGCGCTCTCCGCCGCTTCGGAGAAGGGCGACAAGACCGTCACGGTCGGCGTCCGTCCCGAGCACTTCGACATCGTCGAGGAGGGCGGCACCGCGGGCGCGCTCTCGAAGGACGCCCCGGCCGGTCTCGCCGTGACCGTCAACGTCGTCGAGGAGCTGGGCGCCGACGGTTACGTGTACGGCACCGCCGAGGTCGGCGGCGAGTCCAAGGAGGTCGTCGTCCGCGTCAACGGCCGTGCCGTGCCGGACAAGGGCGCCAAGCTGCACGTCGTGCCGCGCGCCGGCGAGACGCACGTCTTCTCGACCTCCACGGGCGAGCGCCTCACCGACTGACCCCGCCCGATCCCGTACCACGAAGGGAGGAGTTCGGCGCGCCCGCGCCGGACTCCCGCCCGAATTCGTCCGCACGGCCCCGTACTCCGGTGCGGGGCCGTCCGCGTATTCTGTCGCCCTGTCGCAAATACCGCTCCATAGGGGCCATTTCGGATGGAGCCCGTCAACCTCCGATTCGAAAAAACCGATCGAACCGTCCCTCAAGTGAGTGACTAAATGTCGCCAAATCATCACTGACCGCTACGCTCGCCTGCGTGACCCACACAGCCCGCCGTATCGGCCGAACTCTCGCATTCGTACTGCCCGTCGTCCTGGTGCTCTCCGGGACCCTCGCGGTCGCCCGTGTTCCGTGGGCGACCACCACCACCGAGTCGCAGGTCCTGACGGCCTCCTCGGACACCGCCTCGGTCCGGGCCAAGTCCCGTACCCCCCAGGACGTTCTGCGCGACCAGCTCCTCGTGGAGCTTCAGGAGAAGGATCCGGGGATCGCCCTGACGCACCTTCAGCGGCAGGTCGAGGAGCGCCCCTCGCTCGCGCGGCACTGCGTGTCGATCGCCCGCGCCCTCGGACGCGCCGCAGTCGCCACGTACGGACCGGGGCGCGCGCAGTCGTTCTCCCGCCCCGTGTGCGACACATCCTTCGCGTACGGCGTCTCCGAGCAGGCCGCGGGGAGCTGATCCCCCGGACACCGGCCGCCCCGCTCCCTGACCGCGTGCCGCCCGACCGCCCCGCCTATCGTTCACGGCATGCATACGTATCCGACACAGGCCGTGGTGCTCGCGGGCGGCCAGGGGTCGCGGCTGCGGCCGTACACCGACGACCGCCCCAAGCCGATGGTCGAGATCCCGGGAACCGGGACCCCGATCATCGGCCATCAGCTCGCCTGGCTCGCCGCCGAGGGCGTGACCGATGCCGTCGTCTCGTGCGGCCATCTCGCCGAGGTCCTCCAGGAGTGGCTGGACTCCGCCGATCTCCCGCTGCGGGTCACCACCGTGGTGGAGGAGGAGCCCCTGGGGCGCGGCGGCGGCCTCAAGCACGCCGCCGCCGGGCTGCCCGACCCCGGCCGGCCCTGGTACGCCACCAACGGCGACATCTGGACGCGCTTCTCGCTGCGCGAGATGGCCGCCTTCCACTTCGAGCGCGACGCGACGGCCACCCTCGCGCTCGCCCGGCCGCGGATCCCCTGGGGAGCCGTCGAGACCGACGAGTTCGGCCATGTCCTCGACTTCATCGAGTCCCCGCCCTCGCCGTATCTGATCAACGCGGGGGTGTACGTGTTCTCCGCGGGCTTCCACGAGCTGCTGCCGGACCGCGGCGACCATGAGCGGACCACGTTCCCCCGGCTGGCCCGGGAGCGCCGTCTCGCGGGCTTCCCGCTGCCGCACGGGGCGTACTGGCGCGCCATCGACACCGCGAAGGACCTCACGGAGGCCGCGAAGGAGCTGGCCGGCGGGGCGCGCTGAGCCTCTCACCGGCAGAAGAGCACGAAGGAAGGGGCGGCCGACCCGTGGTCCGGGTGGCCGCCCCTTGTCGGGGAGCGGGCGAGAGCGGGCGCGGTGGCGGCGTCAGCCGAGGAGTCCGCCGATGGGGTTACGGTTTCCGCCGCCCCCTGAGGAGCCCCCGGAGGAGCCGGTGGCGGGCGCGCCCCCGTCGCCGCCGCCTCCGCCGCTCCCGTCGCCCGTACCGCCCGTGGAGGACGGTCCCTGGCTGCTGGAGGGCGGCGGGGCCTGGTCGGCCGTCCGAGGCGGCTGCTGGACCGTGCCCTGGGTCTGGCTGGGCTGCTGCTGTCGCCCGTTCATCTGGCCGGTGCCCGCCCCCGTACCGGCTCCGGTGGTCGCGCCGCCGCTCTCCGGCGTCGTACCGGCGCCCGGTTCCGACTGCGGCGCGGACGGGCTGCCCGAGCGGGTCGCCGAGGGCGCCGAGGACGTACCGCTGGTGGCGCCCCCGCTCTCCGGGGAGCCGGACGCGCCGCTCGTGGCGCGCTGCCGCTGCGGCAGCGGTACACCCGGGAGCTGGTTGACCGGGTCGACGCCCGGCCCCGGCACCCGCACCAGGTCGGAGGAGCGTACGGCCCCGCCCAGCACCGAGCCGATCAGCAGCGTCAGTCCGATGACGACGCTCGCCACGATCGTGCCCCTGCGCAGCACGCGCCGTCGCAGGTCCCAGAGTTCGGAGCGCGGTCCGAGCGTGCGCCACGCCTCGCTCGCCAGCCGCCCGTCGACGGAGTAGACGGGCGCGCCCGCGATGATCAGCGGGGACCAGGCGGCCAGATAGATGATGTCGGGCGCGTCGTACGCCGGTACGGTCCGCCAGCTCACCGTCAGCAGCAGCGTCGCCGACAGCAGCGTCCCGACGGAGGCGGCGACCCGCTGCCAGAGGCCGAGGACGGTCAGGACGCCGACCACGATCTGGAGGAAGGCGACGCTGAGCCCCGCGCCGACCGGGTGCGAGAGCGCGAAGTCGCGCAGGGGTTCCGCCAGCGCCCACGGGTGCAGCGAGCTGAGCCACTTGACCATGGAGCCGCGCTCGCCGCCGTCGAAGTAGACGGGGTCGCAGAGCTTGCCCATGCCGGCGTAGATGGAGATGAAGCCGAGGAAGACGCGGAGCGGGAGCAGCACCACGCCGAGGTTCATCCGGCGGCCGGGGTAGTAGGCGTGCCGGACGGAGTCGTTGCCGTGGCGCTGGAGGCGCGGTCCCTCGTCGGGGCCGTATCCGAGGTCGTCGTCGAAGTCGTCGAAGTCCGCGAAGTCGTCCCGCTCGGCCCTGTCTGCCCCGTCGGCGCCGCGGCCACGGTGGCGGGCGTACGCTCCGGGGCCCGCGCCCGTTCCCCGCTCGGGCAGGTCGTACGCGCCGACCGCCTGGCGCATGGGCGGCAGCAGCGGTGTGGCCTCCGTACGGGGGCCGCCGACGACGGGGGTCGGCATCGTCGTCTCGGTGTCGGAGCCTAGGCCGGGCCGGGGGATGACCTGCGTGGCGCCGGCTTCGTACCGTCTTCCGGGGCTTCGGGCCCCGCCCGCGGGTACCGGGGCGGAGTTCCGTACGGCCTGGAGGAGCCCGGTCGCCCCGGGGTCGCCCGGCGCCGACTTCCCGCTCCAGACGACGGGCGCCCGCCTCCGTGGCGCCCTGCCGCCGGTGGCGGCCGCCGCGCCGCCCAGTGCGGGGATACGCAGGGGGCTGGGGCGCTGAGGCGTTGCGAGCTTCACCCGGAAGCTGGCGTGGTTCACGATGACCTGCGCGGGATCGCAGTCCACCTTGAGCATGCTCAGCGGGGGCTGATCGTCGAACCCGGGCCGGGGCGTTCTGGTGTCCACACTCATCTAACCGAGTGACTTGTGTTTAGGACACTGCCTTGACGCGCGCGATATGTCCGAGACCCGTCAAGATCATCAAGCGGGGCCGTTCGGGGGACGGTACGGAGGCGGGAAGAGGGACCTCACGGGGGTGACGCGGGGATGGTGCGGGAGTGGTGCGGGGATGCTCCCGGACCGCCCGCGCACCCTCCCCGTGGCCCGTCTCAGGCGCGGTGCCGCGCCGCCTCGTACAGCACCACACCCGCCGCGACACCCGCGTTCAGCGACTCCGCGCCGCCCGGCATCGGGATCCGTACGCGGATGTCGCACGTCTCCCCCACCAGCCGCGACAGGCCCTTGCCCTCGCTGCCGATCACGATCACGACCGGGCCGCCGAGCGCCGCGAGGTCGCCGACCTCCGCCTCGCCGTCCGCCGCGAGACCGACGACCGTGAGACCGGCCTTCTGGTACGCCTCCAGCGTGCGGGTGAGGTTGGTGCAGCGGGCGACCGGCGTACGGGCCGCCGTACCCGCCGAGGACTTCCAGGCACCGGCGGTCATCCCGGCGGCGCGCCGCTCCGGTACGACGACGCCGTGGCCGCCGAAGGCGGAGACGGAGCGGACGACGGCGCCGAGGTTGCGCGGGTCCGTCACGCCGTCGAGCGCGACGATCAACGGGTCCGCGCCCTCGTCGAAGGCGGCGGCCGACAGGTCCTCCGGGTGCGCGTACTCGTACGGCGGGACCTGGAGGACGAGCCCCTGGTGGTTGAGGCCGTTCGTCATCCGGTCCAGCTCGGGCTTGGGGGCCTCCATGAGGTGGATGCCGCCGCGGTCCGCCGCGAGCTGGAGCGCCTCGCGGACGCGCTCGTCGTTGTCGATGAACTGCTGTACGTAGAGCATCGAGGCGGGCACGCCGTCGCGCAGCGCCTCGAAGACCGGGTTACGGCCGACGACCATCTCGCTGGTGCCCTTGCCGCCGCGCCGGGCGACCTGGCGGCGGGCCGTCTGCTTGGCCTTGGCGTTGGCGACGCGGTTCTGGACATGACCCTTGCGCGCGGACGCGGGCGGTGTCGGGCCCTTCCCTTCCAGGCCGCGGCGTCGCTTGCCACCGCTGCCGACCTGCGCGCCCTTCTTGTTGGACGTACGGCGGTTCCTGCGCTGGCTGTTCCCGGCCATGACCTACCTGTTTCATTGCTTTCGTTACGCGGCTACGCGGCGCTTCGGTCGCGCGGCGTTCATACGTTTTATGTCAGGGTACGTAAGTGTGCCGCCCGGACCACCGGGCGGCACACTTCAGCAGGTCAGCGCGGTCCCAGGGTCCACCGCGGACCCGTGGGCCCGTCCTCGATGACCAGTCCGGTCTGCTGGAGCTGATCGCGGATCGCGTCCGCCGTGCCCCAGTCCTTGCGGCCCCGCGCCGCCTCGCGCTGCTCCAGCACGAGCCGTACGAGCGTGTCCACGACGCCGTGCAGCTCCGCGCCGCGGTCGGTCTCGCCGGCCCACTGCGGGTCGAGCGGGTCGAGGCCGAGGACGCCGAGCATGGCCCGTACCTCCGCGAGCCGGGCGACGGCCGCTTCCTTGTCGTCGGCGGCGAGCGCGGAGTTGCCCTGGCGGACGGTGGTGTGGACGATCGCGAGGGCCTGCGGGACGCCCAGGTCGTCGTCCATGGCCTCGGCGAAGGCGGGCGGCACCTCGTCCGCGGCGGCGACGGACTTCCCCGCTTTCTCGGTGACCCGCTGGACGAAGCCCTCGATCCGCGCGAACGCGGACTCGGCCTCGCGCAGGGCCTCCTCGCTGTACTCGATCATCGAACGGTAGTGCGGGGTGCCGAGGTAGTAGCGGAGCACGATGGGGCGCCAGTTCTTGACCATCTCGGAGACCAGCACCGAGTTGCCGAGCGACTTCGACATCTTCTCGCCGCTCATGGTGACCCAGGCGTTGTGCACCCAGTAGCGGGCGAACTCGTCGCCGTACGCCTTGGCCTGCGCGATCTCGTTCTCGTGGTGCGGGAAGATCAGGTCGAGTCCGCCGCCGTGGATGTCGAAGGCGGAGCCCAGGTACTTGTGGGCCATCGCCGAGCACTCCAGGTGCCAGCCGGGCCGGCCGCGGCCCCAGGGCGTCTCCCAGGAGGGCTCGCCGAGTTTGGCGGCCTTCCACATCGCGAAGTCGCGCTGGTCGCGCTTGCCGGTCTCGCCCTCGCCGGAGGGCTGGCGCAGATCGTCCAGGTCCTGGTTGGACAGCTCCAGATAGCCGGGGAAGGACCGGACGTCGAAGTAGACGTTGCCGTCGGCCTCGTACGCGTGACCGCGCTCGATCAGACCGCGCATCATCTCGATCATCTCGGTGATGTGGCCGGTCGCGCGCGGCTCGTACGTGGGCGGCAGGCAGCCGAGCACGTCGTAACCGGAGTTGAAGGAGCGCTCGTTCTCGTAGCCGATGGACCACCACGGGCGGCCCTGGTCCGCCGACTTGGCGATGATCTTGTCGTCGATGTCCGTGACGTTACGGATGAACGTCACGTCGTAGCCGCGGTGCTCGAACCAGCGGCGCATGATGTCGAAGTTCAGTCCCGACCGGATGTGCCCGATGTGCGGGGCGGCCTGCACGGTGGCACCACACAGGTAGATCGAGACGCAGCCCGGGGCGATCGGGGTGAAGTCACGGATCTGCCGGGCGCCGGTGTCGTACAGCCGAATAGTCACGCGACAAGGGTAGTGCGCCCGGGGCAGTGCCCCGCGACCCTTTGGGCCACGGGGACACCGAAGCGTGACATTGATGACGTCGGTCATGCGCCGGGCCCCGGAGGTCGGGGCGGCCGGGTCCGCGGCGGTTCAGAGACTGCCGACGACCTTGCGGGGCGTGATGCGGACGACGACCCGCGTGTCGTCGTCCCCGGCGCTCGGGTTGAACTCGGCGTACCGCTTGCCCGTGTACTTCACGGACAGCTCGTCGATCAGCTCCTGGCCGCCCTCGGTGGTGAGCGCGGCCGTGCCCCGGATCTCCGCGTAGGTGTACGGGGCGTCGGCGGGCTGCACGACGACGGTGACCCGGGGGTCGCGGCGCAGGTTCTTCTCCTTCTGGCGGTCGACCGTGGTGGAGATCAGGACGTCTTCCCCGTCCCGCTTCACCCATACAGGTGACACCTGCGGGCTTCCGTCGGGCTGGATGGTGGCGATGTTGACGAAGACGGGGGTGTCGAGGAGCTGCTTGAGGCCATCGGAGAGTGCGGCTGTCATGGCTGCCTTCCTGCTTCGTGCTGCTGCCGTGCGGTGGATGAATACCGAACGATCATCGCCCAACCCGCTCGCTCCCGCCGGTATTTCGCGCGGTTCGGTACCGCGGCTCCGGCCGGACGGTGCTCCGGCCGGACGCGTTCCCGGGCCTGTACGTTCCCGGGCCCGCGGCGTACCTCGGCGGTACGGGGCCACGGTGGCCTCGCCGGTACGGGGCCACGCCGGGGCGGTACGGGCCTCAGCCCGCCGGGGCCGTACGGACCACCAGCGCCGTGGCGATCGCCGCCAGCCCCTCACCGCGCCCGGTGAAGCCCAGACCGTCCGAGGTGGCGGCGGAGACCGCGACCGGCGCGCCGACCGCCTCGGAGAGCACCTGCTGCGCCTCGTCCCGGCGCTTGCCGATCTTCGGCCGCGCCCCGACGACCTGGACGGCGACATTGCCGATCGCGAAGCCCTCCGCGCGGACGATCCTGGCCGCCTCCTTGAGGAGGGTGACGCCGGGCGCTCCGGACCACTCGGGGCGGCCCGTGCCGAAGTGCGCGCCGAGGTCGCCGAGGCCGGCGGCGGAGAAGAGCGCGTTGCAGGCCGCGTGCGCGACCACGTCCGCGTCGGAGTGGCCGGCCAGTCCGGGGCCCTCGCCCTCCCAGAGCAGGCCCGCGCACCACAGTTCGCGGCCCTCCTCGAAGGCGTGGATGTCGGTGCCGATACCGACCCGCGGCAGCGGCATCGGCGCGGGGTGGGTTCCTTCAGGGCGCTCAGAAGCCATCGGTGAGCCTCCTGCGGGCGAGAACCGCCTCGGCCAGCACCAGATCCAGCGGCCTGGTCACCTTGAACGCCTCCTCGTGTCCCGGCACGACCACCACGGGCGCGCCGAGCCGCTCGACCATACCGGCGCAGTCCGTCGCGCCCTCGCCCACCCGGGGCACCGTCCGGTGCGCGCGCTCCAGCGTGGCGCGGTCGAAGCCCTGCGGGGTCTGTACGGCGCGCAGCAGGGACCGCTCGGGGGTGGCGACGACGGGTTCCGGCTCGCCCTTCTCCCGTGGTTCGACCTGCTTGACGGTGTCGGCCAGCGGCAGCGCGGGGACGACGGCGGGGGCACCGTCCCGTACCGCCTCGACCACGGCGTCCACGGTCTCGACCGGGACGAGCGGGCGGGCCGCGTCGTGGACGAGCACGCTGGTGATGGCCTCGGGCAGGGCGTCGATGCCGAGCCGTACGGACTCCTGGCGGGTCTCGCCGCCGGGTACGACGAGGTAGTCGGTGCGCTCGGGCAGGGCGTGGGCGTCGAGGAGGTTCTTCACCTCGGACGCGCCGTCCGGCGGTGCGACCACGACGACGAGCGAGACGGCGCGCGAGGCCGCCATCGCGCGGACGGCGTGGATCAGCATCGGTGTGCCGCCCAGCGCGCGCAGCGCCTTGGGGGCGCCTGGACCGAGCCGTACGCCCCGGCCTGCGGCGGGGATCACCGCGGCGGTGCGGTGGGGGCGGGGTTCCTCAGACATCGCATGCACTCCGGCGGGTTTGTTCTGGCTTTGTTCCAGCAGGTTTGTTTCCGCGGCCGACATGGGTAGGGGCTCAGCGAGCCGGGCGGGACGCCTTGACCCGACCCTTCCGTGACCAGGGTCGAGACGATCGCCGCACCGGCCACTCGGGGGCCTCGGCGTCGGACGTACGAACGCACGACGCGCCGCGCATGAAGCGCGACGCGACATCCACACATCCGGCATTCCACACATCCAGGGGCACGTGGGCAGAGACACGCACGTGGGCAGAGACACGCGCATGGGCAGCAGCACAAGATGTGAAACGCGCGGGCATGAAGCGCGCGGATGTGGGCATGAGCATGTCGCGACACGATACGGGCATGCCGCAGTGCCCGACGACTCGGCTTTCCCCCAAAAGCCGGCCAGCGGGCACCGCGGCATTCACTGCTTCACTTCACATCGCGCGTGCTGCGTGCGTCGCGTTCAGTTCAGGACGCGAGGACCTCGTCGAGCAGAGCCTCGGCCTTGTCTTCATTCGTGTTCTCCGCGAGAGCCAGCTCGCTGACAAGAATCTGCCGCGCCTTGGCGAGCATGCGCTTCTCACCCGCGGAGAGTCCGCGCTCGCGCTCCCGGCGCCACAGGTCCCGGACGACTTCCGCGACCTTGATGACGTCGCCGGAGGCGAGCTTCTCAAGATTTGCCTTGTAGCGACGGGACCAGTTCGTCGGCTCTTCCGCATACGGCGCCCTGAGCACCTCGAAGACCCGGTCCAGCCCGTCCTGACCGACCACATCGCGCACGCCGACGAACTCCGCATTGTCCGCCGGTACACGCACCGTCAAGTCGCCCTGGGCGACCTTGAGCACCAAGTAGGTCTTGTCCACGCCTTTGATCTGGCGAGTTTCGATGGCCTCGATCAGCGCGGCCCCGTGATGGGGATAGACCACGGTGTCGCCAACCTTGAACGTCATGTGACAGGTACCCCTTCCGTGGCTATCCAGGGTAACACGAGAATGGCTTCTTCTGAATGGCGTTTTCGCAGGTCAGGGCGCATCTCGGGGCTTGACAACAGCGCCAGGAACGTGCTGCGGACGGCTTCCGGAAGGGGGTATTCGCAGGTCGGAGCCGCTGCGCGGGGGCGCGGAAACGCCCACGTTACGTGGCGCGCGACCCCCTCCAGGGAGGACTAACGTCCCGTTTTGCCGGATTCCGGCAGCGGAACTTCCCGCTCCGCGTTCGGATGCCGGTCACCCGTACGAACGGAAGTGTGGCGTGGGTACGACACAAGTACGACGGAAGTGCGCGGGAATCCGAATTCGATCACGGCCGCGCGTGCCACGGTATTCGTAAGGAATGCGGGGCGGTCCGGATAATTGATCACCGGATTTATGTGAACGGCGCGCGAAACGCGGTGAAGATCGACCGTCAATCGATCATCGGCGGAACCCCGGGGCCGGCGGGGGAACGGGCCGGTGGCGCCGGGAGGCGGGTCGGGTGCGGGGCGCCGGGGACGGCTCGGTAACCTGAGGGCGCCGACGCACCTTTGGCCCGTCTTGAGGTCATCGGCTCGCTTCTCGCACCCGTACCGCCGCAGTACCCGTACCGCCGCAGTACCCGCAGTACCCCGCACCACCGTGTCCCCCAGCCCTCCGTCCGTACGTCCTAGGAGATGCCGCCGCCGTGAGCCGCAGCCTTCGACGCGGCGCCCTCGCCGCCACTGCCCTCGTGTTCTCGCTTGCCCCGCTCACCGCGTGCGGCGCCGGCAACAACGCGCAGACTCTCGGCGTCAAGCCGGACAACGCCGCCACGTCCGTCGACAAGATCAGCCTCCAGAACATCACGGTGGTCACGCAGCCCGAGGCCGGCGCGGAGGGTCCCGCCGTCGTCACCGGCACCGTCTTCAACAGCGACACGAGCGCGCAGACCCTCGACTCGGTGAAGCTCCCGGGCACCAGCGCCACGGTGAAGCTCGCGCCCGCCAAGGGGTCGGGGCCGGTCACCGTTCCGGCGCTCGGCTCGCTCCAGCTCGGCGGCTCGGGCAACGCCTCCGCCGTGATCGAGAACGGCCGCGAGGCCGCGAAGAACGGCGACGCGCAGAAGGTCGTCTTCTCCTTCAGCAAGACCGGCGAGGTCGCGCTGCGTGCCTTCGTCTTCCCGTCGGACAGCTACTTCAAGGGCGTCGGCCCCAGCTCCTCGCCGTCCGCCACCCCCGGCGGTTCGTCGTCGCCCGGGGCTCCCGGCGCCGGTGCGGCGGGCGAGGAGGCCCCGGGGACCCCGTCCGACACCGTCTCGAACTCCGCCCCGGCCTCGGGCGACGCGGAGTCGGGCGCGGAGACGGGCACCGCCCACTGAGAAGCGGGCGCGGCGGCGGAAACCGGTTGGGGGGGGGCCGCGGCGCCCCCCCCCGCCGCCCCCCCCCCCCCACCCGAACGGGCCCCCGCACCCCACCCCCCCCGGCC
>NZ_JBIWFO010000007.1:0-97527 GCF_044763125.1 Streptomyces sp. NPDC096310 | reverse complement strand
CGCGGGGGGGGGGGGGGGGGGCCCGGCCCCCCCCCCCGCGCGCCGGGGGCGCCCCGCCCTGCGGGGTGGGCCCCCGCCCCCCCCCCCGGCGCCCCCCCCAACGCCGTATCGTCGCTGTCCGCCGTCTCACGGCACGCCGCTGTACGGCATGCCGGTTTACGGCTCGAACTTGTAGCCCAGTCCTCGTACCGTCACCAGGTAGCGCGGCGCTCCCGGGTCCGGCTCGATCTTGGCGCGCAGGCGCTTGACGTGGACGTCGAGGGTCTTGGTGTCGCCCACGTAGTCCGCGCCCCAGACCCGGTCGATGAGCTGCATACGGGTCAGCACCCGGCCCGCGTTGCGCAGCAACATCTCCAGCAGGTCGAACTCCTTGAGCGGGAGGTCGACCTTGCCGCCGGAGACCGTGACGACGTGGCGGTCCACGTCCATCCGGACCGGACCGGCCTCCAGGGCCGCCGGGGTGACCTCCTCCGGCTCGCCGCGGCGGCGCAGGACGGCGCGGATGCGCGCGACCAGCTCCCGCGAGGAGAAGGGCTTGGTCACATAGTCGTCGGCCCCTATTTCCAGGCCGACCACCTTGTCGATCTCGCTGTCCTTGGCGGTCACCATGATCACCGGGACGTTCGACCTGCCGCGCAGCTGACGGCAGACCTCGGTGCCCGGCAGGCCGGGCAGCATCAGGTCGAGGAGGACGAGGTCGGCGCCGTTGCGTTCGAACTCGTCGAGCCCCGCGGGCCCGGTGGTCGCGATCGCGACCTCGAAGCCCTCCTTGCGGAGCATGTAGGAAAGGGCGTCGCTGAAGGATTCCTCATCCTCGACGACGAGCACTCGGGTCACGGAAGGACCTCCGGGGCAGGTATCACGGTCGGGGAATCCAGCCGAAGGCCGCGGCTGGGGTCTGTGGCGGTGTCGTAGGGGGCGTGGTCGTCTTCGTCCGGCCCGGTGGTGGGTGTGCGGTCCCGTCCGGCGCCCGCCTCGGGCAGCCTCAGGGTGAAGGTGGAGCCCTGGCCTTCAGCGCTCCACACCGTGACCTCCCCGCCGTGCGAGGCGGCCACATGCTTGACGATGGCGAGGCCGAGGCCCGTACCACCGGTGGCCCGGGAGCGGGCCGGGTCGACGCGGTAGAAGCGTTCGAAGACCCGCTCGCGGTCCTTCTCGGAGATACCTATGCCCTGATCGGTCACGGCTATCTCGATCAGGTCCCCGCCGGTGGCGGAGACGCGGTGCGCGGCGATGCCGACGCGCGTGCGGGCCGGTGAGTAGTTGACCGCGTTCTCGACGAGGTTGCCGAGGGCGGCGGCGAGCTGGCCGCGGTTTCCCCATACGCACAGGTCGGCCGTGCCGCCTGAGGCCATGGTGATCTGTTTTGTGGACGCGGGCTGCCGGGAGCGGTCGATGGCCTCGGCGACCAGTTCGTCCACCCGTACGGACTCCGAGTCCTCCAGCGGGTCGTCGTTCTGCACCCGGGAGAGGTCGATCAGCTCCTGGACCAGATTGGTGAGGCGCGTCGCCTCGATCTGCATCCGGCCGGCGAACCGGGTGACCGCCTCGGGGTCGTCCGAGGCGTCCATGACGGCTTCGGAGAGCAGCGAGAGCGCGCCCGTCGGGGTCTTCAGCTCGTGGCTGACATTCGCCACGAAGTCGCGCCGTACCGCTTCGATACGGCGGGCCTCCGTCAGGTCCTCGACCAGGAGGAGGACGAGGCGGGAGCCGAGCGGGGCGACCCGGGCGGAGACGGCGAGGGCCTCGCCCCGGCCCGTGCCCCTCCGGGGGAGGTCCAGCTCCACCTGTCGTATCTCGCCGTCCCTGCGGGTGTCGCGGGCCATGACCAGCATGGGCTCGACGGCGAGCTTGCCGCCCCTGACCAGGCCGAGCGCGTACGCCGCCGAGCTGGCCTTGACCACGGAGTCGCTCTCGTCGAGCACGACGGCCGAGGAGCGCAGGACCGAGAGCACGGTGTCGACGCCCGGGGGCAGTACGGCATCCGTGTGCAGTGAGGTGCGGGTGGGTCTTGCCTGGTCGCGTTCGCTCCAGCGAAACGCCAGCATGGCGATCACGCCGGTGCACACCCCGGCGATCGCTGCCAATGCGGCGACCGCCGCGTTCACGTCCATGTGTCCAGGTTATGCGCGGCCACTGACATGCTCCCAGCCATCAAGGTGTCTCCTCGAACACTCGTCGCCCAGAGTTCACCGAGGGGAAAGTACCGGTTCATTTGGGAGGGAGGAGCCGGACGCGTAACGGACAGAACGTGGGAGCGTAGGGCACCGGCCCCCCGCGGCCCCTGGCCCCGGGCCCCGGCCCTGCCGCTGGCAGAATCGTCACAGGAACGTCGAGAGAGGGACAAACCCCATGCGGGACGCGTACCACGAGGAACTGGACTCGATAGGCGAAGACCTGGTCGAGATGGCCCGGCTGGTCGGTTCCGCCATCGGGCGTGCCACCACCGCCATGCTCGACGCGGATCTGAAGCTCGCCGAGAGTGTGATCGCGGCCGACGACAAGGTCGACACACTCCAGCACGACCTGGAGGCGCGCGCCATCGCGCTGCTGGCGCGGCAGCAGCCGGTGGCCACGGATCTGCGGATCGTGGTCACGTCCCTGCGGATGAGCGCCGACCTGGAGCGCGCCGGTGACCTGGCCCAGCACGTGGCCAAGCAGGCCCGGCTGCGGTTCCCGCAGTCGCCGGTGCCGCGCGACCTGCACGCGACGCTGCTGGAGATGGGGCAGCTCGCCCAGCGTCTGATGGCGAAGGCCGCCGAGGTCATCGTGACCAAGGACGTCGAGCTGGCGCTCCAGCTCGAACAGGACGACGACGAGATGGACCTGCTGCACCGCACGCTCTTCCAGCACCTGATGGACGACCGCTGGAAGCACGGCATCGAGACGGCGGTGGACGTGACGCTGCTCGGCCGCTACTACGAGCGGTTCGCCGACCACGCGGTGTCGGTGGCCAAGCGGGTCGTCTACCTGGTGACGGGCGAGCACGCGGACGAGATCCAGCCGGCGGACTCCCCGGTCGAGGGCGCGTAGTGGTGCAGAGCTGAGGCAGGGGAGCGCGGAAGGGGCGCGAAACGCCGCGCTTGCGCGGATGCGCCGCGCATGCGCCGTTGTTGCCCCGACTTCGGCGGCATGCAATGGCGGGGGCGACATCCGTGCACGCCTTGAGGAGGATCCCATGGCCGATTCCCCGACGACCGCCCCCCGGCAGGAGGCCCCGGCGGCCCCTGCCTCCGTCGTACATCTGCCCGTTCTCGGCGCCTGCGGCTGCGGCTCCGGCTGCGGCTGCGGCTGCCAGTCGGGCGGCCCGTGCCAGTGCGGCGGCGGCTGCGGCTGACGGCCGGCGCCGCTGACCGGCCGACCGGTCGCGACCGCTGATGCGCACCTTCACGTCTGCGAAGACGTACGACGACGGAAGACGTACGACGACGTAGGACGCGCGCAAGCACGCGCACGCGGAGGGCCCCGCCCGGACAGAACGTGTCACCACGTTCCGCCGGACGGGGCCCTCCGCCCGTTCCTCGGTCCGCTCCACCGCCTACTTCGCCATCGCGGGCTCCTTGGCGGCCGTGGGCTCGGGGCCGCCTTCGCTGAGGCCGATCCGGTCATGGAGCCCGCGCAGGAAGCCGGGCGCGTACCAGGCCGAGCGGCCGAGCAGGCGCATCGCCGCCGGGACGAGCACGCCGCGTACGGCGAGGGCGTCGATGAGGATGGCGAGCCCGCTGCCCAGGCCGAACATCTGCATGAAGCTGATCTTGGCGGTGCCGAAGGCGAAGAAGCTCACCGCGAGGACAAAGGCCGCCGCGCTGACGATGCGCCCGGTGTGGCCGAGGCCGTCGGCCACCGCGGTCTCGTTGTCCGCGCCCAGATCGTGGAGCTCCTTGATCCGGCTGGTGACGAACACCTCGTAGTCCATCGAGAGCCCGAAGGCGACGCAGGCGAGCACGGGGAGCGCGGTGAGCACGGGGCGCCGCATGACCGTACGGGCCAGCCGCCCCCACAGCGGCTCCCGGGCACCGGAGCGCCCCCGCTTCGCCCACGGCAGCCGTCCGCTGTTGACCCGGTGGCCCAGGACTGCCAGCAGGGACGGCATCACGAACAGGGTGGCGAGGGCGGCGATGGCGACGACACCGACCCCGGCGAAGCCGAACGAGCGCAGGAAGTACTGCGGGAACACCAGGAGCGAGGCGAGCGCCGCCGCCACGGTCGCGGCGGAGAACGCGACGGTGCGGCCCGCGGTGCTCACCGTGCGCCGCACGGCGTCGTCCACGCTCGCCCCGGCGGCGAGCTGCTCCCGGAACCGACTGGTCATCAGCAGGGCGTAGTCGATGCCCAGTCCGAGGCCGAGGGCGGTGGTGAGGTTGGTCGCGGTGTCGGCGACCTCGGTGACGCTGCCGAGGAGGGAGAGCTGGGCGAACGAGCCGATGACGGCGATGATCGCGATGGCGAGCGGCAGCAGGGCGGCGACAACGCTGCCGAAGACGAACAGGAGCAGCACGAGGGTGAGCGGTATCGCGATGATCTCGGCCAGCACCAGATCGTCGATCACCTGCGTCGACAGGTCGCTGCCCACGGCGGCGCCGCCGCCCGCCTCGACGGTGAGCGCGCCTTTGTCGCTGCCGGTGTAGGTGTCGAGGATCCGCTGGGCGTTCTCCCGCTGCTCCGTCTCGTCACCGGTCACATGGGCGAGCACCATGGCCTCGCGGCCGTCCCGGGAGCGGAGATCGGGACTGTCGGTGTCCCAGTACGAGACGACGTTGGTGAGCTTGTCCTCCTTCTTGAGGTCGGCCACCAGGTCTCGCCGCTCCGCGTGGCGTCGGGGCTGTCGATGCGTCCCTCGGGCGCCCGGACGAGCAGGACCAGGTTGGTCTCCCCGCCGAACTTCTCGTCGATGACCTGTGCGGCCCGGGTGGACTGGGAGGCGGGGTCGTCGAAGCCGCCGCCGAGCAGCTTGCCGAACGCGCCGGCGCCCAGCACGCCCATGAGGGCCACGACCACGACGGTGACGACGAGAACCAGCCGGGAGCGGCGGATCGCCCATTCGGCCAAGCGTTCAAACGCGTGCGTTCTCCTCTGCGTTGTGACGGTGCCCGGGATCCGGCGCGGTGCTCCGCCAGCGTCCTGACCTCTGACGTCTCGTCAGGGGGCATGGCTGGTTAGCGGCACTCGGGTTCGTTAGAAGCTGTAACGCATACCGAGAGAGTGTCAATAATCTTCGTAACGCCCTCTAACGAACGGGCAGGACGGAAGCCGAAGAAATGCACCGGCACAACGACAGGCCCCCTACCGGCGAACGTGTCGCGGGTAGGGGGCCTGTGGGGGTAAGGAGGGCTCAAGGTCCTCCTGGAGGCGGCCTACTTCTTCTTGCCCTGGTTCTTCACGGCCTCGATGGCGGCCGCCGCCGCGTCCGCGTCCAGGTAGGTGCCGCCCGGGGTGACCGGGTGGAAGTCGGCGTCCAGTTCGTAGACGAGCGGGATGCCGGTCGGGATGTTCAGGCCCGCGATGTCGGCGTCCGAGACGCCGTCGAGGTGCTTGACCAGTGCGCGCAGGCTGTTGCCGTGGGCGGCGATCAGGACCGTACGGCCGGTGAGCAGGTCCGGGACGATCGCGTCGTACCAGTACGGGAGCATCCGCTCCACGACGTCCTTGAGGCACTCCGTGCGCGGGCGCAGCTCGCCGGGGATCGTGGCGTAGCGGGGGTCGTCGCTCTGCGAGAACTCCGTGCCGTCCTCCAGCGCGGGCGGCGGGGTGTCGTACGAGCGGCGCCAGAGCATGAACTGCTCCTCGCCGAACTCTGCGAGCGTCTGCGCCTTGTCCTTGCCCTGGAGCGCGCCGTAGTGGCGCTCGTTCAGGCGCCAGGAGCGCTGGACGGGGATCCAGTGGCGGTCCGCGGACTCCAGCGCGAGCTGCGCGGTGCGGATGGCACGTTTCTGGAGGGAGGTGTGCAGCACGTCGGGCAGCAGGCCGGCGTCCTTGAGCAGCTCGCCGCCGCGGACGGCTTCCTTCTCGCCCTTGTCGGTGAGGTTGACGTCCACCCAGCCGGTGAACAGGTTCTTCGCGTTCCATTCGCTCTCGCCGTGGCGGAGGAGGATCAGCTTGTACGGTGCGTCGGCCATGGGCCAAAGCCTAATGGACCCGTCGCGCGCGGCCCGGGGGACGTCTCGTGCCCCGGAGCGGGCGCTTTCCGACGGTTGACGCGTCGCGTCAATCGGGTGGCGGACGGGGGCCGCCCGTACGTACATTTCCCCTGGTCGTCGCCGCGCCGGTCGCTCGCGCCGCTGACGGCCACACCGCACATCACATCGCTGCTCCGGGGGATCCGTATGCCCGTCTCCACGTCGGTCACGACCACGGTCGCCGTCTGGGCCGGCGGGCTGCGGCGCGCGGTGCGCGACAGCGTCTCGGGGCTGCCCCGGGAGTTCTGGTGGCTGTGGACGAGCACCCTGGTCAACCGGCTCGGCGCGTTCGTCGCCACCTTCATGGCGCTCTATCTGACGCTGGACCGGGGCTACTCCGCCTCGTACGCGGGTCTGGTGGCCTCGCTCCACGGGCTCGGCGGGGTGGTCTCCGCGCTCGGCGCCGGGGTGCTGACCGACCGGCTGGGGCGGCGGCCCACGATCCTGATCGCGCAGGTGTCGACGGCGGCCTCGGTCGCGCTGCTCGGTTTCATGCGGGACCCGGTGGCGATCGCGGCGGTGGCGTTCCTGGTGGGGATGGCCTCGAACGCGTCGCGGCCCGCCGTGCAGGCGATGATCGCGGACATCGTGCGGCCCGAGGACCGGGTGAAGGCGTTCTCTCTGAACTACTGGGCGATCAATCTGGGCTTCGCGGTCTCGGCGGCGGGCGCCGGGTTCGTCGCGCAGTACAGCTATCTCGCGGGGTTCCTGGGCGAGGCCGTGCTGACGCTGGCCTGCGCGGTGGTGGTCTTCCTGAAGGTGCCGGAGTCCCGGCCGGAAGGTACGGGGCCGGCCGGCACGGCGGGCGAGGGCGGGGTCCCGGGCCCGGCGGCGGGCGGCTCGGCGGGGGCGGGGGCGGGGCTGGGAACGGTCCTGCGGGACGGCCGCTTCATGAGCGTCGTCGGGCTCTCCTTCGTGGTGGCGCTGATCTTCCAGCAGGGGTACGTCGGGCTGCCGGTGGCGATGGGCGCGGACGGGTTCGACAGCGCCGACTACGGCACGGCGATCGCGGTCAACGGCGCGCTGATCGTGATCCTCCAGATCCCGGTCACTCGCTTCATCCAGCATCGCGACCCGCGCCGGCTGCTGATCGTCTCCTCCGTCCTGGCGGGATACGGCTTCGGCCTGACGGCGTTCGCGGGGTCGCTCGGCGTGTACGCACTGACGGTCGTCGTCTGGACGCTGGCGGAGATCGTCAACGCACCGACGCAGACGGGGCTGGTCGTCCGGCTCTCCCCGCTCCACGGACGGGGCCGCTACCAGGGGATGTACACGATGTCCTGGTCGGCGGCGGCGCTGATCGCCCCGCTGATGTCGGGCTTCGTGATCGACCGGTTCGGCGCGAACTGGCTGTGGGGCGCGTGCGCGGCGCTGGGGACGGCGGCCGGGCTCGGCTACTGGCTGCTGGTACGGGGGCTCTCGGATCCGGAGGGCGGCGGGGGCCCGGAGAATGACGCGGGCGTGGTCGCGGCCCCGCCGAAAACGCGTGGCGGGGCGGACGGGGCCCCTGCGATCATGGCGGGCAATCCGGACCTCTGACCGCGAGGAGAACGGTTCGCCGTGCCCGCCGTGCCCGCTGTTCCGTCTGTTCCGTCTGTTCCGTCTGTTCCCGCCGATCCGACGGTGCCGCACCCGATGCCGGGGCAGTCGCGTGTCGTCCTGCTCAAGCCGCTGGTGACCTCCCCGTTGATCAAGGTCGGGGAGTTCTCGTACTACGACGACCCGGACGACCCCACCGCCTTCGAGACCCGGAACGTGCTCTACCACTACGGTCCGGAAGAACTCGTCATCGGGAAGTTCTGCGCGCTGGGCGAGGGCGTGCGGTTCCTGATGAACGGCGCCAACCACCGGATGGACGGCCCGTCGACGTTCCCGTTCCCCATCATGGGCGGGTCCTGGTCCGACCACTTCGACCTGATCACCGGGTTGCCCGGCCGGGGCGACACCGTGGTCGGCCATGACGTCTGGTTCGGCTACCGCACGACGGTGATGCCCGGCGTCCGGATCGGGAACGGGGCGATCATCGCCTCGGGCTCGGTGGTCGTCGACGACGTACCGGACTACGGCATCGTCGGCGGCAACCCGGCGAAGCTCATCCGGAAGCGGTTCGGCGAGCCGGACATCGCCCGGCTGCTCGCGCTCGCCTGGTGGGACTGGCCGGTCGAGCACCTGACCGCGCACCTGCGCACGATCATGTCCGGAAGCGTGGACGACCTGGCGGCGGTGGCCCCCGGCCTCTGAGGGATACGCCCGCACTTCGGCCTCAGGCGGGGCCGGCCGCCTCGCCACGCCGGGTCAGATGCGCGAACGCGTCCAGATTCCGGGTGGACTCGCCGCGCGACACCCGCCACGCGTGCTCCTTGCGGATCGCGCTCGCGAACCCCAGCTCCAGCAGGGTGTTGAAGGAACCGTCCGCCGCCTCCAGCACCGAGCCGAGCAGCCGGTCGATCTCGTCCTCGGTGACGACCGCCAGCGGGAGCTTGCCCGCGAGGTAGATGTCGCCGAGGGCGTCGACCGCGTAACTCACCCCGTACAGCTTGAGGTTGCGCTCCAGCAGCCAGCGGTGGACGCCCTCCTCGTTCTCGTCGGGGTGGCGGATCACGAACGCGTTGACGGAGAGCGCGTGCCGGCCGATACGGAGCGAGCAGGTCGTGGAGAGCTTGCGGGTACCGGGGAGGGTGACGACGTACGAACCGGGCTCCGGGCTCTCCCACTCCAGCTCGGCGCCTTTCAGCGCCTGTTCGACGATCCGCCCGGCCCGCGCGGTCCGCTGTACGACATCGACGTCAGCCATGGGCCGAGCCTACGACACGGGCCGTGCCGGGGAGATGGGCCGGCCATGGCGCCAGGAGCCGTCGTGGCGCCGGGGACGGACAGGGCATCCGTGGTGCTGCCGGGGACGGACAGGTCAGCCGTGGTGCTGGGGGCGGCCGTGGCGCCGGTGGTCCTGGACCGCCGCCGTGTAGACGTCCGCCGTCGCCGCCGCCGCGGTGTCCCAGCCGAAGGACTGGGCGTGGCGCGCCGCCGCCGCGCCCATCCGGTCGACCAGCTCCGGGGCGTCGAGGAAGCGCCGCAGTGCGGTCGCGTACGCCGCCGGTTCGTGGCCCGGGACCAGGAAGCCGGTCTCCCCGTCCCGTACCGCCACCGGGAGTCCGCCCACCGCGGCGGCCACCACCGGGGTGCCCGCCGCCTGGGCCTCTATGGCGACCAGGCCGAAGGATTCGCTGTACGAGGGCATGACCAGCACCGAGGCCGCCCGGAACCAGTCCGCGAGCCGTGCCTGGCCCACCGGCGGCCGGAACCGTACGACATCGGCGATGCCGAGGCGCGCCGCCAGCTTCTGGAGCCCTTCCGGCTTGGCCAGGCCGCTGCCGCTCGGGCCGCCGACGATCGGGACGACCAGTTTGCTGCGGAGCGAGGGGTCCCGCTCCAGGAGGACGGCCACCGCGCGCAGCAGCACATCGGGCGCCTTCAGCGGCTGGATACGGCCGGCGAAGAGCGGAATGAACGCGTCCTGGGGAAGCCCCAGCCGGGAACGGGCCGCGGCGCGGCCGTCCGCCGGACAGAAACACTCCAGATTCACCCCGGGGTGCACGATCGCGGCCTTGTCCGGCTCCGCCTCGTAGAAGCGGACCAGGGCTGCGGCCTCCTCCGCCGTGTTGGCGATCAGGCGGTCGGCGGCGCGCACGATCTGCGTCTCGCCGATGACCCGGGCCGCGGGCTCGGGCCGGTCGCCCTCCGCCAGCGCGGCGTTCTTCACCTTCGCCATCGTGTGCATGGCATGGACCAGCGGGACGCCCCACCGCTCGGAGGCCAGCCAGCCGACATGGCCGGAGAGCCAGTAGTGCGAGTGGACCAGGTCGTAGTAACCGGGGCGCTGACCCGCCCACGCCTGCATCACGCCATGGGTGAAGGCACAGAGCTGTGCGGGCAGCTCCTCCTTGGCCAGGCCCTCGTACGGACCGGCGTCCACATGGCGTACGAGCACGCCGGGCGCCAGCTCCACCGCGGGGGCCAGGCCACCGGTCGTGGCGCGCGTGAAGATCTCCACCTCGATGTCGATCGCGGCGAGGCGCTTCGCCAGCTCGACGATGTAGACGTTCATCCCGCCCGCGTCGCCCGTCCCCGGCTGGTGCAGCGGTGAGGTGTGGACGCTGAGCATGGCTATCCGGCGCGGCCTGCGGTGCGGTCCCGGGCGTCGCAGCCGGGGTGGCCGGGGCGGTCCTGCGAAAGTGCCGGCGATACGGGACACGTACTGGCTCACGTCCAGGGTCCTCTCGCAGGAAAACGTGCCGGAAAGCATGACGAAGGAAGGGCGTGGGGACCCCTCCGAAGGCCGTCAACAGCGGAACGCACCTCCTTCATTTCCGTTTTGCCAAATCATTACCGACAACGGCTCAACCCGCGCGGCCGTGCCCGATCTGGATACGCTCACCCGTATGGCGCAGCATCTGTCCCCTTCGGCCCGTACGGCGCGTACCGCGCGGCCGGTGGGCGCGGTGACCCGTGGCACCACCCACCAGAACCGGCTGCGCCGTATGGACCGCTGGATCGCCGCCGCCCACGGCCCGGCGCTGCGCCGTTCGGCCGATCCCGTCGTGGTGGACCTGGGGTACGGGGCCGCGCCGTGGACCGCCGTCGAGCTGCTGCGGCGGCTGCGTTCGGCGGACCCGCGTACCGAGGTGACCGGTATCGAGATCGAGCCGGCGCGGGTCGCCGCGGCGCTCCCGTACGAGAGGGACGGGCTCCGCTTCCGGCACGGCGGCTTCGAGGTGCCGCTCCCCGACGGCCGCCGGCCGGTGCTGATCCGGGCGGCGAACGTGCTGCGGCAGTACGACGAGGCCGAGGTCGCGGCGGTCTGGGCGCGGCTGTGCGCGCGCCTCGCGCCGGGCGGGCTGCTGGTGGAGGGGACGTGCGACGAGATCGGGCGGCGGCATGTGTGGGTGGCGCTCGGGCCCGAGGGGCCGCGTACGGTCACTTTCGCGACGCGGCTCGGTTCGCTCGGCCGCCCCTCCGATCTCGCGGAGCGGCTGCCGAAGGCGCTGATCCACCGCAATGTGCCGGGTGAGCCGGTCCACGCGTTCCTCCGCGACTTCGACCGGGCGTGGGCCGCGGCGGCCCCGTACGCCTCACTGGGCGCGCGGCAGCGCTGGATCAGCGCCGTACGGGAGTTGTCGGCCGACTGGCCGCTCGCGGACGACGCGCGGCGGTGGCGGCAGGGCGAGGTGACGGTGAAGTGGGCGGCGCTCGCACCGGGTTCGGGGCCGGATTCGGGGCCGGATTCGGGGCCGGGAAGGCTTACGTGACGGGCTCCGGGCGGGCTCGGCAAGGGGGCCCCGAGGCCGGCCGCGGCGGATGAGCCGCGAGAGGAACGCGGGGGAAACAGGGACACGCGAGGGTCCCGGGGAACGGTCGCGCGGCCTCGTTCGTCTCATCTGCGGGAAGCGGGAAGCGGGGCCTCTGTCGCTTTGACGGCGGACATGGCACGATCTCGCCTGTGGCGGAATATTACTGACGGTTCATCAGATATCTCTGCCGCGTGGTCGGCCTGGAGGGGAAGCTTGTGAACCGACGTCGCTGTGCCTCTGCCGCGATCACCCTGGTCTGCGCGCTCGCCGTGCTGTCCGCACCGGGAGCCGGCTTGCTGGGCCAGGCGTACGCGGCGCCCGCGCCCCCCGGTGTCGCCGGCCCCGCGCCGACCACCTCGCCGCCCGCCGTCGCACCGCCCCCGGTCGAACTGCCCCCGGGCGTCTCGCCGTCGGACATCGCCGCGTCGGGCACGGCCGCGACCTCCCTGGACGAGGTGCGCAAGGAGATAGAGGACCTGTACCAGAAGGCGGCCTCCGCCACCGACGCGTACAACCTCGCCGACGAGCGCGCGAAGAAGCAGTCGGCGGAGGTCGTCGGGTTGACGGAGGACATCGTCAAGGGGCAGGTGCGGCTCGACGCCCTCAAGAAGCAGGCCGGTGCCGCCGCTCGGGCGCAGTACCGGGACGGCGGGCTGCCGCAGGAGGCGAAGCTGATGCTCACCGGCGATCCGCAGCTCTTCCTCGACGGCGTGGCGCGGGCCCGGGAGGGCCAGAAGGCCACGCGGGGCCTCATCGCCGAACTCTCCAGGGCGCAGGAGGACTTGAAGACCTACACCTCGGACGCGGGGACGCGGTGGCAGGAGCTGGAGGCCAACCGCGCGAAGAAGGAGAAGGCGAAGAAGGAGATCACGAAGCGGATCGCCGCCGCCGAGAAGCTGGAATCGAGCCTGGCGCGGAAGGACCGCGCCCGGCTGGCCCAGTTGGAGAAGGACGCCGCGCTCACCGCCCAGACGGCGTGGCTCGGCTCCGGCGCGCTCCAGGAGATCAACAGGACCGCGAGCGCGCAGGGCAGGAAGGCGGTCGAGTTCGCGACCGGGCAGGTCGGCAAGCCGTACGTCTGGGGAGCGGAAGGCCCGGACTCGTACGACTGCTCAGGGCTGACCTCGCAGGCGTGGGCGGCGGGCGGACGGCCCATCCCGCGCACCTCGCAGGAGCAGTGGCGGCTGCTGCCGCGCATCGGCGTCAAGGACATGCGGCCAGGCGACCTGATCATCTACCACCAGGACGCGAGCCATGTGGGGATGTACATAGGCGACGGCAAGATCGTGCACGCGCCCCGGCCGGGGCGGAACGTGACGGTGACGGGCGCGGGGTCGATGCGCATCCTCGGGGTCGTACGACCGGACAAATAGGACCGCCGCGGGTCCCCGGACGGCAGCCGCGTCATGTGGGCGGCCGGTGTGACGCGTTCCATGTTCATCCGCGATGACACGCGCATACGTACGTGATGTTTGTCATGGGCGCGAGGCCCGAATCCCGCCGGATGCGTGACGGGAAGCGGCATATGACGGGGTGGCCCGGTCCGTACGCCATTCCGCTGGGGCGGCGGCTACCGCTATGGTCCCCGTCTGGTGGGGCGTCGATCGTCGCTCCATCGTGCCCTCGGGGGGAGGGAAGGAAACCCAGACCGATGTCCGTACCCGCACCTGTACCCGTACCGCGGCAGCGCACAGGTTCTACAGCCGCCGGCACGGGCACGACGACCACCGCCGACACCACGGCCGTCCCGGCCACCGCCACGGAGTCCGTCAGGGAAGCCGTCACGGAGCCCGTCAAGAGCGGCGCCCTCACGCTGCTGCTGATCGAGGACGACCCGGCGGGCACCTTCGCCACCCCGGAGCTGCCGGAGGCGGCGGGCGCGCAGGTCCGTATCCGCAGCGCCCGCAACCTCACCGAGGCCGAGCGGCTGCTCACGGACGACATCGACTGCATCCTGGTGGACCTCGCGCTCCCCGGCGCGGCCGAGGGCGACGGACTGGGCCCGCTGAAGCACGTCCTGCGGCTCGCGCCGCGCCATGCCGTGCTCGCGCTGGCGGCGGAGGGCGACGGCGAGCGGGCGGCGGCGGCCGTACGGGTCGGCGCGCAGGACTACCTCTTCCGCGACGAGCTGGACGGACGGCTGCTGAGCCGCGCCATCCGGTACGCCGTCGAGCGCAAGCGCGCGGACATCGCCCAGCGCCAGCTCACCGAGTCCCGGCTGCGCGCCCAGGAGAACGCCCGGCTGGAGCGCGGCCTGCTGCCCACTCCCCTGCTCCAGGGCTCGGACCTGCGCTTCGCGGCCCGTTACCGCCCCGGCCGCTCCCGTGCGCTGCTGGGCGGGGACTTCTACGACACGGTCCGTACGCCGGACGGCACGGTCCACGCGATGATCGGCGACGTCTGCGGCCACGGCCCCGACGAGGCGGCGCTCGGCGTGGAGCTGCGGATCGCGTGGCGGGCGCTGACCCTGGCGGGGCTCTGCGGCGATCAGCTTCTCTCCACGCTCCAGCAGGTCCTGGAGCACGAGCGGGAGAGCGAGGAGATCTTCGCGACGCTCTGCACCGTCGACATCTCGCCGGACGGACGGCGCGCCGGGATGTGCCTGGCCGGCCATCCGTCACCGCTGATCGCTCGCAAGGGCCGGGCGGCGCGGCTCCTCCCGTACGAGGAGGGCGGCCCCGCGCTGGGTCTGCTGCCGCGGGCCCGCTGGCCACGTCGGCAGGTGGAGCTGGGCGGCTCGTGGAATCTGATGATGTACACGGACGGCCTGATAGAGGGCCGGGCGGGCCCGGAGACCAGAGCGCGGCTCGGCGAGGAGGGCATGGTCGAGATGATCAACGCCCAGCTCGACGCCGGGCTCCGCGGCGACGAACTGCTGGCGGCGGCCGTCGCGCGGGTGCGCGAGCTGAACGGCGGCGAACTGACCGACGACGTGGCGGTCCTGCTGCTCGGCCGGGGCGCCTGAGCGGCGGCCGTACGGCCTCGTCCGCGGCCTGCGCGTGCCCGCCGTGTGCGCCCGCGCTCGGGCCGGTCAGCGTCCCCCGTTGTACGGACCGTAGGGACCGTCGCTGCTGGAACCGCCGCGCCGTCCACCGCCGCCACCGGAGATCTGCTGGACGGCGGGGCGTACGTCGACCATGAAGACGATCGTGGCGACGAGCCCGGCGATCTGGAGGAACAGCATCGGCACGAAGAGGTTCACGGCGACCGTGACACCGAGAAGGATCAGCCAGAACTTCTTGGTCTGCTTGTCCGCCGCCCGGTAGGCGTCCTCACGGGCCGTCGCGGAGAAGAAGAGCGCGACGACGGCGAGGACGAGCATGGCCATATTGAGCAGCCACAGAACAGAACCGAATGCCGAGAGCAACATGCTGAGCACCGCCTAACAGTGGTGGGAGGACTTGCGGTCCTTGTGCCGATCCGTACGTCGAAGGTACCTGGACAACGGGCCGGACACCCCTGAGGTGCCCGGCCCGGCCTGTTCTCCCGTTCCCCGTCCCGCCCGCTCTACTCGGCGGCGGGAGGAGTGGTCTTCTTGGCGGCCTGCTTGCGCTGCGCGGGCTTCTTCGCGGCGGGCTTGGCCTCGACGGCGGGCTCGGCCTTGGCGGCGGGCTCGGCCTTGGCGGCGGGCTCCGGCTCCACGGCGACGGCGATCTCGGTGATCTCCTCGGCCGCCTCACCGCGCCACGCCCGTACGCTCTGCTCGCCGCGCTCGGCGACCTTCTCGTACGTCTCGCGCGCCCTGACCGCGTACTCCGCGGCCACGCCCACCCCGCGCAGCGCCAGGTCCTGGGCGGTCTCGCCCAGCTTCCGCAGATCGGTGTCGAACGAACCGATCACCTCGGTGACCTTGGCCTGAACGGTCGCCTGGGCCTCCTTGGCCTGGCCGGCGACCTTCTCCTGGACGGCCTTGGGGTCCGAGTTCCGTACGGCGTCGATCCGCCCCGGCGCCTCGGCCCGGATCTGCTCGATCAGCCCGGGCACCTTCCTGGCCTGCTCCACGGCCAGCTCGGCGGTCCCGGCGGCGAAGTAGAGGGGCTTCGGGTCGCTGAAGGTCTTACGCAGGTCATCGGTGATGGCCATGACTGGGGTCCTCCCGGGTCGGTTCAGTCTGAGGGTGGGGTGGGGGTGGCACCGCCGCCGTCCGCACGGGCGGCTCGCTCCGAGCGCTGCTCGGGGGCTGGTTCCGGGGTGTCCGTGTCGAGGGCGTTCTCCGTGTCGAGGGCGTTCTCCTTGCGGAACGAGTCGTAGATCTGGAGCAGCACCTGCTTCTGCCGCTCGTTGATCGAGGGATCCGCGAGGATGACACCCCGCGTCTCCAGTTCCTCCCGCTCCCGCTCGTCGAGCATCCCGGCCTGCACATACAGCGTCTCGGCGGAGATCCGCAGCGCCTTCGCGAGCTGCTGCAGAATGTCCGCGCTCGGCTTGCGCAGCCCGCGCTCGATCTGGCTCAGATACGGATTCGACACCCCGGCGGCATCGGCGAGCTGCCGCAACGAGAGCTGCGCGCTGCGGCGCTGCTCCCGCAGGTACTCACCGAGATTGCCGACGTTGAGTGATGCCATGACGCCATGGTGCGTCGGCTCGCTAACTTTTGCAAGCAGACGCTTGCAAAAGTGTTCTGTCCCACGGTGGCCGCGTGTGACTGAGCAAGACAGTTGTCACTTGAGCAGGACAACTGTCACCGCTCGGCTTGGCGGACTCCCGTGCAGGCGAGGACTGAGTTGACGTCGTCGGCGAGGAAGAGCATGAAGGCCCACGTCCGGTCCGGTGAGAAGATGCAGCCGATCCTGACCTGAGCAGCTTCGAGCCGGGTGAGGATGTCGACGGTGGACGGCAGGGCGAGCGTCTCAGTACCTCGCTTCCTCGCCCGTCGAAGACGAGCCGCGTAGATGCCGGCAAGCTGCCGACTGGGAACGCCGCCGTCCCATACGACGAAGTCGCCTCCGTTGAGGAGCGCGGTTCTGGCGGCTTCGCAGGCCGTGGTCTGGTCGCTCAGCATCCCGGCGAGTACTACCCGGTCCATCTGCCGTCCTCTCGCGTGGTGGCCCGCTGTCCGCTCAGTCGTCGAAGTGGAGCTCAGTCCGGGTCCAGAGGGTGAGGTCGCTGCTGGTGGCGACCGCGAGGGTCAGGCCGGAGGGCGAGAATCCGGCTGCGCGGAGCTCTGAGTACTCGGAGTGGAAGACGTGCCACCACGTCCCTCCCGCCGGCCCTTTGTGGGACCCACCGTCGGCGGAAAGGATGACGCGGTCGTGGGGCCACTCGGGGCTGACGACGTCCAGAGTCCAGCCGTCCGGCGTGGTGCTGTGCAGGCCGCCGCCGAAGAGTCCGGCGATGCGCACCGGAGCGCCTGCGATCGGGGCGAGCCCGGGGCAGGTGAGGTCCGGGTGGGCGTCGGGGGTGCTCGTTTCGGGGTCGGGCTCCCTGTCGCGGGCGATCTTCTCGCCAGTCACCGCGTCGAAGAGTCCATGGCCGTCGCTGGACACGACCATGACGAGGTCGTGACCGCTGTCGGGATGGACGGCGAATCCGATGCCGAGCAGACCCCCAATGGGGGTCCTGCGGTCCAGCACCGTCTGCCACGGTTCCGGAGCCAGCAGGACGGGGGCGGCGAGGTAGCGCTCGCGCAGCTTCTGCTGGTAGTCCGTGATCAACTTGTCTCCTCGGCGCGATCCCCGTTGAGGGTCTCTCGCGCAGCGGCCCACGTCGACTCGAATTCTTGGCGGGTGATCTCGGCAACGCCGTCCACTTCTCGCCAGCCGTGCGGGTGCCTTCCGCGAGGACGCCGTACTGCCGCTCGTAGGAGGCCATGGTTGCGAGGTCGCCGCGGTCACGGATCTCGATGACCTCCGCCATCGAGGCTGCGGTCACGGGCTGGCGCTGAAGTCCTTGCAGGTCGACGTGCCGTAGCGCCCATTCCTTGTCGTCCAGCTCGAAGTACGACCAGACATCGCTCTCGCCGTCGCAGGCACGGATCCATAGCGTCACGCGCACATGATCTCCCGGCAGGAAGGAGACGTGTCCGGTAGGCATGGGTCGGCCACATCCCGTTTACTCTCTTGGATCACGCCGTGCGACTCGGTCCAAGGTGACTACGAGACGCCCGGTGGTAGCCCTTCAAGGTCGGCGTCGAAGGCCGCCTGACGGAATCGGGCCGCGGGCGATGATCTCGTGCATCGGAGCCATGTGCTTGGACCGGTTCATGACGGCGATCCGCAGTGGGAACGAGATCCATCCTTCGCGTCGGAGATAGAGCGACAGAGCCTGATCAAAGTCCCTGGCCTGCTCGATGAGTGGCAGCATTCGCTCGCGGGCCTGGTTCTCGTCCTCGACATCCAAGAGTCGTTCGGCGACTCCAAGTACTGCCCCCATAGGCAGTGGGGGCAGTGGTGGGTCGGTGAAGGGACGGGAGCTGTGCTTCTTGCCAGGCTCGCCGCGAAGGACTGCCGCGCGGGCATAACGTTGTGCGGCTTCATCGTCCAGGACTTCAGCGAGAGTTGGAGTCGCAGCGAAGGGCCGTGCCGCCGGCCAAGACAGGAACACTAGACCCAGAAGAGCCCTGAGGTCTGCGAAGTAGTCGGCAACGGGGATCAACCAGCCGACGCACGAGGTCATCTCGGGGCTCGCGGGATCAAGGAGACTCTGAAGTCGCTGCTGAAGGCCAAGCAGATGTTCCAGCGTCTTGAGGTCGGGAAGGTCTTCGGGGACCACGTGGCCGGATTCGGCAAGCTGGGCGCGACAAGCCGGTTGGATGTGCCCGGTGGTGCGCGAGGCAGTGGTGGTCCGGCACTGGGTCGGGTGCAGGTCTTCGTCCCAAGGGCGGGCGATGACGCTGCCCATCTCGACCTCATCGGTGGGTTGGCGGCACTTGGGACAGCCGACTCGCAGCAGGCGTCGGTGCTTCGTGCAGGCGAAAACCGGCGGAAGGAACCAGGACCGCTGCCAGGCTCCACCATGGAGTTGCTGGATCTCGCTGCCGTCCCCGGTGAGGCATTGCGGACAGTAACGAGGAGTACGAGTCAGCAACCATGCATTGTCGTTGACCATCCTCGCAGCGCTCTTGCGCGGGGTGAACCTCTCGCTCAGGGGCCCGTATCTTCCGGCGAGCGACGAGGTCAGCAGACGACTGACCTCGTCTGGGGTGAGTCGAGTCGCCCGGGTGAAGGAGTGAAGCTCCGCTGGCTCCAAGTCATGCAGAAGCCGGATGGGAACACGGGACAGTCGGTTCTTCTCACTGGCCAGACCGGTACGGATGACGACCGTTCCGGGCGACGTTCCCAGGTGCCGAGAGAGACGAAGGATGTAGCCAGTCAGCGCTTCGTCAGGCAATGGATCGAGGCTGCGGGGCAACGGACGCACGCCCTCATGATGTTCTGACGGCGTCGGATCACGTCGGTCTACAGGTGGATTCATCAGTCCAGCAGTACGGAACGCGTCGATCGGTCTAGCCTTCCTCCATGTCAGCTCTCTCGCCACTGAACCGCGCGTATAACCAGATCCCTAAGCGTGCAGAGAAACAGGAAGGTCCACAACTTCACGAGACGTTCGTCGACTCAGGCGTCGTCGATGTGATCAACACCGTGGACCATCAGGTCATCTACGGCCGTCGAGGCACTGGCAAGACCCACGCTCTCAGTTATCTGGGGTCCGAAGCGACGGGCAACGGCGACCTGGCCCTGTACATCGACCTCCGCACGATTGGATCGGCTAACGGCCTGTTCGACCCGCAGTCGGCTCCGATCACCGAGCGCGCGGCTCGGCTGCTTGTAGATCTCCTCGGCCAACTCCACGAGTCGCTACTCAACGCAGTGCTCGAAGATAGTGCGTTGATAGAGGACGGGCTCTTTGTTGAGAAGGCCGATCAACTCCTCATGGCGATCACCTCAGTTCGAGTCCTGGGCGAGGTGGAGCAGACTGCTGAGGCAGAGAGCAAGACCGGCAGCAAGGTGGGGGCCTCGGCCGAAGCAACGCTCTCCGCTCAAGGCCCGAGAATCTCAAGCAGACTGAGCGCCGATGAGTCCTCCGAGGACCGCGGCATGCAGAGGGAGACACGGAAAGGCACTGAGCAGATCAGCCTCAACTTCAGCGATGTGGCCAAATCTCTTCGTGATCTTGGAAACACGTTGTCGAGCAAGCGGGTATGGCTACTTCTTGATGAATGGAGCAGCGTTCCGCGGGACCTACAGCCCTACTTGGCCCAGTTCTTGACCCGGTGCGTGCTCCCTGTCCAGAAGTTCACCGTCAAAATCGCCGCCATCGAGCAGCAGTCGAATTTTAGAACCCAAGTTGACGGCAACACCATTGGCATCGAACTCGGTGCGGACATGGGCGCTCATGTGAACCTTGACGACTTCCTGGTATACGAAGGAAACGAAGAAAGGGCACGCTCCTTCTTCCAAGGATTGTTCGCTAAGCATCTTCAGAGCCTCGCAACGACCACCCCCAACTCCCCCTTGACGCAGATCTCAGGAAACATCGTATCGGCGGGATTCACTGACAAGCGCGCCTTTGATGAACTCGTCCGCGCAGCGGAGGGAGTCCCTCGGGATGCTTTGTATATCGCCGCCAAGGCCGCGATGAAGGCAGGGCAAGGGAAGATCTCGGTTCCCCTCATCCGGGACTCTACTCGTAGTTGGTACCACGGGGACAAAATGACCGGCCTTGCGAGCTTGACACAGGCTCGCCAACTACTTGAGTGGATCATTGCCGAGGTAATCCGCGGGAAGCGCGCCCGAGCGTTCCTCGTGAATTCAGCTGATGCACGTGACGAGCTTCTTCTCGCGCTCTTCGACGCTCGTGTACTTCATATTCTCCGGCGCGGTTACTCCGCACAGGACAAACCTGGCGAGCGGTTTGACATCTGGGGCATCGACTACGGGGCATACGTCGACCTGGTCCAGACGCAAAGCGCGCCACTCGGCGCCTTGCCTGTCGGCAACGAAGACACCCCGGAGGGCTATGTAGACGTTGACGTGCCTATGCAGGATCACCGAGCGATTCGCCGAGCCGTCCTCGATCTTCAACTGTTCTATACGCCCGAAGGCCAGCAAGACTCATAAAACGAGCAGCCACTTTCCTTCAGTAAGACTTTCGGGCACCATAATTCCCGTCCATACCACCTCGACACCATTTCATCTTCTACCCAATTCGACTTATCCCCTGGTCTTCAATCCGCTGCCCCATGCGCTGGAACGCGCTTCTGTCCTGGCGTGAGGTACGGAGGACCACCCTGAGTGGGCGGGAGGCCCCGTTCAGACTCCGAAACTGATACCCCACCGAGAAGTCTCGGTCCTTGGCCCCATCGATGATCGGTGCCATCGCCTCGTGGGCCGCGATCTCGTCGGAGGCTGACAGCAGCCGGGCGGCGATGCCGAACACCGCGCCGCCGGAGACCGGGTCCGCCGATGGGTCGCTGTAGTGGTGTGAGGCCCGGCGCTGCTTTCCGATCGGGGCGCGGGACTTGGCGAACTCGGCGTGCCGTCGCTCGGCTTCCCGGTCAACCAGTACCGCCAGGGCCTCCGTGTCAGCCAGTTCCCTGGCGTGCGGCCAGGTCATGAAGATCAGTCCGCTCAGAGCACGAAGATCGATGAAGTACTGGGCAGCAGGAATCATCCAGCCGAAGCTGCCCACCAACTTCGGCCCGTCCGGTGCCAGCAGTCCGTCGAAGTGGTACTGGAGCCTCAGCAACGCAGCGACCGTGGCGGGAGCTTGAGGAACCGGGTCCGCCCCGTCGTCGGCCAACCCGGCGCCGCAGACCGTCCGCGTGCCGGGGACGGTGGCCCGGCACTGAGCGGGGTGAAGCCCGGCTTCGGAGCTGCGGGCGATCAAGCTCCCCGTACGTGTGGCATTGATGTCCTGCCCGCAGCGGGGACAACCGTGCAGAAGCAGGCGCTGGTGCCGCAGGCAGGCGAAGACGGGAGGGAGCCGCCAAGACCTCCGCCAAGATCCGCCATGACGCTCCTGGATCACGGACCCGTCGCCTGAAAGGCATCGGGGGCAGTACCTGGTCGTCCTGGTAAGGATCCAGCTGTTGTTGTGGAGCATGCCCGCGGGGGTGCGGGTCTCTGCCAGCAGACGCGCGTTCAGCGGACCGTAGCGCCTGCCCAGCGGAGCAGTCAGCAACCACCGGGCCTCGTCGGGCGTGAAATGAGTGGTACGGGCAAACGCGTTGAGCCGCTGCTCGTCCCGGTCATGCACAAAACGCATGGGGATGCGAACCATGCTGCGGGTCGAGGCCGAAGAGACCAGCCCCGTGCAGACCGCGATCTCCGAGGGAGTGGCGCCGTACAGGTGGGCGAGCCGGAGTAGATAGCCGCGAAGTGACTCGTCCTCCAGCGGATCGAGGCTCCGCGGCAAGGCGCGGAGGCCGGCATCAGGAGCGTCAAGCATCGGCTGCCGGGCGGCCGCCCTGGTCGTCGAAAACGGTGTTCCGGCCGCGCTTGCGGCGCTTGGGCGAGGCTGCCTCTTCTTCATCCCTCAACACGGGGATCTCGCCGGAGGCCGCGTCCCGGCCGGGGATGTTGCCGAGGTTGATGGGGATCTCGTCGAGCAGGTTGATGGACAGGTTCTCCTGGCTGTTCTCCATGGCCTTGGTGCAGCCGTCCTCGATGAGCCGTTTCAGCAGCCCCACGATGCCTTCGGTGCGGCGGAACAAGTACTCGGGCATCGTGCCGTCGGTGAGCATGCCCGGCGCGGCTCGGAAGAGCCGCAGCTGATCCTCGACTCCGGCGAGGTGATTGACCCAGGCGGCGATGCCGTGGGGGGTGTCGTAGTGGAACGGGTTGAGGTTGATCATGTCGAAGCGGCGCTCGGTCTGGGTGGCCGCCTCGTCGTTGTAGCTCTTCCCGCGCTTGGTGGGTGACAGGACCATCTGCCCGGTGCGGGGATCGTGGCGTCCCTCTCGCAGGAGCCCGAAGCCCGGGATGTTGACGCCGATAAGGATGAGGGTGACGTTCAAGCTCATCAGGTCGCGGATGAGATCGAGGGTGTCTTGGTCGTCCTCTCTGTGCATCTTCAGACGCGTGATGTCGTCCATCAGCAGCGCGGTCGTGCAGTGCGCGTGCAGGGACTCCCGGACGTTGCGGATCAGCCCGCGCAGGGTCTTGGCGTGCGGGGCTCCATAGAAGTCCAGGATGGCCTCGCACAGTCCCTTTGGTGTGGCCTTGACCGGTGTCTGACAGTAGGCCACCGGCAAGAAGAGGTCCCGGGTGCCGGGGATCGCGTTCGGGTTGAGCTGGTGGTGCAGGTCGCGCCAGAAGTCCTCGAACTCGGCGGCGGTCTCGCAGGCCGTCTCCGTCTTCCCCTGATAGCCACCACCGTTGATCATCAGCCCGTCGCGGGTGCCGGGCGTCTGCTTCAGCGCGTTGTTCTGGATCCGCGACCGCATCAACGCGGTGACCTGCGCGCTCATCGGTGTCTCCGGCATCCGCAGGTTCACGTGGGTCGCGGCGCGGTGCAGGTCGTGCAGGCCCCGCTTGCGGGGGCTCATGGCCCGGTATTGGTCCAGCGAGAGTCTCGGGGCCGGGATGAACGTTCCTCGCGTCTGACGCCACCGCTGGTATCCCTCGTGGGTCACCCGGTTCGGCGAGGGGCCGAACCGGAGGAACGGGACGACACCGTCCTGTGGTCCGCTCTGACTGTCTGCCATCTCAGTCCTCTCCCTCCTCCGCATCCGGGCCCATCGCCGGCCCGGCAGCGTTGCACTCGTCCTCGTCGGGGAGGACGAACAGGTTTCCCTTGCGGTAGCTGGCGCCCAGCGGGGGCGGCAGTGCGGGCTGTGCCGGCCCGGCCTGTTCCCGGCGCCGACGGCGCTCGGCGTCCAGGCTCTCGGCTGCCTGCCGGGCCTGATCCGGCCATCGGAGAGGGACGACTGTGCCGCCTGCCGCCCGGACGGCGTGTTTCTTCTCGCTTCGTGCGGCGGCGGGCCGGTCGGCAACTGCGGCCTCGGCCTGTGTGACATCACGGGCGTACTCGGTGCGCTGAGACTTCTTCAAACGGGTCGGCCACTGCGTGACCGGTGTCCGCAAGCCGACCAAGTCCAGGAGCAGTGGTAGGAGTTCGGCATCCGTCTTCGGCTTCAGACCGGCCCTCTCCGCGCGCTGTAAGAGGTCACGCACCCGGGCATCACCGAAGGCCGGCACCCTCTCCTCCGGCGGCAGCCCCGTCCAACTCAGCGGACGCCACTCGTGGGAGAGCGGGTCCTGGAAGAACACTGTGCGGCGGTCACGGGGTTCCCGGTGGACGATCCACTGCCCCTTGCGTTTGCCGCCGCGGGTGGACCGCTGGTCGCGGTAGGGGTCCAGGGCCGGGCCGTCGTACCAAAGTCCGCGGATCTTCACCCCGCGACGGCCGTGGATCTTCGTCACCGGGTGCTCTGGTAGCAGTTGGTAGTAGAGCTCGGGCGAGGGGATCTCCATCGCGAAGCCGCCCTGGGCGAAGGAGGCTGCGATGAGCGAGTTCGGGCTGTGGTCGCCGCCCGGGTCCCAGCTCGGCGCGTACTCGCCAAGGCGGCGCTGTTGCCACACCTGAACGATCCAGGTCGCGATCAGGTGTTCCATCTGCTCGATGGTCCACGTCGCATCGCCCTCCGGGTCGGCTCCGCGGTCGGCGACATCGACCCCGGTGTAGCCCAGCAGCTGCTCGAACAGCAGAGTTCGGATACTTCCGAATGCCCTTTCGACTACCTGCTTGTCTGTGGGGCGCAAGACACGAGAGGGAAGGATGTTGTACCCGAGTACGCGCTGGACATCGACGAGATGGTGGTTGCGGTAGACCGACCCGTGGTCGGTTGTCACCGTCTCCGGAGCAAAGAACGGCAGCCCCGCAACCTTGTGGCCGGCGAACTCCGCAACCACCGCGGCGGGCAGCCCGGGGTAGGGCCATTCCATCTCTTCTCCCCAGTCGGCCCGCATTGGCAGCGGCAGCGTCACGTCCCGCAACAGCATCGCGACGTCCACCGAGGTGTCGGAGACCAGGGTGAGCCGGAACGCGCAGAGCGAGTGCGTGTAAACGTCCATGGCGAGAGTGAGATGGACCTTCACCGGGTCGCCGAACACGCTCTCGCGGACCATGACCGGCAGCACAGTGGTGTCCAGCGCCACCACCTGACCGGGACGGTGTAACACCACATGCCCAGCCTTGATGGGCAGCTCCGCCGACCGCGCATAGCGCTGACGGGCCCCACCTGGGCCGAACCATTCCTTCCAGACCCTCAGCAGTGTGTGATAGCCCGGGACCGCAACGTCCGCCCCGAAAGTCTCGCGTACGTACTGGTGGATCATGGCCTCGCGGGTTCGACCGTCCACCCGCGAGCGGTGCAGCGTCTCGGCCCTCACCGCGAAGATCGCCTCCCGCACCTCCTCCCTGATGCTCGGGTGTCCGCCGCTCTCGCGCAGCCATCTGTCGTCCGCGCAGCCGATCAGCCCGAAGCGGTTGCGGTTCTTCTCCCAGCGGATCAGGGTCCGGTAGCCCACCTCGGCCAGGCCGAGCAGCTTTGCTTCCTGGCTGGCCAGGGCCTTGAGTTCGGCGACCTTCGCCAGCCGCCGCTGGGTCAGCGTGGTCACCTCAGGGTTGTACTCGGGCTTGGGTTCACCCGGCCCAGGCCGAAGCGGGTCCCCGCTGCGGAACCCGGTCTTGACCTCCAGCAAATGGGCGGCGCGCAGCTCGGCCAGTCGGCGCTTACCGAGCTCCAAGTCCCCTACCGACGCGGACTGTCGTCCGCGACTCGCCCCCGCTTCCGAGGTCCGCGACGAGGAACGGCAGCGCTCGTGATTGGCAAGGAACCGGAAGGTCAGCCGTTGCCGGACACCGTCCGGCCGCACCAACTGGACACGTCCAAGGTGCGGTTCACGCAGTTCGAACGGTCCACTCCACGTCGTCCAGCACCACTCCGGCGCCAACAGACAGATCCAGCGTATGAGCGGTGTCACGAACCCTCCGAACCAAGTACGACCGTCGAGCGGTCCGCAAGCGGCTGGCTCAGATCAACACCAAGACGGCGGTGCCACAGCAGATGGAGGAGATGAGCCCGCGCGACCGGTTCGAACGCGCTGCCCGTCACGATCTCCTTGAAGCTCAACCCCTTGCCGGCCCCGGCGAACAGGCCCGGCTGAACGCCCAGCGGGTCCGCCAGCGGTCGCCGCCGCGACGACATCTCGTCCACCGTCACCAGCACATGTGGCTTCCACCGCGCTGCCACCGCGTAATGCCAGCCGCAGGTCAGCGCGGCCTCGGCTGTCGCCGCGAAGGACTCGCGGTCCTCCTGCTGGATCAAGTCGGCGGGTCGGACGTCGATCAGCCAGATGCCCAGGCGACTGATCGCGAGGAAGTCCGGGGTGTGCTTGCGCCAACCGGCAGCCGTACGGAACTTCAGCCTCAGTGGCTGCGAGAGCACTTCGGTCACATCGCCGGCAAAGTCCAGAGCCGGGAGCAGCCCGGCCACTTCCAGGCTGTCGAAACCGTGCAGACACCCCGTACTGACCATGTACTTCAGCCCGGGACGATGACGCTGATCCCGCCTCCATGTGAAGCCCCGCATCGGCCCCAGCCTGGTGACCGGAGCCGCTGCCAGGTCGGCCACCGGACAGGTCACCTCGCCCCCGGCGTGACGCCAGGTCGCCGTCCACTGTCGCGTCCAGCCCTCGGCCAGATCGAGCCCGTCACGCCCAGCACCGAGCGAGACGGGGATGAGTAGGTCTTCCCACCGGCACGAATGCGACCACAAGGGCCTGTACCCCGCGTCGTCGGCCGCCTTGGCGTGTACGCTGCCGGATCCCTGAATCTCCGCCATTCCCTCAGACAAGCGAAGCCCTGTCGTACGGCGTAGGCGATCTTCGGTACTGGTGACAACAAGACCGCAAACAATCTCAAGGTGACAAGAAGGATGCACTTTCAGTGACAGCAATCCTGCTCACGCCGTCTCGGAGGACTAGGTCGGAGCCGCTGCCAGGTGACAAGTTCCGTGCTCAGTCACACCGCGGTGGCCGCGGTGGCCGCGGTGCCTCCCAGGCCGGGCGACCACTGGCAGTCAGGATGGCTGGACTTGGTCGAAGAGGGCGAGGGCTTCGGCGGGGTGCGGGCTCACGAGGCGTTCCAGCCCATCCGTCGTGATCTTCGCCCATCTGCCGGCCCGTGCCCACATCTGTTCCTCGAAGGCGCGGACGGCCTCGTCCAGATCTCCAGGGCCGGTGGCGATGGACTCGGCGAGTTCGGCGCCTTCCAGCATCGCGAGGTTCGCGCCCGCCCCCAATGGGGGCATCAGATGGGCGGCGTCGCCCAGTAGCGTCACCCCGAATACGTGGGTCCAGGTGTGGGACACGGGCAGGACGTAGAGGGGGCGGTGGACGAACGCGTTGCCGTGGCGGAGGAGGTCGAGGACGGGAGCGGCCCAGCCGTCGAACAGGGACAGCAGGCTTGATCGCACAGCCTCGACGTCGGCCAGGTCCAGGTTCGTGTGCCAGTCCAGCGGCGCGCGGAACTGGGCGTACACCTTGACGTGGCCGCCGCTGTTGCGCTGGGCGACCAGAGCTCGGTTCACGCCGTACACAGCCATGGAACCCTCGCCGATCAACCGGGCGAGGTCGGGGTGGCGGGTGTCGACGTGGTCGAGGGAGGTCTCGATCAAGGTGACGCCGGTGTAGTGCGGCGTCACCGACGAGACTGCCGAGCGGATCCGGGACCAGGCGCCGTCCGCGCCGACCACGAGGTCGAACGTCTCCTGCCGCCCGTCCGCGAAATGGACCAGTACGCCGTCCCGGGTCCCCGGCACCACCTCTGTCACGCCCCGACCCCACTGGACGTCGAGAGGGCCGAGCAGCAGGTCACGGAGTTGTCCTCGGTCGATCTCGGGATTGGCCCGGTCATCTGGACGAGGTCGCCAGTCGCGCAGGACAGTCCCAGCCGTGTCCAGGATGCGCATGGCCTGCCCCTCAGGACGGGCCAGCGCCTGGAACTCCGCCAGCAGCCCCGCCTTGTCCAGCGCGAGCTGACCCAGCCCTTCGTGCAGGTCCAGCGTGCCACCCGGGGGGCGGGCGTCGGGGGCGGGATCGCGTTCGAGGACGGCGACGGGGTAATCATGGCGGTGCAGGACACGGGCGAAGGTAAGGCCGGCAGGGCCACCCCCGACCACAGCGATACGATGGCTCATGGCAATACACTGTATTTCTCCAATACAATGCATCGCAACAGTACGATGTCATCATGACTGTGTGGGACCGACCGGAGCCGCCGACTCGCCCTGTGCCGCTCGACCGGGAGCGGATCGTAGCCGCCGCCATCGCACTGGCAGACGAGGGCGGGCTGGCGGCGGTGTCGTTGCGCAAGGTCGCCGCCCGGCTGAACGCCGGTCCGATGCGGCTGTACGGATACATCACCACCAAGGAGGAGCTGTTCGACCTCATGGTGGACGAGGTCCAGGCCGAGATTCTCCCCGAGGAGCAGCCCGGTGACTGGCGGAAGGCGCTGCGCACCCTCGCCCACCGCACCAGGCAGGCCGCTCTCCGTCACGAATGGCTGGCCGACCTGCTCGGCGGCCGCCCGGCCCTGGGCCCGAACGGCCTCGCCGTGACCGAGGCCACGCTGGCCGCCCTCGACGACCTCGCCGACATCGACACCGTCATGCGCGCCGTGGAGACTGTCAGCGCCTACTTCACTGGCGCGATCAGGCGCGAGATCGCGAACCTGCGGGCCGAGCGCGCCACGGGCCTGTCCAAGCTCGACTGGCAGCGCGCCTCCGGCCCACATATGACGAGAACGTTGGCCACGGGCCGCTTTCCTGCGCTGGCCAAGGCCGTATACGACGGCACGGACGTGGATGCCGAGGAATCCTTCACGACCGGCCTGGACTGGGTCCTCGACGCCGTGGCCGCCAAACTGACCCAGCCGCCCACGTGACGCTCAGCTCAGAGACACGGCCCAGCCACGGGGGATCGCGCCGGACATCGGCGAGCGGACATCTCCTCGATCAACACGCTGTTCTGCCAGCGCATCCCTTCACAGAGGCCGAGCACCGGCTGACCACCCTTCGCGAAAGCAGGTACCAGACCCATTCGGATCTCCGGGGAACGGACAGCCTCCCAGGCCGGGCACCCCCGGAGAACCGGGGCCGTCCGCGTGGCGTCCTCTCCGGGAACGGACCCGGAACATCGGGAACGGACCCGGAACGTACAGAAGGCTCGTCCTCATGCCCACACAGCACGACCGCACGGTGACACCGACGAGCGGAAGTCCGCGACGCGGGCTCACCGCCACGACCATCGCCGTCCTGCGGCGGCACCGGGGGGCTCTGGCGGGTGCGACGGTACGCGTCGTGGGCCTGTCAGGACTGGCCGCGCTGCTGATGACGACCGCGATCTTCGCGCTCGCCTGGCCCCTCTTCACCCATATGCGGAACCAACGCATCTGGTACCACTACGCCGAGGACCCCTATCTGCACGACCACACCGACCTGGCGCTGGTCGCCCTCTGCACGCTTCCGCTCTTCCTGCTTCTCCTCGGCACCGGCGGCGCGGCCCTGCAAGCCGTGTGCTCGCGGGCGGTCGCGGCGGGGGCCCGTGAGCCCGCGCAAGGGGTACGGTCACGGGCCTCGGTCACCGCGCGGCTGCGGCCTCTGCTCGCCGTGTACGCGCTGCGCGGCGTGATCGTATGGCTCCTGCCGCTGGTCGTCGCGCTCGTGGCGGACTCGCTCACCGGCTACCACCTCGACACCCCGTTGCCCCTGGACCGCGGATCGTGGCCCTACACGCTCGTCAAGGCCTCCCCTGTCGCCGCCCTGCTCGTCGCCGCCGTGCTGCGCCTCGCCCTCACCCTGGCCCCGGCCGCCGCGGCCGACGGCCTCGGTGCCCGCGCGGCCCTGCGCCGTTCCTGGTCGCTGACGTGGACGCGTGCCGGAGTGGTCCGCGTTCTCGCCCTCGCGCTGCCGCTGGCCGCGCTCACCGCCGGGGTGCTCCGGGTGGTGGTGCAGCTCGCCCTGCCGCTGCGGCCCCTCGTACGAACCCTCCTCGAACAGGCCACGGGGAACTTCTTCGCCGCGTACTACGCCGGCATCCTCGTCCCCGTCCTCGTCGGCATCCTGGTCACCGCGGCGGTGGCCCTCCCCATCACGTGCACGGCCTTCGCGGCCCTCCATGACCGGCTGGGATCGCCCCTTACCTCCCCCCGGGACGCCGGGGACACGGCGGGCCCCATCGCGGGGTGAGGCTCACGAGGCGTCCGCCGTTCCGTGGTCGGCAGCCCCGGATCCGGTGCGGTTATCCTTCGACAGATCGGCGCGCCGCCACCCCCGTACCGCCGGTTCCGCAGCTCCCCGGCCGGGCGCGGGCGCCACGGGCGCCGCGTACGTGGCCCCGGATGCCCGCGTAACAGATGGAGACACCATGAGCACGGTCACGAGGCCGGACAGACAGTCGCCCGCGCCGCACGCCGCCGACCGTCATGAGCTGATCCGCGTGCACGGCGCGCGCGAGAACAACCTCAAGGACGTCAGCGTCGAGATCCCCAAGCGCCGGCTGACGGTGTTCACCGGTGTCTCCGGTTCGGGCAAGAGCTCCCTGGTGTTCGGCACGATCGCCGCGGAGTCCCAGCGGATGATCAACGAGACGTACAGCGCCTTCGTGCAGGGCTTCATGCCGACGCTGTCGCGGCCCGAGGTCGACGTACTCGAAGGGCTGACGACCGCGATCATCGTCGACCAGCAGCGGATGGGGGCCGACCCCCGCTCCACCGTCGGCACCGCCACCGATGTCAACGCGATGCTGCGCATCCTCTTCAGCCGGCTCGGGCAGCCGCACATCGGCTCGCCCAACGCGTTCGCCTTCAATGTGCCCTCGGTCCGGGCGAGCGGGGCGATCACGGTCGAACGCGGTGGCCGCAAGACCGAGAAGCAGACCTTCCACCGCACCGGCGGCATGTGTCCGCGCTGCGAGGGCCGCGGCACGGTCTCCGACATCGACCTGGCCCAGCTCTTCGACGACTCCAAGTCGCTCTCCGAGGGCGCGATCACCGTCCCCGGCTACAAGACGGACGGCCACTGGACCGTACGGGTCTTCGCCGAGTCGGGCTTCCTCGACCCGGACAAGCCGATCCGCGACTACACCGCGACCGAGCTGCGGGACTTCCTCCACCGCGAGCCGACCAAGGTCAAGATCAACGGCATCAACCTCACCTACGAGGGGCTGATACCCAAGGTCCAGAAGTCGTTCCTGTCCAAGGACCGGGAGGCGATGCAGCCGCACATCCGGGCGTTCGTGGACCGGGCGGTCACCTTCACCGCCTGCCCCGAGTGCGAGGGCACCCGGCTCGCCGCGGCGGCCCGGTCGTCACGGATCGGCGGGATCAACATCGCCGACGCCTGCTCGATGCAGATCAGCGATCTGGCCACGTGGATCCGCGGCCTCGACGAGCCGTCGGTGGCACCGCTGCTCGGGACGTTGCGGGAGACCCTGGACTCGTTCGTGGAGATCGGTCTCGGCTACCTCTCGCTCGAACGGCCGGCGGGCACGCTGTCGGGCGGCGAGGCGCAGCGCGTGAAGATGATCCGGCATCTCGGCTCCTCGCTCACCGACACCACGTACGTCTTCGACGAGCCCACCACCGGCCTGCACCCGCATGACATCCAGCGGATGAACAACCTGCTGCTGCAACTGCGGGACAAGGGGAACACGGTGCTCGTGGTGGAGCACAAGCCGGAGACGATAGCCATCGCCGACCATGTCGTCGATCTCGGCCCCGGCGCCGGTACGGCGGGCGGCAGCGTCTGCTTCGAAGGCGACGTCGAGGGGCTGCGGGCCGCCGGCACCCTCACCGGGCGCCACTTCGACGACCGGGCCGTCCTCAAGGAGACGGTACGCAAGCCCACCGGCGCGCTGGAGATCCGCGGCGCCACCGCGAACAACCTGCGGGACGTCGACGTCGACATCCCGCTCGGCGTGCTGGCCGTCGTCACCGGAGTCGCCGGCTCCGGCAAGAGCTCGCTCGTGCACGGCACCCTGGTCAAGGGCTCGGGGGACGGCGGTACGGAGGGCGGCAACGGTACGGGGGCGGCCGGCACGGGGATCGTGTCGATCGGGCAGGGCGCGATCCGCGGGTCCCGGCGCAGCAACCCGGCGACGTACACCGGACTCCTCGACCCGATCCGCAAGGCGTTCGCGAAGGCCAACGGGGTCAAACCGGCGCTGTTCAGCGCCAACTCCGAGGGCGCCTGCCCGCAGTGCAACGGCGCCGGTGTCCTCTTCACCGACCTGGCGATGATGGCCGGTGTCTCCACGGTCTGCGAGGAGTGCGAGGGGAAGCGGTTCCAGGCGGCGGTGCTGGAGCACCGCCTCGGCGGCCGGGACATCAGCGAGGTGCTCGCGATGCCGGTGACCGTGGCCGAGGAGTTCTTCGGCGCCGGTGAGGCACGTACGCCGGCCGCGCACGCCATCCTCGGCCGGCTCGTCGACGTCGGGCTCGGCTACCTCAGCCTCGGCCAGCCGCTCACCACGCTCTCCGGCGGCGAGCGGCAGCGGCTCAAGCTGGCCACGCACATGGCCGAGAAGGGCGGCGTCTACCTCCTCGACGAGCCGACCACCGGCCTCCACCTCGCCGATGTGGAGCATCTGCTCGGCCTCCTCGACCGGCTCGTCGACTCCGGTAAGTCGGTCATCGTCGTCGAACACCACCAGGCGGTCATGGCGCACGCCGACTGGATCATCGACCTCGGCCCCGGAGCGGGCCACGACGGCGGCCGGATCGTGTTCGAGGGCACCCCGGCCGACCTGGTCGCCGACCGCTCCACCCTGACCGGCGAACACCTCGCGGCGTACGTCGGCGCCTGACCGGGCGACCGAGCGCGGGTGATCGGGGCGTGTACGGGGCGGGGCGTGCGGCCGTCCTGTGCGGGAAGCCCGTCGCGAGGGGCTTCCCGTGGTCGGGGGGCCGGGGGACAATCGCCCTTTGTGACGATCACCGAGACCAGCGGCCCCGCCGAGTCCCGCCGCGCCGGGCCCGCCGCGCTGCTGGGCAGTCTGCTGACCGGTGCGTTGACCGGCGCCGCGGTGGCGGCCGTGGTGGTCGGGATCGTCATCGGGAAGGCCGCGCTGTGGGGCGCCGGTGCCGGGTTCTTCCTGTTCGTCGTCCTGGTCACGACCGTCTCGGGCAGCCGCACCCGGGCACGCGCGCCGAAGGCCGAGAGGCGGACGGCCCTCGCGATGATCGAGAGCCGGCGCGCGACCAGCGGTGAACTGGCCGATGTCCCGATCAGTTTCGTCCTGACCGTCGCTCCGGAGGACCGCCCCGCCTACCGGGTCGCGTTCTCCCAGTCGATCAACCTCGTCGACGTCGCCGACTACCCGGCGCGCCGCGTCGTGGTCGTCGAGTACCCCGCGCACGAACCCTGGGACGTCACCATCGTCACCCGGCCGGACCAGGAGTGGGCGAGGCGGGCCGCCGAGGCGTCGATGGACTCCGCCCCCGAGTCCACGCTGGTCAAGAACCCGAACCGGGAAGGGGCGTACTGCCTGGCCTCCCTCCTCGCGATCCTCCTCGGCGCGGCGCTGGTCGTTCTGCTGTTCCGCGCCGAGCTGTTCCGGGAGGACGGCGCGGCCGGCGGGGAGGGGACCGGGGGCGCCGAGGTCTCCGTGTCCGCCTCGGCCTCCGTCTCGTCGCGTACGAGCACCACGCGGACCACCGAGTCGATGCTGCGGGACGGACAGATGCGCCTCACGGTCGACGCGCTGGCCACGGCCGGGGTGCTGACCGCCACCGAGTTCCGCATCGAGGAACACAGCATGGCGGCCGAAGGAGTCGGGGACGGAGGCGACACCGGCAGCGGTACGGGTGCCGGTGAGCCGTCGATCGACCTGCGCTCCCTCCCGTACGAACGCCTCCCCGCCCTGGTCCGCACGGCACGCACCACCTCCGGCGCCGGGGACGACAGCTCCTGGCGCATCGACATCGCCCGCGACGCGAAGACCCGGGCCCTGGTCATCCGCGTGACCGTCACGGACTCCCGCGGCTCCGCCACCCTCCGCGCGGACGCCCGGGGCCGCGTCACCGAACCCGCCACCGCCCCGCGCTGAGACCGGCCCCTCGCCGCGCGGAACCGGAGCGAACCGACGCGAACCGGCGCGGAACAGGAGCGGCGGCCCGACGTATCGTCAGCGGCCGAAGGACCGTCATCGGTGAAAGGCACAGACGATCATGAGTACAGCCCCCCGTTTTCTCTATCTCGCCCGGCACGGCGAGGCATCGGCCGACGAGTCCGCGCTGAGCGGGAACGGCCGCCGCCAGGCGGTACTGCTCGGGCAGCGGCTGCGGAACGTACCCCTGTCGGCGGTCCACCACGGTCCGCTCCGCCGCGCCGAGGAGACGGCCACGCTGCTCGCCGGGCAGCTCGACGGGGTACCGCTGCGCCGGTCGGAGACGGCCGGGGACTACGTCCCGTACCTGCCGCAGAAGGAGGAGCTGCCGCCGGACTCCGCCGACGCCCTGCTCGCCTTTCTCGCCCGGGTGACGGAGGAGGAGGCCCGGGACGGCGCCGCTCTGGCGCGCGAGGCACAGGCGGAGTTCACCGGTCCGGTGGCCGGGGAGGCGCCTCGCCACGAGCTGGTCGTCACGCACAACTTCCTCATCGGATGGCTGATACGCGCGGCCCTCGACGCGCCCCCGTGGCGCTGGTTGGGCCTCGACTTCGCCAACGCCGCGCTGACGGTGATCCGTTACGCGCCCGGCAGGCCGCCCTCCGTACTCTGCGCCAACGACATGGAGCATCTGCCCGCCGAGCTGCGCTGGACTGGTTTTCCGCCCGAACTCCACATCTGAGGGAGGGGACTCGGACGGGGCCGGATCCTCACCGCGGTCCCGCTCCGGGCTGTGCGCCTCGGACGGCCTTGAGTGCGACGGCCTCGGCCAGCGCCGCGTCGATCGCCAGCTTGCGCTGCTCGGGGCCGTAGTTGATGCCCTCGGCGCGGACGAATTCGAGGTTCCGTACCCCGAGGAAGGCGAAGAAGCTGGTGAGGTACGTCTCCTGGTGGTCGAACGACGCGGTCGGGGTGTCCGCCACGTACTCGCCGCCGCGCGAGGAGGCGACGATGACGCGTTTGCCGCCCGCCAGTCCCTCGGGGCCGTCCTGGGTGTAGTGGAAGGTCTTGCCGAACACGGCCAGGGCATCGATCCACGACTTGAGCTGGCTGGGTATGCCGAAGTTGTACATCGGGGCGCCGATCACGACGACATCGGCGGCCAGGAACTCCTCCAACGCCTCGTCGAGTCTGCTCAGTTCGCCCAGGGTGCGGGCGCCCGCGTCGAGGTCGGTGCCCGAGCCCGAACCGGCGTCAGTGTCAGCGTCGGTGTCGGTGTCGGTGTCGGTGTCGGACTCCGCATTCGAGCTCCGCGCCGCCGAGGCCGCCTTGAGCCTCAGGATGGCCTCCGAGTGGTGCGGCAGCGGCTCGGCGGCGACATCGCGGTACGTGATCTCAAGACCGGGGTGCTCGTCCTTGAAGCGGCCGACGACAGCGGCCGAGATCCGGCGGCTGGCCGATTCGGCGCCCGAGATGCTGGAGTCGATGTGCAGAAGCTTCATGAAGGGTGCCGCCTCGCTGGTGCGTCCGGAACACCTGGGTCCGGTTCATCTGGACATGGACGGACATGGACGGAATACCGCTGTACGAACCGCATACGGATGGGCTCTCCGCCTTCCGCCGAGAGCAAGGTACAGGCCGTTCTTCCACCATGGCGGACCGAGGTGTCCGGTACACGCTCCTGACGGCCGATCGAGGGAGCACACGGCAGCCAGGACGGCCTGCTCGCCGGTCGCCTTCGGCACACCGGGGGACGCGCCACCGAGCGGGAAGTACGGCATGGCACCAGGCGATCTCCTCGGCGCGGCGGAGCGCAGGCGTGTCAACGTCACGACGCGCTGGGCCCCGGCCCCCACTCCCCCGGCAGCGGCCGGCTGTGCACGATGTGGAGCCGGGAGACCGCGCGGGTGAGCGCCACATACAGGCGGTGCGCCCCACGGGCCTCGGCGGCCAGCACCGCCGCCGGCTCGACCAGGACGACATGGTCGTACTCCAGCCCCTTCGCCGCCGTCGCGGGCAGCACCGTCACCCTGGCGGCCGGCGCGCCGAAGTCGTCCGCCGTGACGGTGTCGATCCCGGCCCCCACGAGGACGGTGCGGAGCCGGTCCGCCTCGGGCCCCGCCGCGATCACGCCGATCGAACCCTCACGGGCGAGCGCCGCGCGCACCGCGCCGACCACCACCGCGTCGAGCCCGTCCGCCGCCTCCCGCTCACCGTCCCCCGCCCAGCTGATCGTCAACTCCCCCGCGCCGCGCAGGGATCGGGCCGGCGGTACATCGACGTCCAGCGAGGCCAGCAGCCGGTTGGCGAGTTCCACGACCGCGCCGGGCACGCGGAATCCGGTGGTCAGCGAGGTCACCGACGCGTCCGGCCGGCCGAGGTGCGCGAGGAGCGCGGGCCAGGAGCGGGCCGCCCACGGGGTGGTGCCCTGTGCGAGATCACCCAGCACGGTCAGCGAGCCGAAGGCCGCGCGGCGGGCGATCGCGCGGGCCGAAGAACAGCGGACTGTCGGGCTCCTGCCGCAACTCCTTGGCGTAGCTGCGCAGATGGCGGCCGAGGACTTCGGCGTCGGCGCCGGAGGCGAAGGCGTTCTCGCCGGTGACGATCTGTTCGTGCGCGTCGTCCACCATGCCGGTCAGCGCGGCGCGGCAGGTCCGGTGGTAGGTCCGTTCCTCGTCGAGTGCTTCGGCTGCGGTCATACCGTCAAGATTAGCGTTACCTGGTAAAGAATGTTACCGGGTTAACAATCGCGGAGCATCACGACGGGTTTACGGGACCGGCGTCACCAGAGGCCGAGCCCGCTGCGCAGCCGCTCGAAGGCCAGCTCCGCCGCGGCCACCGCGTCCGGGTACACCGCCCCGGCCGGCTCGCCCGCCGCGATCCGCCGCCAGTTCTCCTGCGCGAGGACACGCTGGACGGCGACGATCTGCGCCGCGCCGAGCGCCCCCTCGACCCCGCCCCCGAGCGCGGCGGCCAGCGCCTCCTCGGAGCGCCGCTGGTACCCGTACAACCGGGCCACCAGGCTCGGCGTCCCGTACAGCAGCCGGTGGTACGCGAGCACACCCTCGGCGTCGTTGAGCCCGGTCACCGGGTCGCGCCGGTCGAGTCCGGCCAGGAAGTGCCGGCGCAGCGCGTCCAGCGGGCGTACGCCTCCGGGCCGGCCGGAGACCACACGGGCCGCCTCGTCCTCGTGGTCGGCGAACCGGTGCAGCACCAGGTCCTCCTTGGCCGGGAAGTACCGGAAGAGGGTGGGCTTGGAGATCTCGACCGCGGCGGCGACCTCCGCGACCGGGACCCGGTCGAAGCCCTTCGCGAGGAAGAGCGCGATCGCGGCCTCCGAGATCTCCTGGTGGCGCCGCCGCCTCTTCCGTTCCCGCAGGCCGGGATCGGAGTGGGGGGCGGAGCCGGGGCCGGGTCGGGGGCCGGAAAGGGGTTCGGGGTGGGGGGCGGAAAGGGGTTCGGGGTGGGGGGCCGGGTCGAGGACCTCGTTGTCGCCGTCGCCGTTCATGACGGAGAAGCCTACGGGTGCGGCGCGCTCATCCCCGTCACTCACCCCTGCCGCCGGATCAGCGCGTCCACCCCGTCCAGAAGGCAGTTCAGGCCGAAGAGGAAGTCGGCGTCCGGCTCCCCGTCCTCCTCCAGGCCGCCCTCGGCGAGCAGCCGGGCGACCGACGGGTAGCGGGCCGGGTCGGCCAGCCGGCGGAGCGTACGCCCGTAGCCCTCCATCACCTGCCGGGCCGAGCCACCGCTCGCCTCGACCGCCGCGGCCAGATCCGCCGTCGTCAGCGCCTCGTTCCGTACGTAGCCGCTGACCAGCAGGATCACCGAGATCCTGGCGCCGTCGTCGAGGCCCGTACCGTCCAGCGCCACCATCCCCTGCTCCCACCACGCCACCATGTGGGGCGTGCTGGGCGGGCCCGAGATCGGCAGGCGCAGCGACCACAGGTTCCGGTGGAACGCCTCCCGCTGCGCCCACGCCCACCGCGCCAGCGCCTCGCGCCAGCCGAGCGCCGGGTCCGGCGGCGGGGGCGGCGCGCCGATCGCCTCCTCCAGCATGAGGATGTACAGCTCGTCCTTGGCGGCGACGTACCGGTACAGCGACATCGTGGAGACGCCCAGTTCCTTGGCGACCCGCCCCATCGAGACGGCGCCCAGCCCCTCCGCCGCCGCGAGTCCGACCGCCGCGTCGACGATGCGCGCCAGGGTGAGGCCGGGCCGCGGCCCCTTGGCGGGGCGGTCGCGCAGCCCCCACGCCGCCTCGATGCTGGCGGGAAGCCCGGTGCCGCCCTCCTCGGCCCTGCCGCCCGCGGTGCCCGTCATCGCCGTACCCCTCTTCTTCCGCTCCCCGCCGCTTGACGCCCATCCTAGTAATGCGTAACCCTTACACAGTAGCGCGTATGACATACGCAGAAGAAGCGCGAGGGGGAGCAACCGTGGATTCAGATACGGCCGTCGAGGCCATCGGCCTCGAAAAGTCCTACACAGGCAGGGGAGAGGGGAAGGGGAAGACGGCGCTCCGCGTCCTCCGCGGCATCGACCTCCGCGTGGAGCGCGGCACCGTCTTCGCCCTCCTCGGGCCCAACGGCGCCGGCAAGACCACCGCCGTCCGGATCCTCACCACCCTCACCACCGCGGATCGCGGCACCGCCCGCGTCGCCGGGTACGACGTCGTCGCCGACCGGCGGCGGGTACGCGGCGCCCTCAGCCTGACCGGGCAGTTCGCCGCCGTCGACGAGAAGCAGACCGGCGAGGAGAACCTCCGCATGATGGCCCGCCTCGGCGGCCTCCCCCGGGCCGAGGCCCGCCGGCGCGCCGCCGGACTCCTCGACCGGTTCGGCCTCGCCGACGCCGGCCACCGCCTGGCCGGCACGTACTCCGGCGGCATGCGGCGCCGGCTCGACCTCGCCGCGGGGCTGGTCGGCGCCCCCGAGGTGGTCTTCCTCGACGAGCCGACCACCGGCCTCGACCCGCGCAGCCGCCAGGAGCTGTGGCAGGTCGTACGGGACCTCGCCGCGCGCGGCACCACCGTCTTCCTCACCACCCAGTACCTGGAGGAGGCCGACCGGCTCGCGGACCGCGTCGCCGTCATGGACCGGGGCCTGATCGCCGCCGAGGGCACCGTGGACGAGCTGAAGCGCCTGGTCTCCGGCCACCGGCTCGACCTCGTCCTCACCGGTCCCGACGCCTATCTGCGGCTCGCGGCCCGCGCCGTGCACCACGCCCCCGAGGCGCTCACCCTCGGCCTGCCGACCGACGGCACCGCCGCGCACGTACGCGCCCTGCTGGACGAGATCGACCCCGACGGTACGGAGGTGGCGCGCTTCGCCCTCCACAGCGCCACCCTCGACGACGTCTTCCTCTCCCTCACCCGCGCCGCCCCCGACGCCGGCCCCCACACCCAGGAGCCCGCCCGTGTCTGACACGCCCGCACCCCGCGCCCTGCCCCGCCCCCTCACCCTGACCCACGCCGTCACCCTGGCCGGGCGCGGCATCCGCCTCAGCCGGCGCAACACCGACGCCGTCGTCACCTCGCTGATGCTGCCGGTCATGATGATGCTGGTCTTCGTCTACTTCTTCGGCGGCGCCATCAACACCGGTACGGAGTACGTCACCTACGTCGTCCCCGGCGTTCTGATCCTCTGCGCCGGCTTCGGCTCGGCCAGCACCGCCGTGAGCGTGAGCGAGGACATGAAGGGCGGCATCATCGATCGCTTCCGCTCCCTCGACGTCGGCGGCGCGCCGGTCCTCGCCGGGCACGTCACGGCGAGCGTCGTCCGCAACCTCGTCTCGACCGCGCTCGTCCTCGGCGTCGCCCTGCTGATCGGCTTCCGCCCGGCGGCGGGACCGGCCGCCGCGCTCGCCGCCGCGGGCATCCTGCTCGCCTACATCACGGCGATGTCCTGGCTCTCGGCGGCCGTGGGGCTGCTCGCCAAGTCCCCCGAGGCCGCGTCCGGGTTCACTTTCCTCGTCCTGTTCCTGCCCTACCCGAGCAGCGCCTTCGTCCCCATCGGGACGATGCCCACCTGGCTGCACGGCTTCGCCGACCACCAGCCGGTCACCCCGGTGATCGAGTCGTTGCGCGGGCTGCTGCTGGGGCTGCCGGTGGGCCATACGCCCTGGCTCGCGCTGGCCTGGACCGCCGGGATCCTGGCCGTCGCGCTGGGGCTGTCGGGCGTGCTGTTCAGGTCCCGGACCTCGTGACGGCGGTCGCCTCCGCCTCGCCCCCGTGCGACGTACGGAACCAGTTGCGGTAGGCGGTCACCACCTGCCGCATCGACGGCGCCGTGCCCGCCCCGTACAACTCCCGCTCCGCCGCCGCCAGTACCCGCTGGATCCGCCACGCCGCGCGCGGCAGCACCCGCCAGTTCGACTCCGCGTCGGAGCCGAGCAGCAGCGCCGTACGGATGACGTCGGTGAAGACGGACTGCACCCGCTTGTACGCGAGGAGCAGCGGAAGGTCCTCCTCCCAGCCGTACGAACTGCCGGGCCTGGCCTCCTCCACGGCCGCCACCCACACCTCCTTGACCCGGGCCTCCTCCTGCTTCGGATAGCCCATCAGATGGAGGTGGGTGGCCAGGTCGTAGAGGGGGTCGCCGATCATGGCGAGTTCCCAGTCGATGACCCAGAGGTCGCCGTCCCGGTCGACGATCAGGTTCTTCCGGTGCAGATCGCAGTGGAGGAGCGCGAAGGGGCGTGCGCGCAGCTCCACCGTCCGCTTCCGCAGGCGCCCGAGCGCGTCGGCGTTGACGCCGAGTTCCCCGAAGAGGTTCCGGTACGGCTCGCCGTGGTCCCGGTGGACCTGCTCCTCGGTGAACCGGATCAGCCGGTCGAGGAACCCCGCCGAGTCGCCCTCGGCCGTCCAGTCGTCCGGGGCGCAGATCCGGGTGACGTCACGCTCCGCCAGCTCCTTCGGATCGATCGACACCAACTGGCCGAAGAAACGTCCGAGCTGGTCGGCGTGGCGCCGGGAGAGCCCGCGCCCCGGCACCTGGCGGGCGTCGAGGGTCCGGCCCTCGATGAAGCCCTGGAGATAGACACCGCCGTCGACCCTGGTGATCTCCGGGATACGGTCCACCCGGCCCTGGAGCGCGGTGAGCAGCAGATCCTCGGAGGCGAAGCAGCGCCGGTCGAACCAGAGCAGCCCGGGGCGGGGGGCGCGAAGCTTGGCGCGCTCGAAACGGGCGCTCAGCTCGTGGGTGGCGGGCAGCGGGAAGGCGTACGTCTCGTGGTGGTAGCCGTTGAGGGGGCCGGTGACCCCCTGGCCGTCACGGCTCAGCTCGCCCGCTCGCCTGCGGATGTCGGATCCGGTGCCGGATGCCCGGCCGACTGTCATTGCCTTGTGCACTGTGCCGTATGCCCTCGGTGCTGGTGGTGCCTCTGATGTACGCGGGGTGCGTGCCTGAGCGTGGGTGTCCGTGGTGCGGATGGTGTCTGTGATGGGTGGTGTCTGTGGTGGGTGGTGTGTGCGTGCGGTGTGTGGAGCCGCTGTGCGGAAGCTACCTCTCCGGAAGCCGTCATGGGTGAAGTTGGCGCCATCTTCACCAACCCGGATCAGCGAATTCCCGCCCGCCGGCCCTCCGAGCCCCTCGGGAACCTCAGAGTTGGTCGACTTGGCCAACTTGTCCGGCCAACTCCGCCAGGTTGTGGGGAAGTTCGTCCATGACCACCCGGGCCCCCGCCCCGTACAGCACGGCGCTCTTCGTCTCCCTCGTCGCGTACCCGAGGAAACGGACCCCGAGCTGCCGCGCCGCGCGGAAGTCCGCCTCCGCGTCACCGATCATCACGGCCTCGGCAGCCGTCGTGCCCGTCCACTTCAGCGCCCGCTCCAGGCAGTCCGGATGCGGCTTGAGCAGCCTCGGGTCGAGCCGGCGCCCGTAGACATGCCCGTCAAAGCAACGGGTCAGGCCGGTCCGTTCGAGGTAGCGCCTGACCGCTTTCGGCGAGTTGTTGGTGGTGATCGCGAGGGCGACCCGGGCATCGGCCAGCGCCCGTATCAGCTCCGCCGCGTTCCTGGTCGGTACGGCCGACCCGGCCGCCCGTATCTCCTCCTCCGTCAGCCACGCCTCCAGCTCGGCCACCCGCGCGCCGCCCGGGACCAGCTCCCCCCACCGCGCGCAGCAGGGCCTGCGGATCGGTGACCGGGACGCCGTCCACCGTCCCCACGGCGCGGGCGATCCCCCCGGGGAGCGCCGCGAGCAGACGGGCGGCCACCTCCGGCGCCGGATGGTTACGGAAGAGCGCGCAGACGGGGCCGTCGAAGTCGAAGAGCACACACCGCACCGGGGCCGCGCCCGACACGCCGAGCAGGCCGGGCGCCTCGGCCGCGCACGAGTTGGCCGCGCACGAGTTGGTCGCGTACCAGTCGGCCGCGTACGAGTCGTTCACGTCGCTCCGTCCATCGGGGCTGAGGCCGGGCACCGTCAGCGCCTCCGGATCACATCCTGCCCCGAACCACACCCGTACGACACGGCTCCGCCCGTCCCTCTCGCGCCGTCACCCCAGCGCGAGCTCCGTCGCGATCGTCTCCCAGAGCGCGTCGAACCACGCCTGCGACTCCGCCACGAACGCGTGGTCGCGCTGCGCCGCCAGCGCCCCCGACTCGAACGAGAACAGCGGCGACCGGTCCCCCAGCGCGTCGTACATCTCGACGGACGTCCGGTGGATCTCCGTCTCGCGCACGGTGACCTTGTAGTACGCGAACAGCGCCTCCGCGCCGTTGAGCACGTACAGCTTCACCGGCGGCGTGAACGGCAGCGCCTTGAACCGCACGTCCACGTCGATGCCCGCCGAGCGCATCCCCATCAGATGGTCCCCGAGGACCGTGCCGTGCGCGTTGCGCTGCTGGAGCCAGCGCTGGTGGACGAGGTCGCTCTCGTCCTGACGCGTGCCGGCCGTGGAGACGGAGCGTGGGAACGCCAGCTCGATGTCGCGGTTCGGCAGCAGCACCCGGACCGTCACGGTGGCGGGCAGGGCGCCCGCGCCCGGCGCGCCGCTCCCCGCCGGCAGCGCGGCGCGGTCGCGGATGCGCAGGCGCTGCTCCCCGAGGGCCGCGCTCAGCGACTCGGCCGTCAGACAGAGGGCGTCGATCCGTACATGGTCGGCCTCGAACGCCGCCATGATGCGCGGGCGCAGCGCGACCATCGTCTCCTGCGGACTCTCGTCGCCGCCCGCCGCCGCTCCCCGCCGTGCGGCGGCCCGTCCGGCGGCGCCGCGGCCGGCGATCCGGGGCGGCGCGCCGCGGGTGGCCTCGGTGAGCAGGCCGTCGTCCTGGAGGCGCCGCAGGGCCTGGCGGACCACCCCGCGCTGCACCCCGAACTCGGCCACCAGGTTCTTCTGCGTGGGCAGGGCCTGACCCGCCACGAGGTCGCCCGAGGCGATACGGGCGCGCAGGGCCTCCGCCACATCCTCCGGCGTGGGCTTTCCGGCGCCGTTCACAGCAGCCTGTTCAGAGGTCACGACCCTACGTTACAACTTCCTGCCATCTCGCGGCAGTTGTAGCGGAGAACTTGTTTACGGATCGCAACTTGGCGGGACAACTTCATTAGTTGATGTCGAGTTGGCAGCCAACTTTGCCGTAAGGAGTGACCGCCATGCCTGTGTCCGCGCTCCTCACCTCCGCACTCGGCATCGGGCTCGACCAGCTCGTGCACTGGCGCTTCGGTACCGCCGGGACCGTCGCGCTCCTCCTGCTCACCCTCGGCGTCAAGGCCAGGAACGCCACCTGTGCCGGGATCGGCGCCGCCGTCCTGGCGCTGCTCGTCACCCGGCTCGGCCACGGCTGACCACCCGCACGAGCCCACCCCGACCGGCCCGACCGCCCTGACCGCCCTGACCGCTCCGGCCGGCCTGACCGCCCTGACCCGGCCGGCCACCCCGACCGGCCGCCCGCTCAGAAGACGTCCGGGCACCACGGCCGCCGCGGCGTACGGAACAGCGCCTCCGCCACCGCCGCCGCCCCCGGCCGCTCCTCCTCCACCGTCCCCAGCGCGGCGAGCCGCAGCGCCGACTCCTCCCCCAGGTACAGCGCACCCAGCTCCCGTACGTCCAGGGCCAGACCGGCCGGCTCCGCCGTCGGTACGCAGCTCGCGCCCTCCGGCGACGCCTCCAGCCGGAAACGCCCGCCCGCCAGGCCCGCCGCGTCGTGGATCTCCAGCACCAGCGTGCCGGTGACGCCGTAGGTACGCGCCTCCAGGGCCCGTACGACATCCAGGATCCGCACCCACAGGAAGTCCGCCTGCGTGACGATCCGCGCCGCGCGCGGGTCCGGCAGGAAGTGCGGCAGCAGGTCGTCCGCCGCGCGATGGCCCGTCCGGACCGTCGTGACCCAGTCGATCGAGCAGACGAACCGCCACAGCGCGCGCTCTGCCGCCGGGGTCAGCGCTGTCAGATCCCGTACGGACGCGGTGTTCAGCGGCTGCTTGGAGTCGCCCCAGACGCCGTCGGCCGCGTAGGTGACCAGCCCCTCCACCTCGCCCGACGCCGAGCGGTACACGGCGTAGTACGGCTCCGTCCACGGGAGTCCGGTGGCCGTCTGCCCGGTGAACGCGCCCCACCAGCGCTCGTCCCGGTCGACCGCGCCCGGCTGCCGCGCCCGGAAGCGCTCGTGCAGCTCGGGCCCGAGCTTCCGTACGTCCGAACCGTCGACCAGGTCGATCCGGCCGCCGCCGTCCTCGGCACCCGGTCCCGCCCAGCGCGGGTCGAGCCCCGAACGCGCCACGTCGACGGCCCACTCGGTGGTCGAGGCGGCGGGCCCGAAGCCGTACCGGCCGTAGATCGGGTACTCGGCGGCGATCAGCGTGGCGACGGTGTCCCCGCGCTCCTTCGCCCGCGCCAGATCGGCGCCCATCATCCGGGAGAGCAGCCCGCGCCTGCGGTGGGTGGGCGAGACGGTGACGTTCGAGACCGCGTCGGCGCGCAGCACCGCGCCGCCGGTCACCGTCAGCTCCTGGGTGAAGGAACGGAACGTCGCGACGCACCGCCCGTTCTCGAACGCGCCCTGGGTGCGGGAGAGATCGGCCCGCGCGCGCCGCCACTCCACCGTCTCGTCCGGGTCGGTCGGAGTCCGCAGAAAACCGGTGTTCAGGGCGCGGTTCCAGTCGGGAAAGCCGGCCTCGGTGACAGTACGGACCTCGATACTCATGGTCCGCACGCTAGGCGCAGCCGCCCCGCCACCGCATCCGGATTTCCCGCCCGTACGCGCCGTCCGCGCGGTTCAGCCCGCGAGGCTCAGAAGGCCGCGCGTACCGCTCCGACCTCCGCGCCCCCGCCCAGCAGCGGCGCCCGGCCGATCCGGCCCAGCACCTCCGCCTCCACGCCCAGGAGCTGGAGCGCCCGCGCCAGAACCGGCCCCAGCGCCCGCGCCCCACCGTCGTCGATCTTGAAGGCGAGCGCGCGGCCGTCCGCCAGCGCCACCGCCTGGACCGCCTCCGCGCCCATCTTCGAGAGCGTCCCCGGCACCTCCCGCATCAGCCAGGTGTCGGAGCGGCGCGTACCCGCCACGTACTCGGGGTGCGCGCGCATCGCCTCCGCGACGCGCCCCTCGGCCGTCGCCGGCGCCGCGAGGACGAAGTGGCGGAAGGAGCGGGCGAGTCCGGTGAGGCTGAGAGCCATCAGCGGGGCGCCGCAGCCGTCCGTACCGACCGTGGGGACGCGTTCCCCGGCCGCCTCCTCGACCACCGTCAGCACGAGCCGCTGCAAGGGGTGGGCGGGGTCGAGATAGCTCTCCGTGGGCCAGCCGTTGAGCGCACAGGCGGCGAGCATCGCCGTGTGCTTGCCGGAGCAGTTCATCACGATCCGCTCGCGCACCCCGCCCGCGGCGAGGTACGACTCCGCCTCCACCGGATCGAGCGGCAGGTCCGGCGGGGTCTGGAGGGCGTCGGGGGTCAGCCCGTACTCGGTGAGCATCGTCCGGACGAGGTCGAGGTGGAAGCCCTCCCCGGAATGGCTCGCGGCGGCCAGCGCGAGCCGCTCGCCGGAGAGTTCGAGCCCGGCCCGCAGTACGGCCGCCGCCTGCATCGGCTTGTTGCTGGAGCGCGGGAAGACCGGCGCCTCCGCGTCGCCCAGCTCCAGTTCGACCGTACCGTCCGCCGCGAGCAGCACCATCGAGCCGCGGTGGCGCCCCTCGACGAAGCCGGACCGTACGACCTCGGCGAGAACGGGCGACTCCGCCCGCGTACCGGTACGGGGGGCGCCGCTACCGACCGCGGTGGACATGCTGCTGGGCGTGCTGGAGGTCATCCTCGGCCTTCCGGAAGGGCGGGAGGGCAGGAGGGGCCCCACCCACGCGCGAACGGACGCCCCTCCACTACATGAGCAGGTCGTCCACTTGTGCTTCGCCTTCACGGTACCTGCGCGCGATCTCCGCGCTGCAATCGTCCGCGGTCCGCTGAAGCTGGTGACGGCGGCGCGAGAGCTGCCGCTCGTTGCGGACCAGCCGCCCCATCGCCGCGTGCAACTCCTCGTCCGTACGCGCGTCCAGGTCCGACAGCTCCACCTCCGCCAGCGTCTCCGCGGCCAGCGCCCGGTACTCCGGGCTGCGCGGCGTGGAGAGCGTGACGTGCCGGGCGGAGCTGCGATGGCGCGACGGGGCGTCGGTGAGGATCTCCGAGAGCCGGTCGAGCACCGGGGTCTCCGGCGCCGTACGACGCGCCAACTCGGCGCGCAGGATGTCGATACGGCCCTGGAGCAGCCGCCGCAGATAGCTGAGGTCCCCCTCGTCGCGGTGCGAGTCCCGGCGCAGCGCGCGCAGTTCGGGCAGCCGCAGAACGCTGAAGTCGTACGGCCGGGGCGCGGGCAGCGCCCCCTCGCCGCCGGCCACGGGTCCGCCACTGCCGACCCCGCTGGTCGTACGGGTCGCCGGTACGGTACCGGGCGGCTGCCCGGCTCCCGATGTGCTCGATGTGCTCATCGCGCGTACTTCCCCTCACTCCGCTGGGGAGACCCCGTCCCGCACACCGCTGGGAACCCCCATCCCTCGACGGGTGCCTGCCGCTCACCGCCTCCGTGCATCGTGCCACTCCTGCCGCCGGGTATGGGGGCGCTCTGCACCCGTTCGGCCCCCGATAGGTTGGTCCGTATGCGAGCAGTGGTGCAGAGAGTCGACGGCGCGAGCGTCCTCGCCGTGACCGGGGACGGGACGGAAACCGTCGGCGAGATCGTCGGCGAAGGGCTGTGTGTGCTGGTGGGAGTCACCCACGAGGACACGGTCGAGCAGGCGCGGAGGCTCGCCGACAAGCTCTGGTCGATTCGGATGCTGGAGGGCGAGAAGTCCTGTTCGGAGGTGAACGCCCCGCTCCTGGTGATTTCGCAGTTCACTCTCTACGGGGACGCCCGGAAGGGCCGCCGCCCCACCTGGAACGCCGCCGCGCCAGGTCCGGTGGCCGAACCGCTGGTCGACGCGGTGGTGGCGCGCCTGCGCGAGCTGGGGGCGAAGGTGGAGACGGGCCGGTTCGGAGCGGAGATGCGTGTCTCGCTCACGAACCACGGCCCGTTCACGGTGCTGCTGGACTTCTGATCCGTACGGGACGCGTTGCGGGACCCGTACGGGGCGGGCTACGGAACAACCCGTAGCTACGGGACCCGTACGTCCTACGGCTCGACCACGACCTCCTGGGCCGCCGCCGTGTCCCCCGCCAGCAGCGGCGCGTCCACCGGCACATTGCGCTTGACCAGCGCCAGCGCGATCGGCCCCAGCTCGTGGTGGCGGGCCGAGGTGGTGATGAACCCGAGCTGGCGCCCCTCGGGGCCGTCCGCCGCGAGCCGCACCGGAGTGCCGTGCCCCGGAAGGTGGACATCGCTGCCGTCGAGGTGCAGGAAGACCAGCCGGCGCGGCGGCTTCCCCAGGTTCTGGACGCGGGCCACGGTCTCCTGGCCCCGGTAGCACCCCTTGTCGAGGTGGACCGCGCCGCCGATCCACCCCAGCTCGTGCGGGATGGTCCGGTGGTCGGTCTCGAAGCCGAGCCGCGGCCGGTGGCCCTCGACGCGCAGCGCCTCGTACGCCAGGATCCCGGCCGGCGGGCCGTGCCGCTCCGCGTACGCGGTCAGCTCGGCGCGCGGCAGGAAGAGATCCCGGCCGTGCGGGGTCTCCCGTACGACGACGCCCTCCGGCACCGGGGCGATGGAGCCGGCCGGGAGGTGGACGAGTGCGAAGTCGTCGGTACGGTCCGCGACCTCGACCCGGTAGAAGAACTTCATCGACTCCAGATAGCCCACCAGGGCCTCCTGGGTCCCCGGCTCGACATGCGCCCAGACCGTCACGCCGTCGTCCACGAGATACAGCGCGTGCTCGACATGGCCGGTCGCGGAGAGGATCAGCGCCTCGGTGGCCCGGCCCGCGGGCAGCTCCGTGACGTGCTGGGTGATCAGCAGATGCAGCCAGCTGAGCCGGTCCTCGCCGGTGACGGTGACGACGCCGCGGTGCGAGAGGTCGACGAAGCCGGTGCCGTCGGCGAGGGCGCGCTGCTCACGGAAGAGATCGCCGTAGTGCGCGGCGACGCCTTCGTCCTGGCCTTCGGCCGCGACGGCTCCGGGCAGGGCGAGGAGAGGGCTGGTGGTCGAATGTCGCTGCATAGTCATGAAGCCTACGACTCGGCCGGGCCCGTCGTTGTTCCCGCGGCGGAGCCGGATCCGGATCCGGGGGAGGTGCCGGATCCGGCGGAGGCGGCCGCGGCGGCCGTGCACTCCCGGCAGCGGCCGAAGATCGCGAAGTGCTTCATGTCCGTCGTGAAGCCGAAGTCGTTCCGCAGCTTCGCGGTGAACTCGGCCGCGACCTCGGTGTCCGCCTCGATCACCTCCGTACAGTCCCGGCACACCAGGTGTATGTGGTGGTGCCGGTCGGCCAGGTGGTACGTCGGGGCGCCGTGCCCGAGGTGGGCGTGCGAGACGAGGCCCAGCTCCTCCAACAGCTCCAGGGTCCGGTAGACCGTGGAGATGTTCACCCCGGAGGCGGTCCTGCGCACCTCGCAGAGGATGTCGTCGGGCGTCGCGTGTTCGAGGGAGTCGACGGCTTCGAGGACAAGCTGGCGCTGAGGGGTCAGCCGGTAGCCGCGCTGCCGCAGATCGCTCTTCCAGTCGGTGCTCACCACGCCCCCAGTGTAGGCAGGCGCGGCGGCGGCCCGGATGGAGCTTGTCGGGGACCGGGGGCCCGGGGCTACTTGAAGAAGGCGATGCCGTCGTCCGGGAGGTCACCGAGGTCCTTGGCCCACTCGGCGACCTGCTCCGGGCTCACGGTCTTCTTCAGGTGCGCCGACATGTACGGCCGCAGCGGCACGTCCGGCGTCGACTTCTCGCCCACCCACATCAGGTCGCCCTTGACGTAGCCGTAGAGCCGCTTGCCCCCGCTGTAGGGACCGGAGGCCGCCGTACGGGCCACCGCGTCGGTCACCAGGTCGATCTGCGGCTTCTGGTCGCCCAGCTCGCCGTACCAGACCTCGACGACGCCCTGGTCGCGCACCATGACGACCTCGACCTTGCGGTCCTTGTCGATGCGCCAGAAACCGGACTCGGACTCGATCGGCCGGACCTTCTTGCCCTCGGCGTCGAGCGCCCAGGTGTGCGACACGTACTCGATGAAGTCCCGGCCGTCGTGGCTGAAGGAGACCTCCTGGCCGAAGTTGGCCTTCTCCTCACCGGGGAAGTCGAAGACGCCGACGCCTTCCCAGTCACCGAGCAGGAAGACGAGCGGGACGAGGTCCGGGTGCAGGTCGGACGGGATCTCGATCATCAGCGCTGGCCCTGGTACAGCTTCTTCACGGCCAGACCGGTGAAGGCGAGCACGCCGACACAGACGAGGACCAGCAGGGTAGTGAAGAAAGCCTCAAGCACGGGGTGCTCCTCGGATGAACGGTATGACGCGGTACGGCCGGGCCCCAGCCTAATGGGTGGGGCACCGGCCCTCTCGCCGAGGTGCGCCGGTGGGCGTACGGGGCCCGCCCGCCGCCCGCCGAACGCGACCGTGCTCGGCCGGGCTCAGCCGGGCTCAGCCGGGCTCAGCCGAGGAGCTGGCTCTGGAGCACCACGGTCTGGTGGAAGGGCACGGCGGGGGTGCCGCCCTTCCGCTCCTGGACGATCAGCCCGATCGTGTCCCCCGCCGCGACATACGCGTGCCGGGCCTGCGTCGGGCCGTACGGCTCGGGCTCGGCGTAGACGTCCGTACTGACGAACATCTCGGAGCCGGGCGGCGGGTCCGGCCAGGACTCGTCCAGCTCGGCGCCGGGCGCGGCGGCCACCGACCTGCCCACACCGCTTCCGAGCACCGCGCCGTGCTTGAAGCCGGCCACAAGGCCGGACGACGGGAACCGCAGCAGGTAGACCCTGGAGACGGTGCCGTCCGGCATCGTCCAGCCCCGGGCGGCGATGTGCCGTACGGCGAAGTCGTCCAGCAGCACCGAAAGCGCGGCGCGCTGTCCGGGCGCGTACTCGGACAGATACCGCTCCGTACTCACCCAGCCGCCGGTCAGCGTCTTGTCCGGCGTGGCACCGGCAGGGGCCCGGAGCAGCAGCGCCCGCAGGTCGGCGTGGTGGATCTCGCCCGCGTTCTCCGGGTTGAAGGGGCGCGGTGAGCCGACCGGCAGGGCGGGCAACGACAGCTCCGGGTAGTCCCACCGTCCGTCGCCGTGCGTCGAGAGCCCGGGGAGACCGGTGCGCTCCATCCCGCTGACACCGAACGCCGCACCGGTACCGACCCCGGCGAACACGGCCCCGGCGACGGCCCAGCGGGCGATCGCGCGCAACACGCGACGGGGCGGGCGGGGGGCCTGGGCGGGGGCGGACGGCGCCGGGGAGGACGCGTCCTCGGCGGGAGAGGCGGTCTGCTCGGTCATGCGCTCTCCCCCGGGGCGGCGATGCGGTCGAGCTGGCCCTTGACCAGTTCGGCGACGGTGGACTGTTGGAGCGGCATGCCCTGCGCGACCACGATGACAAGCAGGTCACCTTCGTACGCCAGGCAGGTCATGGTCCCGATGTCGGGCGTCCCCTCGCTCTCGGACTCCTCGGTCTGTACGGAGCACGAGGCGTTCTTCCGGCCCTCGATGACCGGCCCCTCGCGCTCCCCGTCCGAGCGCTGTGACCCGTCCTCGTACCAGCGGCGGGCGACGTACGCGTCCTTGACCGCGATGAGGGACACGTCAACGGTGAGCCCGCTTCCGGGGAAGGTGTACGAGCGGAGCGCGACCCCCTCCATCCTCATCCGGTCGATCTCCTTGTTCACCTGCCGGCGTACGGCGGCCGGAGCGTCGTGGTCGTCCGCGGCCGCCTTCATCATCTCGGTCGACCGGTCGGCGGTCAGCTCGGCGTCGTTTCCGTACGCGCCGATGTCGGGTCCGAGCACGTAGCCCGGCGGCACCGGCAGCAGCTTCCGGGTCAGGTCGCTGTCGGCGCGGCCTCTGCCGATGGGCCCGGCGGGGTCCTTGGCCGGCTTGGCCCGGTTCTCCGCCCACACCCGGGTGGAAGCGCTCCGGTCCGCCCCGTCGACGGTGGCTTTGATGAACGCGAACCCGCCGCCGAGGGCCCCGGCGACCAGGAGAGCGGGCAGTGCGGTCCCGAGGAACCGATGGGTGCGACGGTCGTTCACAGGCGCTCCACCTGGTCCTCGATCAGTGTCCGGATGTCCTTCTCGCCGATCGGCCTGCTGTCGACGAGCTGGATCTTGACCAGCACATCGCCCCGGTGCGCGGCGGCGTACGCGCGGTACCGCAGAGGCGTCCGGTCACCGGCGTCGTAGACGTAGTAGCGGCCCTTGGCGGTGCCCTCGACGGGGTTGCCGGAGCCGGAGCGCGCGATCATCCCCCAGGGCAGCACCTCCAAGGCGGCGGTGGCGTGCGTGTCGACGCTCGGCCGGTACTGGGCCAGAACGACGTTCCCCTGCCGGTCGCCGCTTCCGGTCCAGGCCGTACCGGCGACCCGGCGGAGGCCGTTGTCCAGCGCCGAGGAGAACGCGTAGCCGCCGCCCTCGAAGTACTGGGCGTAGGACCTGATCGGCACCCAGCCGTCGTCGAGCCATTCCGGCGCGATCTCTCGTGCCCCGGCCGGCCTGTCGATCAGCAGCTCGCGCAGATCGCCGTCCGTCCTGACCTGGTTGTCCTCCTCGGCGGAGAGCGGCTTCGCCGCCTCCCCCGCGGGCAGCGGCCTCGCCGGGTACGCGAGCCCCGGCTGGGCGAGCGTCGGCAGGGGCGTCGGCGGGCGGTCGGCCTGGATCGCGTACCCCGTGGCCGTGCCGCCGACGAGGCCGAGTACGGCCGCCACGGCGATCAACAGGGCCGTACGGCCGCGTCTTCGGGCCGGTAAAGCCGCTGAAACCGGCTGTGCTTCCACAAGAGTCCCCCAAGAGACCTGAGGCGCGGGTTCCGTTACCCGCGCACAGATCCGACCCGCCAGGACGCCGGGAGGTTGCAGCGCGGCGGATTACGATTCGGCACATGCAATCCGCCGAGAACGCCAAGAAGCTCGTGATCAAAGTGACCGCCGGGGCCGACGCCCCCGAGCGCTGCTCCCAGGCCTTCACGGTGGCCGCGGTCGCCGTGGCCAGTGGGGTGGAGGTGTCGCTGTGGCTGACCGGCGAGTCGGCGTGGTTCGCGCTGCCGGGGCGCGCCGCCGAGTTCGAACTGCCGCATGCCGCGCCGCTGCCCGAGCTGATCGAGTCGATCCAGGCGGCGGGGTCGATCACGCTGTGCACGCAGTGCGCGGCCCGGCGGGACATCACGGAGAAGGACGTACTGGACGGGGTACGGATCGCCGGCGCGCAGGTCTTCGTCAGCGAGATCATGGCGAACGGCGTCCAGGCGCTCGTCTACTGACCGGCGTCTGCCGTCCGGCGCCGACGGCTACCGGCAGCCACAGCCGGTGGACCGTCCCACAGCCTGTGGACCGTTAATGAGTTGACCGGGTGACGCCGTCTGGGCAGGCTCCAGCCACCACCTGGACGCGAGCCTTCTCGAACGGGGACCCTAGGGATGACGTCTCACCTCCACGCACTGTGCTTCGACGCGAACGACCCGCCCCTTCTCGCGCGCTACTGGGCCGGTGTCCTGGGCTGGGAGACATCCGGCGACCCCTCCGGCGGCAGCACGCTCCTGCCGAACGACGACACCGGGTTCCGGATCCGCTTCCTCCCCACCGAGGAGCCGAAGTCGGGCCCGAACCTGATGCACTTCGACCTGACGAGCACCTCGCTCGACGACCAGCGGGAGACGGTGGCCAGGTCGCTCGGGCTCGGCGGACGGCACATCGACATCGGTCAGCTCCCGGAGGAGGGCCACGTCGTGCTCGCCGACCCCGAGGGCAACGAGTACTGCGTCATCGAGCCGGGCAACAACTTCCTCGCCGACTGCGGATTCGTCGGAGCGCTCGCGTGCGACGGTTCGCAGGAGGTCGGGTACTTCTGGAGCGAGGCGCTGGGCCGGCCCCTGGTCTGGGACCAGGACCAGGAGACCGCCATCCGCTCACCGCACGGCGGCCCGAAGATCACCTGGGGCGGCCCGCCGCTGACTCCCCGGACCGGCAGGAGCCGGCTGCGCTTCGACCTCGCGCCGCCCGTCGGCGGTGACCAGCGATCGGAGATCGACCGTCTCGTCTCCCTGGGGGCGACCCGGACCGGCACCGGCCAGGACCAGACCGGCGCGGTGACGATGACCGATCCCGACGGCAACGAGTTCTCGGTGCTGCCCGGCCCGGTTGCGCTCCCTCTTCAATGAAGAACGGCACGACCGTCACCACTGAACTCGCTCGTTCGTGGCGCGGCTCGTGCCACCGACGCGGGAAGGAGGGTCGCCTCCAGCCGACCTGCCGTGTGCTCCGGGAGCTACGGGCGGTTCCGGCGTTCCAGTTCCTCCAGCCACCGGTCGTTCTCGTCGTTCTCGTGGCCCTCCGGCGGCTCGTCCCACCAGCGGTCGTCCTTGTCGCGCGTGTTGCCCACGATGGCGGCGACCGGCGGGATCAGCAGGGCGACCACGCAGAGCGCGATGGCCGCGGGGACCGACCAGATGCGTACGAAGGCCCCGGCGGAGACGAAGAGGAACAGACATCCGCCCATGAGCAGGAAATACCGGCGACGGCGTCGCGCGTACATATCTTCAGCGTACGACGCGGACGGACCGACCGGAACGTAACGGAATGTGATGAAGCACGCGCATGACGTACGCCGAAGGGCCGCACACGCCGAAGGGCCGCATCCCGGTCCGTCCACCGGGATGCGGCCCTTCGGCGCGTGCGCGAGCCCCAGGCCCTCAGACCGCGATCGCGACCTCGGAGAGGCCGCCGGTCTGCGCGACGACCGTACGGTCCGCCGAGCCGCCGGGGACGAGGGCGCGCACCGTCCAGGTGCCCTCGGCCGCGTAGAAGCGGAACTGTCCTGTCGCCGAGGTCGGGACCTCCGCGGTGAACTCGCCGGTCGAGTCCAGCAGGCGTACGTAACCCGTGACGGGCTCGCCGTCGCGGGTCACGGAACCCTGGATGGTGGTCTCACCGGGCTTGATCGTCGAAGCGTCGGGGCCGCCGGCCTGTGCTCCACACATGTTGTTCAGTCCTCCGGGTCGGGGCGTGATTACTTGTTGGCGCCGAGCTCGATCGGCACGCCGACGAGCGAGCCGTACTCGGTCCACGAACCGTCGTAGTTCTTGACGTTGTCGACACCGAGCAGCTCGTGCAGGACGAACCAGGTGAGCGCGGAGCGCTCACCGATACGGCAGTACGCGATGGTGTCCTTCGCCAGGTCGACCTGCTCCTGCGCGTACAGCTCCTTCAGCTCGTCGTCCGACTTGAAGGTGCCGTCGTCGTTGGCGTTCTTCGACCACGGGATGTTGCGCGCGGACGGGATGTGGCCCGGACGCTGCGACTGCTCCTGCGGCAGGTGCGCCGGGGCGAGCAGCTTGCCGCTGAACTCGTCGGGCGAGCGGACGTCGACCAGGTTCTGCGTGCCGATCGCGGCGACCGCGTCGTCACGGAAGGCGCGGATCGAGGTGTCCTGGGCCTTCGCCTTGTACGTGGTGGCCGCGCGGGTCGGGACGGCCTCGACCAGGTCGCGGGAGTCCAGCTCCCACTTCTTGCGGCCGCCGTCGAGGAGCTTGACGGAGTCGTGGCCGTACAGCTTGAAGTACCAGTACGCGTAAGAAGCGAACCAGTTGTTGTTGCCGCCGTAGAGGATGACGGTGTCGTCGTTGGCGATGCCCTTGGCCGACAGGAGCTTCTCGAAGCCCTCCTGGTCGACGAAGTCACGGCGGACCGGGTCCTGGAGGTCGCTCTTCCAGTCGATCCTGACGGCGTTCGTGATGTGGTTCTTGTCGTAGGCCGAGGTGTCCTCGTCGACCTCGACGATGACAACCTTCGGATCGTCGATGTGGGCCTCGACCCAGTCGGCGTCGACCAGAACGTCGCTGCGGCTCATGCTTTTCTCCTCCGGGCAGTGTGCGGCGGGCAGTGTGCTGCGAGGTGATGCGAGGGGGCCGGCTCGACCGCGCTGCCGCGCGGGTGGCCCTGAGAGCGCTCGAAGGGCCCGGGTAAGCCGGGGTCGGGGATACCGGAACGTGAACGTCCCGTCCCGCTCAGACAGTGCGACAGAGCATGGCGGCGACGCGGCACAGGTCTACTGCCCGCCGCTTCGTGAGGTCCGCCTGTCCCCGCTGAGGGAGACCGCCGATAAAGCACTGCATGGGTCCGATCGTAGGGACGACCGGGCGGTCATGTCACCGGTGTGTCATATGGCAAGACACGATCATCCACGATGTGGGACCGGATGGCGGTACGCGGTGCCGGGCCGGGCGCGGCGGCCCGCGGCGGCTCCGGCCCCGGCCGGATGCGGTCTGGGGAGCGGACACGGCTGTCTCACCATCCGGCCGAGGGCCGCACTAGCCGGCCAGGGAGACGTCCGTCCCCGTACCGGAGAAGCTCAGGCCCGTCTCCGTCGCCGTGACCTTGTCGAGCCTGATGCTCGACGGCAGCCCGTCGATCTTCAGGTCGTAGTCGACCACGTCCCGCATCCGCTGCTCCGCACCCGGCACGTACAGCTCTGGCAGCGTCGCCGCCTTCAGCCGGACCGTGTCGCCGTCGACCAGCGAGACCGTGCTGTACGCGGTGAGGTCCTTGCCGTCCAGCAGCGACTTGAAGGCGGCGGGGATGTCGATGCCCGCGCCGTCCAGCACCTCGCCCATCGGGCCCGAGAGCTTGACCTGCCCCTTGGCCGCGCGTTCGGCGCCCGCGTACCCGACCGTGGCGCCGTGCGGCGCCGAGCCCGTCAGGTCCGCGTACGAGATCCGCGCCGAGCCGGTGGCGGTCGCGGCGGTCGCGGTCGAGAAGCTGCTGTCGAACTTCACGTCCTTCAGCTCCGCCCTGACCTCGGTCACCCGGACCGCCTGTCCGTCGGCGCTGGCGCTGACCCCGTCGAGGCTGACCTCGACGTCGTCCAGGGAGGTGTTCACCACCTGGGTCAGGAAGGGGAACCCGTTGATGGAGACCTTCGGGTCGGAGCCGAGCCCCTGGCTGGAGCGGATCTTGCTCGCCACCTGGTCCTCGGCGAAGTACACGGCGACCCGGTCGGCGGCGACGAAGAGCCCGCCGAAGACCACGACGAGTATCAGCAGTGTCCGCAGTGCGCGCATCGTTCGGTGTCCCCCACCCTGTTCAGGACCGGTTCCGCGGTCCGGTTCGTTCCCCGGCCGGCCCCTGGTGAGGTCCGTGCCGGTCGAGCTGCCGGTGATGCCGGACCGCCGGACTGATCGACGTACGGCGAAGACGTACGGTTCCCGGCGTACGGGTTCCCGCCCCCGGCCGCCGTACGCCTCGGCCGCGCTCCGTGTCAGGACAGCGCGCGGCCCAGCAGGTAGACGGCGGGCGCGGCGGCCGTGAGGGGCAGCGCCACCCCGGCCGTCATGTGCACGAACTTGGACGGGTAGTCGTAGCTCGCCGCACGCAGCCCGACCAGCGCGCAGACGCCCGCCCCGAGCCCCAGCAGCGCGCCCCCGGCGGCGCCGGGGTCCGTCATCCCGCCCGCCACGATCCCGCCGCCCGCGCCGGCCAGCAGGGCCACCACGACCGAGACGAACCCCGGGAGCGGCAGTGCGCGGGCCACCGTCGCCGCGGCGACCGCGACGCCGCCGACGACGACCGCGTCCGGGGCGCCCGCGAGATGGCCGGCGGCGAGGATGGCGAGCGCGGCGGAGACGACCGTGGCCATCAGCCCGGTCATCCGCTCGTCGGCGCTCGCGCGGCTGCGCAGTTGCAGGACGAGGACGAGCAGCACCCACACCCCGAGGGTGCCGATGATCGCGGCGGGCCCGTTCGCCCGGCCCGCGGCGAGCACGGCGATATCCGCGACGAGCCCGCCGAGGAAGGCGAGCGCGATGCCCTGGCGGGCCGGCCACATGCCGTTCAGCCGGAACCAGCCGGCCGCCGTGACGGCCTGGAGCAGCACGAGCGGGACGAGCAGCGCGTACGGGCCGAGGGCCGCGCCCCCGGCGAGCAGCAGCCCCAGCGCCGCCGTCAGCCCGGCCGGCTGCATGCCCGGCGGGATGATCGGCGACCGGCCCTCGGCGCGGGCGCGCTGGGCGTCGGTGACGCGGGCGTTGCCGAGGGTGGTGGGCGCGCTGTAGCCGGCCGCGCCGAGGGGGCCTGCGGCCTGCGGGGGCTGGGGGGCGTACGGGGGCGCCTGCGCGGGCGCGGGAGACGGGGCGGCCGCCGGAGCGGGCGCCGCCTGCGACGGGGGCGTGTAGGCGCTCTGGGGCGGCAGGTACGCGGTGTCGGCAGCGGCGGCGGCCTGCTGCTGATACGGCTGGGCCTGGGCCGGGGGCGGCCCGTACGACGCCTGCCCGTGGGCCGGGCGGTGAGGCTGGGCCGAGGGCTGCGGCGCGTGGGGCTGGGGCTGGACCGGGGGCTGGACAAGCGGCTGGACGTGGGGCTGGTACTGGGTGTCCCAGGTCTGCCCCTCCCACGTCTGGGCGGCGCCCCCGTCCGGCTGCCCCGCCGCGGCCTGCTCGGGTTCGGCCCACGCCCGCGCCGGGGGCTGGGGAGACTGCGGGGGCTGGGGAACGTACGGCGTCTGCCCCTGCCGCCCGTACGGGTCCGGCTCTGCGTACGGATCCGGCTGCCCGTCCTGCTGCCCGTACGGGTTCTGCTGCCCGTACGGGTACTGCGGATCGTTGCTCATGTTGTGCGGTTCACCCTCCTGCGAACGGCGGGAGCACCTCGACCGTGCCGCCCTCGGCAAGGCGTACGGTCTCATGCCCACGGGTGCCCACGGGGTCACCGTCGACAATGAACGAACACCTCTGGAGTACCCGGGTCAGTTCACCGGGGTGTCTGACCCGCGCGCCGTCGAGCGCCTCGGCCAGGCTCTCCGCCGTGTACGGCTCCTCCGCGACGCCCGCGGCCGCTCTGGCCGCGGCCCAGTAGCGGATCGTGCCCACCGCCATGGGGCGGCTCCTCTCGTCGTCCTGCCGTCTTCCGGTACCCGCCGTTCCCCGGCTTCACCGTCCTTCGTCGGATCCCATGATGACGGCGCGGCCACGCCTCTGTGCGCCCCCTGTGCGATCCGCCCGTTCGGGGCCGGTTCGTCTACCGTCCAAGTCCCGCGTGAAACCCCCCGTACACAGGCAGTACACCGCCATTTCGCGCACGTCCCGGGCCCGCTCCAGAGGGTCTCCGCCCCCGAGTCGGTGCATGATCTGCGAGATTGCCCCTCCGACACGGACCGAATGTGGGTTATTCTGCTCCGAAGAGGATCCGGGCAATGCAGCCCCCGGGTCCTTTTGTGTTTTCCGACCGTTGTTACAGCCAGATGTCACAGACGGAAGACACGGACATCCGGGCCGCGCCCCCGTGGACGAGGGGCAGCACGGACCGTACGGCAGTACAAAAGCAGTAAGCAGTAGGCAGTGCCGCATACGTCCTCGCAGGGACCGAGGAGGAACCGACGTAATGGGCAAACGAACCGTGAACGACAAGAGTCCGGACAACTGTCCTGACAGGAGTCCGGCCGAAGCAGGTGGGCGGCGATGAGTTCTCTGCTGCTCCTGACCAACGCTCTCCAGCCCTCCACGGAGGTGCTGCCCGCGCTCGGACTGCTCCTCCACAACGTGCGGGTGGCCCCCGCCGAAGGGCCTGCCCTCGTCGACACCCCCGGTGCCGATGTGATCCTCATCGACGGCCGCCGTGACCTCCCGCAGGTCCGGTCGCTCTGCCAGCTCCTGCGCTCCACCGGGCCCGGCTGCCCGCTGATCCTCGTCGTGACGGAGGGCGGTCTCGCCGCCGTCACCGCCGACTGGGGCATCGACGACGTCCTGCTCGACACCGCGGGACCGGCCGAGGTCGAGGCGCGGCTGCGGCTCGCGATGGGCCGGCAGCAGATCCAGACCGACGACTCCCCGATGGAGATCCGCAACGGGGACCTGTCGGTCGACGAGGCGACGTACAGCGCGAAGCTCAAGGGCCGGGTCCTGGACCTGACCTTCAAGGAGTTCGAACTGCTCAAGTACCTCGCGCAGCACCCCGGCCGGGTCTTCACCCGCGCCCAGCTCCTCCAGGAGGTCTGGGGGTACGACTACTTCGGCGGTACGCGCACGGTCGACGTGCACGTACGGCGGCTGCGCGCCAAGCTCGGCCCCGAGCACGAGTCGCTCATCGGGACCGTACGGAACGTGGGCTACCGCTTCGTCACGCCGGAGAAGGCCGAGCGCGGCTCCGAGGAGGCCAGGGCGAAGGCCGCGAGTTCCCGTACGGAGGACGCCGCGGAGCCCCGGCACGAGAAGGCGCGGGCGCACGGCGAGGACGCCGCGAAGGCCACCGGACCGGACGCCGGGCAGGATGCCGTCCAAGAAGCCTCCGTAAGGCCTGCCCAGCGGTAGGTCACCACGCGTAGACTGCCGCGCGTGGCCAAGGTGACGCGGGACGATGTGGCGCGACTGGCGGGGACTTCCACCGCCGTCGTCAGCTATGTCATCAACAACGGACCCCGGCCGGTCGCCCCGGCCACGCGCGAGCGGGTGGTCAACGCCATCAAGGAGCTGGGCTACCGGCCCGACCGGGTCGCCCAGGCGATGGCCTCGCGGCGGACCGACCTCATAGGGATGGTCGTGCCCGACGCCAGGCAGCCCTTCTTCGCGGAGATGGCGCACGCGGTGGAGCAGGCGGCGGCCGAGCGCGGGAAAATGGTGCTGGTCGGCAACTCGGACTACCGCGACGAGCGCGAGGTCCACTACCTGCGGGCCTTCCTCGGCATGCGGGTCTCCGGGCTGATCCTGGTCAGCCAGGGCCCGAGCGAGCGCGCCGCCGCCGAGATAGAGGCGTGGGACGCCCGGGTCGTCCTGCTGCACGAACGCCCGGAGGGCATCGACGACGTCGCGGTCGTCACGGACGACATCGGCGGCGCACAGCTCGCCACCCGCCACCTCCTGGAGCACGGCCACCCGTACGTCGCCTGCCTCGGCGGCGTCGAGTCGACCCCGGCGGTCGGCGACCCGGTGGCCGACCACGTGGAGGGCTGGCGCCGGGCGATGCTGGAGGCGGGGCTCCCGGTGGAGGGCCGGCTCTTCCAGGCCCCGTACAACCGTTACGACGCCTACCTGGTCGCCCTGGACCTGCTGGCGGGCCCGGACAGGCCCCCGGCGATCTTCTGCTCCACCGACGACCAGGCGATCGGCGTCCTGCGCGCGGCCCGCGAGCTGCGCCTGGACGTCCCGGGCGAGCTGGCGGTGGCCGGCTTCGACGACGTCAAGGAGGCCGGCCTGACGGACCCGCCCCTGACGACGGTCTCCTCCGACCGGCCGGCGATGGCCCGGGCGGCGGTGGACCTGGTCCTGGACGACGGCCTGCGCGTGGCGGGCTCGCGCCGCGAGCGCGTGAAGCAGTTCCCGTCGGCCCTGATCGTGCGGCGCTCCTGCGGCTGCGCGTAGACCGTACGCCGTGGGGCCGCGGGGCCTCGGCGGACCGTGGTGGAATGAGATCGGGCGGCGGCCCCGATGACAGCGGGGCCACCGCCCTTTTTCCCGGTGGACTTCTGGTGGGCGGCTCGACGTCCGCCTCAGGTCAGCGGGCGCAGAGGGTCAGGTTGACCGTGTCTCCGTTGCCGACGATCTTCGGGCTGTGCGGGTCGACCCCGATGACCGAACCCGGCTTGCAGCCGGGCGACGACGCCTCGCCGACCTTGCCGAGCTTCAACTGGGCCTTCTGCAGCAGCGCCTTGGCGTCATCCGGGTGCAGGCCCGCCATCTCGATCTTGATCTTTCCGTACAGCAGAGTGGCGGCGTCCGCGTCGGTCGCGGTGGTCGCGGCGGCGGGCGGGGCGCTCGGACCACCGCCGGCCACGGTGGCCAGCGCGGTGCCGCCGCCGGCCACGGCGATGGCGGCGACAACGGCGGTGATGAGCCCGACCCGCCTGCGGCCGACGCGGCGCTGGATGCCGTCGGCGTCGAAGTGCGGTGCGGGAGAGGTGTTCGCGAAGTCGTTCAAGGCGGTTACCAGTTCCTTTTCGAAGGGGGTGTCACCGCCGCGGCCGTCCGAGGACCGCGCTGTGTGGCCGGTCATCGGGTTCCTTCCCGGGGCAGCGGTGACGAAGGTTCGGAGAGCGCGGGTATCTGGGCCCGGAGCCGTTCGAGGCCACGGGCGAGCTGGGACCGTACGGTGCTCGGGGAGATCCGCAGGTCCTCGGCGATCTCGGCATCCGAGAGGTCGTGGAAATACCGCAGCACCACGACCGTGCGCATACCGACCGGCAGCCGTTGCAGAGCGCGGACCAACTGGTCCCGGCTGTCGACCCGCCCGTACTCGTCCCCCGGCGCGGCCCGGTCGTCACCGGGGGACCGCTGGGGTACGACACGACGGAACCGCCGCCACCTGTCGTTGGCCAGATTGACCATGATCCGCCGCACATAGGCGTCCGGAGCGTCCTTGGCGGCGATGGCGCGCCAACGGCGGCAGGCTCGTTCCAGGGTCTCCTGCACCAGATCCTCGGCCGCTTCACGGCTTCCGGTCAGCACCAGGGCACCCCGGAACAGCGCCCCCGAGCGGGCGGCGACGAAGGCATGAAAACCCGCCCCCGGATCCGTCCCCGCCCACTCGGCCTCGGCCCGCCCGGTGAGACGGGCCCGCCCTGTCAGGCCGGGCGGGCTCGCCTCGGAGAACAGCGAACTCCATTTGGTTGCCAGATCCACGCCGCTCCTTCCTTCCTGTCCCCGTCTCGACGGCGGAGCGGCCGCATCTGCTGCACCGCGCGAAGGAGACCTGGATCACACAAGGAGGGAGGGGCTGGCTCAGAGCCTTTCGTTTGGATCTTGCTGGGCTCGCGGGCGCAGCGGCTCGGGCTCTGTCAGCCCCTCACTGCTGGAGCCGCTCGTCCGGGCGCAGCGTCGACTCGATCTTCGCTGGACTTTTGCCGTCAACTGCTGCCAGTTCCTCAGGCGGGCCGACGCTCACCGTTCAGGCGTCATCGCCCAGTTTGTCCACCACGCGGACGGAGATTTCGGCGAGGGTTCGGAGCTCCGCCGCGGTGAGATGGTCCAGGAAAAGGGACCGGACGGCCTCCACGTGCAGCGGGGCCGCCGCCGCGATGGCCTCGCGGCCCGCTTCCGTGATCACCGCGAAGGCACCCCGTCCGTCCTCCGGACAGTCCTCCCGCACCACCAGCCCCCGCCCGATCATTCGCGTGATGTGGTGGGACATCCGGCTCTTCTCCCACTCCAGCGCCCGCGCGAGATCCTGATACCGCTGACGGCCCTCCGGCACATCCGTCAGGTTGACCAGGACCGCGTAATCCGCCGCCGCCACATGGGATTCCGTCTGCAGCAGACGCGACAGGCGGCCGATCAGCCGCTCATGCAACCGGACGAAACTTCTCCACGCGTGTTGCTCCTCCGCCGTCAGCCAGTTCACCCCGTCAGTCACAAGGCCGAGTGTAGTGAACTGGTCGATGCGTCATCCAAGAGGCTGGGTGTACGCACCACCGCCGCGGCGCGGTCCGGGGCGACGCCTTCACGCCGGACGGGCCGACGGCTGACGGGCTGACGGGTTGACCGGCTGACGGGCCGACGGGTTGACCGGCTGACGGGCCGACGGGCCGACGGGCCGACGGGCCGACGGGCCGACGGGCCGAGCCTCTTGGGCGGCCGCGCGATGACCAGGGGGCGGCACTCCGGTACCGGGACCGCCCCCAACGCCCCCGCCGTTACGCCCCGGCTGTCTCGGCGACCGGGGTGTTCAGGAGCTGCCGCTCCCAGACCGTCACGATCCCGGTGGCACCCGCGTGCTCCAGGACCGCCATCTGGTCCTCCGGCGTGATGCGGTCCGTCCGGGCCCAGTCACGCTGCCACTCGCTCATCACGGCCAGCCAGGTGATCGGCACGACCCCAGCCTGGACCATGCGCCGTACCGCCATGTCGTGACCCTCGGCCGACCCACTGCCGGAGGCGTCGGTCACGACGTAGACGTCGAAGCCTTCGCCCGCCGCCTGGATGGCGGGCAGGGCCACGCAGACCTCCGTCCACAGACCGGCGATGATCAGCTTCTTGCGTCCGGTGGCCTTCACGGCGTCCACCACGACCTGGTCCTCCCAGGTGTTGATGAAGGTCCTGTTGATCGGCTTCTGGTCAGGAAAGACGTCCTGCAGCTGCGGGATCAGCAGGCCCCCGCGATCTTCAATGACCGTGGTCAGGATCGTCGGGACGCCGTAGCCCTTGGCCGCCTTGGCCAAGCCCACGACGTTGTTGGTGACCATCATCGGCTCGTGGCTGTTGATGTTGGCGAACTGGTACGGCTGGTGATCGATCAGTACCAGGATGCTCTCCTCGGGGGTCAGCAGGGCTTCGAGGCCGGCCTTCGACGACGTGCTCATAGAGATCTCCTCAGGAGTGCGGGCCATGCACCAACTATTTAGTTGATGCGTCATCTTTTTTACATGAAGCATCAACTACTTGTCCAGTGCTGGCAGTTCGGGGGCAGGGAGCCGCCGACCGGGGCAGCGCGGAGGGGTGACCACATGCGCATCCGGCCAGAGAATCGCGACCGGTACCCGGACGACCGGCCGTCCTGGTGCGACGCCTTCCGCCAGGCCCTCGCCTACGGGCCTTTATATGGGGCATACGCGGTTTTGTTGCCCTTCTCAGCGCCTCCTCAGCCTGTTCTCATGTACGGCGCCCACAGTCGTTGACATGACCGACAACTACCGCGGCAGCGGCGACGCAGACAGCACGCAGCAGCACCCCACCCAGGGGTTCCAGGGCCCGGCGTACCCGCCGCCGCCCCCGTACGGTCCGGTATATTCCGCCGTTCCCGGCGCGGCGACGACCCCGCGGCGCGCCAAGAGGCCCGTCGCGTTGCTGGCCGCCGTCGCGCTGGCCGCGGCTGTGGTGGGGGGTGGGTCGGCCGCGCTGGTCGGCGCGTACACGGGGAACGACGCCGGCGTCGGCAACGGCGACACCGCCATCCACGGGACGACCGTCTCGCAGAGCAGCGCGGGCACCGTGGCGGGGGTCGCGCAGTCCGTGTCGCCGACGATCGTCGAGATCAACGCGGCCTCGAACAGCGGTGAGGCCACCGGCTCCGGCGTGATCATCACGTCCGACGGCGAGATCATCACCAACAACCACGTCATCTCCGGGGCTTCCTCCGTGAAGGTCCAGCTCAGCACCGGCAAGACGTACACCGCCCGGATCATCGGCACCGACGCCGACAAGGACCTCGCGCTGATCAAGCTGGAGGGCGCGAGCGGTCTGAAGACGGCCTCGCTCGGCGACTCCAGCCAGGTGAAGGTCGGCGACCAGGTCGTGGCGATCGGCTCCCCCGAGGGCCTGACCGGCACCGTCACCAGCGGGATCATCTCGGCCCTGAACCGCGATGTCACCGTCGCCAAGGACCAGGACCAGGGACAGCAGCAACAGCAGGGCGGCGGCAACGGCGGCAACTGGCCGTTCGAGTTCGGCGGCCGGCAGTTCAACGGCGACACCGGCACCTCGAAGACCACGTACAAGGCGCTCCAGACCGACGCCTCGCTCAACCCGGGCAACTCCGGCGGCGCCCTGATCAACATGAACGGCGAGATCATCGGCATCAACTCCGCCATGTACGCGCCGAGTTCGTCCTCCGCCTCCAGCGACTCCGGCGCCGGCAGCGTCGGCCTGGGCTTCGCCATCCCGGTCAACACCGTCAAGGCGGACCTCTCGGCGCTGCGCTCCGGCGGCACGAGCTGATCCACGCACCCCGACATCCCAGGAGAGAGCTGTGAACGGCACCGACGCACCCCTCACCCGTCCGGCCGGACCGAGCGATCTGGCGCTTCCGCTCGCCCTCGTCCATGATCTTGTCCAGGCCGCGGCGCCCACGCGCCGCGCGGACGAGGTCCGTACCACCACCGCCGGGAAGAAGCGTGGAGCGGGCCGCCGCCGTACGGCCGCCGTGCGAGGCTGAGGACACGCAGCAGCGCTGCCCGAGACCGACCTACTGACAAGGTGGAAGCCCCATGAGTCCCGCCGAAGGCGATCGCGGTCCGCAGCGCATCCTGATCGTCGACGACGAGCCCGCCGTACGGGAGGCCCTGCAGCGGAGCCTCGCCTTCGACGGATACGGGACCGAGGTCGCCGTCGACGGGGTCGACGCCCTCGCCAGGGCCGCCGCCTACGCGCCCGACCTGATCGTCCTCGACATCCAGATGCCGCGCATGGACGGCCTGACCGCCGCCCGCCGGCTGCGTGCGGGCGGCTCGAAGGTGCCGATCCTGATGCTCACCGCCCGCGACACGGTCGGCGACCGCGTCACCGGCCTGGACGCGGGCGCGGACGACTACCTGGTCAAACCGTTCGAGCTGGACGAGCTGTTCGCCCGGATCCGCGCGCTGCTGCGGCGCAGCTCGTACGGGGCCGCCACCGGCGAGGTGCCCGACGACAACGTGCTGTCCTTCGCCGATCTGCGGATGGACCTGACGACCCGCGAGGTCATGCGCGGTGACCGCCGCGTCGAGCTGACCCGCACCGAGTTCACGCTGCTGGAGATGTTCCTCGCGCACCCGCGCCAGGTCCTCACCCGGGAACAGATCCTCAAGGCGGTGTGGGGCTTCGACTTCGAACCCAGCTCCAACTCGCTCGACGTGTACGTGATGTATCTGCGCCGCAAGACCGAGAGCGGCGGCGAACCCCGCCTGGTGCACACGGTGCGGGGCGTGGGGTACGCGCTGCGCTCCGACGCGGGCGGCGGCCCGGCCGGCGACGGGCGCGGCGCGTACGGAAGCCACGGCGGAAGCGACGGACGCGGCGCGTACGGAAGCCACGGCGGGAGCCATGACAGAGGCCACGACCGTCACGGCGGCCCGGCGTGACCGGTCCCCTCCAGCGGTTCCGTACGCTTCCGCTGCGCTCCCGCCTCGCCCTGCTGGTCGCCTCCGCCGTCGCGCTCGCCGTCGCCGCCGTCGCCGTCGCCTGCTGGCTGCTGACCCGTACCCAGCTTCCGAGCGAGCTGGACTCCTCCCTGGAGAACTCCTCCGCGCCCCGCAGCACCGTCCAGAGCGCCCTCGCCGCCTGCGACGCGGGCACCAACCCCGAGAACGGCGCCACCCCCGGCTTCGTCTACGTCCAGGTGGTCCTGCCCAACGGTCAGCGCTGCGTCTCCCCGGGCTCCGAGCCCGTACACGTCCAGCAGGACGACGTCGGCGTCGCGAACGGAACCCTGCACACCGCGCTGCACGACAGCGTGACCGAGGAGGGCGCCAAGGTCCGCGTCTTCACCCGGCGCGTCTCCTACGACGGCAGCCCGCCGATCGCCGTCTCCCTCTCCCGCCCGCTCGCGGAGATCGACGCCTCCCTCAACGAACTCGCCGTGCTCCTCGCGCTCGTCGCCGGCGTCGGGGTGATCGGCGCGGGCCTCGCGGGCCTCTGGGTCGCCAGATCGGGGCTGCGGCCGGTCAACGGGCTCACGCGGGCGGTCGAACACGTCGCGCGTACGGAGGACCTCACCGTCCGTATCCCCGTCGAGGGCGAGGACGAGATCGCCCGGCTGTCACGCTCCTTCAACTCCATGACCGCGGCCCTCGCCTCCTCCCGGGACCGGCAGTCGCAGCTCATCGCGGACGCCGGGCACGAGCTGCGCACACCGCTCACCTCGCTCCGTACCAACGTCGAACTGCTCGCGCGCAGCGAGGAGACGGGCCGCGCCATCCCGCCGGCCGACCGCAGGGCCCTCATGGCGTCCGTCAAGGCGCAGATGACCGAGCTGGCCTCGCTCATCGGAGACCTCCAGGAGCTGTCGCGGCCGGACGCGGCCGGGCCCGGGCCCGTCGAGGTCGTCGCGCTGCACGAGATCATGGGCAGCGCGCTGGAGCGGGCGCGGCTGCGCGGCCCCGACCTGACGATCGCCGCTGAGCTGCGGCCCTGGTACGTACGGGCCGAACCGGCCAGCCTGGAGCGTGCGCTGGTCAACGTGCTGGACAACGCGGTGAAGTTCAGCCCGTCCGGCGGCTCGGTCGAGGTCGCGCTGAGCGGCGGCCCCGGCGGCAACGGCGAGCTGACCGTACGGGACCACGGCCCCGGCATCCCCGCCGAGGAGCTGCCGCACGTCTTCGAACGCTTCTGGCGCTCCCCGTCGGCGCGCGCGCTGCCCGGCTCGGGTCTCGGTCTGTCGATCGTGGCCCGTACGGTCCAGCAGGCGGGCGGCGACATCGCGCTGCGCCAGGCGGCGGGCGGCGGAACGGTCGCGTCGATCCGCATTCCGGGCGCGCCGACGCCACCGCCGGACGGCATGGGCGGTCCGGACGGCATGGGCGGCATGAACGGCATGGGCGGCGCGCACCGGGTGTGAGCCCGCCGGGCGGGACCCGCCGGGTGCCCACTCGGCGGACTCCGCCGGGCGAGCCCCGCCGGTGCACACGTGGCGGGACCCCGCCCCGCCGTCCTCCCCTTACGTCGCTCCGCCCAGCCGCACCGCCGACCCCACCAGCCGCGCCCTGATCCCCTCCGGCTCCACGGTGATGTGCTGCAACCGCAGGTCACCAGGGGTCTTCGGCAGCTTGAAGGAGAGCGAGAGCCGGTCGGACAGCTCCGGCGGGCGGAGGTTGAGCAGAGCGTCGACCAGCGCAGGATCGATTCCGGCGCGCTTCAGCAGCCCGGGGTCGCCCGCGACGACATCGACCAGGTTGAGCCGCATCAGCTCCTGGACGAAGCCCGGCCGCCCGGTGAACCGGCTCAGGGCCTCCTCGCTGCGCAGCGCCCGGTCCACGTCCGTCCGCTCCACCCCGAGCGCCCTCACGACGGCGGGCACCTCCAGCAGTTCCCTGGCGCGGCTCTTCTCCTTCGCGATCAGCCCGGCGGCCTCGGGCGCCAGCCGCAGCCCGGAGTGGGCGCGGTCCTTGCCGGGCCGGTACGTGGCCACTCCGGGGATGTCGAGCCGCATGCCGTCGACGTGGTGGACACCGCCCTGCCGCCCTCGTTCCTGATATGCGCCACGGCCCGTACCCGCAGGTCGTAGCCGGCCACGGGCAGCGACCCCGCCAGCCGTACGGAGCCGGCGCCGTTGTCGGTGAACGTGACCTGGGAGGCGCCCAGCTCGCGGTTGAGGTCGTCGAAGCTGAGCAGGACGTCGCCGTCCATCCGGCTGACGACCGCGCCCTTGACGGCGGTGGGCAGATCGCCGACGACCCGGATGTCACTGGCGCTGGCCCGTACCTCGGCCAGCGAGACCCGGTCGGCGGCGACATGGGGGACGGTGACGTCGACGCGGTCGAGCCGCTTGCCGATGACCTGGGTGAGGAAGGGGAAGCCGTGGATGTCGACGGCCGGAGGGGTCGCCAGGCCGAGCGACTTCTGGAGCTTCTCCTCGGCCTTGTCCTGCGCGTAGAGCAGGGCGGCACGGTCCGCGAGCAGCAGGAACGCCATACAGGCGACGAGCGTGACGCTCAGTTTCAGCGCGGCGGAGAGGGAGCCGAGGCGGCGGCCCCAGCGCCCTCTCCGTACGCGCTTCCCGCTCTTCCTGTGGTCGGGTGGGGTCCAGTCCTCGTCGTCCCGGTCGGAAGTCAGCCCCAGATCCCGCGGGCCGCGCGGCTCATGGGTGAACTCGTCCTCGGGTGTGGCGAGTTGGGCCAGCTCGTCATACGGGTTCGGCGCGGTCCGCGGGGTGGGGGCGGGCTCGCCGTGCGGTTCGGGGGCGGACAGGTGCTCGGGTATGCGGGTGGGGGGTCGCATCGGCTCATCCCAACACGCCCGGCCGATCGAGCACACCCGTTCCGGCGGCGATATCAGACCTTTTGCCCAGTAACATCCGGCTATTCATGTGGGGGATCTCGCGATTCCGCCCACCCGCGCCCGGCCCCTGCCGCTCCCCCGCTCCGCCCCCGCCGCGCTCAGCCGTTGTGCCGTATCAGCGACTCCACCAGTCCGGACCGGGTGGCGGGGAAGTCCAGCGGTACGATCCCGAGGCCCCGCCAGCCGCTCGCCTCCGACCCGTCCAGGAAGGTGTGCACCTGCGGGTTGAGCCGGTCGGAGTTCCACCGGGGCGGCAACAGCGCCGCCGTACTGACGTAGTTGACGTACAGCTTGCCCGGCTGCGTCGCGGCCTTGCGGAACTGGGCCTCGATCTTGGGGTACTTGGCGCCCGGCTCCGCCTGGTAGTCGTCCTGGATGTCGAAGAGCCCGCCGTCCCCGTACCGCAGGCCGGGCAGTCCGCCGTTGTCCCCGAGCAGCACGACCCGGCCGCGCGCCTCGCCGAGCGTGGGCAGCCCGCCGTCGAGCCGGAAGAGGGAACGCCAGCCCTTGCCGTCGAGATACGTGTCGAAGATCCGCCGGAACTCCGCGTCGCTCTCGCTGGAGTACTCCTGCTTGACCCGCATGAGGACGGTCTCGGAGGGGTTGGCCCGCAGGAAGTCGCGGCAGGCGTTGAGGACGTCGTCGAAGTTCAGGTTCTGGTAGTACGCGGCGTGGTGGATGGTGAACGCCCCCTCGAACAGCCGGCAGCGGATGTCCAGGAAGCGGACGCCGCTGGTCAACTGGTCGGCTATGGAGGTGTTCTGGCAGGCCACGTAGAGCCCGCCGGAGCGGGCGCCGGAGTTGTGCGTACCGGGGATGGTCAGGCGCTGCACGGGGGTGGAGTCGGCGAAGCCGCCCATCCAGTCATGGCTGGCGAGGACGCGCGGGGAGGTGGCCCGCGAGGTCCGGGCGGCCGGTACGGCGGGTGCGGCCGACGTGGCGGCGAAGGCGGTCGCGCCGCCCGCGCCCACCAGCGCGGTGGCGGATGCGGCGAGGGCGCCGGCGAGAAAGCCGCGGCGGGTACCGGGAGATGCGCTCATGTGGGGGTGCCTCCGTCGTCCGTAAAGGGCAGGGGAAAACAGCCCTCGGATTATGACGGGTACACGTCACTAAAGGAATACACCACCGGGTGACACTCGGAGGAACACGCCGCCGCGGAGAGCGGGAGCCGACCCGCCATCGAACCCCGGGAGGGGCGAAGGACTGAAGGGCCCCGAGGACATCGCCGGAGGCACGCTTCCTGCCCTCGCGCCGCGCGCCTCACCCGCCCGGCAGCGCGCCGCACCCGAACCGGCAGCGCACCTCAGCCGCCGGGCCCCGCACCGGGGCCGCCCGGCGTCGCACCTCAGCCGTCGTCACCCTTGTCGATGCTCGGCGCACCCACCGCCCCGCCCGCGGCCCTGGTCGCGAGGGTCGCGAAGTCCTTCAGAACGCCCCAATGGGTCTTGTCCTGCGGGAAGAACGGCTTGATCGGGGACGAGTCCGGCAAACCCGCGCTCACCAGCGCCTTGTACCGGTTGTAGACCGACGCGATGTCCTTGCGGACCTGCATCGCGCCGGACTTCTCCGGCGTGCCCTTGAGCCGGTCGTCGTTGGTCGCCGCGATACTCGCGACATCCATCAGGAAGCAGTCGAGAAGATCGGTGACGTCCTGCGCCTTGGCGTTCGGCTCCTTGTTCTCCACGTCCTGCATGAGCAGATTCGCCATTTCGAGGGCGACGGACTTGTACACCTCGTAGCGGGGGCTGCCCGGAATCGCGCCGAGCACATGGTCGGACTGCTTGGCATCGTCGGAATTCATCATTTTGGCGCCGCCACGGCTCTCCTCAAGACCCGGCACGGGGAAGGGAAGCCCCTTGAAACCGTCCTCCTCCTGACCGAGTTGAGGCTTGTTGTCCGCCATGGGGTGAATCGCGAATTCATGGGCGAGCATGCCGGCGATATAGCCGATGTCGTAACTCTCGAAGTAGTAGGCGGCGAGGGTGACCACGACGCCTTCCGCCCCGCGGTCCACCACGTCCGCCGGGGTCTCCTTCATGCGCTGCTCGATGACGATGTCGCACTTGCGGTTGCCGAGATACGTCTGGATCGACTCGTGCGACGACAGGAGCTGGAGCACGCGCGTGGCCTTCTCGCGGTACTTCTCGTTCTTCTGGTTCAGGTTGGTGAACGCGATCTTCCCGCTCGACAGGCGCGCCAACTGGACCTGCGCCGGAGCGCGCTGCACCGTCCCCGTACCGCCCCTGCCCGCCTCCGGCGGCCTGCCCGACGGCTCGTGGCGGTGCGGACCGGCCCCCATCCTCTGTACGACGGCCAGGTTGCCCGCGGAGCCCTGCCACGCGAGCATCGACGCCTGACTCGGGTCGCCCGCCCGCCCGGCGTACGCGGCCTCCGGCGACGCGGCGGCCGGAGCCGGGGCCGGGGTGACCGGGGTCGTACGTTTCCCCTGTACCGGCGCGGCCCCCATGACCGACTTCTCCCCAAGGGCAGGCACCAGACCGTCTCCTTCGTACTGCGCGGGCACAGATCGCCGCCAGTCAACCAGGCCGGGGCCCGCCGGTGGAGAGTCCCGCGGACGCCGACAGGGGCACGCCGGTTGCCCGCGCTACGCCGCGAACAGCATCGCGGCCGTCACCACGGCGGTGGCCGGGAGCGCACCGACCACGCCTCCCCCACCGCGTCCACGGCCGCGTTCACGCGCGCGTTCGGGATGCCTCCGTCCCGTTTCACGGCGTCGGCCTCCCGCCCGTAGCGGAAGCCGGGGCGGGAGGCCGACGGGGTGCGGCGGTCCGGGTGTGGCGGTCCGGACGGTGTGGCGGTCCGGACGATGCGGCGGTCCGGACGATGCGGCGGTCCGGACGATGCGGCGGGCGTCGGAGACCGTCGGTGTCGTCAGAGACCGTCGGTGTAGAGGAGCCGGTTGGGCGAGCCCGCCCCGATCGACGTCACCAGGTCCTTGTCGGCCTCCTCGACGAGCCAGGCGGAGACGGCCGAGGGAGAGGCCGTCGGGTACCTCTCCTTGAGCAGCGCGGCGACCCCGGCGACATGCGGGCTCGCCATCGAGGTGCCGCTGAGCGACTTGTATCCGCCGCCGAGCTTCGCCGAGATGATGTCGACCCCGGGCCCGTACAGCTTCAGACACGGGCCCCAGTTGCTGAAGGTGGCCTGCCGGTCCTCCCGGTCGGTGGCGCCGACCGTGATCACCTTGGACGCACTGGCGGGCGAGACGTCACAGGCGTTCTGGTTCTCGTTGCCGGCCGCGACGACCGGCGGGACACCGCTGTCGGCAACGGAGTTGACCGCCGCGTTCACGGCCGTGGACCTGGATCCGCCGATGGACGCGTTCATGACGGCCGGCCCCCTGGCGTTCTTGGCCACCCAGTCGAACCCGGCGATGACCCCGGCCCAGGTGCCCTGACCGTCGCAGCCGAGCACCCGGACGGAGACGAGCGAGGCCTCACGCGCCACGCCGTAGTCGGAACCGCCGACGGTGCCCGCGACATGCGTGCCGTGGGAGTTGCAGTCCTGCCCGTTCCGCCCGTCACCGACCGAGTCGAAGCCGACGCTCGCCCGGCCGCCGAACTCGCTGTGCGCGGTCTCGATCCCCGAGTCGACGATGTACGCGGTGACGCCCCTGCCGGTGCCCTTCACGTCGTACTGCCCGTCGAGCGGCAGATTCCGCTGGTCGATCCGGTCCAGCCCCCAGCTCAGCGCCGGCACCCGCGCCTGACGGCCCGCCAGGGCCCCGGTCTTCGTCGACGCCGAACTGGCCGTGACCACCGCGTTCTCCTCGACGGCCGCGACGGCCGGGAAACGGCGGACCAGATCCAGCTCGGACGCGCTGAGCGTGGCGGCGAATCCGGGGAAGACCGTCTCGTACGTATGCAGGGGGTTGACCCGGAGCTGCCGCACCACGGTGGACGGCGAGAACGTGGGCTTCAGGGAGACGATGTACTGCCCCGGAACCGCCTGGGCGGAACGTTCCACCGGAACCAGGCCCCGGTCGGGGTCTGCCGCCATGGCCTCGGTACCGGTACCGGCGAGCAGGGGAACGAGCAGCAGAAGGGCGGCCGATGCCCAGCGTGCGCGCAGGCGCATATGTGTACTCCTTGCAGATGACTGACCGCCGGACACGTCCCGGGCAGGACACATCCGACAATGTCCGAACACCTCTCTTTCGTCCCGGCCCCCGGCGCGGCTTGAGCGCTCGCCCTTACTGATGGCCGGATGGAGTAACGGGGCAACGCGGCGGGAGCCGCCCCCCGGACCCGCGCGGCGGACTACGGGATCTCGGCGGAGGGCGCCTGCGCAACGTTCCCGAGGACGTGCTCCCGCCCCCACAGCCCGAGCGGACGGAGCGCCAGCTCCAGGGCGACACCGGACACGGTCAGCGCGTACTCGACACGCGGCGGCACCTCGTCGTACACCGCGCGGGACACGATGCCGTGCGCCTCCAGCTCACGCAGTTGAGCGGTGAGGACCTTCTCGGTGACGCCGGGGAGCATCCGGCGGAGCGCGCCGAAGCGGCGCGGGCCCCCCTCAAGCGCCCACAGGATCAGGACCTTCCACTTCCCGCCGATCACGTCCATGGCCGCGTCGATCCCGCAGTGGTACGCGTCGGGCGCGCCCGGCCTGCCCACGGTCGCCATCGCGCTCGCCCCTCCCCCGCCCGTACCGCACGCACCCATGGATCACCTGGGATACGCACTGGATACATACCTCGGGGAAAGTGCGCACTTCGAAGTGGGTACTTGTTGGCCCCCCGCGTCGTCGACCAGCTTAAGTGCCATGACCGACACCGCTTCTGACGCTGTATCCCTTCCCACCAGCCCTTCGACTTCCCCCTCCCTCACCCTCCTCGGACTCGGCGCGATGGGCGCGGCGTTCGCCCGCGCCTGGCTCGCGGCCGGATACTCCCTGACCGTCTGGAACCGCACACCGGGCCGAGCGGAGGCCCTGATCGCCGCAGGCGCCAGGCCCGCCGCGAGCGCCGCCGAGGCGGTGGCCGCGAGCCCGCTGGTCGTGACGTGCCTGCTGGACGACGCCTCGGTCGGCGGGGCACTGGCGGACACCGACCTGGTCGGCAAGGACCTGGTGGACCTCACCACGGGAACCCTGTCGCAGGCCCGCGCCCGCGCCGCGTGGGCCGAGGCACGCGGCGCGCGTTTCCTCAGCGGCGGGATCATGGCCGTACCGCCGATGATCGGAGTACCCGAGGCAGGCGGTTACGTCCTCTACAGCGGATCCCAGGACCTCTTCGAGACGCACCGCACCACTCTGGCGGCCCCTGCGGGCACCCGTTTCGTCGGCGGGAACCCCGGCCATGCCGCGCTCCAGGACGTGGCGCTGCTCAGCGGGATGTACGGAATGATCGCGGGCGCCGCGCACGCGTTCGCGCTGGTACGCGGGGAGAAGGACATCTCCCCGGCAGAGTTCGCGCCGCTGCTGGCGGGGTGGGTGGGGGCGATGTCCGCGGTGATCCCGCAGATCGGCCAGCAGTTGGAGAGCGGCGACTACGAGTCGGGCGTCACGTCGAGCCTGGCGATGCAGGTCGCGGGCGCCCAGACCTTCCTGGCCACGGCACAGGACCAGAACGTCAGCCCCGAACTGCTGACCCCGGTCTTCGACCTGATGCGGCGCCGGGCGGAGACCGGGGGCGGACGGGAGGGCTTCGCGGGCATGGTCGACCTGCTGACCTGAACGTCCCCCTCGGGGCGACGACGCCCGCCCTCGCTCTTGGCCGGCGTGACGAGCGGCGAGCGGGGACGGGCCCATCGGTGCTCTCCCAACTGGCGCAGTCGCGAGGAGAGTTACGCCGACCGGCAGATCAGCAGATCGGCGACACAGGGCGACCATAGTGTCACCCAGAGGTGCGTATCAAGTGTTTGACGTCTAACGTGTGAGTCGATACATAGCCACACCTGCTACGACAGCAGACCGGGCGGCCCCCACCTGCGCCGATGGGGACCGCCCGCGTCAACCACTTGGCACCTCAGGCCAAGTCGTCGAACTCCCCTTCCTTGGCGCCGCCGAGGAAGGCACGGAGCTTGGCACGGGTCGTACGGATGACGACGTTGGGGTTGTCGCTCTCTCGCATCAGGATCTCGCCTTCGTGCACGGCCAGTTCCAGACAATCGGAACCCTCGGCGTTCGAAGACTTGGAGGACTTACGCCACTGAACTTCCATGATTTCACGCCTTCATATTCAAACCTGTTTTGCGATCTTACGGATGAAGTCCCGCGAGCCCTCAGGATCGAGCGACTTCTCCTCCGTCCGATCCAGCGCGACTCTCCAGTTCTCTAGACTCGTTTCGGAATCCAGAAATCCAGAACCGGTCGCGGTGTCCGTCTGCACGGTGTCGAGCTGCGGAACAGGACCGTAGACGTAGTGTGCCGAACTGCTGGCAAACGGGAAACCGCCCGCCGCGAACGGGATCGCCCGGACCGTGACGTTGTCACGGTCCGACTGCTTCAACAGGTGTTCAAGCTGGCTACGCGCGACGGCAGCGCCGCCGTACGTCATCCGCAGCGCCGCTTCGTGAATCAGGAAGGTGCAGGCAGGCGGATCCGCCCGGTCGAGCACATCCCGACGCCTCAGCCGATGGGAGAGCTGGCGACGCTGACGCGCAGGCCGGGGCGGCGGGACGCTCTCCGCGAAGACCGCACGGGCATAGTCCTCGGTTTGCAACAGGCCCGGCATATACATGATCTGCACCGAACGGAAGCCTGCGGCGTGGTGCTCCAACTCGGCCAGGTCGATTGCGTCTGTGGAGAGGTCGCCCCGATAGTCCTCCCACCACCCGTTTATGCGCTCCGAAGCCATTCCCGCGAGCGCTTCGATGTATGCCGCGTCGGGACACTCGTAGTGTCCGGCCCACGTACGTACCCGCTCGCCACTCACACCGAACCGCCCTGATTCGGTGTTGCTGATGGTGGTGCGATCCGTGCCGAGCAACGCTGCGGCTGCGGCAGGCGCGAGGCCGGCATGCTCACGCATCTTGCGCAGTTCGGTGCCCAGCCTGCGCTGCCGTGCCGTGGGTGACTTCCTGGGTGGCATCGCCTTCTCCTTCGTCAGATCTCAGTGCGGCTCGTGCGTCATCGACGACTCGTTGTCGCAGAGCGTATCCATTCAGGTACCAAAACTGATACTTAGCCGCTAACGTACTCAACGCACCGCGTCGCACGTCAGTAAGACCGAAGTGCAGCCGCCCCAGCGCGCCCTGACCCCTGCGCAGGTACGGCCGATGCCACGCATGGCGAGCAGCGCAACCAGCTCAGACCGCGTTGGGAGACGACGACATGACCACCGTTACCGCCTTTCCCGCACCTCCCGCCCTTCCGGCGCCACCACCGGCGCCGCAGGGCGGCGAGATCTTTCGGCTCGCCGTACCGAACACGGTGAACGCCCCCAGAATCGCAAGGGATTTCGTCGGATCACTTCTGCGTGTCGGCAGGCACTCCACGCTCGTGGACGACGCCCGCCTGTGCGTCACCGAGATCGTCACCAACGCGCATCGGCACACCCGCACACGGCAGATCCGTATCGACGTGACCGTCAACAGGAAGCAGGTCACCGTCTCCGTCACGGACGACAAACCCTGGGCCCTGCCGATGCCGCAGAGCCGTTGCGCGGGCCAGGAGTTCGAGGACGGTCAGGGGCTGCACCTCGTGAACACGCTCGCCCACGCGTGGGGCGCGACGATCTACGGAGCCTGCTCACCCCGGGCGAAAGCGGTCTGGTTCACGCTCGCCAGAAGCGCGGCCACGGGGACGTGACGCAGCCCGCGACCGGCGCTCCGCTATGGGACTTCGTGGTGGCCGGGATCGCGCTGGCCCTGGCGGCAGGAGCACTGGTCTTCGCTCCCGCACCGAGGGAACCCCGGCGCGAGGACCACTGATGGGGGGGCGGGTGCGGGTTCGGGCGGTGCCTGTCGGGGCGGGCCGGGGGTGCGTTATGGCGGGCGGTCCGCCCCCTCCCTGATCCGATGGTCGCGGTTCCGGGCCGGGCGTCAAGGGCGCTCCTCCGTCGCGTCGGCTTCGCCGATTCCGCTGCGCTCCACCCTTGACCCCCGTCCCTGCACCGCTGGAAAAGGCAGGGGGGAGGGGGCGGGGGGGAAGGGTCCACTGGGAAACACGTCTGTTCCGTCGGTGGATTGCAGGCTGCGGGCCGGTTCGCCCTGCGGGGCACGCGGCAGTGGTGTGGGGTGGCCCGGCTTTCGTCAAGCGTCCGGCGACCGGATGCTGGCCGGGGCTCATGCCCCGCTGGTCACTCGCCGTGGGTGGAGGGGCCAGGTGACTTCGGGGCGGGTGTGGCATGTGGGGCGGGGGTGGTGCTCAGAGGGGGGTGCGTGGACCGAGAGTCCCGGATAGGGGAGCTTTCGGTCCGCACGAGTGGAACGACGGGCGCCCAACCCCCTGCCAGGTGGGGCAAAGTGGGGCATAGGGCATGCTTTTGGGTGGGGGAGCGTCTGATCGGGCCTCGCGGCGTCCCACGGCCCGAGCTCCGTCAAGGCACCCAGCTCCATCAGGTCAGGTCGAGCCGGTCCCGGCCAAGCTGCATTCACCACCGGCCCCACCCACGAACAGTGACCAGCGGGGCATGAAGCCCAACCCCCATCCGGTCGACGGACGCTTGACGAAAGCCGTCACCGCACCACTCCACGACCGCGTGCCCCGCAGGGCGAACCGGCCCGCCAGCCTGCAACCCACCGCAAGTGCACCGGTGTTTCCCAGTGGACCCTTCCCCCCCCGCCCCCTCCCGAAAAAGCTCTCCCAGCGGCGCAAGGGGGCGGGTCAAGGGTGGAGCGCAGCGACATCGGCGAAGCCGACGCGACGGAGGAGCGCCCTTGACGCGCACCCTGGAGCCGCGATCATCGGAGCTGGAGGGGGCGGGCCGCCCGCCATGAAACACCCCCGGCCCGCCCCGACAGGCACCGCCCGAACCCGCAGCCAACACCGGACAGTGACCAGCGGGGCATGAAGCCCAACCCCCATCCGGTGGGGAGCCGCTTGACGAAAGCCGTCACCACCCCACTCCACTGCCGCGCGCCCCGCAGGGCGAACCGGCCCGCCAGGCTGCAACCCACCGACGGAACAGAGCTGTTCCCCAGGGTGCCCGTCCCTCCGGCCGTCCGACACAACACACCCCCGGCCCGCCCCGACAGGCCCCCGCCCGAACCCGCACCCACCACCCGACAGTGACCGCCCTCAGTCGTGGGTGGCCAGGAAGTTCAGCATCCGCTTGTTGACCTCGTCCGCGTGGTCGATCTGGGGGCCGTGGCCCGTACCCAAGACGATGTCGGCGCGGGCTCCTGGGATCAGGCGTGGGACGCGTTCCGCCTGGCGTTCGGGGTGGACCAGGAGGCTTCGCCTGCCGAGGACGAGGTGGAGCGGGGTGCGGATCGTGCGCAGTTCGTCCTCGGCCAGGGGGAGCGGGGCCGGGCGGCGGATACGGTACGCGCGGACACTGGCCCTGATCATGGCGCGCAGCTCCGGCACGACGAGGACCGGCTGTTCCAGCCAGGCGGCCAGGCGGGGGCGCAGCCGCTTCGGGGCCGAGGTCGCGATGAGGCCGGCGAAGATCCAGGCGAAGAAGCGCAGGCCCACCTTCTCCAGTCCGCCGGGGTCGAGGAGGGTGGCCGAGGCGAGGCGGCCGGGGCTGCGGTGCGCCTGGTTGAGGGTGAGCCATCCTCCGTACGAACTGCCGACGAGGTGAACGCGGTCGAGGCCGAGCCCCGCGAGCGTCTGGTCCAGCCACTGTGCGGCCCGTTCGGGCTGGTGTAGGGGTTCCCGGTGCACGCTGCGGCCGGGGTCGCCCGGGGTGTCGATCGCGTAGACCGGGCGCTCGGCGCTGAGCGCGGGGGTGTTGGGGTACCACATGGCGGAGCAACTGCCCGCCCCGTGCACCAGGACGACCGGGGTGCGGGATTCGGCGGCGGGATCCGTGGGGCCGTACCGGTAGACGTGGGTGGTGCCGAAGCCGGTCTCCAGGTCGGTCTCGGCAACGGCCGGCGCCCCCAGCGCGTAGAGCGCGTCGCAGGCCGCGAAGTAGCGGTCCCGCAGGGCGTCGTTCACATAGCGGCCGACGTCGGGGCGGGCGCGGGTCGTCGTCTCGGGCACGGCGGGACACCTCCGGAGGCAAGCTTCTTTATGGTACGAACGTACCACGATGATGGTACGGCTGTACCATCAAAGCGGTCGGCGGCCCGGGACGACGGCCGGACAACCGATGACGAACCAGCGAGTGGAGACGCGGCCGATGCCCAAGCGGGTGGATCACGAGGAACGGCGTACCGAGATCGCCGACGCGCTCGTCCGGGTGGCCGGGCGGCAGGGCCTGCACGCCGTGGGGATGCGTGACGTGGCGGCGGAGGCCAGGGTGTCGCTGCGCCTGGTGCAGTACTACTTCCAGACCAAGGAGAAGCTGCTGCTCTACGGGCTGGAGCGGCTGGCCGGGCGGTTCACCGAGCGCGTCACCGCCCGGCTCGCCGCCGCCGGGGACGCCCCCGGGCCGCGCGCGACCGTCGAGGCGGTCCTGCTGGTGTCCCTGCCGACCGACGAGGAGAGCCGGGTCTTCCACCTCGTCTACACCTCGTACGCCGTGCTGGCCATGACCGACCGGACGCTCGCCGCCCAGCCCTTCACCGCCAACCCGGCCGCCGCCGAGGACGCCGTGGCGGGCCTGCTCCGGCAGGCGCGGGAGGCCGGGCTCACCCGGCCGGGTACGGAGCCGCGCACGGAGGCGATCACCCTGCTCGCTCTGACCGCCGGGCTCGGTACGAGCATCCTGGCCGGGCACCGCACCCCGGAGTCCGCCACCGCCGTGCTGCACCACCATCTGGACCGGATCTTCCGGGTCGCGTGACCGCTGCCGTACGGGCCGGGCCGTACGGGCCGGGCGGGCCACCGTGTCCGTACCCGCCGAAGGGCGGCGGGCCAGGGGCCCGCCGCCCTTCGTGGGACTGCGGTCGGTGTCGACCGCTACCGCTGCTACTTGATGATCGTGACGCGGTCCGCCGCCGGAGGCGTCAGCGGCGCCTGCGCCGTGGAGTTCGCCGCCAGGTACGCGTTGAACATGTCCAGGTCCGACGCGCCGACCAGCTTGTTCTTCCCCTGGCCCAGGACCGCGAAGCCGTCGCCGCCGCCCGCGAGGAATTCGTTCATCGCGACGCGGTACGTCTTCGCCGGGTCGATCGCCGCACCGTTCAGCTTCACCGTGTCCGTGACGACCCGGGCCGCGCCCGACTTCGTCATGTCCAGGGTGTACGTAAGGCCCTTCGAGACCTGAAGGATCTTCGGCGACGCCTCGTTCGAGCCGCTGACCTGCTGCTGGAGCGCGGTGATGAGCTGCGCACCGGTCAGGTCGACGGCGTTCATCATGTTGGTGAACGGCTGCACGGTGAACGCCTCGCCGTAGGTGACGACCCCGTCGCCCTCACTGCCCGACGCCTTGTACACCAGGTCGGAGCGGATCCCGCCCGGGTTCATGAAGGCGATCTGCGCACCGCCCTTGTCCGCCGGGGCCATGCCCGCGAGCTGCGCGTCCGCGATCACATCGCCGAGCGGGGACTCGGGCGTCGTGGCGCCGCGCCCGTTGATGTCCGCCGAGATGTAGCCCTGCGGGGTGCCCGCGATCGGCGCGGCCAGCTTGTTCCAGCGCGTGATCAGGTCGGTCATGTCCTTGGCCTTGGCCTGGTCACGGCTGACGATGTGGTTGGCCGACTTCACGCCCGCCCGCACGATGTCCTTCGTACGGAGGTCGTAGGTGAGCGTGGTGTCCGTGTAGAGCTTGCCGAACGACGAAGCGGACGTGACCAGGCGAGGGTTGCCCGACGGGTCCGGGATCGTGCACGCGTACGCCTGGTGCGTGTGACCCGTCACCAGCGCGTCGACCTTCGGCGAGATGCCCTTGGCGATGTCGACGATCGGCCCGGAGATACCGTCACCGGCGCCGGGGCTGTCGCAGTCGTAGTTGTACGCGGTGGAGGCCGGCGCCCCGCCCTCGTGGATCAGCGCGACGATCGACTTGACGCCCTGCTTGTCCAGCTCCTTGGCGTACTTGTTGACCGTCTCGATCTCGTCGTGGAACTTGAGGCCCTTGACGCCCTCGGAGGTCACGATGTTCGGCGTGCCCTCCAGGGTCACCCCGATGAAGCCGATCTTGACGCCGTTCTTCTTCCACACCGTGTACGGCTTGAGGACCGGCTTGCCGGTCTTCTCCGACGTCACATTGGCGGCGAGGTACGGGAAGTCGGCACCCTTGAACTTCTTGCCCTTCTCGTAACAGCCCCCGGTCGGGTGGCAACCGCCGTTCTGGAGACGGGCCAGCTCGATGGCGCCCTCGTCGAACTCGTGGTTGCCGACGGCCGTCACATCGAGGTCGATCTTGTTGAGCGCCTCGATGGTCGGCTCGTCGTGGAAGAGACCGGACAGCAGCGGGCTCGCGCCGACCATGTCGCCGCCCGCGGCGGTGATGGAGTACGGGTTGCCCTTGCGCGCGGTGCGCAGCGAGGTCGCCAGGTACTCGACACCACCGGCGGGGATCGCCTTGGTCGTACCGTCGGCCTGCTGCTCGGTGACGGTTCCGGCGGAACCGGCCGGCGGCTCCAGGTTGCCGTGGAGGTCGTTGAAGGAGAGGAGTTGTACATCGACCGTGGTGGGCTTCGGCTTGGAGTGGCTGAAGCCGTGCCCGCCGCCGTGGGCGGGGGTCTGTGCGGTGGCCGGCATCGCGGCGACGAGGGCGCCTGCGGTGGCCAGACCGGCGGCAGCGGCGAGCACCCGCCGTGCCGCGCGGTTCTTCTGCGGTGTCGCTGACATCGATCCCCTTATGAACTCAAAAGTCTGGAGCCTGCGAGCGGCAGCCTAGAGTCAACGCGCGTAGCTCGGACAGGGTCGGCGGGTTACGAGTGGGTTGCCTTTGCGCGTACGTCACCGGTCGGTACCGCGCGCACCACTCCGCCCCATGCCCCTCCCGCACCTCTCCCGGGCCGCGCCGCCGCCGTACCCTCGACGCATGACAGACGCAGTAGCCCGCGAGTCCGGCCGGCAGATCCAGACCCTCGACGCGCTCACCCCCGAGCAGGCCGAGGACGTCCTCGGCCTGCTCGCCGAAGCAGCCGCCACGGACGGGGTGCAGGCCGTCTCGGAACAGGGGCGGCTCCAGTTGCGCGGCGGACACCGCGAGGGCGTACGGCACTTCCTGGTCACCGCGGACCGGGAGGGCGGCGACACGGGAGGCGGTGAGGGAGACGGCGGAACGCGGGAGCTGGTCGGATACGGGCAGTTGGAGGACACCGACCCCGTCGAGGCGCCCGCCGTCGAACTGGTCGTACGTCCCGGGCGGCGCGGCCGGGGCCACGGCCGGGCGCTGGGCAACGCGCTGCTGGGCGCCTCCGGGAAGCGGCTGCGGGCCTGGGCGCACGGCGGGAAGTCGGCCGCCCGCCATCTCGCGCAGGTGCTCGGGCTGACACTCTTCCGCGAGCTGCGCCAGCTCCGCCGCCCGCTGGCCCCGCCGGACATCGCGGAGCCGGCGCTGCCGTCCGGGGTCACCGTCCGTACCTTCGTCCCCGGGCAGGACGACGCGGCCTGGCTCGCGGTCAACGCCGCCGCGTTCGCCCACCACCCGGAGCAGGGCGCGCTGACCCAGCGGGACCTGGACGACCGGATCGCGGAGCCGTGGTTCGACGCGAAGGGTTTCTTCCTGGCCGAGCGGGACGGGGAGCTGATCGGGTTCCACTGGACGAAGGTGCACGCCGAGGAGCAGCTCGGTGAGGTGTACGTCGTCGGCATCAGGCCGGACGCGCAGGGCGGCGGCCTCGGCAAGGCGCTCACCGCGATCGGGCTGCGGCACCTCGCGTCGCAGGCGCTGCCGACCGCGATGCTGTACGTGGACGCGGACAACACGGCGGCGGTGACGGTGTACGAACGGCTGGGCTTCGCCACCCACGAGGTGGACCTGATGTACCGCACGGAGACCTGAGCGCGCGGCGGGCCACCCCCGGGGCTCCCCGGGCCACCCGAACGGCGTACCGTACCCGTCGGCCCCGGGGAGACCCGCCGCGCTTCCCTGCATGTCATGTCGCCGTTACCGGCCATTCAGAAGCCCTTGCGACCCTCGGTGAATGCAGCCCGAGCCCGCTGTACCCCCCACTCCGAACGGCACCCCGAACCGCACCCCGAACGGCACTCCCGACGCCAGGACCGCCGCGAACGGCAGGATCCGCCTCACCCCCGCTCTCTCCGACGCGCCTGTCGTAGCCTCCGCGCGGAAGAATAGGGACATGAACCACCAGCCCGCCGAGGTTCCGGTCCAGCATTCCCAGCCCCCTCAGCAGCCGTCCGTGGGCTTCATAGCCGCGCACCGGCCCCATACGGTCGCCACGACCGGGTCGGCGGGCGATCTCGAACCCGATCTCGACTCCGACCTCGACGCGTACGAGGAAGACCGCGACCACGGCGGCGCCGAGCTGCCGCAGGGCCGGTTCCTGGACCGTGAGCGAAGCTGGCTCGCGTTCAACGAGCGGGTGCTGGAGCTGGCCGAGGACCCGGCGACGCCGCTCCTCGAACGGGCGAACTTCCTCGCGATCTTCGCGTCCAACCTGGACGAGTTCTTCATGGTCAGGGTCGCGGGCCTGAAGCGGCGCATCGCGACCGGGGTCGCCACCCGCTCCGCCTCCGGCCTCCAGCCGCGCGAGGTGCTGGACCTGATCTGGACCCGCTCGCGCGAGCTCATGGCCCGGCACGCCGCCTGCTACCAGCAGGACATCGCCCCCGCGCTGGCCGACGAGGGCATCCACATCATCCGCTGGCCCGAGCTGACCGAGAAGGAGCAGGCGCGCCTCTTCACCCTCTTCCGCCAGCAGATCTTCCCGGTCCTCACACCGCTCGCGGTGGACCCGGCCCACCCGTTCCCGTACATCTCGGGGCTCTCGCTCAACCTGGCGGTCGTCGTACGCAACCCGGTCAGCGGCCACCGCCACTTCGCGCGGGTGAAGGTGCCGCCGCTGCTGGCCCGCTTCCTGGAGGCGTCGCCGCAGCGCTACGTCCCCCTCGAAGACGTGATCGCCGCACATCTGGAGGAGCTGTTCCCCGGCATGGAGGTGCTCGCGCACCACATGTTCCGGGTCACGCGCAACGAGGACCTGGAGGTCGAGGAGGACGACGCCGAGAACCTCCTCAAGGCGCTGGAGAAGGAGCTGATGCGGCGCCGCTTCGGGCCGCCGGTGCGCCTGGAGGTCGAGGAGTCCATCGACCCGTACGTCCTCGACCTGCTGGTCCGCGAGCTGAAGGTGTCCGACGCCGAGGTCTATCCGCTGCCGGGGCCGCTGGATCTGACGGCGCTCTTCCGGATCTCGTCGCTGGACCGGCCGGAGCTGAAGTTCCCCAAGTTCATCGCGGGCACGCACCGCGATCTCGCCGAGGTGGAGTCCGCCTCCGCGCCCGACATATTCGCGGCGCTGCGCGAGCGTGACGTCCTGCTGCACCACCCGTACGACTCGTTCTCCACCTCCGTCCAGGCGTTCCTGGAGCAGGCGGCGGCCGACCCCGATGTGCTGGCCATCAAGCAGACGCTGTACCGGACGTCCGGCGACTCCCCGATCGTGGACGCGCTGATAGACGCGGCGGAGTCGGGCAAGCAGGTCCTCGTCCTCGTCGAGATCAAGGCGCGCTTCGACGAACAGGCCAACATCAAGTGGGCGCGGAAGCTGGAGGAGTCCGGCTGCCATGTGGTGTACGGGCTGGTCGGGCTGAAGACGCACTGCAAGCTCTCGCTGGTGGTACGGCAGGAGGGCGAGACCCTGCGCCGCTACAGCCATGTCGGCACGGGCAACTACCACCCGAAGACGGCCAGGCTCTACGAGGATCTGGGGCTGCTCACCGCGGACCCGCAGGTCGGCGCGGACCTCTCCGACCTCTTCAACCGGCTGTCCGGCTACTCGCGCCGGGAGACCTACCGGCGGCTGCTGGTCGCCCCGAAGTCCCTGCGCGACGGGCTCATCTCCCGGATCAACAAGGAAGTGGCGCACCACCGCGCCGGGCGGCCCGCGTACGTCCGTATCAAGGTCAACTCGATGGTGGACGAAGCGACCATCGACGCCTGTTACCGGGCGGCGCAGGCGGGTGTCCCGGTGGACATCTGGGTGCGCGGGATCTGTGCCGTACGGCCCGGAGTGGCGGGCCTGTCGGAGAACATCCGGGTGCGGTCGATCCTGGGGCGCTTCCTGGAGCACTCCCGGATCTTCGCGTTCGGCAACGGCGGCGAGCCGGAGGTCTGGCTCGGCAGCGCCGACATGATGCACCGCAACCTCGACCGCCGCATCGAGGCGCTGGTCCGGATCACCGACCCGGCCCACCGCGCGGCGATCACCCGGCTCCTGGAGACCGGGATGTCCGACACGACGTCCTCCTGGCACCTGGGCGCGGACGGCAACTGGACCCGGCACTCCACGGACGCGGAGGGCCAGCCGCTGCGGCACGTACAGGAAATGCTCATAGACGCCCGGAGGCGCCGGCGTGCAGCACCATGAAGTGGACACCGACCGGGGCACGGCATCCGGAACGGTGCCATCCGCACCACTGGACCCGGCCGCACCACCGGACCCGGCGGCACCGGCCGGCCGTGTCGCTCCGGCCGGGACCGGAGCCCCCGCCGATCCCGCCCATCCCTCCCATCCCGCCGACTCCGCGCGGCTGACGGCGGGCGAGATCCTGGCCGGGTATCTGCACGCACGCGCGGGTGACTTCCTGCGCGGGCTGCGGCTGTACGGCGAGAGCGGCGCGGACACGGCCGCCGCCGAGGAGGCGGCCCGGACGCTGCGCGGCGCGGCGCGCCGGATCAGCGGCGCGCTGCACACCTACCGGCCGCTGCTCGACCAGGCCTCGGCGGATCAGCTCCGTACGGAACTGGGCTGGCTCTCCGGCACCCTCGCCCAGGAGCACGCCTGCACGAGCCGGCTGCACCGGCTGCTGGGGGCGCTGGCCCGGCTCTCGGGTGCGGTGGTGCCGCAGGCCGGCCCGTCATCGGCGGGCCCGGTCACTGCGGGCGCGGGGAGGACCGGCACCTTGGCCGTGGGCACGCTGACGGTCGGGGCGTCCCGGGCGGGCGCGCTGCTGGAGCGCCAGCTCACCCTGGCCAGGACACGCGCCCACTCGTCGGCGCTCCAGGCACTGGGCTCGTCCCGCTTCCACGCGGTGGCGGACGCGGTGGCCGTACTCGCCTCCGAGGTGCCGCTGGTGCCGCTGGCGGGCGCGCCCGCCGTCGAGGTGCTGGCGGGCCCCGGCGAGGCGACCGAGGCCCAGCTCCTCGACGCCGTGGCCGCGCTGCCCCTGGCCCGGGCGGCCCATCCGTACAACGCGGAGGCCCTGGTCCATGGCCTGGCCACCACGTCCGAGGGGGAGACGCAGGACGCGCCCTGGCACCAGGTACGGCGGCTGCTGCGGCTGCACCGCTACACCCAGGAGGTGTGGTGCGCGGGCGGCGCCCCCGATCCGGCGCTGCTCGCGGCGGGCCAGGCCCTGGACCGGCACCGCGACGCGGCCGAGGCGGCAGCGGCGGCGGCGAACGCGGCCCGTACTCCCCGGATCGCCCCGACGACGGCGTACGCGCTGGGCGTGCTCCACGCCGACCAGCGCCACGAGGTCGAGGCGGCGCGCTTCGCGTTCCAGCAGCTCTGGCAGAAGGCGGCGGTGACACGATGACCGGGGGGACCCGATGACCCAGGCGACCGACGGTACGAACGGGACGGGCGGGACGGGCGGGACGAGCAGGACTGGCGGGACGAGCGGAACTGGCGGGCCGAAGGGCCGGGGAACGGTCCTGGCGGCGGGGTGCGTGCTGTGGCGCCGCGCCCCGTCCAAGGACGACGGCGTCGAGATCTGCCTCGTGCACCGGCCCAAGTACGACGACTGGTCGCACCCCAAGGGCAAGCTCAAGCGCGGCGAGAGCGCCCTGGCCGGTGCGGTCCGCGAGGTCCTGGAGGAGACGGGCCACCACTGCGCGCCGGGCGTCCGCCTGGACACCGTCCACTACCTGGCCCAGGGGCGCCCCAAGGAGGTCAGCTACTGGGCGGCCGAGGCGACGGCCGGCGTCTTCGTGCCCAACAGCGAGGTGGACCAGGTGCTCTGGCTGACCCCGGAGGCCGCCCGCACGCGGCTGACCCAGCCACGCGACCGAGCCCTGGTGGACGCGCTGCTCGACGCCCTGCACGCGACCTGACCCGGAGGCCGCTACGGCCGCCGCACCTCGAAGTGGAAGCAGCCGTACTCCACGGCCCGTACGTGCACCCCCTTTCCCGGCACGCCGGCGGCATTCGGACACCGAGAACGGACGGGCCCCCACCTCCGCACAAGTCGGCCGGAAATCGCACCCCAGGGTGTCCGACGAGGTTCACCTTCCGTTCACTCCCTTCCGTCGGCGGCTTCACCTGATCTGCCTAATTTCGGCCTTACACGGTGACGGTTCAAGCGCCGCACCGGCCACCTCGTCGCACGCCGCCGTACAACAGGTCAGACCGGCGGCTTCTGGAAGGAACACCCGAAAAGTGAAGCTTCAGCGCAAGAACGGGCTGCGCGCCACCGCGCTCGGTGCCCTCGCCGTCTCCGGCGCCCTGGTTCTCACGGCGTGCGGTTCGGACAACAACAGCGAGAGCACCACCGGCGGCAGCGGCACGAAGTCCAGCGCCGCCTCCAGCGCGGTGTGCAAGGACGCCAAGGGCCAGTTGCTCGCGTCCGGCTCCAGCGCGCAGAAGAACGCCATGGACCTCTGGGTGAAGAACTACATGGCGACCTGCTCCGGTGTGGAGGTCAACTACAAGTCCTCCTCCTCCGGCGAGGGCATCGTCGCGTTCAACCAGGGCTCGGTCGGCTTCGCCGGTTCCGACTCCGCGCTCAAGCCCGAAGAGGTCGCCGACTCGAAGAAGATGTGCACGGACGGCGGCCAGGGCATCAACCTGCCGATGGTCGGCGGACCGATCGCGATCGGTTACCACCTGGAGGGTGTGGACAGCCTCGTCCTCGACGCGCCCACCCTCGCCAAGATCTTCGACAGCAAGATAAAGACCTGGAACGACCCGGCGATCAAGGCGCTCAACCCGGACGCCAAGCTGCCGAACAAGCCGATCCAGGCGTTCCACCGCTCCGAGGACTCCGGCACCACGCAGAACCTCGGCAAGTACCTCGGCGCCACGGCCTCCTCCGACTGGAAGTACGAGGCCGAGAAGAAGTGGCCCGCCCCCGGTGGCCAGGCCGCTTCCGGCTCCGCCGGTGTCGCCACTCAGGTGAAGCAGGTGGACGGCGCGATCGGTTACTTCGAGCTCTCGTACGCCACCTCGCAGAAGATCTCCACGGTCAAGATCGACACGGGCGCCAGCGCCCCCGTCGAGGCGACCTCGGAGAACGCCTCCAAGGCCATCGCCGCCGCCAAGGTCAAGGGCACCGGCAAGGACCTGGCACTCGACCTCGACTACGCCACCAAGGCCGACGGCGCCTACCCGATCGTCCTGGTGACGTACGAGATCGCCTGCGACAAGGGCAACAAGCCGGCCACGCTCGCCACGATGAAGTCCTTCCTGACCTACACCTCCAGCGAGGACGGCCAGAAGCTGCTCTCCGAGGCGGGTTACGCCCCGATCCCGGCCGAGATCAACGCCAAGGTCCGCGAGACCGTCGCCTCGCTCTCCTAGCCGGACCGGCCTCCCCGTACCTCGTGCGGGAGGGCCACGTACCTCAGCTCCACGGTGACGGCAGCCGGCCCGGCGCACTCCTCCGGGCCGGTGGCCGTCGCCCACCCCATCCGGTGCACCGCCGCCAGGGGAGCCGGCGCTCCCCCACACAGACCGGAAAGACATGGCTTCCACCACACCGATAGACGTTCCGCCGGCCCCGCCGGCCGACCCCCCGTCCCGCCCCTCCACGGGCCGTGCGGGCGACAAGATCTTCTCGGGCCTCTCCAGGGGCTCGGGCATTCTGCTGCTCGTCCTCATGGCGTCGATCGCCGGGTTCCTCACCTACCGCTCGGTCATCGCCATCTCGCAGGACGAGGGCAACTTCCTCACCACCTTCGACTGGAACCCCTCCGCGAGCCCGCCGGTCTTCGGTATCGCGGTCCTGCTCTTCGGCACGATCGTCAGCTCGATCATCGCGATGGTCATCGCGGTTCCGATCGCTGTCGGCATCGCCCTGTTCATCTCGCACTACGCGCCGCGCAAGGTGGCCTCTCCCCTCGCGTACGTGGTGGACCTGCTGGCCGCCGTGCCGAGCATCATCTACGGCATCTGGGGTGCCGTGGTGCTCGTGCCGTATCTCGGCGGCCTCAACAGCTGGCTCGACGAGTACTTCGCGTGGACGTACATCTTCGACCAGACGCAGCCCGGCGTCGCCAGGAACATGCTCACCGTCGGCATCCTGCTGGCGATCATGATCCTGCCGATCGTGACCAGCGTCAGCCGGGAGGTCTTCCTCCAGGTCCCGCGGATGAACGAGGAGGCCGCGCTCGCGCTCGGCGCCACCCGCTGGGAGGTCATCCGGCTCTCGGTGCTGCCCTTCGGGCGCTCCGGTGTCATCTCCGCCTCCATGCTGGGGCTCGGCCGCGCGCTCGGCGAGACGATGGCCGTCGCCACGGTCCTCTCCCCGAACTACCTGATCTCGCTCCACCTGCTCGACCCGGGCGGCGGCACGTTCGCCCAGAACATCGCGGCGAAGTTCGACGAGGCCGACGAGCTGGGGCGCGACGCCCTGATCGCCTCCGGTCTGGTCCTCTTCGTCCTCACCCTGCTGGTGAACGGTGCGGCCCGGCTGATCATCGCGCGCCGCAAGGAGTACTCGGGGGCCAACGCATGAGCCACGCGACCATCCAGGACACGCCGACCCCGCTGCCGCCGTCCGGCGGCCGGCGCGGCAGCCTCAGCCAGCGGAGCCTGCCGCGCTGGGCCCCGGCCGGCTTCGCCGCGATCGGCGTGCTCATCGGCGCCGGCATCGGCGCGGGCGCGGGCCTGAACAGCAAGGTCCAGTGGGGCCTGATCGCCGTCGTCGCCTTCCTCGTCATCTCGTACACCGTCACGACGGCCGTCGAGAACCAGCGCCAGGCCAAGGACCGGCTCGCCACCAGCGTCGTCTGGGTGTGCTTCGTCCTCGCGATCATCCCGCTGTTCTCGCTGCTGTGGACCACGATCGTGCGCGGCGCGAAGGTCCTCGACATCAACTTCCTGACGCACTCCATGGCCGGGGTCCTGGGCTCCGAGGCGAACGGCGGCGTCTACCACGCGCTGATCGGCACGCTGGAGCAGGTCGGCATCGCCACGGTGATCGCCACCCCGATCGGCCTGCTCACCGCCGTCTACCTGGTGGAGTACGGCAAGGGAGGGCTCGCCAAGGCGGTGACGTTCTTCGTGGACGTCATGACCGGCATCCCGTCGATCGTCGCCGGTCTGTTCATCCTCTCGCTGATGCTGATGACCAAGACCGAGCCGTCCGGCCTGATGGGCTCGTTCGCGCTGACGATCCTGATGCTCCCCGTCGTGGTCCGCTCCACCGAGGAGATGCTCAAGCTCGTACCGAACGAGCTGCGCGAGGCCGCGCTCGCCCTCGGCGTACCGAAGTGGCGGGTGATCCTCAAGGTGGTCCTGCCGACCGCGATCGGCGGCATCACCACCGGTGTGATGCTCGCGATCGCGCGTATCGCGGGTGAGACCGCGCCGATCATCCTTCTCGTCTTCGGCAGCCAGCTCATCAACAACAACCCCTTCGAGGGTGCCCAGTCGTCGCTGCCCTTCTACATCTACGAGCAGTACAAGCTCGGTGAAGTGGCGTCGGTCGACCGTGCGTGGGCGGCAGCGCTGGTGCTGATCGCGTTCGTGATGATCCTCAACCTGGTGGCGCGCGGTATCGCCCGCTGGAAGGCCCCGAAGACCGGCCGCTGAGGCCCGAGACCCGGCTCCGCCGCGCGGAGCCACGAAAGAAGCAGTGGTTGTAATGGCCAAGCGCATCGACGTCAGCGGACTGACCGCCTTCTACGGCTCCCACCGGGCCATCGACGACATCTCGATGACCGTCGAGCCCCGCTCCGTGACGGCCTTCATCGGCCCGTCCGGCTGCGGCAAGTCCACCTTCCTGCGCACCCTGAACCGGATGCACGAGGTCACCCCGGGTGGCCGCGTCGAGGGCAAGGTGCTCCTGGACGACGAGAACCTGTACGGGACCAACGTCGACCCGGTCGCGGTACGCCGTACCGTCGGCATGGTCTTCCAGCGCCCGAACCCCTTCCCGACCATGTCGATCTTCGACAATGTCGCGGCCGGGCTCCGGCTGAACGGCACCGTCCGCAAGAACGAGCTGGCGGACGTCGTGGAGAAGTCCCTCAAGGGCGCGAACCTCTGGAACGAGGTCAAGGACCGCCTGAACAAGCCCGGCTCCGGACTCTCCGGCGGCCAGCAGCAGCGGCTGTGCATCGCCCGCGCGATCGCGGTCGAGCCGGAGGTGCTGCTGATGGACGAGCCGTGCTCGGCGCTGGACCCGATCTCGACGCTCGCGATCGAGGACCTGATCGGTGAGCTGAAGGAGCGCTTCACGATCGTCATCGTGACGCACAACATGCAGCAGGCGGCGCGGGTCTCGGACCGTACGGCCTTCTTCAACCTGGCGGCCGTCGGCCAGCCCGGCAAGCTCATCGAGATAGACGAGACCGAGCGGATCTTCGCCAACCCGTCCGTGCAGGCGACGGAGGACTACATCTCCGGCCGCTTCGGATAGGCCCCGGACGGCCGTTCCGGACGGACACGTTCCGGAACGTTCCGGACGGACACGTTCCGGACGGACCGGCCTGGCGACACAGACGTCCTGCGGTGCTGCATGGCGGTGCCACCGCAAGACGAAGGGCCCGCCCCCTCTCCCAGGGGGCGGGCCCCATCACGTGGTACGCGACCGCGCCGCGCACCGACCGTACGGAACCGCGGCGGCGGTACGGACCGGGCGTCAGCCGAAGGCGAGGTTGACCAGCCAGAAGCTGACGGCCGCCACCAGCGCCGCCGCGGGCATCGTGATGAACCAGCCAAGGATGATGTTCTTGGCGACACCCCAGCGGACCGCGTTCACCCGCTTCGTCGCCCCCACACCCATGATCGCCGAGGTGATGACATGCGTCGTCGAGATCGGCGCGTGGAACAGGAACGCCGAGCCGAACATGATCGACGCCCCCGTCGTCTCCGCCGCGAAGCCCTGCGGCGGGTCCAGCTCGATGATCTTCCGGCCGAGCGTCCGCATGATGCGCCAGCCGCCCGCGTACGTACCGAGGGAGAGCATCAGCGCGCAGACGATCTTCACCCAGACCGGGATCTCGTCGCCGGAGCCCTCGACATCGGCGATGACCAGGGCCATCACCACGATGCCCATCGTCTTCTGCGCGTCCTGGAGGCCGTGCCCGAGCGCCATGCCCGCCGCCGAGACGGTCTGGGCTATCCGGAAGCCGCGCTTGGCCTTGTGCGGGTTGGTCCTGCGGAACATCCACATGATCCCGACCATCACCAGGTAGCCCACGACCAGACCGATGACCGGCGAGACGAACATCGGGATGACGATCTTCTCCAGGACACCGCTCCAGATCACCTCCGTACCGCCGGCGAGCGCCGCGCCCACCATGCCGCCGAACAGCGCGTGCGAGGAGGAGGACGGCAGCCCGAAGTACCAGGTGACCAGGTTCCAGACGATCGCGCCGACCAGCGCCGCGAAGAGGATGCCCATCCCCCGCGAGCCGTGCGGGGTGGCGATCAGCCCTTCACTGACGGTCTTGGCGACGCCCTGCCCCAGGAACGCGCCCGCGAGGTTCATGACGGCGGCCATCGCGAGCGCGGCACGCGGTGTCAGGGCCCGGGTGGAGACCGAGGTCGCGATCGCGTTCGCGGAGTCGTGGAAGCCGTTGGTGTACGTGAAGCCGAGCGCGACACCGATGGTCACGATCAGCGCAAAGGTGTCCACGTGGTTCAGGACTCCTTGACGGCGATGGTCTCCACCGTGTTCGCGACGTGCTCGAACGCGTCGGCGGCCTCTTCGAGCACGTCGACGATCTGCTTGAGCTTGAGTACTTCCATCGCGTCGTACTTGCCGTTGAAGAGATGGGCGAGCAGCTTGCGGTGGATCTGGTCGGCCTGGTTCTCCAACCGGTTGACCTCGATCCAGTACTCGGTGAGGTTGTTCATCGTCCGCAGGTGCGGCATGGCCTCGGCGGTCAGCTCGGCGGCGCGCGCGAGGACCTCGATCTGCTGCTCGACACCCTTGGGAAGCTCTTCGACGTTGTAGAGGACGACCAGGTCGACGGCCTCCTCCATGTAATCCATGATGTCGTCGAGCTGGGACGCCAGGTTGTAGATGTCCTCGCGGTCGAACGGCGTGATGAAGGAGGAGTTGAGCTGATGGAAGATCGCGTGAGTGGCGTCGTCGCCCGCGTGCTCCGCTGCCCTCATCCGCTCCGCGATCTCGGCCCGGGCGGAGGAATCCGCACCGAGGAGTTCCATCAGGAGCTTGGAGCCCGTGACGATGTTGTCCGCGGACGCGGCGAACATGTCGTAGAAGCTCGTCTCCCTGGGGGTCAGACGAAATCGCACGTGGGGTCCTCGGGTTACATGGATTCGGTCAGAGGTGATGCTAGGCGCATCATCCGGCCACAGCTAACCGGCACCCCAGTGTCACTCATGGGTCAAGGAGATGAGCACAGGGCCCTGCCCCAAGGCTCACAGACGGGTACCATATACCCACGTGGGGTATATCACCCTTTTCGGGCGGCGCACACGGAGCGCACAGAACACCAGCAGGAGGACGCGATGACGACCACAGAGGCGGCCGGCGCGGCGACGGGCGGCGCGCCCTCCGTGACGAACACGACGTCCGCGGCGAGCGCCCCGGACGCGACGCCGGTGACCGAAACCGATCACGACCGCGGGGTGCACGGCTACCACCACCAGAAGGGCGAGCACCTCAAACGACTGCGCCGGATCGAGGGCCAGATCCGCGGCCTCCAGCGCCTGGTCGACGAGGACGTCTACTGCATCGACATACTCACCCAGGTCTCCGCGTCGACGAAGGCGCTCCAGTCCTTCGCCCTCCAGCTCCTGGAGGAGCATCTGCGGCACTGTGTGGCCGACGCCGCGGTCAAGGGCGGCGACGAGATCGACGCGAAGGTGGAGGAGGCGACGAAGGCGATCGCCCGGCTGCTCCGCACCTGACCGGCGCCCTGGCCCTGGCCCGACACAGACCCTGGTCGGATACGCGCGGGGGTTACGGATACGCCCTGATCAGGAACGCCCTGGTCAGGCACCTCCTGGCCAGGCACCTCCCGGTCACGTACCTCCCGGCCGGGTACGCGGCTCACTCGGAGCAGGGCTCCCGCCGGCGGGGGCCCCGCGCCGGCTGCGGGTGGCGCGGCGGCGCCGGGCGCTCGGCCCGTACGTTCAGCACCTCGTCGATCCGGTCCGGGCTGAGCCGCTCCCCGTCCGTCGCGGACGCCGCGATCATCAGCTCGCCGCACCACTCGATCTCGGCGAGGGCCACATGGTCGTGAACGGTCGGCGTACGCACCAGAGCCACGTGCTCTCACCTCTTCCTGCCGGTCCGTCCGGTCCCGCCGGTCTCGGCTTCCTAGCGTAGGGAGGGTGATACACACCGCGCATGGCACGTCCGGACCATTTCCGTCTTGGTCCTCCTCGGTTACGGCTTGATCTGATCTTGCCGCCCCCGCACCGCTCAGGTCTTGATCTCTCCGCTGAAGATGTCGTCCTCCGGGGGCAGCGTGACCGTGACCCGCTCCCCGAACGCGTACAGCAGCGTCGTCGAGGCGACCTCGACCGGCTGCCCCTGGTTGAGATAGCTGAAGCGGTGCCGCACCTTGCGCAGCCGCCCCGCCTCGTCGAGATACGCGTCGAACGGCACCGCGTCCGCGCCGAACCCTCTCGCCGCGGCGGCCAGCGCCCCGCGCGCGTCCGCCGACGCCGCCTTCGCGGCACGGCCCAGATCGGAGACCCCCCGGTAGTGCCAGACCCGCACCCCGGCCAGATCCTGCTCCCCGACAAAGGTGATGTCCCGGGCAGCTCGCAGCAGTTCCGCCGAGGTGAGGGGATCCGTCACCCCGCCGGTGACGAGATTCCCGTCCTCCAGGGCCGTCGCATCGACCCTGACCCACTTGTCGGAAGGCACCCCGGCGCCGCGGTTCTTCATGTAGAGGACGCCCGGCGAGAGCAGTTCGGTGATCGGTCGGTGCTCGCTCGCGCCCGCGGGGTCCCGGGGCAGGACGACCTGGAGCCGCCCCCTCCTGCGGCCGAAGTCGTAGCCGCCCTCGCCCCTGATGGTCACACGGGTCCCGCCGGCCGCCATCTCCATGGACGTACGGGCCTTCGAACTGCCCGCGACCCGCAGCGCGTCGGCCGCCTTCCGCACCGCTCCCGGGTCGCTGCCCGGCCGGTCGTCGGCCGCCACGCCACCGCTCGCGGAACAGCCGCCGCCGGCCACGACCCCCGCCACGGCCAGCGCGGCGAACGCCGCTCCTCTGTGTCCGTGCTGCCGCACCACCATCGCCTGCCAACCCCCAACGCGTGACCGCCGATTGTTCCGAAGCCCACCCGTTCCGGATTAACGACGTGCCCCGTTCCCCGTCACGCCGCACCGGGTCACGGAGCGCGGACTCACCGGTACGGTGGAGAGGTGAGCGAGCACGACGTCTCCGAACCCCCCACCGCCCTCTCCGCCCCACCCTCCGCGTCCCCCACCGCGGTGCATACGGCGTCGACCGTCGAACGCGGGTCGTTCTGTCTGGCCCGCTGCACCTGCGGCTGGTCGGGCCCGGCCCGAAGAGCCCGCGACCGTGCCCGTACGGACGCCGCCGCCCACGCCGGGGACAGCGGCCACCCCTGAGCCGGCGGCCACCCCGCGGACGCCCCGCGCTGAGACTCCCGCCACCCGGTGGAACCCGCCACACCCCGTGCCCCGTCCTGTACTCCGACGGATCGCCATGGGGACGCGGTCATCGGGAGGGGGCGTACATGGAACGGCGCACACTGCTCACCGCCGCGGCCGGCCTGGCGGCCATGACGACGGGCTGTTCGGGCACTGGAAGCGGTACGGAAGGCGGTACCGGAAGCGGTACGGACGACGCCGGGGCCGGGTCCGGGAAGACGCCGGGCCGCTCCGAGCCGTCACCGTCCCGGCCCGCTTCCGTGGCCGCCACCGCGGCCGGCCCGAGCTGGGCCGCGCTCGCGCGGGGGCTCGACGGCGGTCTCGTACGGCCCGGGGACGCCTCGTACGCCACGGCCCGGCAGCTCTACAACACCCGCTACGACGACCTGAGGCCCGCCGCCGTCGCCTATGTCTCCGGCGAGGACGACATCCGCGAATGCCTCGCCTTCGCGCGGACGCACCGTACGCCCGTCTCGATCCGCGGCGGCGGCCACTCGTACGCGGGCTTCTCCAGCGGCGACGGCCGGCTCGTCATCGACGTGAGCCGGCTCGACTCGCTCACATACGCGGCCACGGAGACCACGATCGGCGCGGGCGCCCGGCTCTCCGGCGTCTACCGCGCGCTCGCCGCCCACGGCCGGACGATCCCCGCCGGATCCTGTCCCACGGTCGGCGTCGCCGGGCTCACCCTGGGCGGCGGCCACGGCGTCACCTCCCGCGCCTACGGCCTCACCTGCGACAGTCTCCTCTCCGCGACCCTCCTCACGGCCGACGGCAAGCGCCTGACCGCCGACGCCCAGCGGAACGAAGACCTCTTCTGGGCGCTGCGCGGCGCCGGGAACGGCAACTTCGGCATCGTCACCGAGCTGCGCTTCCGTACCCACCCGGCGCCCGGCGTCGTCGTCGCGAACGCGAGCTGGCCATGGGCGAAGGCGGACACGCTGCTCGCCGCCTGGCAGACATGGGGGCCCGAGCAGCCGGACGAGATCTGGTCCGCCCTCCATCTCTCGGCGGGCCCCGGCGGCGTGACGCCCACCGTCTCCCTCTCCGTCCTCTCCCTCGGCACCGAGCAGGACCTCAAGAACGCCATCGACCGGCTCGCCGACGGCCCCGGCGGCCCCGGCTCGGCGCGCTCCGTCTCCGTACGCCGCCGCGGCTACGAGGAGGCCATGCTCGGGTACGCGGGCTGCGCCGGCTACACCGAGGAACAGTGCGGCCTGCCCGGTACGCTCCCCGGCCGCGACCCCGGGGGCGCGCTCGGGCGCGAGACATACGCCGGGGCCTCCGACTTCTTCGACCGCTCGCTCTCCGCCGCGGGCCGGCGCGCCCTGACCGGCGCGGTCGAGGGGTTCACACGGCTCCCGGTCTCGCAGGCCGGCGGCGGGACGATCGCGCTCACCGCGCTCGGCGGGGCGGTCAACCGCGTCGATCCGGCGGCGACGGCCTTCGTCCACCGGCGCTCGCGGCTGCTGGCGCAGTACATCGGCGCGTGGCGCCCCGGAACTCCGGGTACGGAGCAGCGCGCCTGGCTGAAGAACGCCCGCGGAGCGATGCGCCGCCACGCGTCGGGCGCGGCCTACCAGAACTACGCCGACCCGACGCTGACCGACTGGCGCTCGGCGTACTACGGAACGGCGGCGGACCGGCTGACCCGGCTGAAGAGCCGCTACGACCCGGACCGGCTCTTCGACTTCCCACAGGCGCTGTAGGCCCCGTACGGGACTTACGTGTCTGGACGAGTCATTCCGAAGTAGCGTCGTCCGCCCCTTGGGGCGGGCGGGGAGGTGTCAGGTGCACCGCACTCGCTGCGCTCGCTCCGTCTCGG
>NZ_JBIWFO010000006.1:51975-269041 GCF_044763125.1 Streptomyces sp. NPDC096310 | reverse complement strand
CACGGCCAAAGCGATCCAGGCAGTCACGGGAGCCTCCGTCGATCGCTCCGCCGACGCCGCGGTGCGGATCGCCTGCGACCCCGACGCCCCCGAAAGCGACCGCTGCGACGCCGTGAAGCGGCTGGGGCTCACCGGCCCGGTGACCGTCATCGTCATCGCCTCCCCCCAGCCGGCGTCGCCCCACTCCACGCGGGTCGGCCGGCACGCGGTCACCCTGGTCGCCGGGACAGCGGTCCCGCCATCGGACCTGCGGGCCGGGACAGCCATCGCCCAGGATCCGGCCCACCTGCCGGCCGCCCTGGAGCGTGCCCGTCTCGCACTCCGGCTGACCGACCGGGTGAACGGCCCCGGCCCGTCCCTGGTGGCGTACGACGATCTCGGAGCCCTCTCCGTCCTCGCCGAGCGGACCACGCCTCAGGAGGCGGCCGACATCGCCGATGTGCGACTACTGGACCAGACCCTGGTCACCCGTCCCTGGGTGATCGACACCCTCCAGGCAGTGCTCGACCATGCCAGCCTGCGGCAAGCGGCCACCGGCCTCCACCTGCACCACTCCACACTCCAGGAACGCCTGGTCTGGCTCGCCACCCAGCTCGGCTACGCGGTCACGAAGCCGGGCGGGCGTCAACGCGCCACCGTCGCCGTCGCTTTCTGGCGGATCGCCCACAGCGAGGACTACCTCGCCGACAACGGCGGCTGAGAGCGCCCACGCGCCCGTCCTCCAGACAACCCGCAGCAGACGACCGGACGACCGAGGTCTGCCCAGCGACCTGGCACGCCCCCGAACACCCCTGCCCCTCAATCTTTCAACGCTTAGGGACCACGCACATGAGCACCGAGCCGCTCTCCAACCTGCTGAGAGAAGACCGCAGGTTCTGAGGTTCCCCTCCGCCGGGGCCTGCGTCATATCCCGCTTCGCCCCGACCTGTCGACGGCTGCCTCACCGGCACCGGACTCCTGCTCACCCACCGGCCGACAAACAACCCGAAGAGCTCAGTAATTGACCGCCGTCAGCTCAATGAGGAGCGTCGAATGCAGCACGTATACGACATAGCCAGCACGGACTGTGGCGATGTCCGCGGGGTCCGACAGCAGAGTGGCATCGTGTTCCGCGGCATCCCGTTCGCGGCACCTCCCGTAGGCTCCCGTCGCTTTCGCCCTCCGGCCCCGCCGCAGCCCTGGACGGGCGTCCGGGACTGTTCGGAGGACTCACCTGCATGCCCGCAGCCCGAGCTGCCGGCCCCAGAGGTGGTGGACAAGGTTGTGCGGCTTACGACCCCGCAGAACGAGGACTGTCTCTACCTCAACGTATGGACGCCGAACTGCGACGACGCCCGTCGGCCCGTCATGGTCTGGATCCACGGTGGCGGATTCGCCACCGGAAGTGGATCAAACTGGCCCTATCAATCAGATTCGTTCAGCCGCGACGGCGTCGTACTGATCACGATCAACTACCGACTGCACGCGTTTGGGTTTCTCTATCTGGACGGGCTCTTCGACCATGCGGAAGGCACAGGCCAGGTTGGCATACTCGATCAAGTAGCCGCCCTGCAATGGGTGCGCGACAACGTCGCAGCATTCGGAGGTGACCCGGACAATGTCACCGTGTTCGGCGAATCGGCCGGCGCGAGTTCCGTCTCGACGTTGATGGCGATGCCTGCAGCCAAGGGCCTGTTCCGCCGTGCCATCGTGATGTCCCCCGTCGGCGAATGCACCAAAACGCCCGACTCCGCGCGCCAGGTCACCGAAGCCTTCCTCGGCGCAGTCGGGGTTCGCCCCGGAGATTGGAACGGACTGCAGAACGTTCCCGCCGCAGCCATCATCGCCGCGGTGAGTCAACCCCTGGCATGGCCTCGGCAACCCGCAGACCGGCTCATGCTTGATTTCTTCGCTGTCCGGGATGGGACGGTCCTGCCTACCACCCCATACGAGGCAGTAGCCTCCGGCAGCGCCGGCACCGTCGAACTCCTTGTGGGGACGACCGCGGACGAGTGGCGGTTCGCGCACTTCGGGGTTCCTGATGATGCGTCCTACCCGCGGCCGGACCTGCCCGCTCTGTCGAGGCTCTTTGCCGACTCGTCCAGCGACGAGTTGTTGAGGATCTACCGCGAGGCGTTGCCTGACTCCACTCCGACCGACATCGACGCTGCCGTCGACACCGACTTCACCTTCGGCATTCCAGCCATCCGCCTGGCGGAGGGACAACTGCAGCACCAGTCGAACGTGTGGATGTACCGGATGGACTGGCCCACCCCAGTCTCGAACGGAAAGTACGGCGCCTTCCACGGGCTCGACGTACCTCTCGTCTTCGACGCGCTCGACGCTCCCGAAATGCTGGGCGAAACTCCACCGGTGCAACTCGCCAAGGACATGCACCAAGCATGGATCCGGTTCGCCACCAACGGGGACCCCAACGGCGAGGGACTGCCCGACTGGCCCCGTTACAACCTCGAACAGCGCCCCGTCATGATCTTTGACGAGCACTCGCAAGTCCATGAGGATCCCAGAGCTGAAAGGCGCCGTTTCTGGCGCAACTGGCCGCTGAAGGAAACGCATTCCTGAGCCTCATCAGTGTGAGGGGGAGCTAAGGACGCGCAAAGCAACAGGTTGATTCTCTGCGAGCCCTTAGCCGTGCGCTGGCAGGGAAGCCCATCGGCCTGGGGGGCGGCTGAGCCGATGTGTGCCTGGGTGCCGGCTTCTGCACCGAGCGGACACTGACCCGCAGGTCCACGGCGATCACCGAGCTCGCCGCGCCCTGGGCGAACTGCTCGGCCGCCTTGAGCCGTAACTCCTCGCGGAACCGCTGCCGTTCGGCGGTACGAGTTCAACCTCAGTAGCTGAACGTTCCCAAAACGGGGGGTGTGCTCGGGTCGTGCGGCGAGTTCGACGTCTTTGGGGGTGCGGGTTCGTGGAGAGCGCCGTCTCGAACCATGGCGAACAGAGCGCCGTTGCGTTGGCGAGCGTGGCGGAGGGGGTTTGTGTGTGCGTCTTGCTGCGGGCGCGTCGCTACCTCGGGAGGATCACACCTGCTCGGTGGGCAGGATGAACAGCTCCGCTAGGTTGAGTGGCCTGGTGCCTGAGCTGCGAAGAGAAGGGCGTCGGCGATCTCGGAGGGGTCGACGGGCCGCAGTTGGGCCTGGCTGTCGTGCAGCATCTCGCGCACGGCGGGGTCGCTCGTGGTCTCGGCGAGTTCGGTCGCCACCACGCCCGGCTGGATGGAGGTGACCCGGATGTTGTGCTTCTTGCCGACCTCCATGCGCAGGCCCTCGGAGAAGGCGGTCACCGCGAACTTGGTGGCGGAGTAGACCGTGAAGCCGGGGCCGAACACCTTGCGCCCGGCGATCGAGGAGGTGTTGAAGATGTGGCCGGAATGCTGCTCGATCATCTGCGGGAGTACGGCGGCGGTGGCGTTGAGGACGCCCTTGATGTTGACGTCGACCATGCGGTCCCACTCGTCGGTCTTGAACTCGTCGACGTGGGAGACGGGCATCAGGCCGGCGTTGTTGCAGAGGATGTCGATCGAGCCGTAGGTGTCGAGCAGCTTCTGTGCCCCGGCGTTGACCGAGGCCGCGTCCGCGACGTCCATCTCCAGGACGAGCGCCCGACCGCCCTTGTTCTCGATCTCGGCCTTCAGCGCTTCGAGCCGGTCGGCGCGTCGTGCCGCGATGCCGACCTTGACGCCGGCTTCCGCCAGCGTGCGTGCGGTGGCCGCACCCATGCCGCTGGAAGCTCCGGTGATCAGGGCGACCTTGTTACGGATGTCGGTCATGTCGTGGTGCTTCTTTCTTGCTTGTGGAGTCGGGGCGAGGTCCGGTCGGGGTACCCGGGGTTCCGTCAGGCGGCGAAGACTGTCTTGGTCTCCAGATAGGCGTTCAGTCCGTGGACGCCGAACTCGCGCCCGAAGCCGGACATCTTGAAGCCGCCGAACGGGCTGGTGGGGTCGTCGAAGAACTGGTTGATCATGACCCGGCCGGCTTGGATTCGGTCGGCGACGCCGCGGGCGCGGTCCAGGTCCTCGCCGTAGACGTAGCCGTGCAGGCCGTAGGGGGAGTCGTTGGCGATGGCCACGGCTTCCTCGTCGTCGCGGTAGGTGATCATCGACAGGACGGGGCCGAAGATCTCTTCCTGGGCGACGGTCATGTCGTTGGTGACGCCGACGAGGATGGTGGGTTTTACGTAGTTGCCCTCCTCGACGCCCTCGGGCTTGCCTTCGCCGCCGACGAGGACTTCGGCGCCCTCCTCGCCCTTGCGGATGTAGCTCTGCACCCGCTCGTAGTGGCCCTTGGACACCATCGGCTGGACGGTGGTCGTGGGATCGTTCGGGTCGCCGATGGGCAGCGCCTCCACACCGGCCTTCAGGGCGGCCTTGGCCTCCTCCAGCCGGTTTTCGGGTACGAGGATGCGGGTGCCGGCGATGCACGCCTGACCGGTGTTGAGGAAGCCGGCGGTCAGGGCGAACTGGACGGCCTCGGCCATGTCGGCGTCGTCGAGGATGACCGTGGCGGACTTGCCGCCGAGTTCGAGGGTGACCCGCTTCATGGTCTCGGTGGCGTCGCGGTTGATCTGCTTGCCGATCGGGGTCGACCCTGTGAAGGAGATCTTCCGCACCAGCGGGCTGCGGGTGATGGCGTTGCCGACGGTCGCGCCGGCGCCGTTGACGACATTGATGACGCCGGCGGGGAGGCCGGCCTTCTCGAAGCACTCCATGAGGATCTGGCTCTGCAGACTGCTCAGCCGGCTGGGCTTGATGACCACGGTGCAGCCGGCCGCGAGGGCCGAGGCGGTCTTTCCGGCGATGAACCAGGGACTGCCGTTCCACGGGGTGAGCAGTCCGGCCACGCCGACCGGCACCTTGGTGATGGTGGCGTGGCCGTTCTTCTCCTCGAAGTTCTCCGGCTTGAGCAGGTCCTGGGCCAGCACCATGAAGTCGCGGGCCTGCTGGTTGAACATGCCGGAGAACGCGACCGGCGCGCCGTACTCGGCCACCGTTATCGCGATCAGGTCGTCCATGCGCTCCTCGATCGCGTCAGCGATCAGCTGCAGATACACCTTGCGCTCTGCGAGTGAGGTCTTGGACCAGGCGGGGAAGGCCGCGTCGGCGGCGGTGATGGCGCGTTCGGCGTCGACCTCGTCGCCCAGGGCCGCATGCCCGATGAGTTCTCCCGTCGCCGGGTTGTGGACGTCGATCGTCTCCTGGCCGTGCGAGTCGACGAACTGTCCGCCGATGAAGTGCTGGCTGGCGTTCCTCATGAGGGGGCTCCTGAGTTCTCTGTGTTCTTGGCAGAAGGAGACGCGGAGCGCCGGCGCTTTCCGGTGCTGAGCGGTCTCGGGGGGAAGTCGGTCGCAGGTCACCTGGGAGTGCTCGTGACGTTGGAGGTCCGGTGAGCCCGTGAGCCGGTGACCGCGGCGTTGAGAAGAACGTAACGCAAGCAGGTTGCGTTGTCAACGCAAGGCGATTGCGTTAGCTTGGCGAGCATTCCGTAACGCATCTGCCTTGCGTTATCATGCCGGGATGAGTTCCGATGCCGCCTTCCAGCGCGCCTACTCCGCTGAAGCCAAGGCGCAGCGGGCCAACGACCTTGCCGAGGCCGCCCGCGCGCTCGCCGCGCGGGACGGGGTGCGTGCGGTCACGCTCACCTCCATCGCCCAGCACGCGGGCGTCCACGTCTCGGCCGTGCGCCGGTACTACGCCTCGCGCGAGGAGATCCTGCTGCTCCTCGCGCAGGGGGGCTACGAGGACTGGTCCGAGACAGCCGTCGCACGCCTCGCGCCGTACGAGCGCCTGTCCTCGGCCGATATCGCCCGCACGCTGGTCAAGACTCTCGGCGAGCGCCCGCTCTTCTGTGATCTGCTCACGCATGTCACGCTCAGCCTCGAACACCATTCGGGCTACGAAAGCGTCCGCGCGTTCAAGGCCGCGGCCAGCCGAGCCGTCAATATCGTCAGCGACACCCTCACCGCCCGCATGGCCCTGGATCGCACCACCGCCGAGGAACTGGTCATCGCCGCCCTCGCCCTGGCTGCCCCCCTGTGGCAGGCCGGTCATCCCGCGGACAACGTCCAGCGCTTGTACCGGGAGGAACCGGAACTGGCCCACGTCGCCATCGACTTCGAGCACACCCTCACCCGCTGGGTCACCGCCCTCGCCGACGGTCTCATCGGTGACCAGCGCGCCCGGGATGGCGCCGAACAGCAGGCGTGAACGGATGAGGCGGCGGGCGCGACCATGTGCCGCCACGCCGAGGCACGTATCAATCTCGGCTTCACGCCGTACGCGCTGCCGACCGACTCAATGATCAGTCTTCTGCGTCATGGATCTGGCGGGCCGCCACCGCTGAGCACGACATCCGCGTCCGTTCCCGGCTGCCTGAGGGTGCTGACGTCTCCCTCGACGTTCCTCCTGGCGGGGCCCGGAACGTGTCAAGGCGCTTCCGTGGCGCACTCCGCCCAGACTGTCCTGCCGCTCGGCGGATACGGCGCCGTACCCCAGCGGTCGGCGAGGGCCGTGACCAGGAGCAGGCCGCGTCCCGACTCGCTGTCGTCAGGTGCTGTCGAACGCCTCCGACAGCACCAGGGGCTGCTCGCCGCGTGCGTCGGTGACCGCGACGCGTACGGTGCCGGTCGCCGCGTGGAACGTGAGGGCGACCTGGAAGTCGCGGCCCTGGACGCGGCCGTGGAACACCGCGTTGGCAGCGAGTTCGGCGACGATCTGCTCCACACGTTCGGTGACGGCGGGTGACACCTCCCAGCTACGGAGCTGCTCGACGGCGAGCAGCCGGGCGAGGCGGGCGCCGCGGCGGGTGGAGGACAGCCGCTGGGCGAAAGTGTGTACGAGAGGGGAGATTTGGGGCGTGGGGGCGTTCATGGGGCCACCGTGGCGGGCGCGCGGGGGCGCGTTCCAGGGGTGAGGTCCGTACGGAACGTCAGCGTACGGGGACGCGCTGTGGACGGTACGTCGATCGATCCGTCACGCTGGGTGAGTTGATCGCGAGGAACGGCGCACGTACGCATCTGGAGGTGGCCGCGCATGACGGACGGTACGGAGAGCACGGACGGCGATGACCTGGCGGACGGCGAGGTGCACCGGGAGCCCGACCCCTCGGACAGTCTGCGGACTTTCGGGGCCGTCGTCCAGGCCCTGCGTGAGCATGCCGGGTACAGCAGGGCCGACTTCGGGAACCTGGTCCGGTACTCCAAACACACGGTGGAGTCGGTGGAGCTGGGGCGCCGGATGCCGGACGAGTCGTTCGTGGAACTGGCGGAGGAGGCTCTGGGGAACACGGGGGCGCTGCGGAAGTCGGCGAGGTTTCTTACGCGGGGGGAGGCGGGGCTGGCGGCCTGGTTCCGGCGGTGGGCCCGGCTGGAGAAGATCGCGGTCAGTCTGTGTACGTACGAGTGCCGGCTGGTGCCGGGGTTGTTGCAGTCGGAGGGGTACGCGCGGGCGGTGTTTCGACAACGGCATTCCGCCGTTCTCGGACGAGCAGTTGGAGGCCCAGGTCATTGCTCGACTGGAGCGACAGAAGCTGTTGCGCGAGAGGCCGAACGTCCCGTTCAGCTTCATCGTGGAGGAGCACATCTTCCGGCGGCGGCTCGGCGGAGCCGAGGTGGCGCGGGGCTTGCTCGACCACGTGCTGGAACTCACCGCCCCGCGCAACGTGACGCTCCAGATCATGCCGCTGGACGCAGAGTTCCACGCGTGTCCGGACGGCCCTGTGCGGCTGCTGGAGACTCCGGAGCGTCGGCGGCTCGCGTACTCGGAAGGACAGCAGAACGGGCGCCTGATTAGCGACGTGAAAGAGGTGAGCCTCCTCTACCAGTGCTATGACACACTTCGCTCGCAGGCCCTGAACCCCAAAGACTCGCCGGGTCTGTTGGAGCGACTCCGAGGAGAGCTATGAGCACGACGGAACTCGCCTGGTTCAAGTCCAGCTACAGCGGCACCCAGGGCGACGACTGCGTAGAGGTCGCCGTCACCGAACAGGCCATCTGTGTACGGGACTCCAAGGACACGGCCCGACCGCACTTCGCGGTCGGGCGGGACGGCTGGGCGTCGTTCGTACGGTACGCCGCGCACGCCTGAGCCCTTCGAATCCGCGCCACCCTGGTGCGGTGCGTGCCTGAGCCCGGCGGCGAGCAGGGGTGCTCGCCGCCGGGCCTGGTTCTCCCCGTTCCCCGTCCCCACGGGTGCGGCGAGCGCGGGGCCGACACCGCCAGGGCGGCCCCGGTCCGGGGCGGTGCCGCCCGCGGTGAGGCGGACACCGGGTGGTGCGGGGGGAGTTACCTGCTCAGGAGGGATTCGGGGGCGTCCTGGTCGGCCCGCGCCGTGGGGGCGGGGTGCCTGCGGGTGATCGCCTCCCCCTCGATGTCGATGCCGGGCAGGATCCGGTCGAGCCATCGCGGCAGGCGCCAGGCGCGGTCGCCGAGGAGGGCGAGGACGGCGGGCACGAGGGCCATCCGGACGACGAAGGCGTCGAAGAGGACGGCGATGGCCAGACCGAACCCGATCATCTTGATCATGGATTCACTGGCGCCGACGAATCCGGCGAAGACCGCCATCATGATCAGCGCGGCGGCGACGACCACCCGGGCGCTGGTGCGGAATCCGGAGACGATCGCCTGTCCCGGCCGGTCACCGTGGACGTACGCCTCGCGGATCCGGGAGACCAGGAAGACCTCGTAGTCCATGGCGAGACCGAAGACGATGCCCACCAGGAAGATCGGCATCATGGACATGATCGGGCCGGTCTGTTCGACGCCGAGGAGTTCCGCGCCGTGGCCGTACTGGAAGACGGCGACGACCACACCGAGCGAGGCCAGTACGGAGAGCAGGTAGCCCAGGGCCGCCTTCAGCGGTACCAGGAGGGAGCGGAAGACGAAGAGCAGCAGCACGATCGCCAGGCCGACCACGACGACGAGATAGGGCACCAGCGCGTCCTGGAACCTCTTCGCGACGTCGATGTTCATGGCGGTGCTGCCGGTGACCTCGTACGTGGCCCCGGACTGCCGCTCGATGCCGGGGCGTTCGGCGCGGATGGTCTTCACCAGATCGACCGTCCGGGCGTCCGTGGGGCTGGTGGACGGGGTGGCGGAGAGCACCGCGGCGTCGCGGGCCTCGTTGAACCGCGCCGGGGAGACGGAGATGACCCCGCCGGTGTCCGCGATCCGCTCGCTGATCACCGCGGCGGCCGCCTCGGGATCGTCGGCGCCCTTGGTGTCCACGACGATGGTCAGCGGACCGTTGAAGCCGGGACCGAAGCCGTCGGCGAGGGCGTCGTAGGCCCGGCGTTCGGTGGTGGAGGTGGGCTTGGCCTCGTCGCCCGGCATGCCGAGCTGGAGGTCCGCGGCCGGTACGGCGAGTACGCCCAGGCCCACGACGCCGAGCAGCAGCACGGGCACGGGGTGGCGCACCACCAGGCGCGCCCAGCGGCTTCCGCCGTTCTCCACCGTGGACGTGGTGGACGCGTCGGCCTTCTTCGTACGGCCGGACGTGCGGGACCCGTGGCCCTTCCGGGACCCGCGGCCCTTGCGGACGCGGCGCGCGAGTACGGCGTCGGGCCAGAAGCCCAGCAGGGCCGGGACCAGCGTCAGGCAGATCAGCACGGCGACCAGGACGGCGCCGGCCGCGGTGAGGCCCATCTTGGTGAGCATCGGAATGCCCACCACCGACAGCCCGGCCAGCGCGATGACGACGGTCAGACCGGCGAAGACCACCGCGGATCCGGCCGTACCGACGGCCATTCCCGCCGCTTCCCGCGCGGCCCGGCCCTTTCCGCGCTCCTCGCGGTAGCGGGAGACGACGAACAGGGCGTAGTCGATGCCGCAGGCCAGCCCCAGCATCGAGGCGAGCGTCCCGCTGGTCAGGGAGAGTCCGAATGTGCTGCCCAGGGCGATGATCGCGGTCATGCTGACGGCGACGCCGATGATCGCGGTCAGCAGCGGCAGCCCGGCCGCGGCCATGGAGCCGAAGGTGATGAGGAGGACCACCGCGGCGACCGCGATCCCGGTCATCTCGGCGGAGCCGCCGGCGGCCGGCTGTGTCGCCAGGGCGTCACCGCCGATCTCGACGGTCAGCCCCGCGTCCCGGGCCTGGTCGACGGCGCGCGCCAGGTGCTCCTTGCCCGCATCGGTCAGATCGGCGGCCGGGGCCTTGAAGGAGACGGTGGCGTAGGCCGTGGAGCCGTCCTCGCTGACCGCCTTCGCCTGGAAGGGGTTGATCGCGCCGGCCACCTGCGGGCCGTCCGCGGCCTGGTCGACCAGGCCGTCGATCACCCGCTTGTTCTCGGCGGCGGTGACCTTCTGTCCGCTCGGCGCGATGAACACGATCCGGGCGCTCGCCCCGTCGGCGGCCGAGCCGGGGAAGCGCTCGCCCAGGAGATCGAACGCCTTCTGTGACTCGATGCCCGGCATGCCGAACCCGTCGTCGGGCGAGGGCGGGGCCTGCATGGCGGCGAAGCCGACAGCCGCCAGCACGGCTGTCCACAGGAAGGTGACGCACCATCGCCACCTGAAGGTGATGCGGCCCACGTGATACAGAAAAGTTGCCATGGCGGTGCGAAAGCCTCCACATCGGCGGTGCAAGACAAAGGGGAAGAAAGAGGCTTCCTCCGTCGGAGAATCTGTCCGCGTCGGCCGGGTCCCGGTCGCGGTCGGCCTCGTTGATCTCCACGATCCCGGCCGGTGGACCCCGTCACGAGGGAGCACCCTCCCGAACCCGGGGTGTAGTGGGCTACACCCCCAGCGCCCGCCCTGCCCGAGCCGCCGTCGCCTCTCGGGCATAAATGAAGAGGTGTTCATTCTTTCCTGTAAAGTGAGCGGGTCGCCCCACACCGCCGTACGCCGAAGGAACCCGCATGTCCTCCGCCCTCGCCGAACGCCCCGCCCCCGACTCGGCCCCGCCAGGCCGGGGCCCTGCCGCGCCCCGGCGCCGTACGCGCGTCCTCGCGCTGCCCGAGGCGCGCTGGGCGGCCGCTTCGCTGGTGTTCTTCCTGGTCGCGCTCCCGGCGCAGTTGGCCGGCGCCCCCGCCTGGAGCTGGGGCCCGCTCTATGCGGCGGCCTATCTGACCGGCGGCTGGGAGCCGGCCCGCGAGGGGCTGCTGGCGCTGAAGGAGAAGACCCTCGACGTCGATCTGCTCATGATCGTCGCCGCGCTCGGCGCCGCCGCCATCGGGCAGGTGATGGACGGTGCGCTGCTGATCGTCATCTTCGCCACCTCCGGCGCGCTGGAGGCCCTGGCCACCGCGCGCACCGCCGACTCCGTACGCGGGCTGCTCGATCTCGCCCCGGCCACCGCGACCCGGCTGGACGCCGACGGGGAGGAGCGTAGGGTCGCCACCGCGGACCTCGTCGTCGGCGACACCGTCCTCGTACGCCCCGGTGAACGCGTCGGCGCAGACGGCCGGGTGGCCGACGGGGCGAGCGAGGTCGACCAGGCCACCATCACCGGCGAGCCCCTGCCCGTACCGAAGGCGGCCGGGGACGAGGTCTTCGCCGGGACCCTCAACGGGACCGGCTCCCTGCGGGTCACCGTCGAACGGGACGCGTCCGACTCGGTGATCGCCCGGATCGTGGCGATGGTCGAGGAGGCGTCCGCGACCAAGGCCCCGACCCAGCTCTTCATCGAGAAGGTCGAGCAGCGCTACGCCGTCGGCATCGTCGTCGCCACCCTCGCCGTCTTCGCGATCCCGCTCGGCTTCGGCGCCGACCTGACCGACGCCCTGCTCCGGGCGATGACCTTCATGATCGTCGCCTCGCCGTGCGCCGTCGTGCTCGCCACCATGCCGCCGCTGCTCTCCGCCATCGCCAACGCCGGGCGCCACGGGGTGCTGGTCAAGTCCGCCGTCGTCATGGAACGCCTCGGCCGGATCGACACCGTGGCCCTGGACAAGACCGGCACCCTCACCGAAGGCACCCCCCGGGTCACCGACCTCCGCCCGCTGCCCGGCTCCGGGCTCTCCGAGGACGCGCTGCTGAGCCTGGCGGCGGCGGCCGAGCGTCCCAGCGAGCACCCGCTGGCCCGTGCCGTCGTCGGCGCCGCCCGCGCCCGCGGCCTGGCGCTCGCGGACGTACGGGAGTTCACCTCCGCGCCCGGCATCGGGGTGACCGCCGTCGTCGACGGCCGTACGGTCGCGGTCGGCGCCCCGGCCCGGCTCACGGACGGCGGCGACGCCGGTGCCGGGAGCGCGGACGCCGGTGCCGGTACGGGGGACGGTGGCACGCGCGCAGGCGAGTTCGCCGCCGTTGTCGCGGAGTTGGAGGACGGCGGCCGTACCGCGGTCCTCGTCCGGTGCGACGGCGTCCCCGTCGGCGTGCTGGGCATCGCGGACCGGCTGCGCCCCGACGCCGTCGCCACCGTCGCGGCCCTCACCACCCTGACCGGCACCACACCGACGCTGCTGACCGGCGACAACCCGCGCGCCGCGGCCCGTCTCGCCGACGAGGCGGGTATCACCGACGTACGCGCCGGACTGCTGCCCGAGGACAAGGTCGCGGCCGTACGGGAGCGGGAGGCGGCCGGGCGCCGGGTGCTCGTGGTCGGCGACGGGGTCAACGACGCCCCCGCGCTGGCCGCCGCCCACATCGGCGTCGCCATGGGCCGGGCCGGCTCCGACCTCGCGCTGGAGACCGCGGACGCCGTCGTGGTCCGCGACGAACTCGCCACCGTCCCCGCCGTCGTCGCCCTCTCCCGCGCGGCCCGCCGCCTCGTGGTCCAGAACCTGGTCATCGCGGGCGCGTTCATCACCGGCCTGGTCGTCTGGGACCTGGTCGGCCATCTGCCGCTGCCCCTCGGCGTCCTCGGACACGAGGGCTCCACCGTCCTCGTCGGCCTCAACGGCCTGCGCCTGCTGCGCGAGGCGGCCTGGCGCCGCGCGGCCGACCCGAAGCCGGGCGCGTGACGAACAACGGTGAATGACAAGTGAATTGACGTTACGTCAGATACGTACGCCCCACATGAACGGCATGCCGCTGCGCGCGATCGACTCGTAACGGACCTGCGCCCCGGGCTTGGGCGAGTGGAGTATCTGGCCGTTGCCCGCGTAGAAGCCGACATGGCTCAGGTCGGTGCGCATGATGATGAGGTCGCCGGGCCTGAGGTCGCCCAGGGAGTTGATACGGGTCCCGGCGTTCGCCTGGTCCTGCGAGGTGCGGGGAATCGAGACGCCGGCCTGTTTGAAGGCCCAGGAGGTCAGCCCCGAGCAGTCGAAGGAGCCGGGCCCGGTCGCTCCCCACACGTACGGCATGCCGACCCGGCTCTTGGCGGCGGCGAAGGCCGCGGCGCCGCGCGACGACGCGCTGGCCTCGTTGCCCAGGTCCACCCGGGCGCTGTCCCGGTTGGCGCGGTCCTCCTGCGCGGTGATCTTGGCCCGTTCCTTGGCGCTGAGCGTGTTGAGGAGCTTCTGCGCCGTGGCCAGCTTGCCCTGGATCTCCTTCTTCTTGCGCCCCAACTCGGCGCGCGTGTCGCTGAGTTCCTTCAGCTTCGTGGCGGCCTGCGCGCGCTGCTGCCGCACCTCGCGCCGCTGCGCCTGGAACTGCTGGAGGTCGCTCACATCGCGGGCGCCGAGCTGGTCCATCAGGGTCGCCTGGTCGAGATAGGCGTCCGGGTCGGAGGAGAGCAGGAGCTGCATGGACGGGGCGAGACCGCCGCTGCGGTACTGGTCGGCGGCGATCGAGCCGATACGGTCGCGCAGTTCGTTGAGGTCCGCCTGCTTCCGGGCGGCGGCGTCCTGGAGGGCGTCGACCTCCTTCTGGAGGGTGCCGGCCTTCTCCTTCGCGCCGCTGTACTTCTCGGTCGCCTGCGTGGCCTCCTCGTAGAGGCGGTCGACCTGCGCCTTGACGCCCTTCTTGGTCGGGTCCGGGAGGGGATCGGCCGAGGCGGAGTGCGCCGACAGCGCGACCGCGGCCGTGGCGGTGGCCGTGAGCATCGTTCCGTAGGCGGTGCGCTGCGGCTTGGGACGGCGGTGGGACGCCACGATGGGGCAGCTCCTTCTCTGTCTCCGACTCCGGTCCGAATCGGCCGTTCGAATACTAAGCACGTTAGCTCGGCTGCTCCAAGGGAGGGTGCGACTCGGCTCCCAGGGCGGCTGTGGATTGTCCCCAACAGTGGCTGCGGAAGCGGGAGATGGTCTCCGTGGACCTTCGTGGACTCTTCTTGCCGAGCTGTCGCGAGCGGACGCGATACGGTCCTGTGCCGCTGCACTGCTAAGTAGATTGGCTTCATGTATCCCGGTCCGGTCCGGAAGCTACGATGAGCGGTCCGGGAGTGAGGGGAGCGGTTGTGCGACAGCTTGGCGAGCTGGAGGCGGAGATCATGCACCGCCTGTGGGCCTGGGGCCGGCCGGCCACCGCGCGTGACGTGCTGACGGACCTCAACAAGAAGCGTCCCCTCGCCTACAGCACGGTCAAGACCGTGGCCGACATCCTCTACCGCAAGGGCATGCTCCGGCGTGAGAAGGAAGGCCGGGCCTGGGTGTACGAACCCACCGGCACACGCCAGCAGTACACCGCGGCCCTCATGCAGGACGCCCTCGGCGGCAACCCCGATCCCGCGGGCGCCCTGGTCAGCTTCGTCGAGCAGATCACGCCCGAGGAGGCCGACGCGCTACGGGCGGCCCTGCGGACGGCGAAACGGCGGAGCGGGACATGATCGCGGCCCTGGCGCTGACCGGGTACGCGGCTCTGGTGGGCGCCGTGGTGCCGTACGGGCTGGCGCGGGCGCGCTGGACGCACCGCGCCCCGGCCGTCGCGGTCCTGGCCTGGCAGGGGCTGATGGTGACCTTCGTCGTCTCCGTCGCGCTGGCCGCATACCACCTGGTGCTGACCGAGGAGCATGTGCACCGGGGCCTCGTCGGGCTGCTCAGCATCTGCGGCGTGGCGGCCGAGGTCCCGGCGGGCGCCCCGGTGGAGGTCCCGGCGGGCGCCCCGGCCGGCTCCGGGGGAGCGCCCGCCGCGCCCGACGCCTCGTCCTCCGGCGCACCCGCCGCGTCCCCGGCCGGCGGGGCCGTCCCGCTCCTGGTCCCGGCGGCGGTCGCGCTCCTTCCGCTGGCCTGGCTGCTGCGTACGGTGTGGCGCTCGCGCCGGGCCAGGGCGCGCCGGCTCGACCTGCTCTCCCTCGTCGGCGTCCCGGCCCCCGAGTACGGTGCGACCGTCGTGGAGCACGACGTACCGGCCGTCTACTGCCTGCCGGGGCGGCGCCGGCGCGTGGTCGTCTCGCGCGGCGCGCTGGACGTCCTCTCCGACGACCAGCTCCGCGCGGCCCTCGCCCATGAGCGCGCGCATCTCGCGGGCCGCCACCACCTGCTCCTCATGGCGGCCGACGCGTTCGCCCGGGCCTTCCCTGGTCTGCCGCTCGCCCGCCACGCCCGGGCGCAGACCGCGCTGCTGCTGGAGATGGCCGCGGACGACCGGGCGCTGCGCGGCCACCCCAGGGAGACGCTGGCCGCCGCGATGTGCGAGGTCGCGGCGGGCCGGGCGCCGAGCGGCGCGCTGGGCGCGGGCGGCCCCGGCACGCTGATCCGGGTGCGCCGGCTGCTCGCGCCGCAGCCGAGGCCGCACCGCGTGACCTGGCTCGCGATCGTGGTGGCGTCGTGCGCGGCGCCCGTCTTCCCGCTCCTGCTCACCTGCGGGCCGACCCTCTGACCCGTATCGCAATGCGCGACGAACCGGGACGATCCTCCCTTAAAAATGTGATACGCATCACGTCAGGCTTATGTCAGGTAACTGGCTGGAGGGTGTCAGTCCGCTCCCTTTCCATGGTGTGCGGTCGAGCTGTTCAACCTCCCGGACCTCGGCCCCCCACAGCACGGAGGAGACGCCATGACCGAGACCCTGACCTGCCCCGCGGGCGGCGCGCCGGCACTGCCGGAGTACCCGCTGCCGCGCGCCGCGCAGTGCCCGCTGGCGCCGGCTCCGGCCACGCAGGAGCTGCGCGCGGAGAAACCCCTCACGAAGGTACGGATCTGGAACGGTGGCACGCCCTGGCTGATCACCCGCCACGCCGACCAGCGGACCCTGCTCACCGACTCCCGTGTCAGCGACGACGACCTCGACCCGGGCTTCCCGTACGTCAACGCGCACCGGGCGCAGATCGCGCCGGTGTCGCCGCGGATGATCACGAACACGGACGCCCCGGAACACACCCGGCTGCGCCGGACGGTGAACGGGCCGTTCGTCGTCAAGCGGATCGAGAAGATGCGCGAGCCCATCCAGAAGATCGTCGACGACCTGATCGACACGATGCTGGCCGGGCCGGCCCATGCCGATCTCCTCAAGGCGTTCGCCCTGCCGGTGCCGTCCCTCGTGATCGCCGAGCTGCTCGGAGTGCCGTACGAGGACCACGACTTCTTCCAGACCAGCAGCAGCACGGTGCTGGACAGCACCGTGGCGCCGGAGAAGGCCCGCGAGGTCAGCGGAGCCCTGGCGGCCTACCTGGACAAGCTGCTCGGGGAGAAGCTGGAGAACCCCGGCGACGACGTGCTCTCCGAGATGGGCGGACGCGTCAAGGCCGGTGAGATGAGCCGGACCGAGGCCGTCCACATGGGCGTCGCGATGTTGATCGCCGGTCACGAGACGACCGCGACGATGATCAGCCTGGGCACGCTGGCGCTGCTCCAGCACCCCGACCAGCTCGCCCTGCTGCGCGAGACCGACGAACCGAAGGTCGTCGCGAACGCGGTCGACGAGGTGCTGCGCTACTTGACGATCGTGCAGACCGGCGTACGGCGCGTCGCCAAGGCGGACATCGAGATCGGCGGCGTCGTCATCAAGGCCGGTGACGGCATGATCTTCGATCTGCACGCGGCGAACTGGGACCCGGAGGCGTTCCCGGAGGCGCAGCGCCTGGACCTGACCCGGCCGGCCCGTACCCACCAGGCGTTCGGCTACGGCCCGCACCAGTGCCTCGGCCAGAACCTCGCCCGGCTGGAGCTCCAGGTGGTCTACAGCACCCTCTACCGCCGGATCCCCACGCTGCGGCTGGACGCGCCGATCGAGGAGCTGGAGTTCGACCACACCGGAACGACGTACGGGGTGCACAGCCTGCCCGTCGCCTGGTAGACCCGCTCCGACCACCAACAACCCCCCACGAACGAACAGAGGTGAACACCATGCGTGTGGAACTGGACGAGCCGAAATGCGTGGCCGCAGGACAGTGCGTCATGGCCTCCCCCGAGGTCTTCGACCAGCGGGACGACGACGGCGTCGCGATCCTGCTGGAGGAGCACCCTGACGACGGCCTTCTCGACGGGGTGCGCGAAGCCGTGGCGATCTGCCCGGCCGCCGCGATCCGCCTGGTGGAGCAGTGAGGCGGATCGTCGTCGTGGGCGCCTCGGCAGCCGGACTCGCGGCGGTCGAGACCCTGCGCAGGGAGGGGTACGACGGCACCCTCACCCTGATCGGTGAGGAGCCGCACCCTCCGTACGACCGGCCCCCGCTCTCCAAGCAGATCCTCTCGGGCGAGTGGAGCCCCGACCGGCTGCCGCTGCGCCCGTACGCCGATCTCGACGCCCTCGGTCTCGATCTGCGGCTGGGGGCGGCGGCGACCGGGCTGGACACCGCCGGCCGTACGGTGCTGCTGGCCGACGGGGCGCGGGTGGAGTACGACGGGCTGATCGTGGCCACCGGGGTACGGCCCCGGCGGCTGCCCGGCCAGGACGCCCACGTCCTGCGCACCATGGACGACGCCCTCGCGCTGCGGGACCGGCTGGGCCCCGGGCGCCGACTGGCCGTGGTCGGCGCCGGGTTCCTCGGCGCGGAGGCCGCCGCCGTGGCCCGGCGGCTCGGCGCCCGGGTGACCCTGATCGAGCCCGCCCCCGTACCGCTGGCGCACGCCGTGGGCACGGCGGTCGGCGAGGTGCTGTCGCGGGCCCACCTGGAGCACGGGGTGGATCTGCGCACCGGTGTCTCCGTACGGGAGATCACCGGGGCCGGCGTGCTGCTGGCCGACGGCGGTCTGGTCGAGGCCGACGAGGTCCTGGTCGCCGTCGGGTCGCTGCCCAACACCGAGTGGCTGGCGGACAGTGGACTGACGGTGGAGGACGGGCTGGTGTGCGACGCGTACTGCGCGGCCGCCCCCGGGGTGTACGGGGCGGGCGACGTGGCCCGCTGGCACAACCCGCTGTTCGGTGTGGACATGCGGATCGAGCACCGTACGCACGCGGCGGAACAGGGCATGGCCGCCGCCCGCAACCTGCTCCGCCCGGAGGCGCGCAAGCCGTTCGCGCCGGTGCCGTACTTCTGGTCGGACCAGTACGACATGAAGGTCCAGGCCTACGGCTACCTGCGCGGCCACGACGAGGTCGCCGTCGTGGCCGGGGACCTGGCGGAGCGCCGGTTCGTGGCCGCGTACCGCACCGGGGACCGGGTGACCGGGGCCCTCGCGGTCGGGATGCCGCCCAAGGAGATCCGGCAGTGGCGCCAGGCCATCGCGGCGGGCGCCTCCTGGCAGGGGACCGTACCGGCCGGGGCCACCGAGGCGGCCTGACCGCCGCCCGCCCGGCCGGGTAACCTGCCGGACCCACCGGACCCACCGGACCCACCAGACCCACCAGGCAGTTCACCGGACAGTTCACCGAACAACGAGAAAGAGGTCGTTCATGCGGGAGCGTGTGTACCACGACGCGCCGGACGTGGTGGTGGTCACCGGGGCGGGCGGCATGGGGGCGGCCGTCGCGCGGCGGCTCGGCAGCGGGCGGACGCTGATCCTCGCCGACGCCTCGCAGGGCCAACTCGACCGCGCCGTCGACGCGCTGAGCGCCGAGGGGTACGCCGTTCAGGGCGTGCTCACGGATGTCTCCGACCGGGCGTCCGTCGAGAAACTGGCGGACACGGCCGCGGACGCGGGCCCGCTGAAGGCCGTCGTGCACACGGCGGGCGTCGCCGCCGCCACCTCGTCGGCGCGGAAGATCTTCGACGTCGACCTGCTCGGCACGGTGTACGTGATCGAGGCGTTCGAGCGGGTGGCCATCCGCGGCACCGCGCTCGTCTGCGTCTCCAGCATGGCCGGCCACTACGCCTCACTGAGCCCGGAGGACGAGGCCGCCCTCGCGACGGCCCCGGCGAGCGAACTGCTCGGCCTCGGCGCGGTCGCCGCCGTAGGGGAGGACGCGACGGCCGCGTACATCCTGGCCAAACGCGCCAACCACGTACGGGTGGAGGCGGCGGCACTCGCCTGGAACCAGCGGGGCGCCCGGATCAACACCGTCAGCCCGGGGGTCATCTCCACCGCGATGTCGCGGGCGGAGACCGACGCGGACCCTGACGGACACATGCTCCGGATGGTCCGGGCGTGCGGCGCGGGCCGCACGGGCACGCCCGGGGAGATCGCCGACGCCGTGGCCTTCCTCGCGGGGCCGCAGTCGCTCTACATCACCGGGACCGACCTGCTCATCGACGGAGGACAGGCGGCCTGGATCCGCCGGCACATGAAGCGCTGAAGTACGGACGCTTCACGGGCGCCCGGGCGGGAGGTCCTCACCGGGCGGGCGGTTTTAACTGACGGGGCGTTCGCGCCGTCCGACAGCCGTCCGTCCGACAGCCGTCCGCCCGACCGCCGCGGCCAGCTTGCGCAGCCGCCGCCGGTCCAGGGGCGGCTGCACCGGCGGGACACCCGGCCGGTTCCTGGGGACCCGTACCCGCAGGGCGCCGGGCTCGATACGGCACCGCACGGGCGTGGGCAGGGTCAGTGCCTCCCCGTCGACGCCGACCTCGATCTCCGCCCGGTCCGCGTCCACCGTCACCTGGTGGGCCGTCAGGACCGTGAGCCCGGCCGACTGCCGGCCGCGCAGCAGCCCGGCGGCCTCCGCCGCGCTGTCGACCCGTAGGCCGAGGACCCCGAGCACCCCCGCGTCCAGCCGTTCGCGCCGGCCCAGACCCGCCGGATCCTCCGTGCGGTACGGGTTGTTGCTCACCAGCAGGGCCTGCGGGCCGGTGACGGTGACGGGCGCCCCGCCGCTGTCGCCGCCGTCGCCGTGGGCAGAGGTGGCGGTGGCGGTCAGCAGCGGGCCGCGCTCGTGTGTCAGCAGTTCGGGGAGCAGGTCGAGCGTGGTGCGTACCTTGTCGTCACGGTAGGCGGGGCTCTGCACGACCGCCGCGTACGCCCCGAAGGACGCGTTGTTGACGAAGGGGTGCCCGCCCGCGAAGCCGAGGTCGACATGGAGTTCGACGCCGTCGGTCAGCGCGTCCAGGCAGGCCGACGGGTTCTCCCGGTCGAGCCCGAGGTCCATCGCGAAGTGGTTGCGCGTCCCGGAGGAGATCACCAGGAACGGAAGCCCCCGCTCCGCCGCCACGGCCGCGACGAGTGCCTGGGTCCCGTCGCCGCCCGCGACCCCCAGCAGATCGGCCCCGTCGTCGGCGGCCTCACGGGCGAGCGCGGCGACGTCGCGCGGATGGTCCGGGTCGAGCAGCACGACCCGCGCGCCGAGCCGTTCCGCCTTCTCCCGCAGCCCGAACCTGCCGACTTTTCCACCGCCGGAGCGCGGATTCATGATGAGGAACGGACGGCGGGGCGCCGGCGTCTCGTGTTCCGGCATGGCGGCGCTCCGCGTGGCGCCCGCACTGCTGAGCGCGGTACGACCCGTCCAGACGGCGACCGCCCACAGCGCGGCGCAGACCAGGACCAGCCACAGCAGGTTCGCCGCTTCGAAGATCGCGAGGACGGCGACCGGCGTCGCCACGGCCAGCGCCACGGCCCCCGCCCGGGCGGCCCCGCGCCGGGTCAGGATCCACCAGACGGCCGCCGCGGTGAGCGCGGTCCCCGCCACGATGGTCGCGATCAGCAGCAGGCTGGCGGCGGCCCCCGCGAACGCCAGGGGGAGCACCACGGCCGCCCCCGAGGCGGCCAGCGAGATCCGCGCCGACCAGCGCTGCGCGGCATGGGCGCCCTCGCCGAACTCCACAGCCACCGCTTCTCCCACCGACACTCACGTGATCACACTTGTTTGACAGCCCGTCATGGTAGCGGGGCCCGGCGTAGGGTACCGAGCGACTGATCAGGGGGACGCCCGTGCCGAACACCGGCCATTACTCAGGCCACATCAGCCACTCCGACCGGCAGGCCGCCGCGGTCGCCGCGCTGTCCGCGCCCGGGGCGCCCTTCGCCACCGTACGGACCGAGAACGGCTCGCTCGTGTACGCGGACGGGCCGCGCACCCTGCGCGAGTTCGTCGAGCCGACGTGGGCCTACGGCGACCGGCCGTTCCTGCTGGGCGCCGGGTCCGCGGCCATGGACCCGTACCCGTACACGTACGGGGAGTTCTTCGCCGCCGCGACCGTACTGGCCAACCACTTCGTGGACGCGTACGGACTGCGCCCCGGCGACCGCACCGCCCTCGTGATGGGCGATCGCCCCGCATGGCAGGTTGCGTTCTGGGCGGCCCAGTTGGCCGGCCTGGTCGCCGTACCGCTCGACGCCGCGTGGACCGAGGATCTGCTCGCGTACGCGCTGGACGACTGTGCGCCCCGCGTGCTGCTCGTGGACGGTGAGCGGCTGCCGCGCGTGCGGCGCTGGGCGGCGCGCCGGGAGGCGGGGGCCGTGCGGACCGTCGTCCGCCACCACGGGGGAGAGCTGGACGCGGGGACGGAACGGTACGAGGACCTGCCCGCCCCCGACCGGTACGCCGCCCCGCCCGACATCGAGGTACGGGCCGAGGACGACGCCACGATCAGCTACGTGCCCGGGCCGTCCGGCCGACCCCGGGGTGCCGTCGCCACCCAGCTCGCCCAGGCCGGGGCCGCCATGAACGCGCGCTACCTCGCCGCGGTCGCCGCCCTCGGCCGCGGCGGGATCCCGGGCCTGGGGGCCGTCCCGGTCACGCCGCTGACGTACCCGTTCTCGCGGGCCGGGACGCTGACGCGGGTGTACGCGGCGATGGCGGCGGGCGGCGCACTCCGTGTCGCGGACGGGCCGCCGCGCGACCCCGGAAGTGGAATCTCCCCTTCCGGAGACGGAGGTGGGTCCGAGTCCGAGTCCGAGCCCGAGTCCGAGGACACCTTCGGTCTGACGGAGACATGCGGCGACGTGCTCGCCGGGGGCCGCCCCACGCCCGTCACGGAGGTACGGATCGACGAGGCGGGGGAGTTGTGGCTGCGCGGCCAGTCCCTCGTACGCGGCTACTGGGGCGAGGCGCCCGCAGGCGAGGCGTCCGCGGGCGAGGCGTCCGCGGGGGAGGGCTGGTTCGCCACCGGCGTCCCCGCGACCCTCCGCGACGGGCGCGTCAGGACCGGGTCACCCGCACCCTGAAGTGGTCGTCCGGCTCCTGCGACAGCACCGAGATCCGGATGCGGTTGTCGCGGTCCACGAAGGACTGCCCGGGCCGGTAGGGCGCGTCCGACAGCTCGGCGTGGACGTTCGGCCGCCGCGTACAGCCGCCGCTGTTCTCCTTGCTGTCCGCGATCGTGACCGGACCGCGCCCGGTGTCCACCGCGGCGTCCACGCGGTAGACCAGCACGCCCGGTTCGCAGACCGCCTCGTCGTTGCCGGCCCGGCTCCGTACCTCCACCGCGTACCCCGACTCCGGGGAGACCGGCACGAAGGCCATCTTCGGACCGCCCGACGTCGCCAGCGGTCCGAGCAGGTAGTCACTGCTGCCCGGCCCCGACGCGCAGCCGATCTGCTCGTCGTCGAGCCAGCCGAGCTTCCACTTGTGCCAGCCCAGCAGATCGTTGTTGGCGCCCCAGTCCTCGGACATGATGTCCCAGTGCCCGACCGAGCCGCCGCCGTCCACGGTGTAGAGGTCGGGGAGGCCGAAGACATGGCCGTTCTCGTGCGGCAGGACCCGGTAGCCGGTGTTGCCGTACGAGCCGGAGCCGTCGTCCTGGCGGCTGTAGACGAAGGACGTGTTGGCGAGCGGCACGCCGTCCGCCTGCGGGGCGTCCGCGTTGCCGGAGAAGGTCACGGACAGAACGGTGTCCAGGGCCGAAGGGCCGGCGTTGGGCGTCACCAGAATGTTGACCAGGTCGTATGCCGCGAAGTCCACGTGGGGGTCGGCGGCGGCCACGATGTCGTCGACGAGTCGCCGGTAGCCGGGCTCGTACGGCGCGCCGCGCTCTATCCCGTACTCCACGAACGGCAGCGGCATCCGCAGCCAGTTCTTGATCGGCGCGTCCGGACGGTAGTCGAGGCGCCCGTACGAGCTGGTCCTGAACCACTCCGACGTCTGCGGGAAGAACTCGGCGAGCCGGTCCAGTGCTTTCCCGGGACCCGGCGCGTCCGGGAAGTCGATCATGAGGTTGAGGGCGCGAACCTTGCCGGTCGAGCGGGAGTAACCGGGCGGGGTGGGCAGCCCCTCCGACATCTGTACGGCGGTGGCGGCGGAGATACGGCACGGGCCGCGGCTCATGTCCTTGATCGCCCCGGGCCCCGATGACGCCCGATGGGGGGACGGGAGGGTGCCGCTCGCGGCGGTCAGTCCGGCGAAGGTGAGCGCCGCGAGGCCGGCGAGGGCGCAGAGCCGGCGGGAGCCGGTGCTGGGTATGAGACGCCTCTGCTGCATACGGTCGCCTTCGGTCGCGGCAGCCTGCCGTCCTGGCTGTCCTCCGTTCGATCACCCTCCGTCGGTCGGCGTGTCGGCGCTCGCTGGGTGCGCCGATCGGGGGCAAAACCCCGTAAACATGCACATGTGGCCCAGGTCACATGGACGAGGGAAATAACCGGGGAGAAGTTCCCCGTTTGCATCTACGTCCCCGGGCGACCAGGGGCACGCAGACCGAAGAACAGACCGAGCGCAGACCCGAGCGCAGACCGTCGAAGAACCGAGAACCGAGAGCTGGGAAGGGGCCCGACGTGACCGCCGCCGCCGCAATCACCGAAGCCGCCGTCGCTGTCGCCGCTGCCGTCGGACCGGGGGCGCGCCGCGTCCCCCGGCCGCGCGCGGACGCGCTGCGCAACCGGGAGCGGATCGTGGCGGCGGCGCGTGAGATGTACGTCGAGTACGGCTCCGAGGCGCCGCTCGACGAGATCGCCCGCCGCGCCGGCATCGGCAACGCCACGCTCTACCGGCACTTCCCGGACCGGCATGTCCTCGCCCACGAGGTCGTCCGCTCCGTGATGGCCCGGGTCGCGGACCAGGCGGAGCGGATCGCCGCCGAGGAACCCGACGCGTTCGCCGCGCTGCGCCGCTTCGTGCACACGGCGGCGGACGAACGGATCGGGGCGCTCTGTCCGATGCTCTCCGGGGCGTTCGACAGGAAGCATCCTGACGTGGAAGCCGAACGGCGCCGTCTCGAAGGCGCCGTCGAAGGGCTCATGGAGCGGGCGCGGCAGGCGGGGCGGCTCCGCCCCGATGTCGAGGCGGGCGATCTGATGATCGCGCTGTCCCAGCTCACCCGGCCGCTGCCCGACAGTGGCTGCCTCACGATGGACCGGTTCGTGCATCGGCACCTCCACCTCTTCCTGGACGGCCTGGAGGCACCCGCACGGTCCGAACTGCCCGGCTCGGCCGCGACCCTGGAGGACCTGCGCCGCGCCGCTCCGTGATGCGCCCCTGAACCAACGAACCAACGAACAAACGAACCAATACCGGGGTGGCCCGGTCATGACACCGGCCGCCCACACCACCCACCGCCGTCGCGCCACGCGTACCACCCACAGCCTGCGCAGCGCGCGCACCACAGACGTCCCAGCGCAGAGCCCGCCAGAAGGCCACGCGCTGCCCGTGACGGCTTCATGTCGTCGACATCAGCCCGCCATGACTTCGTAAGTCCCGCAACGTCGCCTGTACTTACGTACGTTTCGCCCTTTCTGCATCCATAGGTGGATACCTCCATGCCAAAAACAGCCGAGAAGCGGCTTCCCGACCCGGGCGCCCTGTCCGCCCCCGATCCAGGCCGCTGGAAAGCGCTGGTCTTCATCGCCCTGGCGCAGCTCATGGTCGTGCTCGACGCGACCATCGTGAACATCGCGCTGCCCTCCGCCCAGCAGGACCTGGGGATATCCGACGGCAACAAGCAGTGGGTCATCACCGCCTACGCGCTGGCCTTCGGCGGTCTGCTGCTCTTCGGCGGACGCATCGCCGACCTGTGGGGCCGTAAGCGCACCTTCGTCACCGGCCTGATCGGCTTCGCCGCCGCGTCCGCCATCGGCGGCGCCGCGACCGGCGAGGCGATGCTGCTCGGCGCCCGCGCGCTCCAGGGCGCCTTCGGCGCGCTGCTCGCGCCCGCCGCGCTCTCGCTGCTCGCGGTGACCTTCAGCGACGCCAAGGAGCGCGCGAAGGCGTTCGGCATCTTCGGTGCGATCGCCGGTGGTGGTGGCGCCGTGGGGCTGATCCTTGGTGGGTTCCTCACCGAATACCTGGACTGGAGGTGGACGTTCTTCGTCAACATCCCGTTCGCGGTCGTCGCCGCACTCGGTGCGTACTTCGTGATCCGCGAGCCCGCCTCCGGCCGTAACCGCTCCGCGCTCGACATCCCCGGCGTCGTCCTCTCCACGCTGGGCCTGGTCTCGCTGGTGTACGGCTTCACGCGCGCCGAGTCCGACGGCTGGTCCGACCCCGTCACCATCACGCTCTTCGTGGCGGCCGCCGCCCTGCTCGTCCTCTTCGCGGTCGTCGAGTCGAAGGTCAAGGCCCCGCTGCTGCCGCTGCGCGTGGTGACCAACCGCAACCGCGCCGGTGTCTACCTCTCGCTGGGCCTGGCCATCATCGCGATGTTCGGCCTGTTCCTCTTCCTGACGTACTACCTCCAGGTGGTCCAGGGATACTCGCCGGTCAGGACGGGCTTCGCCTTCCTCCCGATGATCGCGGGCATGATCACGGGCTCGACCCAGATCGGCGCCCGGCTGATGACCCGGGTCCCGCCGCGCTACCTGATGGGGCCCGGCTTCCTGGTCGCCGCCATCGGCATGCTGCTGCTGACCCGGCTCGACCTCGGTTCCTCGTACGCGGGTGTGATCCTGCCGGGCCAGCTCCTGCTGGGCCTCGGTATGGGTACGGCCTTCATGCCGGCCATGTCGCTCGCGACGTTCGGTATCGAGCCGCGGGACGCGGGCGTCGCCTCGGCGATGGTCAACACCTCGCAGCAGGTGGGCGGGGCGATCGGTACGGCCCTGCTGAACACGATCGCGGCCTCGGCCACGACCTCGTACCTCGCCACGCACGCGGCCACCGCGAGCGACCCCAGGCTCCTCCAGATGCGCGCCCTGGTGGCCGGGTTCTCCAGCGCCATCTGGTGGGCGGTCGGCATCCTCGCCGTCGCGGCGACGATCGCCATCACCTTCATCAACACCGGCCGCCCCGGCTCCTCCACGGGTGCTTCGGGCGGGGGTGGCACGGAAGGCGCGGAGGCGGACGAGGCGCAGATCCCGGTCGCGATGCACTGACCGGTACGCGCCGGTCGGAGGCGAAGGCGAAGGCGAAAAGCGAAAGGCGAAAGGCGAAAGGCGAAAGGCGAAAGGCGAAACGGCCGCGCGGAAGAAGAGGAAGAGAGCGAAGAATCCGCCCTGGTGCCGCGGCTCCCCGGAGTCAGCGGCGCCAGGGCAGATCCGCGCCCGTCCCCTCGGGCTGAAGTCCCTCCGCCATCACCCGCATGATCTCGCCGAGCTGACCGACCTGTTCCGGGGTGAGCCGGTCGAAGATCGCCTGGCGTACGGCGGCGACATGACCCGGCGCCGACCGCTTCAGCACATCGAAGCCCTGTTCCGTCAGGAACGCGTTCTGTCCCCGTTTGTCGGAGGGGCACTCCTCGCGCTGCACCCAGCCGTGCTTCTCCAGCCGCGCGATCGCGTGCGAGAGCCGTGAACGGGTGATCTTGGCTTCCATCGCGAGCTGCGTCATCCGCATCCGGCGGCGCGGTGCCGCCGAGAGTTTGACGAGAAGTCCGTAGTAGATGTGCGGCATCCCCGCGTCACGCTGGAGCTGACGGTCGAGGTGATCCTCCAGCAGCGTCGTCGCCTCGACGTACGTCAGCCAGACGCGCTGCTCCTCGTCGCTCAGCCAGCGCGTCTCCTCCGCCCGGGTTTCGGTTTCCGTGCGGGTGTCCTCGCCTGGGCCGGCCTCGCTGCCGGTAGATGCCATGGTCATGTACTCCACTGTACTCATTCTTGAAAGTTAAACTAGATCTGGTTAAGCTGCTAGGTAATGAATGCTTGAGCTTTCAAGCAGACGTCCGGGTGGGGACGCGTGGACGTCGACACGGATGACCCCGGGAGTCGCCATGAACGCCGTTGCTGAGCGCATGCCCGCCCTCTATCTCTCCCACGGGGCCCCGCCCCTGGCCGACGACCCGGTCTGGCCCGGCGAGCTGGCGGCCTGGTCGTCGGCGCTGCCGCGCCCCAAGGCCGTCCTGATGGTCTCGGCCCACTGGGAGGAGGCGCCGCTCGCCCTGGGCGCGACCGAGTCCGTACCGCTCGTGTACGACTTCTGGGGCTTCCCCGAGCACTACTACCAGGTCCGTTACGACGCTCCCGGCGCCCCGTGGCTCGCGGACTCCGTACGGAAGCTGCTGCGCGGCGCCGGTACCCCCGTGCAGGACGTGCCGGACCGCGGGCTGGACCACGGGGCGTACGTACCGCTCGTCGAGATGTACCCGGCCGCGGACCTCCCCGTCCTCCAGATCTCCCTGCCGACGCTCGACCCGCGCAAACTGCTGGCGATCGGGCGCAAGCTCGCCCCGCTGCGGGACGAGGGCGTCCTGATCGTCGGCAGCGGCTTCTTCACCCACAACCTCGCCGCGCTGCGCCACCCGGGCGGCGGGGTGCCCGGCTGGTCGGCGGAGTTCGACGACTGGGGGACACGGGCGCTGGAGGCGCAGGACGTGGACGCCCTGCTCGACTTCGAGCACAAGTCCCCGGCCGGCCGCCTGGCGCACCCCCGCACCGAGCACTTCGCCCCGCTGTTCGTGACGCTCGGCGCGGCGGAGGACGAGCTGGGCACGGGCAGGAGCGTCATCGACGGCTTCTGGCTGGGCCTGGCGAAGCGATCGGTCCAGTTCGGCTGAAGCGCCCCGGGACGTACCCGGGGATGTACCGGGGGCACCGGGGGAGCGCCGCGGGAGTACCGGGGAAGGGGCGGGGCAGGCGCCCCGAGCGGCCCTGAGCAACCAAAGACGCATGCGAATCGTCTTCAAGAAGTGACCGGAGCTGCTGGATCCGCCGGTCGCGCTCCTCGGTGGAGCGCGGTCGGCATCAGCCTCGGTAACTGTCCTGACCTGCACCTCTGTACCCGACAGGGGGCGCGGGTCACCCGGTCGGCGGCACAGGGTACTGCATGATCAGAAAATCTATGCACGCCATGGGAATTCTGTCCGGATTCCAGTCGTTGTTTCCAACGGATGCAGGGCACCCGGAAGGGTGTCGCGACCTACTCAGTTCAGTAAGGGAGCTCGCATGGCAACCCGTGCCGTCGCCCGTCGTTCCGCCACCGGCGGGGCGAAAGCGGCAAGCAGTGTTCGCGCCGTAGGCGGGGAGATCGCCGACCGCGACCTGGTCGGCATGTACCTCGACGAGATCGCTCGTACGCCGCTGCTCGACGCAGCGAAGGAAGTGGAGCTGTCCCAGACCATCGAGGCCGGGGTCTACGCCCGGCAGATCCTCGACGGAGAGGTGGAGAGCGAGGCGGGCGATGCGTCGCGCGAGGAGCTGGAGGCGCTGGTCGCCGAGAGCGACCGGGCGAAGGACGTCTTCATACGCTCGAACCTCCGCCTCGTGGTGGCGGTCGCGCGCCGTTACCCGCGCAGTGGCCTGCCCCTGCTGGACCTCATCCAGGAGGGCAACGCGGGACTGGTGCGCGCGGTCGAGAAGTTCGACTACGCCAAGGGCTTCAAGTTCTCGACGTACGCGACCTGGTGGATCCGCCAGGCCATCACGCGCTCCATAGCCGACCAGTCGCGCACGATCAGGCTCCCCGTCCACCTGGTGGAGGAGCTGGGCCGGATCCGCCGCGTGCAGCGTGAGTTCAACCGCGAGCACGGCCGCGACCCGGAGCCCACGGAGGTCGCCGCGGAGCTGGATTCGAACCCGGCGCGCGTCATCGACGTCCTGGACTGGGCCCGTGACCCGGTCAGCCTGAACATGTCGGTGGACGACGACGGGGACACCCAGTTCGGCGACCTGCTGGAGGACACCTCCGCGGTCTCGCCCGAGCAGTCCGTGCTCACGCTGCTGCGCAGCGAGGAGCTGGAGGACCTGATCAGCAGGCTCGACCAGCGCACGGCGTCGATCATCAAGATGCGGTACGGCATCGAGGACGGCCGCGAGCGCACGCTGACCGAGGTCGGCAAGCAGCACGGCCTGACGCGGGAGCGGATCCGCCAGATCGAGAAGCACGCGCTGTTGGAGCTGAAAAAGATGGCTCGGGACACCGGCTTCGACGCGGCGGCGTGACGTCGCCCTCCTGTGGCCGTAGTGTCCCCCTTACCCGCACTCGCTCCCCGAGCGGTACGGGAGGGCCGATCCGTCGGCCCCCAGAGACGAGCCCCGGCACCAACCCCCCCCAGGTGCCGGGGCTCCCCTCTGTCCTTTTCCTGTCCTCTTCCGCTGTTCCTCCGGCCTTTCGGCTGTCCCTCCCGCCAGCCGGTCGGTCGCTACCCGGTCGGTCGCTGCCCGGTCGGTACGGAGGCGCGGGTCAGCCTGGCCCCCAGCTGGTACAGGTACTCCGCGAGCTCCGCCGGGGCGTGCGCGGTGAACTCGCAGTCCACCAGCGCCAGGCGCAGCGCGACCCACTCCAGCGAGTCGGTCACGGTCATGCGCAGCCGGCAGGAGAGCGGCCCGGTGGGCACGGGCGCGGGCAGATACGGCGGCAGCCGGGCCGTCACGAACTCCGCGGGCGCCCGGAAGGTGACGTCCACATCCCACTCGGGCTGCAGCCGTGACATGGACCGGGCCAAGAACTGGGCGGCGTCCGCGTTCCCCGTGGGCAGCTCGCGCGGCGTGAACCTGGCGCCGGTCGGGAAGGGCTCGCTGACCCGGTCGACCCGGAACGTACGCCAGTCGTCGCGCCCCAGGTCGTACGCCACCAGATACCAGCGGCTGCCGGTCGAGACGAGGCGGTACGGCTCGACCTGGCGCTTCGTCTCCGTACCGTCCCCGGAGCGGTAGCCGAAGCGCAGCCGCTCCGTGCCCGTGACGGCGCCGGCCATGACCGTGAGGGTCTGCGGATCGATGGTCGCGCCGTCCCCGCGGGTGAGCGGCGTCGTCGCCGCCTGGAGGGTGGAGACGCGGTGCCGGAGCCGGGACGGCAGCACCTGCTCCAGCTTGGCCAGGGCGCGTACGGACGCCTCGTCGAGTCCCTCGATGGCGTGGCCCGCCCCCGCCCGCAGACCGACGGCGATGGCCACGGCCTCCTCGTCCTCCAGGAGCAGCGGGGGCATGGCCGTACCGGCGACCAGCCGGTATCCCCCGATGGCCCCCATCGTGGCCTCCACGGGGTATCCGAGGGCGCGCAGCCGGTCGATGTCGCGGCGGATGGTGCGTGCGCTGACGTCGAGTCGCTGGGCCAGCTCGCTGCCCGGCCACTCACGCGGGGTCTGGAGGAGGGAGAGCAGCCTCAGGAGCCGTGCCGGAGTGTCGGTCATACGTCCATGGTGCGCGCCATCTAGGACACATACGGACCTAGATGCTCCCTAGCTTGTGCCCCATGAGTTCACCCATCGCCTCTCCTGCGGCGTCTCCGGCGGCGACGTCTGCCTCCTCCGCCTCGTCCTCCGCCGCCTCCTCCTCCGCTCCCGACCCGTCCCCAGCCGTTCCGGAGACCGGACGAGCGGGGGGCGGAGGCGGTGACCGCCGCCGCTGGCTGGCGCTGGCCGTGGTCATGACGGCCGCCTTCATGGACCTCGTGGATGTCACCATCGTCAACATCGCGATCCCGAGTATCGAACGGGATCTCGGGGCCACCTTCGGGGCGATCCAGTGGATCACCGCCGGATACGCACTCGCCTTTGCGGCCGGACTGATCACCGGTGGTCGTCTCGGTGACATATACGGCCGCAAGCGGCTCTTCCTGATCGGTATCAGTGGCTTCACCGTCGCCTCCGCGCTCTGCGGCTTCGCCGCCGGGCCCGAGATGCTGGTCGGTTCGCGGCTGCTCCAGGGCGCGATGGCCGCGTTGATGGTGCCCCAGGTGCTGTCGATCATCCACGTCACCTTTCCCGCCCACGAACGCGGCAAGGTCTTCGGGCTGTTCGGCGCGATCGTCGGCCTCGGCTCCGTCTCGGGCCCGCTGCTCGGCGCGCTGCTCACCCAGTGGAACCTCTTCGGCCTCGAATGGCGCCCGATCTTCCTCATCAACCTGCCGGTCGGCGTGGCGGGGGTGCTGCTCGGCCGGAGGTTCATCGTCGAGTCCAAGGCGCCCAAGGCCCTCCGCCTCGACCTGGTGGGCGTGGTGCTGGTGACGGGCGCGCTGCTGATGCTGATCTACCCCCTCACCCGGGGGCGCGAACTGGGCTGGCCGCTGTGGGGCCATGTCTGCATGATCGGCAGCCTCGGTGTCCTGGCCGCGCTGGTGGCGTACGAGCGGCGGAAGGCGCGTAAGGACGGCTCACCGCTGATCGAGCTGTCACTGTTCCGGGTCAAGAGCTTCGCCGCGGGCGTCGCCGTCCAGCTCACCTTCGGTGTCGCCCTGGGCATCTTCTTCCTGGTCTGGACGCTGTACATGCAGATCGGCCTCGGCTGGAGCCCGCTGCGCGCGGGGCTCACGGGCGTGCCGTTCTCCCTCGCCGTGTCGGTCGCGGCCGGCCTCTCCGTACAGAAGCTGGTCCCGCGCTTCGGCCGCGCCGTCCTCCAGGCGGGCGCACTGACCATGATCACCGGGCTGCTGCTCTACATCGGCGCGGCCGGACGGTACGGCCTGGAGATCAACTCCTGGCAGATGGCGCCGCCCCTGCTGGTCATGGGCGCGGGCATGGGACTGATCGTTGCCCCGCTGACGGACGCCGTGCTCTCGGGCGTCCCGCGCGAACACTCGGGTTCGGCCTCGGGCCTGATCAACACCACGCAGCAGATGGGCAACGCCCTGGGGCTCGGACTCGTCTCGGTGGTCTTCTTCGGTGTGGTCGACGACCGGCCGGCCAACGCGATGCGCGAGGCGTTCGCCGATGGCTTCCAGCACGCCCTGTGGTGGGTGGTGGCGGTGCTCGCGGTCATCTTCACCATGATGTTCGCGCTCCCGTCGAAGCGGATGACCGACAACGGATGACCGGCGGGGGACGACCGGCGGGGGGTGACCGAGAGGCGATGACCGAGAGACGATGACCGATCGTGTCCGTAGTTCGCCCGAATCTGTTTACTTTCCAGAAATGTGGGCGTAGCGTGTCGCCGAAACCACAGGTTCGGGCACGGAATGGACGTAAACCCACATGTACGCACCGGAGCGTCAGCAGGAGATCCTGCGGCTGGCCCGTGAAAGCGGACGTGTCGATGTGCTGTCGCTCGCCGAGCAGTTCCAGGTCACGGCGGAGACCGTACGGCGTGACCTGAAGGCCCTCGACCGGGCCGGCCTCGTCCGCCGCGTGCACGGCGGGGCCATACCGGCCGGCCGGATGGACTTCGAGCCGGACCTGGCCGAGCGTGAGTCCACCGCAGCCGACGAGAAGGACCGCATCGCACACGCGGCGCTCGCGGAGCTGCCGCAGGACGGCAGCGTGATCCTGGACGCCGGGTCGACCGTCGCGCGACTCGTGGCGGAACTGCCGCTGGAGTGCGGGCTCACCGTCGTGACCCACTCCCTCCCGGTCGCGGCCCGCCTCGCCGACCACCCGGGGATCGATCTCCACCTGGTCGGCGGGCGGGTCCGCAACCGTACGCGGGCCGCCGTCGACGCCTGGGCGCTGCGCGCCTACGGAGAGATCCGCGCCGATGTCGTCTTCCTCGGCGCCAACGGTTTCTCCCCCGAAGGCGGGCTCACCACCCCCGACCTCGCCGAAGCCGCCGTGAAGCGCGCTCTCGTCGGCGCGGCGCGGCGCGTGGTGCTGCTCGCCGACTCGGCGAAGCACGGCCAGGAGCACTTCGCGCGCTTCGGCACGCTCGCCGATGTCGATCTGCTCATCACCGACAGCGGGCTCAGCCCTTCGGAGGTCGCGGCCATCGAGGCCGAGGGCACCGAAGTGCTGTGTGTTTAGGAGCGCCGCATGATTCTCACCGTCACCCCCAACCCGAGCCTGGACCGTACGTACGAGGTCCCGGCCCTCGACCGCGGCGAGGTACTGCGGGCCACGGCAGAACGCATGGACCCGGGCGGCAAGGGCGTCAACGTCTCACGCGCCGTCGCCGCGGCCGGTCGCCGTACGGTCGCCGTGCTGCCCCTCGGGGGCGCCCCGGGCGCACTGGTCGCCGAGCTGCTGGCCGGGCAGGGGATAGCGGTCGCTCCGGTGCCGGTCGCGGGAGCGACCCGGTCCAACATCGCGCTCGCGGAGCCCGACGGCACCCTGACCAAGATCAACGCGCCGGGCCCCGAGCTGACCGCGGCCGAGTCGGAGTCGCTGCTCGCCGTGGTGCGCACCCAGATCCGCACCCACTCCGGCTCCTCGGCCTGGACCGCCTGCTGTGGCAGCCTCCCGCGCGGACTGGGCCCCGAGTGGTACGCCGAACTGGTCGCCGGCGCCCACCACGCCGGGGCGAGGATCGCCCTCGACACCTCGGGCCCCTCGCTGCTGGCCGCGCTGCGCGAGCGGCCGGACGTCGTCAAGCCGAACGCCGAAGAGCTGGCCCAGGCCGTCGGCCGCCCCCTCACGACCGTCGGCGACGCCGTCAAGGCGGCGGAGGAACTGCGTACGTACGGGGCGGCCGCCGTCCTCGCCAGCCTCGGTGCGGACGGCCAGCTCCTGGTCGCGGAGGCGGGGACGTACTTCGGCTCCGCCACGGTCGCCACGGTCCGCAGTAACGTCGGTGCGGGCGATGCCTCGCTCGCCGGGTTCCTGGCGGCGGGCGGCGAGGGCCCGGCGGCGCTCGCGTCGGCCGTTGCCCACGGCGCCGCGGCGGTGCAGCTCCCGGGCAGCGTGATGCCGGCACCCGTCGACCTGGACCTGTCGGCGGTCACCGTGACCGCCGACATCCCCCTGGACCGCCTGCTCAGGGAGCCAGCCTCATGACCCCCTTGTTCTTCTCCTCTGTCCCCCTTCCCCTTCTGGACCTGACCCGCGCGATATGCGAGCAAAGGAGCCCGCGATGAGCGACATGATCACCGCGGACCTGGTCGACCTCGACCTGGCCGCCGATACCAAGGAAGCAGCGGCCCGCTCGCTGGCCGAGCGGATGGTGACCCTGGGCCGGGTCACCGACCTGGACGGCTTCCTGGCCGACGTGGCCGCCCGCGAGGCACAGATGCCGACCGGGCTCGACGGCGGTATCGGCATCCCGCACTGCCGCAGCGAACACGTCGGCGAGCCGACGCTCGCCTTCGGCCGCTCGGCGCGCGGCATCGACTTCGGCGCCCCCGACGGGCCCGCCGACCTGATCTTCCTCATCGCGGCCCCGGCCGGCGCCGACGACGCGCACCTCACCATCCTCTCGGCCCTGGCCCGCCGCCTGATGAACGAGGAGTTCACCTCGGCGCTCCGCTCGGCCACGGACGCCTCGGCGACGGCCGCCCTGATCCGCGGCGAGGAGCCCCCGGCGGCGCAGCCGGTGGCCGGGGCGCCCAAGCCCCAGGAAAAGGCCACGCAGGAGCCCACGGAAGGGACCCCGGCAAAGGCCCCGGCAACGACCCCGGCCTCGGCAACGGCGAAGGCCCCGGAACCGGAGACTCCGGCCGCCGGCGCCACCGAGGAGCAGGTCTTCCGGATCGTCGCCGTCACCTCCTGCCCCACCGGCATCGCGCACACCTACATGGCCGCCGAGGCCCTGGAACAGGCCGGACAGCAGGCCGACGTCGAACTCGTCGTCGAACCGCAGGGCTCTTCCGGCTTCAACCGGCTCGACCCGGCCGTCATCGCCGCCGCGGACGGCGTGATCTTCGCGCACGACGTGCCCGTACGGGAGAAGGAACGCTTCGCCGGGAAGCCGACGGTAGACGTCGGCGTCAAGGCGGGCATCAACCGTCCCGCCGAACTGATCGCCGAGGTACGCGGCAAGGCCGCCCGCGGCGAGATCACCGGTGCCCCGGGCGCGGCCGGCTCGCCCGTGGACGACGCGGGGGAGCCCGGCGAGGGCTACGGCACCAAGCTGCGCAAGTGGTTGATGTCCGGCGTCAGCTACATGGTCCCCTTCGTCGCGGCGGGCGGCCTCCTCATCGCCCTCGGCTTCGCGATCGGCGGCTACACCGTCGACAAGGCTCCCTCCGTCGCCGAACACTTCGTCTGGACCGAGAGCATGAGCTGGGCCGCTCTGCTCTTCCAGATCGGGGGCCTGGCCTTCAGCTTCCTGGTGCCCGTCCTCGCGGGCTACATCGCGTACGGGATGGCCGACCGCCCCGGTCTGGTCCCCGGCTTCGTGGGCGGCTCCATCGCCCTCACCATCAACGCGGGCTTCCTCGGCGGCCTCGCCGCCGGTCTGATCGCCGGTGGCGTGGTGATGGCCATCCAGCGGGCCAAGGTGCCCGCCCCGCTGCGCGGCATCATGCCGGTCGTCGTGATCCCCCTGATCTCCTCGGCGATCGTCGGCTTCCTGATGTTCCTGGTGGTCGGCAAACCGATCGCCTCACTCCAGGAGGCGCTGTCCGACTGGCTGTCCGGCCTCTCCGGGGCCAACGCGGTCATCCTGGGCGTCATCCTCGGTCTGATGATGTGCTTCGACCTCGGCGGCCCGCTGAACAAGGTCGCCTATGCCTTCGCCGTCGGCGGTCTCGCCAACCCCAACGAGGGCAGCCTGAAGGTCATGGCCGCGGTGATGGCCGCGGGCATGGTCCCGCCGCTGGCCATGGCGCTCGCCACGACCGTACGCGGCAAGTTGTTCACCCGTACCGAACGCGAGAACGGAAAAGCCGCCTGGGTTCTCGGTGCCTCCTTCATCACCGAGGGCGCGATCCCCTTCGCCGCGGCCGACCCGCTGCGGGTGATTCCGTCCGCGATGGCGGGCGGTGCGGTGACCGGCGCGCTCTCGATGCTCTTCGAGTGCACGCTGCGGGCCCCGCACGGCGGCATCTTCGTGATCCCGCTGATCGGCAATCCGTTCCTCTACCTGATCGCGATCGCGGCGGGCACGGCCGTCACCGCCGGGCTGGTCATCCTGCTCAAGGGCACCCGGAAGACCGGTCGCCCGGACCAGGCCGCCGAGGCCGGAGCGCTCGGAGCCGACGCGGCCGGAGCGGAGGCCAAGGTGCCGGCGAGCGTCTGAGCACCCACCCGCCGCCCCAACCCGGTGTGCCCTCCTTGGGAGGTCGTACGGTCCGTCCCACCCCTGGCGGCCGTACGACCTTCCTCCCGGCCCGGGTCCCTCAGCCCCGGCCGACTCTCACAGGACCCGCGCGCGAAGCTCCATGGCTTCGCGCGCTGTCTGTTCGGCCCCGTACACCTCACACATGTGCCGACCGTCCGGCGTCGCCGTGTGCTCCACCTCCCACAGGCTTGTCTCGGTGCCGTCGATCAGCAGGAACGCGTGCTCATAGAGCATGAACCCCGCGTCCTTGCCCTCGACCTGGCACTGCCGTCCGAAGACCTGTGTGATGTGATGCGCGAACGCCGTCTTCAGCAGCAGTCTGGTCTCCTCACCCGGGCAGTCCGCGTTCTCCGCCCGGCGCAGCACCCTGCGGGCATGGTCCGGGGAGTTGTCGGGCGAGTACAGCCGGTGCCGCGGCGCGGGCGCCGGAGCGGGCAGCGCACGCAAACCGCGGATCAACGCGAGATGCGCGTCGATCTCGGCTGTACGCTCCGACTCCAGCTCCGCGAGCAGATCGGTCGCGAGATCGTCCATGGCCGTCTCACGGTTTCGGGGATCCTCCTCCAGCAGATCGTCGTCCAGGCATCCTCGTTCTCCCCAGTACGCCTCGTCGTCCCGCTGGTCCGAACCGGCCGACGAGAGCCGCGGTGCCTCCGGGCTGCCCGGCCGGCACAGACGCGCCGCGGCGAGCTGGGCCTCGGATTCGTCCCCGTACAGCTCGTGCAGCCGCGCGCCGTCCCGGCCGGTGTTGTGCACCAGCTCCCAAAGGCTGAACGCGCTGCCGTCGTCGAGCAGATAGGTGTGCCGATACGTCTCACGGTGCAGCCCCGCACTGTGGTGCGCGGAACACAGCGAGCTGGCGTGCGCCAGCGCACGGTCGAGTCGATCGACCAGTGCGTCAGGCAGGTCGAAGGAGTTGAGTGCCCGACCCAGGAGTCGCTCGAGGTGCGTCTCGGTTGTCTCGTAGGGATCGTTCAAGATGGGTCTCCAGGCCGTCGCCACATGTCACTTGGTGATTGCATAACGTAGTGCCTAGGGCTGACATCGCGTCTTAAGTTTGAGAAAACGAAGGGGGCGTACGTGAAGTTCCCGCGCGCCCCTTGCCAACTCGCGGGACACGCCCCTCAGTCGAGCTCGTACAACTCACGGTACGAGGGGAATGTTCCGCCAGGACCGTCGACGCCCTCCGCCGCACACACGGCCGAGACGATCGCCCTGGTCACCACATCCGCACCTGCTGCCAGTATCGCGTTGATGGCGAGCAAATCCCCCTCGGCCAACGCCTGAACACCTGTCGACAGCGCGAAAACGGTATCGCCATCGTTGAGCAGATGCACCGGACGGACGGCGCGCGCGATGCCGTCGTGTGCCGTCCCCGCGAGCTTCTGCGCCTGGGCACGGGACAGTTCGACGTCGGTGGCGACGACCGCCAGGGTGGTGTTGAGCGGAGCGGGGCCGTTCCGCTCGCTCAACTCGGCCAGTCGCCTTTGTGCCGCCCGGTGTACTTCAGTCGGCGGGTACTCCGTACGACCGCTGAAGTAACGTCCGTACAGCACGCCGGTCAGCGGATCGACCACGGAGCCCGCCGCGTTGGCCACGACCAGCGCGGCGACGGTGATTCCGGAGTCCAGCACCGTACTCGCCGTCCCCACGCCGCCCTTGAGTTGTCCGGCGAGGGCGCCGACCCCCGCGCCCACACAGCCCTCCGCGACCGACGCCCCGGCCTTCGACGCTGCCGCCGCCTCCGCCGCCGCCCGCCCCGTCGCCGCGTCGGGCCGGATCCGCCAGTCGCCGCCTCGCCCCAGGTCGAAGATGCCTGCCGCCGGGACGACGGGAACCACTTGACCAGGGTCGGCGCCGACCCGTATTCCTCGCCCGCGCTCCTCCAGCCACGCCATCACGCCGGACGCCGAGTCGAGCCCGTACGCGCTGCCGCCCGTCAGCACGACGGCCTCCGTGCGCTGGACGATATTGCGCGGGTCGAGGGCGTCGGTCTCCTTCGTGGCCGGCCCGCCGCCCCTTATGTCCACGGCGGTGACCACCCCGCCCTCCGGGGCGAGTACGACGGTGGTGCCGGTGAGCGCGCGATCCCCGGACACCTGTGCGTGCCCTACCCGGAGGCCCGCCACGTCGGTCAGTGCGTCATTCGATGCCATGAATCCCATGCGTACCACGTACCTCGGGCAGTGAGGTGGTGGACGCCGGAGAATCGGCGGGGGAGGGCGGGGCGAGGGCGGCGACGGCGGCAGGGGCCGAGGCGGACCGCGCGCGCGTCGGCCGATCCCGGGCGCGGGTGGTGGCCGCTGTCCGTCCACGCACGTCCTGGCTCCGCACACACCCCCGTACCCTGGAGGTATGAGCACCGCCCCCACCCCCGAGCCGGTCCCCGAGGAGCAGCCCGCGCAGCCCCGGCGGCCGTCCGGGCCGCCGCGTCCGCACGTGGCGCTGGTCTTCGACGATCCCCTGGACCAGCAGTCCTCGGACGACACCGACGACGGCTGGGGCGAGCGCCCCACCGGGGGCGGTGGCAGCGCCGCCGATCTTGCCCGTTTCCTCGACGAGAAGCCGCCCCACCACATCTGAGCCGAGCGCCCCGGGCGGGGCGTTCCACCATGGTCAGCCGTTAAGGCGTGTTCCGCCCCGGGCCGTTCTGCGCGGATCCGCTGGGCCCCGGGCCGCGCTGCGCCACGAGAGCGTCCCTGATCTCCTTGAGGACCTCCAGCTCGCTGACCTCCATAACCTCCTGGACCTCTTCCTTGGCGGCCTGCTGCCTGGCGCGCCGGGCGAGGTACTTGGCCATCGGCAGCACCATCAGGAAGTACACAACGGCTGCCGTGATGAGGAACGTGAGAACCGCGCTCAGCACCGTTCCCCACATGATCGGAATGCCTCGGACGACCTTGCCCGCGTCGTTCGTCTCGCACGGCGCCTTGAGGCACGAGCTGTACTGGTTCAGATCCTGCCTGCCGAACGCGCCGACCACCGGATTGATCACGCCTTTGACGACCGAGGTCACCACGTTGGTGAACGCCGCGCCGATGACCACCGCCACCGCGAGGTCGATCACGTTGCCGCGCATCAGGAAGGCCTTGAAGCCTTCGAGGACGCTCTCCTTCTCCTTGCTCACGAGTGAGCCTTTCTTCGCATGTGCTGTAAGGGTGAAAATCTGCCTCGCAACCTACGGCAGCGCGTGCCCAGGCTGTCCAATCCGCACACGCGACCAGGCGACGCGACAGCTCGCCCGCGCGACTCCGTACGGCACGGCCCAGCTCCACCCCGGCTCGGAACAGACGCCCCGCGACCGCACGCACCCCCGTCACGCAGCTCCGCACCACGCGACTCCACACCGCACGGATCAGCACAGCGTCACCGCCAGCCGGGAGGTGGCGCCCGCGCCGGCCAGCGCCGTGGCCGTGGCGCGCGGCACGGACAGCACGATCAGCGCTCCGCCGTCCGACGAGATCTCGGGAGCCCTGGGGACATCGGCGACCCGGACGCCCGAGGCCACCACACGCGCCTCCGGCCCGCTCTCGCCGATCCCCGCCGATCCCGGCGGTTGCGCCCCGGACGCGATCACATCGACGCGGTCTCCCCGGCGCAGCAGCCTGACCGTCGCCGCATCGGCGATACGCACGGGCGCTGACACCATCCTCACCGGCCGTGGGAGCGTCGGGTGGCGCCGCGAGGGCGGCGAGGACGCGAGAGAACCCGCGGTGGCCTCCGCACGGGCATCGGCGCCCGCCACCCCGCCGGCCGCGCCACCCGCTCCGGCAGCGGCCAGTGCGGCGGCCGTCACGGCCAGCCCGGCCGCCGTCGCCCGCCGCCGTTTCATCAGAGCCCGGTGCAACCGCCGTCGCGACCCGCCCACGCGCAGCGGGGCGAACGGCGGCACATCGCGTGGCTCAGGCGCGGAACCGGAGGGGAGAAAAGGGGGAAACGTGGCGAACGGTGGGAGAGGGGGCGGGGGAGGCGCGGGAGCGCGGGAGGGCTCCTGAGCGAAGGAACGGGACATGGCGAACACCGCCTGACGTGAGAAGTTCTGCGACCGCTCCTCACGATGCACCGCCCGGCGGGATTCCGCTGAGGCCTGTGGATCAGTTCCCGATTGTGGATAACTCCCTCACCCGCAAGGGTGGTTCAGCGTCATGCACGGCGAATTTCCCCGCTCCCGCGCATGGCCGGGGCGGGAGCGGGGAAATCCAAGATCAAGGCACGACGGGAATCAAGGCACAGCGGGATCAGGGCAGTTGAATCCCGGTGTCCATCCCGTCCAGCGCGTGCGCGCACAGGCAGTCGCGCGTCTCGTTCGACGGCAGTCCGGCCACGGCGTCGAAAAGCACGGTGCGCAGCCGGTCGACATTGGCGGCGAAGACCTTGAGGACCTCTTCGTGGGAGACCCCCTCGCCGGTCTCGGCCCCCGCGTCCAGATCCGTCACGAGTGTCATGGAGGTGTAGCAGAGACCCAGTTCACGAGCGAGTACGGCCTCGGGGTGACCGGTCATCCCGACGACCGACCAGCCCATCGCCGCGTGCCAGCGCGACTCCGCCCGGGTGGAGAAGCGCGGCCCCTCGATGACGACGAGCGTTCCGCCGTCCACCGGCTCCCAGTCGCGCCCGCGGGCCGCCGCCAGGGTCGTCCTGCGACCCTCGGGGCAGTACGGGTCGGCGAGCGAGACATGGACGACTTTGGGGGTGCTGCCCTCCGGCAGCGGCAGCCCGTCGTAGTACGTCTGGACGCGAGCCTTCGTCCGGTCCACCAGTTGATCGGGTACGAGTAGTGTGCCCGGGCCGAACTCCGGCCGCAGTCCTCCCACCGCGCACGGACCCAGGACCTGCCTCACTCCGACGGAGCGCAGGGCCCACAGATTGGCGCGGTAGTTGATGCGGTGAGGAGGAAGGTCGTGCGAGCGCCCGTGCCGGGGCAGGAACGCGACTTCACGGCCGGCGATCTCGCCGAGGAAGAGGGAGTCACTGGGCGGCCCGTACGGGGTCTCCACCTGGACTTCGGTCACGTCCTCCAGGAAGGAGTAGAAGCCGGAGCCACCGATCACACCGATCTCTGCATTCGCCATCCGGTCACACTAGCCGGACACGCCTGCCCGCACCCGGTACGGGCCGGGCGCACGGAGACACGTCCCGTACGCGAAGGACCCCGACCGTACGGAACGGCGGGGCCCTGGCGGTGAAAGGAGAGGAATCAGGCGGCCGACGAGCCGCTGGAGCTGCTCGACGAGCCGGAGCTCGAAGAGCTGGACCCACCGGAGGAAGATCCGGAGCCCGAGGAGGACGACGAGGCCGACGCCGCGGCCTTGGAATCCGAGGACGGCTTCGCGCTCGACGAACCGGACCCGGAGGACCCCGTGGAGCCGGCCGCCGCGGGCGCGCTGCTCGACGACGAGCCGCGGCTGTCGTTGCGGTAGAACCCGGAGCCCTTGAAGACGATGCCGACCGCGGAGAAGACCTTCTTCAGGCGTCCTTCGCAACTCGGGCACACCGTGAGGGCGTCATCGGTGAACTTCTGCACCGCCTCGAGGCCCTCGCCACACTGGGTGCACTGGTACTGGTAGGTCGGCACTTGCTCCTCCTGGCACTCTCACTCAATGAGTGCTAACGACGCTCCATAGTGACGTATTCCGAGCGATCAGTCCACTGTCACCGGCGCGCGGTGACTCATCCCACGCGCGGCGACCCGTCCCGGAGCCTTCGGAGCGAGCCGCGAACGCAGGACCAACAGGGTGGTCAGGGCCAGTGCCGTGCCCATGAGCGGCACCAGGAATCCGGCGCCCGCGCCGTGGGCGTCGGCCAGTTGTCCGGCGGTCGTGACCGCTGCCGCCTGCCCGAGCGCGACCGCGCCGGTCAGCCAGGTGAACGCCTCGGTGCGCGCCGAGGCGGGCACCAGCGATTCGACCAGGGTGTAGCTGGTGATCAGAGAGGGGGCGATACAGAGGCCGACCAGCAGTCCGAGGCCGGCGAGCAGAGGTACCGAGTGCGCCGTCCAGAGCACGGAGGCGGCCAGGGTCAGCATTGCGTACCCGACCAGCAGTCTGCGGCGGGGCCCGATCTTCCAGGCCACGGCCCCGCAGACAATGCCGGCGAGCATGTTGCCCGCCGCGAAGATCCCGTACAGAAGGCCGTTCACGCCGGGGTCGCCGATCTCCTCGGCGAAAGCGGTGAGGGAGACCTGCATACCGCCGAAGACCGAACCGATTCCGAGGAGGGCCACAGCCAGGACGCGTACGCCGGGCACGGAGAGCGCGGATACGCGCGGCTCGGCGGAGCCGCCCCTCCTGCCGTGCCGGTCCGACCGGGGCTCCGTGGCGCGCTGGGCCGCGAAGAGGAGCCCGCCCACCAGCGTGAGCGTGGCCTCGGCGATCAGCCCGGCCGCCGGGTGGACCCCGGCGCAGAGCGCGGTCGCGAGCACAGGGCCGATGACAAAGGTGAATTCGTCCGTCACGGACTCGAAGGCGGCGGCCGTCGGCAGCAGGGACGAAGAGTCACGCCTGCCCGAACCCCGGCCGGCGTTTGCGCCCGAAGTCGGATCCGAACCCGAAGCCGGGTCCGAATCCCGGTCTGGGCCGGAGGGGCCCAGCAGTGCTGCCCAGCGCGAGCGGACCATCGGGCCCACCTGCGGGACGGAGGCGCCGGTCGGGAGGGCCGCGACGAACAGCGCCCAGAGCGGGGCGCCCATCAGCGTGAGCGTGACCAGCGCCGCCACGGCCGCCGCGTGGATCATCACGCCCGGTATCAGGACGGCGCGCTGCCCGTACCGGTCCGCGAGCTTGCCGCTCTGCGGGGCGAAGAGCGCCATGGACACACCTGTGACCGCCGCCACAGCGCCGGCGGCGCCGTACGAACCGGTGGTGTGCTGGACGAGGAGGACGATGCCGATCGTCAACATCGCGAAGGGCTGTCGTGCGGCGAAGCCGGGGATCAGGAAGGTCCAGGCACCCGGGGTGCGCAACAGCCGTCCGTAACCCGGGCGGGGCGTCGCGCCCTCCGCCTCGACAGCGCCGGAGTCGGTGTCGACCGTGTTGCGGGACACGGCCCATGCCTTTCTGCCGCCTGGTAGCGCGCCCCTGTATGGCCTCCGTCGGTCACGGAGGCGGGCGCAGCCGAGAGCTGTCCTCTTGCGCGGAACTGCGGTAGATACCAGGGCCCACTGAGGGGGCAGCCACGGCCGCCATACGGTCGCGCCAGCACTGCGTCAGGCAGAGTTGGTCGATCAGTAGATGCAGATGTTCAGTTCTGCTGGATTACAGACGTCGAAACAGTTGATCACAAGCGCCTTTATCGTACAGGCACGTCTTCCCGCGCGCCGGAGAAGGCCTGATCACAGCGAGTGCCCGATTGCCCGACTGTGATTGCCCCCGGCTGATCGCCCGCGCCCCGCCCCGCCTCACGCCTGACGGCACCGCGGGCGCTCACGGGAGCTTGCCGCCGGCGCCGGCCCCCGTACCCACACCGTTGCCCGTGCCCAGCCAGCCGGCCAGCTTTCCGCCCTGTCCGACCGCTCGCAGCCGGCGCTCGGCCGCGTCTCGTACCGGATCCGTCGCCACCACGAGCAGCTCGTCGCCGCGGCGCAGCACGGTGGCGGGGAGCGGTACGAAGCTCTTCTCGTCCCGGACGATCAGTGTCACCGCGGACCCCGGCGGCAGTCGCAGCTCCGCCACCTCCACGCCGTGCATCTTCGACCCCTCCGGGATCGCCACGGAGAGGAGATGGCCGCGCAGCCGTTCCAGCGGCGCCGACTCGATGCCCAGGTCGGACGCGTCGGAGGCGCGTCCGAGCCGCAGCGCCTTCGCCAGCCAGGGCAGCGTCGGTCCCTGCACCAACGTGTACACGACGACCAGGATGAAGACGATGTTGAAGATCCGCAGACTGCCCTGCACCTGCGAGACCATCGGGATGGTCGCGAGGATGATGGGCACCGCGCCGCGCAGCCCCGCCCAGGACATGAGGGCCTGTTCTTGCCAGGGGATCCGGAAGGGCAGCAGGCTGATCAGGACGGACAGCGGCCGGGCCACCACCGTGAGGACCAGGCCGACGATCAGGGCGGGCAGGAAGTCGTCGCCCAGTTCGTGCGGTGTCACCAGCAGGCCGAGCAGGACGAACATGCCGATCTGCGCGATCCAGCCCAGCCCCTCCGCGAAACCGCGGTTCGCCGGAGCGTGCGGCAGTTTGGAGTTTCCGAGGATCATGGAAGCGATGTAGACGGCGAGGAAGCCGCTGCCGTGCGCCGTGGCGCCGACCGCGTACGCCGACACCGCGATCGCCATCACGGCGATCGGGTAGAGCCCGGAGGCCGGCAGGGCCACGTGCTTCAGCCCGAAGGCGCCCGCCCAGCCGACCGCGAGCCCGATGATCGCACCGATCGCCAGTTCCAGGACGATCTCGCCGACGAGGACGTACCAGTGCTCGACCGGCCCGGCCGCCGAGAGCGCGACCACCATGATCACCACGGGGGCATCGTTGAACCCGGACTCGGCCTCCAGTACCCCGGTGATCCGGGACGGCAGCGGCACCTTGCGCAGCACGGAGAAGACCGCCGCCGCGTCCGTCGAGGAGACGACGGCCCCGATGATCAGCGCCTGCCGCCAGTCCAGACCGATCAGATAGTGCGCGGCGGACGCCGTGACGCCGATGCTCACCGCGACGCCCACCGTCGACAGGGCGGCGGCGATGGGCAGCGCCGGTTTCACTTCCTTCCACTTGGTGCCCAGACCGCCCTCGGCCAGGATCACCACCAGTGCGGCATAGCCGATGACCTGCGTCAGCTCGACGTTGTCGAACTTCACGTGGAAGAGGCCGTCCTGCCCTATGACGACACCGATCCCCAGGTACAGCAGCAGGCTGGGGAGGCCGCTCCGGGACGAGATCCGGACGGCGGCGACCGCGATCAGCAGCACGAGCGAGCTGATGAGCAGCAGTTCGTTGAGATGGTGGACAGACAGCGGCCGATCCTTCCCCTCGCGCACGCCGGATCGTTCCTCCGGGAGCCAGTACTTCGTTACCTTACCTAATCTTTAACGTTTTCTTGACGCTTTCGATCGCCAGTACGAGCGTTGATGTGATTTCCATCGCGGTCGAGGGGTGCGTCAGGCGTACGAGGCGGTACGACAAGGGTGAAGGGTGGTGAATTCGTAGAGGAATCCATGCGTCAATCTCTGTGTGATCATTCTGTGATCGTCGGATCAGTCGCACTACATGACACCGCGTCGGGGGCGCCCAACCCCTGCGCCTATGGTTGCTCCAGCATTCCAGGACCACCCTGCCCCTCGAAGGACAGCGATGCCCGCCAACACAGCCCCCCCTTCCGTCAAAAAGAAGGGGCGACGCGCCCGTCTGATCGTGATCGTCCTGGTGCTGGCGCTTGTCGCGGGTGTCGGATACGGCGCGTTCTGGGGCGTCAGTACGGCCCGAGCCTCGTTCCCGCAGACCACGGGGACCGTCACGCTCAAGGGCCTCTCAGGAACCGTGGACGTCCGGCGCGACAGTTACGGCGTCCCCCAGATCTACGCGGACAGTGACGCCGACCTGTTCCGCGCGCAGGGATACGTCCAGGCGCAGGACCGCTTCTGGGAGATGGACGTACGGCGGCACATGACCGCCGGCCGGCTCTCCGAGATGTTCGGGAAGGGCCAGGTCGAGACCGACACCTTCCTGCGCACCCTGGACTGGCGCGGAGTCGCGCAGCGCGAGTACGACACCGAGCTGTCGGCGGAGACCAAGAAGAACCTCCAGTCGTACGCGGACGGCGTCAACGAGTACCTGAAGGGCCGCGACGGCAAGGACATCTCGGTCGAGTACGCGGCCCTGAGCTTCACCAACGACTACACGCCGGAGAAGTGGACCCCGGTCGACTCGGTGGCGTGGCTGAAGGCGATGGCCTGGGACCTGCGCGGCAACATGCAGGACGAGATCGACCGTTCGCTGCTGACCAGCCGCCTGAGCGAGCAGCAGATCAAGAACCTGTACCCGGAGTACCCGTCCGACCGGAACAAGCCCATCGTCAGCGAGGGCGGGATCGACCCGGTCACAGGCACGTACGACCCCAAGGCCGAGCCCACCGACACCGGAACCGGAACCGGAACCGGAACCGGCAACACCGGTACGGACGGCACAGGCACAGGATTCGGCACAGGCACAGGCACAGGCACCGGAACGGCCACGGGCTCCAACGTCTCCCTGCGGTCCACCGGCGCGGCCGGCGCCGCGCAGGGCCTCGAAGCGCAGCTCGGTGCGCTCTCCGGCACCCTGGACGAGATCCCCGCCCTGCTCGGCCCGAACGGCAGCGGCATCGGCTCCAACTCCTGGGTCGTCTCCGGTCGGTACACGACCACGGGCAAGCCGCTCCTCGCCAACGACCCGCACCTGGCGCCGCAGCTCCCCTCGCTCTGGTACCAGATGGGGTTGCACTGCCGCAGCGTCTCGCCGACCTGCAAGTACAACGTCGCCGGCTACACCTTCGCGGGAATGCCCGGAGTGATCATCGGGCACAACCAGGAGATCTCCTGGGGCTTCACCAACCTCGGTGCCGATGTAACCGACCTGTACCTGGAGAAGGTCAGCGGCGACACGTACCAGTACGGGTCGCAGAAGAAGAAGTTCAAGTCCCGTCAGGAGACCATCAAGGTCGCCGGGGGCGCGAGCAAGGAGATCACGGTCCGTTCGACGGACCACGGCCCCGTGGTCTCCGACCGCGACGGCGAGCTGGAGAAGGTCGGTGAGAAGGCCCCGGTCGGCGACGTCGCCCCGGACCGGGGCACCGGTTACGCGGTCTCCCTGCAGTGGACCGCGCTCCAGCCCGGCAAGTCCATGGACGCCGTTTTCGAGCTCAACAGGGCCGAGGACTTCTCCGGCTTCCGTAAGGCCGCCGAGCACTTCGAGGTTCCCTCGCAGAACCTCATCTACGCCGACACCAAGGGCAACATCGGCTACCAGGCGCCCGGCCGGATCCCGGTCCGCGCCGAGGGCGACGGCACGATGCCGGCGCCGGGCTGGGACCCGAAGTACAAGTGGAAGGGGTACATCCCCTTCGATGAGCTGCCGTACGAGTACAACCCCGAGCGCGGCTACATCGTCACCGCCAACCAGGCCGTCGTGAACGCGGAGGAGTACCCGTACCTGCTCACCGAGGACTGGGGCTACGGCGCGCGCAGCCAGCGGATCAACGACCTGATCGAGTCGAAGACCAAGGACGGCGGGAAGATCTCGACCGACGACATGCAGACCATGCAGATGGACAACAGCAGCGAGATCGCGAAGGTGCTGATGCCCTACCTGCTCAAGATCGATGTCTCGGACCCGTCCGTCCGTGAGGCGCAGAAGCTCCTCGAAGGCTGGGACTACACCCAGGAGCCCGACTCGGGTGCCGCCGCGTACTTCAACGCGGTCTGGCGCAACGTCCTCAAGCTGGCGTTCGGGAACAAGCTTCCCAAGGAAGTGCGCGTCAAGGGCGAATGCCTCACCGTGCGACCCGCCGACTCGACCGGCCCGGCGGACGGTCTCGACCAGCTCGTACGGGAGTGCGGCCAGCGCGACCCCGACCAGGCGCAGCCGGACGGCGGCGACCGCTGGTACGAGGTGGTGCGCAGCATCGTCAAGGACGAGGACAACGAGTGGTGGAGCTCTCCGAAGAACCGCAGGGACGCCGCCACGACGACGCGTGACGAGCTCCTGAACCGCGCTATGAAGGACGCGCGCTGGGAGTTGACGGCCAAGCTCGGCAAGGACGTCTCCAGTTGGAACTGGGGCCGTCTGCACCAGCTTCAGTTGGAGAACCAGACCCTCGGCACCCAGGGGCCCGGTTTCCTCAAGGAGATACTCAACCGCGGCCCGTGGAACCTCGGCGGCGGCGAGGCGGCGGTCAACGCGACCGGCTGGAACGCGGCGGGCGGCTACGAGGTCGTCTGGGTGCCGTCCATGCGGATGGTCGTCAACGTCGGTGACTGGGACAAATCCCGCTGGATCAACCTGACAGGTGCCTCGGGCCACGCCTACAACGCGCACTACACCGACCAGACGGACAAGTGGGCCAAGGGCGAACTGCTGGACTGGTCCTTCACCCCCAACGCGGTGCAGAACAGTACGAAGGACACGCTGACGCTGGAGCCGTAGCGGCGCAAAGCGCTTCAGACGCTTCGGGGCGGGCTCTTCCGGCGTTCGATCGCATCATCGGATCGATCGCACCACCGGAAGAGCCCGCCTCAGCCCCGTTTCAGGGGCTGCTTTCAAGAAACGCCTCAAGATACGCCTCAAGAACTGCCTCAAGAGCCGGTCCGGCCGACGGCGGCGCCGAAGCGCCGGACGCCCTCCGGTGTCACCACGGCCTGCACGGGGTGGTCGTGCGGTTCCTCCGGGATCCGCGCGACCACCTCGTTCGCGTACAGCAGCACCACGAGCGCCGGTGCGGCGCCCGCCCGCGCCAGCCGGCTCAGGACCCGGTCGTACGAGCCACCGCCCCGGCCCAGCCGCGTTCCGCGCCCGTCCACCGCGAGACCGGGCAGCAGGACCGCCTCCGCCGCCAGGACGGCCTCCGGGCCCAGCCGGGGCCCCTCGGGCTCCAGCAGCCCGCGTCCGGCCCGTACAAGCCGTTCTGCGCCCTCGTAGCGTGCCCAGTCGAGATCGTTGTCGGCCATCAGTACCGGCAGCAGGACCCGGACGCCCCGTGCGCGCAGCGCGTCGAGCAGCGCGCGCGTGCCCGGCTCGCGTCCGACCGACACGTAGGCGGCGACGGTGCGGGCGCGGGTGAGTTCCGGCAGATCCTGTGCCCTTCGCGACAGAACCTCGGCGGCCTTTCGTACGTCTTCACCGGACAGCAGGGCACGCGCGGCGAGGAGTTCACTTCGCAGACCGCTCTTTCCCGGCGTGTCGGGCAAGTGGGCGCTCACAGGGCATCACAAACCTCTCGTACCTCGCCTATCGGCTTGTATGAGGCGAAAGTTAACCGGAGCATCATCTTCCGCCCATACGCACCGGATAGGCTCCCCGCCATGACTCATTCGCCCTCCAGGATCACCAAGGCTGTCATCCCCGCCGCAGGCCTCGGCACCCGGTTCCTCCCCGCCACGAAGGCCACGCCCAAGGAGATGCTGCCGGTCGTCGACAAGCCGGCGATCCAGTACGTGGTCGAGGAGGCGGTGGCCGCGGGGCTCTCCGACGTCCTCATGGTCACCGGTCGCAACAAGCGCCCTCTTGAGGACCACTTCGACCGGAACTACGAACTGGAGCAGGCGCTGACCCGCAAGGGCGACGCCGGGCGCCTCGCGAAGGTCCAGGAGTCCAGCGACCTCGCCACCATGCACTACGTGCGTCAGGGCGACCCCAGGGGCCTCGGGCACGCCGTCCTGTGCGCCGCCCCGCACGTCGGCGACCAGCCCTTCGCGGTCCTGCTGGGCGACGACCTGATCGACCCGCGTGACCCGCTGCTCGCGCGCATGGTCGAGATCCAGGAGCGGGAGGGCGGCAGCGTCGTCGCCCTCATGGAGGTCGATCCGGCGCAGATCCACCTGTACGGCTGTGCCGCCGTGGAGCCCACGGGCGAAACCGACGTGGTGAAGGTGCACGACCTCGTCGAGAAGCCCGACGCCGCCGACGCCCCCAGCAACTACGCCATCATCGGCCGCTACGTGCTGGACCCCGCCGTCTTCGGGATACTCCGCAAGACCGAGCCGGGCCGCGGGGGTGAGATCCAGCTCACCGACGCCCTCCAGCAGCTCTCCGCGGACGAGAAGGTCGGCGGTCCGGTCCACGGGGTCGTCTTCCAGGGCCGCCGCTACGACACCGGTGACCGGGGTGACTATCTCCGTGCCATTGTCAGACTCGCGTGCGAACGTGAAGACCTGGGCCCGGACTTCCGGACCTGGCTCCGCAGTTATGTCAGCGAGGAGTTGTAGCACGTGAGCAGCACGGCAGACGCCCCGGACCCCGGCCGGGGCCCGGACCTGGGCCCGGGGCCGGACCCGGCCCCCGGGCAGGACCGGGTCTGGTCCGTCGAGGACCACCTCGCGGACATCCTCGCCGCGGTCCGTCCCCTCGACCCCATCGAGCTGCAACTGCTCGACGCCCAGGGCTGCGTCCTCGTGGAGGACGTCACGGTTCCGGTCGCACTGCCGCCGTTCGACAACAGTTCCATGGACGGGTACGCCGTCCGTACGGCCGATGTGACGGGCGCCACGGAGGAGTTCCCCGCCGTGCTGACCGTCGTCGGGGACGTGGCCGCGGGCAGCGGCGCGCTCCCCGAGGTCGGCCCCGGGCAGGCCGCCCGGATCATGACCGGAGCCCCGCTGCCGCCCGGCGCCGAGGCCGTCGTCCCCGTCGAGTGGACCGACGGCGGTACGGGCGCCGGCGCGGCCACCTCGATGCGCCCGGCCGGCGAGGACGGGGCCGGCGCGAGCGGCGAGGTACGGGTCCACCGCCCGGCCGAGGCCCGCGCCCACGTCCGTGCCCGCGGCAGCGATGTGCGCGCCGGTGATCTCGCCCTGAAGGCCGGTACGGTCCTCGGCCCGCCGCAGATCGGCCTGTTGGCGGCCATCGGCCGGGGCAGGGTCCGGGTCCGCCCGCGCCCGCGGGTGGTCGTCCTCTCCACCGGCAGCGAGTTGATCCAGCCGGACGAGTCGCTCGGCGAGGGCCAGATCTACGACTCCAACAGCTTCGCCCTCACCGCCGCGGCCAGGGACGCGGGCGCCCTCGCCTACCGGGTCGGCGCCGTCACCGACGACGCGGACACCCTGCGCGCCACGATCGAGGACCAGCTCATCCGCGCCGACATGGTCGTCACCACGGGCGGCGTGAGCGTCGGGGCGTACGACGTCGTCAAGGAGGCGCTCTCCTCCGTGGGCGACGAGGACGAGGCGGGCGGCGGGATCGACTTCCGCCGTGTCGCGATGCAGCCCGGCAAGCCGCAGGGGTTCGGCTCGATCGGCCCTGAGCACACCCCGCTGCTCGCGTTCCCCGGCAACCCGGTGTCGTGCTACGTCTCCTTCGAGCTGTTCGCCCGGCCCGCGATCCGTGCCCTCATGGGCCTGGAGGACCTGCACCGTACGACGGTCAGAGCGTCCCTCAGGGCGGACCGGACGCTCTCGTCCCCGGCGGGCCGCCGTCAGTTCCTGCGCGGCGCGTACGACGCCGAGGCGGGCGCCGTCACCCTGGTCGGCGGCGCGGGCTCCCACCTCGTGGCGGCCCTGGCGCAGGCCGACGCGCTGATCGTGATCCCGGAGGAGACCGTCTCCGTCGAGCCCGGCACGGAGGTCGAGGTGGTTCTGATCGGCTGACGCACCCCTGTGGCGGTACCGTGGCTGCCCACACAGGCCCTGTCGGGCCCGGACCGGGAGCGCCACAGCGAATGACTGTGTTTTCCCGGGGGGCGACCCCCGGACACCCTCAGCAGGCCGACGAGAGCGGATCGAGCGGTCAGGACGGCCTGACCGAGGCGGGACAGGACGGCCTGACCCACATCGACGCGTCGGGCGCAGCCAGGATGGTCGATGTCTCCGCCAAGGAGGTCACGGCACGCACCGCGCGCGCCAGCGGCCGGGTGCTGGTCTCGCCGCGCGTCGTCGAACTGCTCAGAGGCGAGGGAGTGCCCAAGGGGGACGCGCTCGCCACCGCCCGTATCGCGGGCATCATGGGCGCCAAACGCACCCCGGACCTGATCCCGCTCTGTCACCCACTGGCCGTGTCGGGCGTCAAGCTCGACCTCTCGGTCACGGACGACGCGGTCGAGATCCTGGCGACGGTGAAGACCACCGACCGCACCGGGGTCGAGATGGAGGCCCTGACCGCCGTCTCGGTGGCCGCGCTGACCGTCGTCGACATGGTGAAGGCCATCGACAAGGGCGCCGTCATCACGGACGTACGGGTCGAGGAGAAGACCGGCGGCAGGTCCGGAACCTGGAACCGCCCCGAGGCGGCCGATGACGGAGCCGACGGGGGTACGGCATGAGCACGGCGCCACCCGGCCGCCCGGGACCGTCGGGCGGGGCGCCCTCGTCGCCGTACCGGGCCCTGGTCGTCACGGCGTCCAACCGTGCCGCGGCGGGCGTCTACCCCGACAGCGGGGGCCCGCTCCTCGCCGACGGCCTCGGCGCGCTCGGCTTCGCCGTCGACGGCCCGCGGGTCGTCCCCGACGGCGACCCGGTCGAACAGGCCCTGCGCGAGGGTGTGGCCGCCGGGTACGACGTGATCCTCACCACCGGCGGTACGGGCATCTCGCCCACCGACCGCACTCCGGACGCCACGCGCCGCGTGCTCGACCACGAGATCCCCGGCATCCCGGAGGCGATCCGCGCGGAGGGCGCCGCGAAGGTCCCCGCCGCCGCGCTCTCCCGGGGCCTGGCGGGCGTCGCGGGGCGGACCCTCATCGTCAACCTGCCCGGCTCGACCGGCGGCGTACGCGACGGGCTCGCCGTACTGGACCGGCTGCTCCTTCACGCCGTGGACCAGATCCGCGGCGGCGATCACCCCCGCGTCTCCGGATGAACCCGGCCTGGCCCACGACGCTGGTGGACGGTGAGGTGACCCTCCGCCCCATAAGACTGCGCGACCAGCGCGCCTGGCGGGAGGTGAACCGGCGCAACCGCGACTGGCTGCGCCCCTGGGAAGCGACGATTCCGCCGCCTCCCCCCGGCGGCCCGGTCGCCCAGCGCCCCACGTACCGCCAGATGGTCCGCCATCTGCGCGCCGAGGCGAACGCGGGCCGGATGCTGCCGTTCGTCATCGAGTACCAGGGGCGGCTGGTGGGCCAGCTCACGGTCGCCGGGATCACCTGGGGCTCGATGTGCTCCGGCCATGTCGGCTACTGGGTGGACCGCGAGGTGGCCGGCCGTGGGGTGATGCCGACGGCCGTCGCGCTCGCCGTGGACCACTGCTTCCGGATGGTCGGGCTGCACCGCGTCGAGATCTGCATCCGCCCCGAGAACGGGCCCAGCCGCCGCGTCGTCGACAAGCTCGGCTTCCGGGAGGAAGGGCTGCGCCCCCGCTATCTCCACATCGACGGAGCCTGGCGGGACCACCTCGTCTACGTCCTCACGGCGGAGGAGGTGCCCGAGGGGCTGGTCCGCCGCTGGCACCGAGCACACCCAGGAACGACCAGAAAATAAAACAAACTTTCGATATCGCGTTGCATACGACCATAAACCGATACGAACAATCATAAAAAAAGTCCGTAATATCAGCCGGATCGTGCGACACACCGGCCCAATTGGCCGATGCCCTCGTGCGAACCCCTCTACGGTGTGAACCGTGAGCAGCAGCGGCCTCATCTACGCAGTCATCGTCGGGGCCTGGGCCGCCTACTTGGTGCCGATGTGGCTCCGCAGGCAGGACGAGCTGAACGAGGCACGTCCGACGGAACGCTTCAGCACCGCCATCCGGCTGCTGTCCGGACGGGCGGCCATGGAGCGCCGTTACGCCAAGGAGCTTCAGGGGCGAGCCGCCGAGGAGGCGGGGGCCGACGGGGAACCGGGGAGTCGTACGGAGTCGATCAGCTCCGTCGACGTCCGGTCCTTCGCCGCGCCTCCGGACCACACGGAAGTCCGGATGAGCGTCCACGCGGACATCCCCGCTCCGGCCAGGTCGGCGCAGCCCAGGTCGGCGGCGCCCCACCCCGAACCGCACCCCGCGCCCCGTGCCGCCCCCGAGCGCCCGGCGTCCAAGCGGCGCGCGCGCCCCGCGGGCAATCCGGCCGAACGAGCCCGGCGCGCACAGCGCTCCCAGGTCCTGGCGCGCCGGCGGCGCACCACCATGATCCTCTTCCTCTCCTTCACTCTCGGCGCGATCGTCGCGGCCGTCGGAGGCCTGGGCTTCCTCTGGGCGCCCGCGGTCCCGGCCATACTCCTCAGTACGTACATCGTCCATCTGCGCGGCCAGGAGCGGCGCCGCTTCGCGTTCACCATGGACCGGCGCCGGGCCGAGGCCGCCGCGCAGCGGCTGCGCGAGAACCGCTCCCCGCGCCGGCAGCCCTCCGCGGCCGGGTCCGACGAGCCCGAACAGGAGCCGGAACCCTGCCCCGAGCCCGAGCCGGCCGCCACGGTCTCCCCCCAGGAGGCGGGCCGCCGCGCCCTGGTCGAGCAGACCGACCACGCGGAATGGGTCGACCAGCAGCGCGAACGCGGCCCGGCCCGCGGCGAGAGCTGGGAACCGGTCCCGGTGCCCCTGCCCACGTACGTCACGGCCCCGGTCGCCCCCCGCGCCTCCAGCGGCGTGGAGGTCGGCGACCCGGAGACCTGGAGCGCGGCCCGCTCCTCCACGGCCGAACCGGCACCGGACCCCACCCCCTCCCCCCGCACTCCACCCCAGCGCCGCACCCGCGACCACGGCAGAACCCCGCTCTTCGACCAGTACGACGAAGACGACGACCGCCCTCGCGCGGCCAACGAGTGACCAGACCGCCGCGGGTCGCCGGCCCGTCGACCCCGTGACCAGCCGCCAACGGATTTCCGGGCACGGCCGGGAGGGTGCTAAAGTTTCACTCGTTGCAAGGGCCTGTGGCGCAGACTGGTAGCGCACCTCGTTCGCATCGAGGGGGTCAGGGGTTCAAATCCCCTCAGGTCCACAGCAGCTCAAAGCCCCTACCGGGGAACCCCGGTAGGGGCTTTTTTTGCGCCGTACAGCAATGAGGTACAGATCTGTCTCCTGCCGAGGCGGGCCAGCGGGCCGTCAGGCAGATCCGCAGGCGAGACCGGCAGCATGGCGAGCCCGGTTCGTGTGCCGTACGGGCGTACGCGGCGGGCGAGCCGGCGTGCAGGCGAGCCGCGGAGGGCGGACCACGGCGACCGTGTCGAAGCCGCGGTGCGCGAGACCGACGAAAGCGGAGCCGGGGGACAACCGCCGCACACGCCTCGGCGTGATGCCGGCCGGGCAGGCATCCGTCTCGTACCGTATGGGGCCGCGGGACATCGGCCAGGTGAGCGCCACCGCCGCCCGACGAGGGGTGCGCATCGTCTACGTGGCGGAGACACACCTGCACTCGGGCTACGTCGCCGGCGGGCTGGAACTGGCCCGCCTCACCGGGGCCCGTCACCTGGTCCCGGCCGACGCCGACGTCTCCTTCTCCCGTGCTTCCGTCACGGACGGTGACACGTGCGAGGTGGACGCGCACCTGGTGCTGTGTGCGCAGGCCCGGCCTGCGCGCGGAGCTTCCCCTACCTGTGGTGTCGTCGCACTGTGTGGCGAAGGTTGCCGGTGGGGTGGAAGGCGGCACATGTGGCTGATTAAGTGTCAGTTCTTGTCCGGTCAGGGGTAGTTGAGAGTTAAAGCGCGCGCACTACAGTCGGACGGAAGACCGCGAGGGGCGTCGGCCCCCGCCGGCCAGTGGACCGCAAGGCGTTCGAAATACCGGACCCCCATCCGTCGCTCGAAACAGCCAGGAGGTCTCCCCTCCCATGCATCTGGACCACCTCACCCCGCGGGACCGCGAGCTCTTCCGGCGGTTCGGGTACGGGCCCGCCGTGCGCGTCCCGTATGCCCTGGTGCACCATGCCTTCGAACAGCAGGCGCTCGCCGTGCCCGATGCCGTGGCCGCCGAGCACCGTGGCGTCACCGTCACGTACGCGGAGCTGAACCGGCGCGCCGACCGGCTCGCCGACTGGCTCCGGCGTGCCGGGGTGCGGCCGGGAGACCGGGTCGGACTCTTCGTGCGGCGCTCGATCCCCATGCTCGTGGGGCTGCTCGGGACCCTCAAGGCCGGTGCGGCGTACGTACCGCAGGACATCGGCCTCGCGCCCGCCGCCCAGCTCCGCCAGGTCATCCGTACGGCCGCCACACGGATCGTCCTCACACAGCGGGAGTACGCGCACCGTGTGCCCTTACCCGCCGGGGTACGTCATCTCGTCGCGCTGGAGGACGTGGACCGGCTCCCCGGGTACGGGCCGGAGGCGGGGGAGCCCGCGCCCGAGGGCGTGGCGGGGCCCGACGACGGGTGTTACGTGCTCTTCACCTCCGGCACCACCGGCCGCCCCAACGGGGTCACCGTCACGCACCGGAACGTGGCCAACATCCTGTTCACCGGGTCCGGCGGCCTCGGTATCGGGCCCGGGCAGCGGGTCGCCCAGCTTCTCAACATCGCCTTCGACATGGCGGCCTGGGAGATCCTCGGCTGCCTCGGCCACGGCGGCACCCTCGTCATCCGGGGCAAGGACATCGCGGAGACGGCACGCACCGCGGACGTCCTGGTCGCGACTCCCACCGTGCTCGCCTCCGTCGACCCCGCCACCTGCCCCCGGGTACGGACGGTCGCCGTCGCCGGGGAGCCCTGCCCGCGGCCGCTCGCCGATCTGTGGGCGCGGCGCTGCGCCTTCCACAACGCCTGCGGCCCTACGGAGACCACGATCGTCAATACGATGCAGCGCCATCACCCGGACGCGGAGCTGCTGACGATCGGCCGCCCTACCCCCAACAACACGGTGTACGTCCTCGACGAGCGGCGCCGCCCCGTCCCCATCGGCGAGGTGGGCGAGATGTGGGCGGGGGGCGACTGTGTGTCGGCCGGTTATCTCGGGGACGACGTCCTGACCGGCGAACGGTACGTGCCCGACCCCTACCTCGGCGGGGGCCGCCGCATGTTCCGTACGAGAGACCTCGGCCGCTGGACACCCGACGGCGAGCTGGAACACCTCGGCAGGACGGACGACCAGATCAAGATCCGCGGCTTCCGCGTCGAGCCGGACTCCGTCTCCGCCGTCCTTGAGTCCCTGCCGGGATGCGCCCGCGCGGTCACCCTCCGGCGCGACGCCCAGCACCTCGTCTCGTTCGTCTGCCCCCAGGACGTCGACCCGGAGGCGGCGCGCGGGGCGGTGGCGGCGGCCCTCCCGTACTACTGCGTGCCGTCCGCAGTGCTGCCCCTCGCCGCCCTGCCGGAGACCGACCGGGGGAAGATCGACAAGGCGGCGCTGCTGCGGCTCGCCACGGGGGGCACCGACCGGGCCGAGCGCGTGGGGGTGGTGGGGGCGTGACCTTCTCCGTCGGTGAGGAGCGCGTGCGCCGGGGCGTGACGCGGACGAAGACCTCCGCACGGTCTTCCGCAGCCGTGCCGCCCGTGCCGCCCGCGCCCGTGCCCGCGCCCGTCGATGTCGATGCCATTTCCCTTCCCCCGCTCACCTCCTGGCCCAGGCGGCTCCTCAAGCACCCCCGCCTGATGCACTACAACCGCCTCGCCGCCCTCGTCCTCCTCGCCAACCTCTGCTTCCTTGCGGCGGGCCCGTACAGCCCCCGTACGCTGGGCCATGCCGCCCTGGCCAACCTCGCGCTCGCCGTCGTCGCACGCCAGCAGTACGTCATCAATCTGCTGTTCCGGCTGGCCACCTGGCCGTCCACGCGCCGACCGCTCAAGCTGCGCTGGACGCTCGCGAAGGTCTACCACTTCGGTGGGCTGCACGTGGGCGGGGCGGTGGCGGGGGCGTTGTGGTTCCTGGGGCAGACCGTTGTCCTGACCGTCGAGGGCACCGGCGCGGACGGCGCGCTGCTGGTCGTCGCGTACACGTTGATCGCCCTGCTGGCCGGCCTGATCGCCACCGCGCTGCCCCCCTTCCGCTCCCGCTTCCACGACCGCTTCGAGATGATCCACCGCTTCGGCGGCTGGGCGGCGCTCGCGCTCTTCTGGACGCATACGGTGCTCTCCGCGCTCGCCCCGCTCTCCGCCGGCGGACCGGTCGTCGCCGAGCCCGGTCTCTGGGTGCTCGCCCTCGTCACCTTCTCGGTCGCGCTGCCCTGGCTGCGGCTGCGCAAGGTCGGCGTACGGATCGAACGGCCCTCGTCCCATGTCGCGCTGGCCCACTTCGACCACGGCGTCACCCCGTTCGCCGGTTCCTCCACCACGATCAGCCGCAGCCCGCTCAAGGAGTGGCACTCGTTCGCCAACGTGCCCGCCCCGGGGCGCACCGGCTTCCGGCTCACCATCTCCCGCGCCGGCGACTGGACCGGATCCTTCATCGACGACGCGCCCGAGCGGGTGTGGGTCAAGGGGATCACCACGGCGGGCGTCGCGAACATCGAGACCCTGTTCCGCAAGGTGGTCTACGTGGCCACCGGCAGCGGGATCGGCCCCTGTCTGCCCCATCTGCTCGCCGCCGAGGTGCCCGCGCGGCTGGTGTGGGCGACGCGCGATCCGCGGGTGACGTACGGGGACGGGCTCGTCGACGAGATCCTCGGCGTCCAGCCGGACGCGCTCATCTGGGACACCTCGCGCCACGGCAAACCCGACATGGTGCGGCTCGCCTACGCCGCGTACCGCGACTTCGGGGCCGAGGCCGTCATCTGCATCTCCAACAAGAAGCTCACCTGGCAGGTCGTGCACGGCCTCGAACGCCGTGGCATCCCCGCGTACGGCGCCATCTGGGACTCCTGACGTCCCGCCGGACCCCGATCGGAGGCACTTCCCGTGGACCTGAACATCAAGACCGAGCGGCACGGACCGGACGGCCGCGTCGTGACCGTGCGGCTCCACCGCCCCCATGTGCTCAACGCCCTCAGCAGCGCCCTCATGAGGGAACTCCTCGCCACACTCGCCCCGTTGGACCGCGATCCGGGCGTCGGCTGCTTTGTCGTCACCGGGTCGGAGAAGGTCTTCGCGGCCGGCGCCGACATCAGGGAGATGTCGGGGAAGACGGCCGTGGAGATGGCGGACGAGGACTACTTCGCGGAGTGGGAGGAGTTCGCGGCCTTCCGCACGCCGAAGATCGCCGCCGTCAACGGCTATGCGCTGGGCGGAGGTTGTGAGCTGGCGATGATGTGCGACATCGTGATCGCGGGGGAGTCCGCCGTCTTCGGGCAGCCGGAGACCAGACTCGGTGTGATCCCCGGCATCGGCGGCACCCAGCGTCTGACCCGGCTGGTGGGCCGTGCCAAGGCCATGGACCTCGTCCTCACCGGACGCACGATGGACGCGGCCGAGGCCGAGCGGTCCGGGCTGGTGTCCCGGGTGGTCCCCGACGAGCAGGTGCTGGAGGAGGCGGCGCGGGCCGCCACCGCCGTCGCCTCTGGCGCCAGGGCGGCGGTGACGGCGGCGCGTGAGGCGGTCGACCGGGCGCTGGAGACCGGACTGCGCGACGGAATTCTCTTCGAGAGGCGGCTGTTCCACGCGTTGTTCGCGACCGAGGACCAGAGCGAGGGCATGCGCGCGTTCCTGGAGAAGCGCGAGCCCCGTTTCACCGGTCGCTGAGCCGGGTCTGGATCAGCGCGTGGGTGCCGCTGGTCCGCCAGGAACTCCCCTTCTCCGTACGGGTGTCCAACGACTTCAGGGTGTCGTCGCTCAGGCCGACGACCACATCGGACTTCAGGGTGCGCAGCGCGGTCACCGGGCCCGGGAAGTACGCGGTGCGCTCGGCGAAGGGCAGGGTGGCGGGCCAGGCGCGATCGCCCACCAGGCGGCGGTAGTTCAGGTCGCCCTTGACCAAGGTCACCGCAGCATCGGCGAGTTGGGCGCGCAGATCGGCGGGCATCGCGTCGAAGGGCAGTGGCGCGCGGAAGAAGTCGTGGGCGCGTACGTCGAGGCGCCCCGCCGCCATCGCGTCCCACAGACGCCTGCCGATCCGCGCGGCGTACCCGGGTGCCTCGCGCAGCCGGCGCAGCGCGTCGACCACATCCGGGAGCGTCGCGTCGGACACGTAGTACGGGCACGGCTTGATGTGCAGTACGGCGCGGGCGGCGCGGCCGGTACGGAGGAGATGGTCGAGGAGGACGAGGTCGGGGATCAGCTCCCGGCCCGAGTTGTCCGCGATCAGATGGACGGGCCTGGCGGGCACCCCGCGGGGGAGCAGGGACCACAACAGGGCGCTGTCGTCCGCGACGAGCGGCGAGTCCGTATCCGGTCCGCCGCTGCCCTCCGAGGCGGAAGGGGAGGAGATACGGAACCCCAGGTCGGCCCGGTTGCCCCAGAGCGAGGCGAGCAGGAGCGCGTACGCCTGGTCGTCGTCGCGCCGTCCGGGACCGTCCGCCACCGTGGCGAGGCCGTCCAGGGCGGTGAGTTCGTCGTCGACCGCGCCGGTCCGCAGCTCGGCGCGTTTGAACGGGGCGAAGGGGTCGACGCCCTGCCAGGGGCCGGGGGTGAAGTACCCCACGGCCCCCAGCAGCCTGCGGTAGAAGTAGCTCTCGCTCCACAGGAACGGCGCGTCGAACCATGACCGGCCCACCTGCTCGTCATACCCCCAGCTCCGCCATCGCCCGAGGTCATGGGCGTCCGCGGCGAGCGGCTCCATCACTCCGTCCGTGATCTCCCGGAGGAGCGCGTCAAGGGCCTCGTGCTGCTCGGGGCCGTACGGGAACGCGTCACGCACCTGCCGGATGAGCGCCGGGTGGCGGGTTTCCAGGACACTCCGGGGGAACGAGCCGGGCTCGTTGCCCAGGATCACGGGCGCGTCGTCTGCTGCTGGGGGAACCGCGGGCATGGACTTCACGTACTCCTTCGTCTCCGGCTGTCTCCTACCGCCGATGACGCTAACGGATCAGGGCGCGACCGGAGGGAACGGAATGCCGGCCAGGAGCGGCAGCAGCGACTCCTCCTCGTAGTCCAGGTGGGCCGACAACTCGGTGGACATGCGGTCCAGTTCGGTACGGAAACGGTCCGGATCCGCGGTGGCGACCTCCGTCAGCAGTGCGTGCAGCTCGCCCTGGATCCGGGCGACCGTGCGGTGTTCTTCGGCGAGTCGGGCGAACACGCCGGACAGATGGGGGTGGCTGCTCGCGAGCGCCGGGAACAGATGCGCGTCCTCCCCGGTGTGGTGGAACGTCAGTGACTCGCAGAACGCCAGGCAGTGCTGGCGCAGTTGGAGGCCGAGCCCCGGCGCGGGCGGCGCGCCGGGGCCCTGGTGCGCCGCCCGCGCGGCGAAGTGGGCGTCGGCCTCGGCGCGTACGTGCTCCAACTGGGAACGCAGCCAGGTGTGGATCTCGATCAGCTTCTCGGCGAGATTGGCGGGGCCTGCCCCGGGGCCCGCCCCGGCGGCGTCGGGTTCGGAGCGCTCCAGCGCCACGACCGGCAGGACCCTGTCGGTGCCGGCCTGGTAGTCGGCGTAACCGGGCGCCGCGCGCACGACGCGCTCGAAGAGCAGGTCGCGCCGCTCGCCCTCGGCGGGGACGGCGATCGCCCCGTACGTCCGGGTGCCGATCTCCACGTGGACCATGGGGTGGGCGAGCAGGTTGTGGTACCAGTCGGGGTGACGGTGGCTGCCGCCGGCCGAGCCGACGATCAGCAGCAGGTCGCCGTCGCGTACAAAGCCGAGCGGAGTGGTGTGCTCCGCCCCGGACCGCGCGCCGGTGGTGGTCAGCAGGAGAAGATCGGCGCCCTCGAAAGGGCCGCCGACCTTTCCCTGGTTGGCCCGGAACTCCTCGATGACGGACTGGGTGAAGGACAGGGGCATACGGAGGTGACTCTCCAGGAGAAGTGGAAAAGCAGAAAAGGGGATGGGTGGGACCACACGCGGGCCTTGTCCTGGTGTTCCGGAACGCGCCGGCCGCGAACGTGAAACAGGGTGGAGAGACAGCGGGCTGTCAGGAGGACCAGGAGGACCAGGAGGACAAGGGACGGCGCGTGGAAACGCGTACGCGTACGTCAGATGGACGGACGGGTACGGCCGTTACGCGAGTGCCGGCTTGCGCGAGTGCTGGCATTGCGCGAGTACCGGCGTTACGCCGAGTACGCCGGATGTGTCAGACGCGGGGTGCGGAGTATGAACTCATGGCATCGTCCCTCGGTAAAGGTGTCCGCTCGAACGCCGGCCTGCCCAGAGCTCTCTGGCCGGTGTCGCGCTACACGCCGACCATTACAGCCATCCGGCGGTGCCCTGTCAATCCGGAAGCATTCGCCTCTCTCGTACGCGAGGACGATTGCCGCGTGGCAAGCCTGGGCCGTAACTGCCCGTCGCAATAGCCCACTTGGGTGACGCGGGCTCACGGATATTCTCCGCGGGCCACTACTGTGCCCAGACATGACCTCTACCAATACCGCGGCGAACCATGCGCACTACGCGTCCCTCCTGGGCACCCTCTCGGTGATTCCCTGGACCAGCGATCCGGCCGCCGGTGAGCGCAACGCGCCTTTCCTGCTGGCCTATTCACTCGGCGACGGTCGGGACGGAGCCGAGGCCGGGGCGGAGGCGATGCGTGCGGTGCTCTCGGACATCGGGCTGAAGCCCGGCAGCGAACTGATCGATGCCGCGCAGTCGCCCAACATCCCGATCAAGCTGATCGTGGAGGCGGGCCGGGCCGTGCTGACCATGCCGTACCTCCACGCGCAGTGCCCCGTACCGCCGGAGTGGGAGCAGGACGCGCGCTCCACCGGGCAGGTCTACTTCCTGGTCGCGACGCGGCCGTGGGCCGAGGGGACCCCGGGGCGGCCGGTCGACGAGCAGCAGTTGCGCGCCTTCGCGGGCGACGAGGAGATGCTTCTGAGCGCCGCGCACTGCCTGCTGCCGGTACGCGGCCTGCGCGGCTGAGCGGCGAGCGGCGAGATGGCAGCGGCATCGACCGAGTACAGGTCCGCCCGGCACCCGGAGGCGGCGGCAGCAGGTGACACCGGCGGGAATCCCCCCGGCACGGTCGGCGGCGGGCGGGCGCTGGCCCTGCTCCTGGTGGTCACGGGGGCGGCGGGGCTGCTGGCCGCGTGGGTGATCACGATCGACAAGTTCAAGCTGCTGGAGGACCCGGACTTCACACCGGGGTGCAGCCTGAACCCGGTGGTGTCCTGCGGCAACATCATGAAGAGCGCGCAGGCGTCGGTCTTCGGCTTCCCCAACCCGATGCTCGGCCTCGCCGCCTACGCGGGCGTCATCTGCATCGGTACGGGACTGCTGGCCGGGGCCCGTTACCGGGACTGGTTCTGGCGGGGGCTGAACACGGGGACGCTCTTCGGTGTCGGGTTCTGCACCTGGCTCCAGTACCAGTCGCTGTACAGCATCAACGCGCTCTGCCTCTGGTGTTCCCTGGCGTGGGTCGCGACGATCCTGATGTTCTGGTACGTCACCGCCCACAACGTCCGTACCGGGGTACTGCCCGCGCCGGCCGTGCTGCGCGGCTTCCTCGCCGAGTTCACCTGGGTGCCGCCCGTGCTGCACATCGGGATCATCGGGATGCTGATCCTGGCCCGCTGGTGGGACTTCTGGACGAGCTGACCACCGTCGTACACACCGGGCCGGCCGTCGCACCGGGCTGCCCGTCGCGTGCCGATCGGCCCCGCCCGCCCCTCAAGGCAGTGCGCCTGAGGGGCGGTGGCGGGACGGCGGCGACGGGGACCTACTTGCCGAGCGGGAGTCCGCCGAGCAGCTTGTTGCCCTGCTGGGGCTTGTTGAGACTGTCGGTTGCGCCCTTGACGGCGTTGAGCACGGAGCCGTCGTTCTCGGTGTCCAGCGCGTTGGTGTGGAGCGGCTTGGCGTCGCGCAGGCCCTCGCTCGCCACGGTGTCCAGGGCGCCGTTCAGGCTGAACGAGGGGGACTTCGCCTCGGCGGCGAACGCCGGGGCGGCGGCACCCAGCACCACCATGGAACCGGCGACGACGGCGGCGACCTTCATGGGCTTCATTGTGATTCCTTCTCCGTGTGATGTCCGGTGCGCTGCGGTACGAGTCAACTCTCGTCGCGCACAGGCCCTTTGGAGGATTTTCCTCCCGTGGCCTCGTTCTCTCTAACGATTCCCCGGCGCGCCGGAAACCCCGTGCGGAAGGAATTCTGTGCGGGCCACCCGAATGAAGAGGAGATTTTTCCTATCCTCCTATCCTCCTATCCTCCTATCGGTCCGCCGGATGAGTGAGGAAAGACCGGTGGAACGCGTGACGGAGAACCGGTGAGGGGTGTACACGGAAAAGCCGCCCTCCCCGAAGGGAAGGGCGGCTCCGCCGAGGAGACGGCGTCAGTTGTTGACGCAGACGTTGCCGAAAGCCGGGTTCAGCAGCCCGATGATGTCGATGGTGTTGCCGCAGAGGTTGATCGGCACGTGGAGCGGCACCTGGATGATGTTGCCGGACAGGACGCCCGGGGAACCGACAGCCGCGGCCGAAGCGCCACTGTCGGCAAAGGCGGCGCCGGAAGCACCGGCGACAGCGGCGGCGGCCGCGGTGGAGAGAACAACAGCCTTGGCGATACGCGACATGGGGAGGGGCTCCTCGGTCGTATGGGGATGACGTGGGGCGCCGGGCGCGATCGCCCGACTTGTGGATCAACGCCGAGGTCCATCAGAGGTTGCGGGCCGAATGAGTGAAGCTGGGCCGGGCGCGCGACTCCGGTGGACGTCACCTGAAGGGGCTTTCCCCACTCGGTTGTACGTTCAGGGCGTTTCGGCGCGTCTGGCGTGATTTTCAGCCTGCGCTCTGTAAAGGTCCCATCTTGCCTGTTTCGACCTTCGAGGCGGAGAGCCAGTATGCGGAATTCTGCGGTTCATGCTGTGGGGCGCGTTCTGTTGTGCGGCCCGGTCCCGCGCGCCCTGTGCGCGGCGCGTTCCCGCCCGATCCGGTGTGGCGTTCGATTCCGTACCGGACGTGACTTCCGCTGACCCGGGCGTTCATTCCTCTCCCTGTATCGCACGAGTGGAAGGAGTCGCGCGTGCAGCGACAGCGGCACCGGCCCGGGACCGGCTTCACCGCGCTCCATCTTGTCCAGCCCGTCGACGGCGGCGTGGCCCAAGTGGTGCTCGACCTTGTCGCGGCGCAGGTGGCCGCCGGGTTCCGGGTCGCCGTCGGCTGCCCCCCCGAGGGGCCGCTCGCCGGGGCGGCGGCTCGCCGGGGAGCCGAGATCCACGTCTGGCACGCCACGCGCGAGCCGGGTCCGGGCCTCCTCCGTGAGGTACGGCAGGCCGCCCGGCTGGTCGGCCGGGTGTGCCCCGATCTGGTCCACGCGCACAGCGCCAAGGCCGGACTCGCGGGCCGGCTGGCCGTCAGGGGCCGCGTCCCGACCGTCTTCCAGCCGCACGCCTGGTCCTTCGAAGCGGCCGGCGGGGTGACCGGACGGCTGGCCGGGAGCTGGGAGCGGTGGGCGGTCCGGTGGACCGACCGGGTCGTCTGCGTCAGCGAGGCGGAGCGGCGTACCGGTGAACGCGCGGGCATCGACGCCACCTGGTCCGTCGTCCACAACGGTGTGGACACCGGCCGGTTCAACCCCGGGGACCGCGCGGCGACCGGCGCCGGTACCGGTACCGCGCGGGCCGCACTGCCACTGCTCGCCGGAGTGCCGGCCACCGCCCCCGTCGTCGTGTGCGTCGGCCGGCTCTGCCGCCAGAAGGGCCAGGACCTCCTGCTCCGCGCCTGGCGGCCGGTCGTACGCCGGATTCCGGGGGCCAGGCTGGTGCTCGTCGGCGACGGGCCCGACGCCGCCGCGCTGCGTGCCGCCGCCCCGCCGTCCGTGCTCTTCGCGGGCGCCGTACCGGACACCGCGCCCTGGTACCGGGCCGCCGATCTGGTGGTTCTGCCGTCCCGCTGGGAAGGCATGGCGGTGGCGCCGCTGGAGGCCATGGCGAGCGGCAGGGCCGTCGTCCTCAGCGATGTGGACGGCGCGCGCGAGAGCCTGCCACCGGGACACGAGCGGTTCTGTCTCACCCCGCCCGAGGATCCGCCCGCGCTGGCGGCGGCCGTCAGCGCCCTCCTCCTTGACGGGCCCCTGCGCGAGGCCATCGGCCGCCGGAGCCATCAGCACGTACTCAGCACCTACGACGTGCGGCAGACCGCGCAGGCCATCGCAGACGTGTACCGCGAAGTCGCCGCCGTGCCGCGCCCCGAGCGCAGGGAGCCGATTCCTCAGTGACCACGGAAAGCACCAGTGTTCCGCCGCCGCACGGCCGGGCGCGCACCGCACCGCAGCACGGGGAGCGGGGCCAGGGACAGCCGACGGCACGGCTCTCCCTGTCCAAGCCCTCCCTGTCCGCCCTGAGCCAGCAGGCCGTGGGGCAGTCGCTGAGCCAGCAGCCCCTGGGCCAGCAGGCCGTGGGGCAGCGGTCGCTCGGCGGGCGCGTCGCGCTCGCCCCGCCCCGGGACGCCGCCGACCGTGTCGCGCTGCCGCCCCGCCGCACCCCGGCCCGCGACTCGCTCCGCTTCGGCCTGCCGCTCGTCGCGGTGGACGCGCTCGCCGTGCTGCTCTCCACCGCCGTACTCGGCGACGAGCGGCGCGACGTCCTCCTGGCCGGCCAGCTCCTCGTCTGCGTGACGGCGCTCAACGCGCGCGCCGGTCTCTACCGCCCCGGAACCGTCGTCTCCGGCCTCGACCAGCTTCCCGGGCTGACCGCCAGGATCGCGGTCGCCTGGTGCGCCGTCGCCGCCGTGCTCGCCGCGCTCCTGCCCGCCCACGCCCTGGGCTTCGCGGCCCTGGCCGGGGGCGCCGCCGTACAGCTCGCCGTGTGCGGTACGGGCCGCGCGCTGCTGCACACGTACCGCCGTGCCTTCGCCCGCGACCGGCTGCGCTCCGCCCTCGTCGTCGGTACGGGGCCGGCCGCGCGCCGGCTGGTCTCGCTGCTCGCCCAGCATCCGGAGTACGGACTGCGCCCTGTCGGCATCGCGTCCGCCGCCCCCGAGCCGGGGGACGGCGACCACCACGCCGGCCACGACGGGCATCCCCACGGCGGCGGTACGGACGGACCCGCCCTGCCCGTGCTCACCACGACCGAGGAGATCCACCGCGCCGTCATCCAGAACGGCGTCCAGGAAGCCCTGTTCATCGACGCCGGGGTCGGCTACGGCGACCCCGGCGAGTGGACCGGCCGCGCCGGGCTCGTCGGGCTCTTCCACGAGTACGGCTGCGCCACCACCTTCGTCGGCGCGGGTCCCTGGGACACCGCCGCCGTGCCCGCCCCCATGGAGCACCACCTCTGGGGTCTCAGCCGCCGCCGCGTCGAGCCGCCCGCCGCGCACACGCACCGCCTCGGCGCGTTCGCCAAACGCCTGCTGGACCTGCTGATCACGGCGCCCGCGCTGCTGGCGATCTCCCCGGTGCTGGCGGTCTGCGCCCTCGCGATCCGGCTCGGCGACGGCCCCGGTGTGCTGTTCCGCCAGGAGCGCGTCGGCCAGCACGGCCGCCCCTTCACCCTGCTGAAGTTCCGTACGCTGCGCCCCTCCGACGACCACGAGTCCGCCACGCGCTGGAACATCGCGGGCGATCTGCGGATGAGCCCGGTCGGCAGCGTGCTGCGCCGTACGTCGATGGATGAGCTGCCCCAGCTCTGGAATGTGCTCCGCGGGGACATGAGCCTGGTCGGACCCCGGCCCGAACGCCCCTTCTTCGTCGCCAACTTCAGCAAGACGCACCCCGGTTACGCGGCCCGCCACCGGATGCCCGTGGGCATCACCGGTCTCGCGCAGGTCCACGGGCTGCGCGGGGACACCTCCATCGAGGAGCGGTCCCGCTTCGACAACCACTACATCGACCACTGGTCGCTCTGGCAGGACGTGTGCATCCTGGTGCGCACCGCCCTCTCCCTCGTCCGCCCGGCGGGAAGCTGATGGCCGCCGGCGCCGTCGACGCGCCCCGCGTACGGTTCCGTCCGCCCGCCTGGTCCGGCGCGCTGCGCCGGGCGGCGCCCCTGCTGCCCGCCGTGGCCGTCGTCGCCCTGCTCGCCGTCCCCGCGCCGCCGGCCGGTGACGGCTCCGCCGGGTCGGGCAGTGTGGCCGACGCCGCCTCCGCCGTGCTCGTCCTGCACTGTCTGGTCCGCGTACTGCGGTCACGGGCCCGCCCGTTGACCCGTACCGCCGCGCTGCTCCTCGGACTCCCGGTGCTCGGCGTGACCGCCGCCTCGCTCACCGCCCACGACCCGGCGGCCACCCTGCCGGGGCTGGCGCGCTACCTCCAGATCTTCGTGCTCGTACCGGGGGCGCTGCTGCTCCTGATCCGGGACCGCCGTGACTTCCGGCTGGTCGCGGGGTCGGTGGTGGTCCTCGCGCTGGCGCAGGGGGCGATCGGGGTCGCGCAGTTCCTCACCGGCACCGGCGCCTCGTACCAGGGCGAGGACATCCGCGCGGTCGGCACCTTCGGACCCACCGATGTGATGGGGATGGCCACCGTCGTCGCGTACGGGCTGATCATCTCGGTCGGTTACGCCCTGGGCGGTGGCACGGGGGCGCCGCGCGGACAGCGGGCGCTCGCCCTCGGCTGCGCCGCGCTGCTCTGCGTACCGCTCCTGCTCTCCTTCAGCCGCGGCGCCTGGATCGCCACCGCCGTGGCGCTCGCGCTGCAACTCGCGCTCTCGGGGCTCCGCAGGGCCGTCGTCGTGACGCTCACCGCGGCGGCGCTCGGGGTCGTCCTCGTCGGCGGGCTCGGCATCGGCTCGCAGATGATCACCGAACGGTTCGACTCGATCGCCCGGGTCGCCGACGCGCCCGACCAGTCCGTCACCGACCGGTACACCATGTGGGCGGCGGCCACCGACATGTGGCGGGAGCGGCCCGTCACGGGCGTGGGGCTGAAGGGCTTCCCCGCCTACCGCGACCACCACGCCTCCCTCGCGCTGTCCGCGGCCAGCGACACCGCGGGCGCGGGGATGGGGTTCCAGCGCCAGCCGCTGCTCTCGCCGCACAACATGTATCTGCTCGTCCTGAGCGAACAGGGGCTGCTCGGCATCGTCGCCTTCGCGGGCAGTTGGGCGGGGCTCCTGGTGTGCGCGGTGCGCGGACTGCGCGGGTCGCGCCGCTCCGGTACGGGCGCGGAGTGCGGGCTCGTCGTCACGGGGCTGCTGGCCTGGCAGCTGGTGGACTTCGGTTACGCGGACATCGGCGGCCCGTCGACCGTACTGACGGCGGTGATGCTCGGCCTGGCGGCCTGGTGGGCGCTGAGCCGGCGGCGCCACCGGAGCGGCGGGCCCATGGCGTACGGCGACGGCGCGGCCCCCGCGGCCCGCGGAGGGGCCGGGACGGCGTGAGCGATACGACGCACTCCCTCCCCGCGGTCCCACCGCCCTCGGTACCCCCGGCGGCGGAGGCCGGCTCCGCCGTCCCGGCCCCCGCGACGGCCGGTCCGGGCACCGCCGCCACCGTCACCCCCGGCCTCTCGGAGGAGCCCGGCGGGCGCGGCTCCGCCTCCGCGCGGTTCCTGGCGCGGGCCGCGTTCGTGACCGCCGCGCTGACCGCCGCCGGATCGCTCCTCGGTCTGCTCCGCGACCAGACCATCGCGCACCTCTACGGCGCGGGCCCCGACACCGACGCCTTCCTCGTCGCCTGGACCGTGCCCGAGGTCGCCGCCACGCTCCTCATCGAGGACGCCATGGCGCTGATCCTCGTACCGGCGTTCAGTCTGGCGCTCGCCCGCCGGGCCGCCCGGCCGCCCCGGGACCGACCGCGCGAACGCGTCCAGGGCCCCGACCCCGATCCCGTACGGCAGCTCACCCGCGCCACCCTGCCCCGGCTCTTCCTCGCCCTCAGCGCGTGCGCGGCGCTGCTCGTCGTCTGCGCGCCCTGGGCGGTCGCCGTTCTCGCGCCCGGTCTGCCCGAACCCGGGCTGGCCGTCGACTGCACCCGGCTGACCGCCACGTCGATCTTCACCTACGGGGTGGCGGGCTACTGCAGCGCAGCCCTGCGCGCACACGGCAGCTTCCTGGCGCCCGCCGCGATCTACGTCGCCTCCAACGTCGGCATCATCTCCACGATGCTGCTGGCCGGCGCGGAGACGGGGGTGCGCGCGGCCGGGGCCGGGGTCGCCGTCGGCGGGGTGTTCATGGTGCTGATCCAGCTCCCCGCCCTGTGGAACCGGCTGACGGAGCGCCGGCCCCCGAGCGGCCACGAACCCCCGTCCGCCCCCGTACCCGCGACGGCAGCGGCGGCGGCGACGGCGGGAACCACCGCCCCCGCCCGGCTCACCTCGCCCGTCGCCCTCGGACTGCTCGTCCCCGTCATCGCCTTCGCGCTCAGCCGCCAGTCGCAGGTCCTCGTCGAGCGGTTCCTCGCCGCGCCGCTGCCCGCCGGGGCCATCTCGCACCTCAACTACGCGCAGAAGGTCGCGCAGATCCCGATGACGCTCTCGCTGATGCTCTGCACCGTCACCTTCCCGGTGGTCGCCCGTGCCATGGCGGCGGGCGAGACCGACCGGGCCCGACGACGCGTCGAACGCGATCTCGCGCTCGCCGGGATCATCGTGCTGATCGGGGCCGCCACCGTCGTCTCCTGCGCCCCGCAGATCATCGAAGTGCTCTTCCAGCGGGGCGAGTTCCACTCCCAGGACACCGCCGCGACCGCCGCCGTGATGCGGGTGTACGCGCTCGGCCTGCTCGGCCACACCCTCGTCGGGGCCCTCGTACGCTGCTACTTCTCCGCCGCGCGCCCGCTCTGGTTCCCCGCGCTCGCCATGACCGCGGGGCTCGCGCTCACCGGCGGCGCGGGCGCCCTGCTGGTCGGCGTCTGGGGGGTGCTCGGCATCGCCGCCGCCAACGCCGTCGGCGTCACCCTCACCGCCGTCCTCATGCTGCACGGTCTGCGCCGCCACAGCGTCCCCGTCAGGACCCGCCATATGACCGGCGCCCTGGCCAAGCTCAGCGCCGCCGCCGCGGTGGCCACCGGCTCCGGATGGCTGTGTGCCGCCCTCGTCCCCTCCCCGGTCCTCGCCACCCTCGCCGCCGGGCTGGTGGTCACCGCCGTGTTCCTGGTCGCCGCCAGCGCTCTGAAGGCCCCCGAAGCCGGCTCCATCCTCCGCTCCCTCACCCGCCCCTTCTCACGAAAGCTCGCCGATGCCCGCTGACAGAGCCGTTATGACCGCCCTGGCCCGCCCGAGGTCCGGCGGCCCCCTGTGGGCCCTCATGTACCACTCGGTCGCCGATCCCACCGACGACCCCCACCGGGTGACGGTCTCCCCGGGCCGGCTCGAACAGCAGCTCCGCTGGCTGCGCCGCCGTGGCCTGACCGGGGTCTCCATGGCCGAACTGCTGCGCGCCCGCGCCGAGGGGCGCGGCGCCGGACTCGTCGGCCTCACCTTCGACGACGGGTACGCCGACTTCACCGCCAACGCGCTCCCGCTGCTCCGCGAGTACGGCTGCACCGCGACCGTCTTCGTCCTGCCTGGCCGCCCCGGCGGCACCAACGCGTGGGACAGCCCCGGCCCCCGCAAGCCCCTGCTCACCGAGGACGGCGTACGGGAGGCCGCCGCGGCCGGGATGGAGATCGGCTCCCACGGGCTCCTCCACGTCGACCTCGACACGGTCGACGACGCCACGCTCGCCGCCGAGACCGGTCGCAGCCGGGAACTGCTGCGCGACCTCACCGGCACCGAGGTCGGCGGCTTCTGCTACCCGTACGGCACGGTCGGCATCCGTGCCGTCGCGGCGGTACGCGCCGCCGGGTACGCGTACGCCTGCGCCATCGACCCGGGGCCGCTGACCGGGCTGTTCGCGCTGCCCCGTATCCATGTGGGGGAGCGCGACACCGACCTCAGGCTGCGCCTGAAGTGGCGGCTGCACCACCGCAGGCGCGTACCCGTCCAGGCCGCCGCCTTCACGGAGTACGCCGACTCCGCCGCGTACCGCGCCTCCCGGACGGTACCGACGGCCCCGGCGGCCACCCCGTGAAGGTCCTGCATGTCATCACCGGCCTCGGCATCGGCGGCGCCGAGCAGCAACTTCGCCTGATGCTGCGCCAGTTGCCCACCCACAACGAGGTCGTCACGCTCACGGAAGCGGGCGCGGTCGCCGACGGCATCGTCGCCGACGGGGTACGCGTCGCCCACCTCGGCATGGCCGGGAACCGCGATCTCGCCGCCCTGCCCCGGCTGACCCGCCTCGTCCGGCAGGGCGGGTACGACCTCGTCCACACCCACCTCTACCGCGCCTGCCTGTACGGCCGCGTCGCGGCCCGCCTGGCCGGGGTACGGACCATCCTCGCCACCGAACACTCCCTCGGCGCAGTCCAGATCGAGGGCCGCCCGCTGACCCCCGGCGCCCGCGCGCTCTATCTCACCGGGGAACGGCTCGGCACCGCCACCGTCGCCGTCTCCACCACCGTCGCGCGCCGGCTGGAGCGCTGGGGGGTGCGCCGCGACCGTATCCATGTCGTCCCCAACGGCATCGAGTCCGGGCGCTTCGCCTTCGACGAGAAGGCGCGCCGCGCCGCCCGCGAGCGGCTGGGCCTGGCCGAGGACGCCTTCGTGGTGGGCGGCGTCGGACGGCTCGCACCCGGCAAACGGTACGACCGCCTGGTGCGCGCCGTGGGTGAACTGCCTGACGCGCGACTCCTGTTGGTCGGCGAGGGCCCGGAGCGTACGCCGCTGCTGCGGCTCGCCGAGGAACGCGGGCTGGCCGACCGGATCCTGCTGCCCGGCGCGTGCGAGGACCCGCCGCCCGTCCCGCACCCGGGGGACCTGCCCTCGCTGCTCGCCGCCATGGACGTCTTCGTCTCCACCTCCCACGACGAGGCGTTCGGGCTCGCCGTGGTGGAGGCGCTCGCCGCCGGGCTGCCGGTGCTCCATGTGACCTGCCCGGCGCTCCAGGACCTGCCGCCCGAGGCCGCGCCGGGCGCGCGCCGGGTCAGCGGCTCCGTGCCCGGTCTCGCCGAGGAGCTGCGGCGGCTGCGCGGCCTGGGCCCGCACCGGCGGCCCGTGCCGTCCGCCGTGCACCACTACGACATCGCCCGCAGCGCCGAGCAGTTGATGGCCGTGTACGAGAACGCCGTCCGCGGCCAGGCCCCCACCCGAGAAGCGAGCAGCGTATGACCGAGCAGGCCCCCCAGCAACCGCACCGGCGGCCCCTGCGGTGCGGCGCTCCGCGCACTCCGCGCCCGCGGCCCGAGCGCCGCCCCGCGCCGCCGGCGCCCACACTGCTGGCCCGGCGGGTCCGGCGTACCACGGTCCGCTGGGCCCGCCGGCTCCGGCGGCTGCGGCCGGCGGCGCTCTCGGCCCGCTGGATCGTGCCGGCCGCCGTGCTGGCCGGGGCGGCGGCAGGCGGTGCGTACGGGGCGCTCCGTACCCCCGAGTACGCGGCGACCAGCTATGTCGTCGTCGTACCGACCGAGCGGTCCGACCCGGCCGCCGCGCTGGGCTTCGCGACCGCGTACGGGCGGGTCGCCGCGCAGGTCGCGGTGGTCGGGGACGCGGCGGTCTGGTCCGGGGTGCCCGCGCGGACCCTCAAGGAGAGCGTCCGGACGGCGACCTCGCCCGACGCGCCGATGATCTCGGTGACGGCGACCTCGTCCAGCGCGGGCACCGCCGTGGGCATGGCGGACGGCGTGGCACGCTCGCTCGTCGTCAACGGCTCGCAGATGCAGTCCCGTACGCATGTACGCGTCCTGCCGTTCTCCCGGGCCGTGGAGCCCACGAGCCCGGTCACGCCCTCCGCGCCGCTGGCCGCGCTGGTCGGCGGCTGCGCGGGCGGGCTGCTCGGCGGGCTCGGCCTGCTGGTGCGGCCGAAGCGCCGCCCCGTGGCCCCCGCGCACGCCGGGGGCCCGGCGTCCGTGCCAGGGCCAGCGACCGCGTCGGCGGCCTGTTCCCCGCAGCAGCAGGAAACGGTCTGATGGCCCCCGGAGCCGGCACACGGACCGCCGCCCGCTACGTCCCCGTGGCGGCGCTGCTGCACGCCTCCCGGTCGGACGCGGTGTACACCACCGAGGTGTGCCGGGACGCGGGCCGCTTCGCCGAACTCGCCCCGGAGTGGCACGCCTTGTACCGCCGCTGCCGTACGGCCACCCCCTTCCAGAGCCACGCCTGGCTGCACTCCTGGTGGCTGTCGTACGGCCGGGACGGCGGCGCGGGCGGCGGGCGCGGCAGGCTGCGCGTCGTCCTCGTCCGCCGGGCCGGGGAGCTCGTCGCGGCGGTCGCGCTGACACTCACGCACCGCCCGCTGCCCGTCCTCGTCCATCTCGGCGGCTCCATCTCCGACTTCTCCGACGTCCTGCTCGACGACGAGCACGCAGGGACCGCCGCGCCCGCGCTCGCCCGGGCCCTCGCCGAACTGGCCCGTACCGCGGTGATCGACCTGCGCGAGGTACGGCCCGGGGCCGCCGCCGAACGCGTCTACGACTGCTGGCGCGGGCCGCGCCGCCGGCTTTCGGACTCCACCTGCCTGGAGCTGCCCGCCGTCCCCATGGACGCACTGCTCACCCGGCTGCCCGCCGCGCGCGCCCAGCGCGCCCGCGCCAAGCTGCGCAAGCTGGCCGTGCTCGGCATCGGCGAGCGGGTGGTGGAGCGCGCGGAGATCCCCGCCGCCGTCGAACGGCTGCTGGCGCTGCACCGCCTCCAGTGGCAGGGCCGCGGCGTCACCGCCGAACACCTCAGCGAGCGCTTCGCGGAACACCTCACCCGGGCCGTGCGCGCCATGGCCGGGTCCGGCGACGCGCGGGTCACCGAGTTCACCCTGGACGGCGCGGTGGTGGCCGCCGACGTCACCCTGATGTCGGGTCAGCTCGCGGGCGGCTATCTGTACGGCGCCGACCCCGAACTGCGCGCCAGGAAGGCGGATGTCGCCACGATGCTGCTGCGCGCCGGGGCGGGATGGATCGGCGAGAGCGGCCGGACCACGCTGAGCATGCTGCGCGGCAACGAACCGTACAAGCACCACTGGCGTCCCGAGGCCGTCACCAACCAGCGGCTGCTGCTCGCGCGGTCCGCGCTGGCGCCCTCCCTGCACCTGGTGGTCGCACGGGCGGCGGGGCGCGGCCGGGCGGCCGAGCTGGTGAAGCGGGCGCGGCCACGGGCGCGGCCACGGTGAGGCGGCGACCAGGGATGACCTTGTCGCCGCCGTTACCGCCGTTACCGCCGATGTCCGTGCCGGGGCCGTGACCTCAGGTGCGCCGGCTCTCCCACCAGTCGAGAGGGATACAGATCTTGCCGCCCAGCCAGCTCTCCACCCAGGCACCGAGGTTCAGCGGACGGCAGTCCTGCGGACGCTCCGGGGTCGGGACCGGCGTGGGCTCCGCGGGCGCCGTGGGCGGCGCGGGGGGAGCGGGCGGCGTGGGCGTCGGCACGGACTGCGGGTCACGTCCGTACAGCATCGAACGGAACACCTTCGACGACTTGGGATTCCGGTCGCACTGCCAGACGCCGTGGGGGCAGTAATCCGTGACGGTGCTGTACAGCGGCTTGTACGTGTCGATCCACTGGAGCATGCGCCGCATGTACACAGGGTTGTCACCGTTGCGGTAGAGACCCCACTCCGGATAGGAGATCACCTTTCCATGTGCGGCGGCGAAGTCCACATGCTGCTGGAGTCCGTACGGCTCACCGACCTGTTCGTCGAACGTCCGTCCCGGCGGCTGGTCGTACGAGTCCATGCCGAGGATGTCCACGGTGGAGTCACCTGGATAACACTCCGTCCAGGGAATGGCGTCCCGTCCCCGGTTCGGGGCGAAATCGAATCGGAATTTCTGTCCTGGCACCTCGCGCATCGCGGTGACGATACGGTTCCAGTACGCCTTCCACGCCTCCGGGTCAGGACCGCAACGATGCGTGTACGTGATTCCGTTCATCTCCCAGCCGAGCACGACCACCGTGTCGGGGACCCCGAGTGCGACCAGCCGCCGCGCCAGCGTCCTGAAGTGCCCGTCGTACTGGCCCGAGGCGCCTCTGCGCAGCTCACGGCGGACCACGTCGTCCGGCACATGGTCCTCGTTCCGCTCCAGCATGGGCACGTTGAGGACGAACATCCGGTCGTCGCGGGCCTTGCGCCACTCGGCCCAGCTCTCCAGGAAATCCGGGCTGCCCTCGATGTTGGACCACACGTCGCCCGGGAGATAGGTGTGCCCCACGCGCAATTCCCGGCCGCCGAGCCATTTCTCCATGGCCGCGATACGCCGTACCCCGTCCGGCCCGTAGTCGAGATACGCGCCCAGCGCGGGCGACGGGGCCGCGGGCGGCTTCTGTCTTTCCGCACCACCGGAATCCCCGGCGAGTCGTGGAACGGGCAGCACGGCACCGGAGGCGAGAAGTCCGGCCGAGACCACACCCAGGCAGGTGGTCGTCATCCTTCGACGTCGTCGACGGGTCATGTCCGCTCCTTGTGATCGCACGCGCTTTCGTGGCCCCGAGCCGTGGTCACGTTGATCACAAATTATTTCTAATAAGCCGGTCGGGAACCCGGCCTGGTGTTCCAGTAGTCCATTAGTGAATTTCATCCCTCGCATGGGGTATCGAAATGAAGGGCACCACCGTGCCGAGCTTTGACACCCGCGTTCCGGCCGTCCTGTTGCGGCTCGACCGGAACCCGTTCCACCACGGCACGCTGGGCGCCGTACGCTCCCTCGGCCGCGCCGGGATCGAGGTGCACGCGGTGGTCGAGGGCGCGCACAGCCCCGTCGGACGCTCCCGCTATCTGCGCCAGGCCCATCTACGGCCGCAACAGGCACCGGATCTGACAGGCATTCCGGCGTCGCCGGACACGGCGGGGAATCCGGCGCCGGCATCGGTACGGCGACTGCTCCTCTCCCTCGCCGACCGGCTCCCGGCCCCCGCCGTCCTCATCGCGATGGACGACCTGAGCGCGATCGCCGTGGACCGGCTCCAACCGGAACTGGCGGGCCGTTACCTTCTGCCTGAACAGCCGTCAGGGCTGCCCGAGCGCGTCGCGGACAAGGCGGAGCTGGCCGGGATCTGCCGCGAGCTGGGCCTGCCCCATCCCCGCACGGTCATCCCCGACGACGCGGCCGAGGCCGCCGCTGCCGCCTGGTCGCTGGGGCTGCCCGTGGTCGCGAAGTGGAGCAGACCATGGCTGCTGCCCGAAGGGTCCGGGCTGCGCAGCACCCGCGTCGTCCGCTCCCCGCAGGAGGCACGCGCGCTGTACGGGCGCAGCGACGAGGCGGGCAGCAGGCTGCTGCTCCAGGAGTTCCTGCCGGGCGCCCCCGACCGCGACTGGTTCTTCCACGGCTACAGCGGCCACGGCCCCGGGCCCGGCCGCACGCGGCTGCTCGGGGCGGCCGGGCGCAAGGACCGCGCCTGGCCGGTGGGGGCCGGGCTGACCGCGGTCGGCCGGTGGCTGCCCAACCCGGCCGTGGAGCGGCTGGCGGGCGAACTGGTCGCCGCCCTCGGCTACCGGGGCATCCTCGACCTCGACTTCCGCCGCGAGGCCGCGACCGGCGCGTACCACCTGCTCGACTTCAACCCCCGCCCCGGCGCGCAGTTCCGGCTCTTCACCGACGGCTCCGGCACGGACGTCGTCCGCGCCCTCCACCTCGATCTGACCGGACGCGGCCTGCCGGTGCAGGAGGCGGTGCACGGGCGGGCGTTCGTCGTGGAGAACTACGCGGCGCTGTCCTTCCTCTCCTCGATCAGGACCGGCCGCCGCGAGCCGGGGACGCCTTCCCGGCCCAGGCGCCGGTTCCGTTCCCGGCCGCGGCCCCGTGCCACGGAGACAGCGTGGTGGGCGCCGGACGATCCGCTGCCCGCCTGCGCGATGGCCCTCGCCTGGGGGCTGCATCTCGTACGCCGCGGCGGGCGGCTGCTGCGCCGCGCCCTGCCGCACCGGCGTGACGACGGGACCGGACGGCCGCCGCGCACCCCGCCCGTACGGCAGAGGTGGAGCGGCCCGGACCCCTCCGGCCTGCCCCCGGCGCCCGCACCGCGCCGTACCCGATGAACCCTCCCCAGCAGACACACCACAGAGAGCGGGAATCACCATGCACGACCTGGTAGTTGTCGGCGCCGGCCCCTACGGACTCTCCATCGCGGCGCACGCCGCCGCGGCCGGGCTCGACCTGCGGGTCTTCGGCAGGCCGATGGCCTCGTGGCGGGAGCACATGCCGCCGGGGATGTTCCTGAAGTCCGAACCGTGGGCGTCCAACCTCTCCGACCCGGGCGGGGCCTTCGGCCTCGCCGCCTACGCGGCCACGCTGGGCCGGGAGGCCCGGCACGGCGTTCCGCTGCCGGTCGGTCTCTTCGCCTCGTACGGACTGTGGTTCGCCGAGCGTGCGGCGCCGCCGGTCGACGAACGGATGATCACCTCCGTACGGGCCTGCCCCGGCGGGTTCCGGCTGACCGCCGAGGACGGTGAACAGCTCCTCGCCCGTACGGTGGCGCTCGCCGTCGGTGTGATGCCGTTCATCGACATCCCCGCGCCGCTGCTCGCTCTGGACCGCGCGTATGTGACGCACAGCAGCCACCACCGCGATCTGGCGCGCTTCGCGGGCGGTGACGTGACGGTCATCGGGGCGGGTCAGGCAGCCCTGGAGACCGCCGCGCTCCTCGCCGAACAGGGCACGTCCGTACGGCTGGTGGCCCGCTCCGGGCGGTTGAACTGGAACACCCTGCCGCCGCCCCTGGACCGCCCCGCCGCCACGGCGGCCCGCGCCCCGCACACCGGGCTCGGGTGCGGCTGGAAGAACTGGCTGTACGCGGAGACCCCCGGTGTCTTCCGCCGGCTCCCCGAGGCGACCCGCGCCCGGATCTTCACCTCGGCGCTCGGCCCGGCCGGCGCGTGGTGGCTGCGCGAGCGCTTCGAGACGGCGGCGCGGGTGGAGGTGCGGCTCGGCGAGAGCGTGGTGACGGCGGCCCCGGCGGGCGGGCGGGTACGGCTGGAGCTGTTCGCCACCACAGGGCGGACGGAGACGGTGGAGACCGACCATGTCATCGCTGCTACCGGCTTCACCCCGGGGCTCGACCGGCTCGGCCTGCTCGAAGGACCGCTCGCCGAGGGCCTGCGGACCGTGGGCCCGAGCAGGGCGCCCGAGGCGAGCGCCGCCTTCGAGTCCTCGTACCCCGGTCTGTTCCTGGCAGGCCTGCTGAGCGCGCCGTCGTTCGGTCCGTCGATGCGGTTCGTGTACGGGGCGGCGTACACGGCGGAGCGGCTGGTGGCCGGGGTACGGCGCCGGGTCGGCGCCCGGGGCGGCCCGCTCGCGAAGGTGCGCCAGCGGCAGGGGCAGCGCGAGGCGCGGGGCCGGGGCCCGCTCTCCGTCAGGTGATCTCCGTTTGACGGGGCGAGGGCAGGGCTGTCGCCGCGCTGCCCTCGCCCCGTCGGTCCTGGCACGGTGTCGAACGTACTGCCGGACGTACTGCCGGATGTCGTGCCGGACGCGATGTCAGACGCGGGCCGGGACTCGGGAGCGCCGGTAGAGGAGCGCGCCGCCGAGGATCAGGCCGGCGCTCGACGCCGCGGCGGCGAGCAGATGGGGGGCGCCGCCGGTGGCCGCGAGCTGCGGGTCGCCGGCGGGGCGCGCGGCGGGCAGGACGGCGGGCGTGATCGCGCGCGAAGCGGGGTCGGTGTGCGGCACGTGGTGAGGCCCGGCGGGGGCCGGCGGAACGGAGCGGTCCTCCGGCGGGGTGTTCTCCTCGGGCTCCTCGTCGGGGGTGTCGGGGAGTTCGGGGGCCGTGGGGCGCTCCGGCGGCGCCGGGGGCGTGCCGTTGACGCAGTGGTTGCCGAAGGCCGGATCGAGGAGGCCCACCAGGTCGACGGAGTCACCGCAGACGTTCACGGGGATGTCGAGCGGCGCCTCGACGTCATTGCCGCCGAGCACGCCGGGTGACCCCTTGGCGATGCTGCTGGCCTCGCTGCCGGAGCCGGTGACCGCCTGGTGCGGGGCGCCGTGGTGCGGGGGAGCGTCCTGCTGCTGCGTGTACTGCTGGGGCGTGTGCTGCTGGGGCGCCCCGGGGTGGCCAGGCGCCTGGTGGTGCGGGTTCCCGTGGTGCTTCGGCGGGTGCGACACGTTGGCGCAGACATTGCCGAAGGCGGGGTTCAAAAGCCCGATGACGTCGACACTGTTGCCACAGGCGTTGACGGGGACGTCCAGGGGCACCTGGACGTTGTTGCCGGACAGCAGCCCCGGCGACCCGACGGCCGCGCCGCTCGCGTCGGCGGCCTGGGCGTAACCGCCGCTCAAGGACAGCACACTGGACGCCGCGGCGGCCGTGAGCAGTCCTTTGCCGATGAGGTCTCGCACTCTGGTTCTCTCCTCCTGCCGGCTGACCGGCCGGCCGTTGTCGCGGGTGGGTTCCATGCCCCACCCGGGCCGGTCCCGGCACGCGAGCGGACACGCGCACCGGGACCGGAAGGGGGTGTCCCGCGGGACACCCCCGGGACCTCACGAGGTCACAACGTCAGCCGTTGACACAGACGTTGCCGAAGGCGGGGTTCAGGATCCCGATGACGTCGATGCTGTTGCCACAGACGTTGATCGGGACGTGGACGGGCACCTGAACGACGTTGCCCGAGAGGACACCCGGCGAACCGACGGCGACGCCCTCGGCGCCCGCGTCGGCCATGGCGGGAGCCGCGGCACCTACGGCGAGGAGCAGACCGGCGACGATCGTTGCGGCCTTCTTGCACTTCATGTTGAGCCCTTTCCGCAGCGGCGAACACGTCCGCACGACCGTCGTACGGGCGTGAGCCGTCGACTTCCGGCTCGCACTCCGCTGCTGGAACTCCAACGAGAGGGCGGTTCCGAGGAAACTGTCCTGATTTACGGCATCGCTGTTTCACCCGATTGCACCCTGGAGAATTTTCGTTTCTGCCCGGCAAGGGCGAGGCCGCGCGACACGCCGAAGCGGACGGAGACGCCGAACGGGCCGTACCGGGCGCCATTGCCCCGTACGACCCGTCCGGATCGCGCGCCGAGTGGTCGGGTCAGCCGTTGCCGACACCGTTGCCGGAGAGCACCGGGATGTCGTCCAGCAGGTGCGACAGGGGCTCGTCGCCCTTGGCCTGCGTGGAGTTCTCCGCGCACTGCTGGTTCTGCGGGGAGGACAGGACGTTGACGTCCTGGACGGCGACGGCCGCGATGAGGCCGACGATCGAGCCCACGTTGGCCTTGACCGGCGCACCGACGCACAGCTTGTTCAGCGACCCCTGGACCAGCTGCAACTGAGGGCTCTGGTCGCCCTTGGTCTCCGCGTTGCCGAAGGCCTGCTCGGCACCGTTGCCGCTGAACGACGTGGTGCCGCCGTCATCGGAGATGGCGAGGGCCGGAGCCGCCGCGGCGGCGGAGACGCCGACGACGGAGACGGCCACGGCCGCACCCGCCAGAATCTTCTTGATCACGGTCTGTTCCTTTTCTCAGGAAATGCTTGGGGAGCGACCTGAACAACCGGGCGGCGGTGTTTTGGTTCTCCTCGGTTCTCCTGCTTCACCCGATCGGCTTGTCCGCCCGGCCCGTACGAGCCGGACGGTAGATCGCCGGTAATAGGCCGTTGGAGTGAAGGGCCAGAACCAAACCGGTGGCGGGGAGTTGCACAGGGGGCCCCGGGGATTTTGGGGCATCCTTCAGAAGGGGACTCATCGTGATCAAGAAGGTTATGGCCGGCGCGGCCGTCGCCGCCTCCGTCGTCGGCGTCTCCGCCGCCGCGGCGGCCCCGGCCCTCGCCATCGCCAACGACGGTGGCACGACGTCGTTCAGCGGCAACGGCGCGGACCAGTGGTACGGCAACTCGGCGACCTACGGGAACATGAGCCCGCAGATGGCGCTCATCCAGGGTTCGCTGAACAAGCCCTGCATCGCCCTGCCCGCCAAGGCGAACGTCGGTTCGCTCCTGGGCCTGGTGCCGATCTCGGTCCAGGACCTCAACATCCTGTCCTCGCCGCAGAACCAGCAGTGTGTCGAGAACTCGACGCAGGCCAAGGGCGACGAGCCGCTGTCGCACATCCTGGACAACATCCCGATCCTGTCCGGGAACGGCGCCGCGAACCGCTGAGGAATCGGCCGTCCCGGCCGGGTCACCGCTGTTCTCTGCGGGGGCCCGGCCTTTTTATCTGCCGGTTCGGTACTCCATTGGAGGGAACCGCAGAAACTAATCCACCCGTAAGCAGTTGAACACAATGGATTCCGCCGGTGGAGTCCGAATTTCCGGAAAGGCATTCACATGAAGAAGCTGTGGGCAACCGCCGCTGTAGCCGCGACCCTCGTCGGCGCGACGGCCGCCATGGCGTCACCGGCGCTGGCCATCGCCGATGACGGTGGTACGACGTCGTTCAGCGGCAACGGTGCCGAGCAGTCCTTCGGCAACCAGGTGACCAAGGGCGACATGAGCCCCCAGCTCGGTCTGGTCCAGGGGTCGCTGAACAAGCCCTGTGTCGGTCTGCCGGTCAAGGCGAACGTCGGCTCGCTGATCGGTCTCGTCACCGTCGCGGTCCAGGACGTCAACGTGCTGTCCTCGCCGCAGAACCAGCAGTGTGTCGAGAACTCGACGCAGGCCAAGGGCGACGAGCCGCTGTCGCACATCCTGGACGACATCCCGGTCCTGTCCGGGAACGGCGTCGGCAACCACTGAGAATCCCACTTTCCGGAAAGGCATTCACCATGAAGAAGATCTGGGCAACCGCCGCTGTAGCCGCTTCCCTCATCGGCGCGACGGCCGCCATGGCGTCACCGGCGCTGGCCATCGCCGATGACGGTGGTACGACGTCGTTCAGCGGCAACGGTGCCGAGCAGTCCTTCGGCAACGCGGTCACCAAGGGCGACATGAGCCCCCAGCTCCAGCTGATCCAGGGCACGCTGAACAAGCCCTGTGTCGGCCTGCCGCTCAAGGCGAACGTCGGCGCGCTGATCGGTCTCGTCGACGTGGCGGTCCAGGACATCAACGTGCTGTCCTCGCCGCAGAACCAGCAGTGTGTCGAGAACTCGACGCAGGCCAAGGGCGACGAGCCGCTGTCGCACATCCTGGACGACATCCCGGTCCTGTCCGGGAACGGCGTCGCCAACCACTGATCACCCCAGAGAGGCCCGGCCCGGCGGTTCACACCGCCGGGCCGGGCCTCCGGCGTGTGCGGGGTGAGGGGCTCATTTTGCATACATGGCGTATCGGATACATGATGTATCCGTTGGCCTTGGCGGGGACCGCCACGGACCGGCCGGCCGGAGCGCGAGAAAGGGCCCCTTCCATGCCGAAGTCACCGACCAAACGCCGTCCCCGTACGGTCGCCTCCCTGACCGACAGCGCGCTGGCTCTCTTCACCGAGCACGGCTTCCATGCCACCTCGATCAGCGACATCGTCGAGCGCGCCGGGCTCACCCGGGGCGCCTTCTACTCCAACTACCGCGACAAGGACGAACTGTTCCTCGCGCTGTACGACGCCCACGCCGACCGGCTGCTGGCCGATCTGCGGGACGAGGCCGCCCGGCTGGACCCGGGCGAGGATCTGATCGACGGACTCCTGGCGTACACGGCGGACCGCGCCGCCCGGGAACGGCAGTGGTTCCTCGTCTCCATGGAGTTCACGCTGCACGCGGCCCGCACCCCCGCCGTGGCCGAACTGCTCGCTGTCCACGAGGAACGCCTGGTCCAGGGCGTGGCGGAAATGATCACGGAGACCCTGGCCAGGACCGGGCTGCGCCCCACGATCGACCCCGCCGACGGGGCCCGGCTGCTCATCGCCCTGTTCAAGGGCATCAGCGCCCTGGAGCCCGTCCAGGGGCCGCGGAAGATCCGGGGCGCCGAGGGGCTGTCGCGGCGGATCGCCCCGTATCTCGTCCGCGCGCTGACCACGCCGGCCGGCCCCGGGGCCACCCCCCACCCGAACGATGACGAAGGAACCCCTGAGCGATGAGCACCGAGCTGTCCGAACCCTCCGACCCGTCCATATCCACCGCCACCGCCACCGGCACCGCGACCGGGGCACCGTCGCGCGGGTTCACCGCGGAGCTGCGTGACGCGCTCAGCGCGCGCGGGCTGCTGCTCGTCGTCGGCGGGCTGGTGCTCCAGCTCGCGTTCATCCTGTCGTACATCGGGGCCTTCCACGCGCCCACCCCGCACCGGATCCCGCTCGCCGTCGTGGCGCCCGAGCAGGTCTCCGCGGGGACCGTCGACCGGCTGAACGCGCTGGGCGGTGACCCCCTCGCGGCGCGTGCGGTCCGGGACGAGGCCGCCGGGCGCGCGCTGATCCACGACCGCACCGTCGACGCCGTACTCCTCGTCAACCCGAAGGGGACCGAGGACACGCTGCTGGTGGCGTCCGCGGGCGGGCCCGCCGTCTCCTCCGCGGCCACCCAGATCATCGAGCGGGCCGACGCGGCCCAGAACCGTACCGTCACGACCGACGACATCCTGCCGCCCGCGGCGGGCGACGGACGCGGGCTCTCCTCGTTCTACCTGGCCATCGGCTGGATCGTGGGCGGCTATCTCGCCGCGGCCATCCTCGGCGTCGCCGCCGGATCCCGGCCGGCCAACCCGCACCGTACGGTCATCAGGCTCGGCGTCCTCGCCGTGTACGCGGTGGTCTCCGGGCTGGGCGGCGCCCTGATCGCGGGGCCCGTGCTCGGTGCGCTGAGCGGCCACTTCGCGGAGCTGTGGGCGATCGGCGCGCTGACCGTCTTCGCCGCCGCCGCGACCACCGTCGCCCTCCAGATCCTGCTGGGCGTCCTCGGGATCGGTGTGACCATCCTGGTCTTCGTCGTCCTGGGCAACCCCAGCGCGGGCGGCGCGTTCCCCAGCTCGCTGCTGCCGCCGTTCTGGCGGGCCATCGGTGACTGGATCCCCACCGGCGCGGGCACCACCGCCGTACGCAACACCGTCTACTTCGGCGGCAACGCGCTCGCCGGACCGCTGTGGGTGCTGGCTCTCTACGCGGCGGCCGGCACCGGTGTCGCGCTGTTCGCCTCGGCCCGCCACCGGCGCGGCGGGACCACGCCGGTGACGGAGACCGGGACGGACGTGCGGGAGCGTCAGAGCGTGGAGCGGTAGAGACCGAACTCCGCGACACGGGCCGGGCCGCGGGAGCCGAGGATCCGCAGCCGCCAGCGCCGGGCGGTGACCGGGGCCGGCAGCAGCAGGATGCGGCTCGCGCCGACCGTCCCCGTACGGGTGATCTCCGTCCAGCCGGACGCCGACTCGGCCTCGACCACGGCCCGTTCGATCCGCTGGCCGTGGCGGATGTCCTCGGCCAGCCGGATCCGGTCGACGGCCGTCGGCGCGCCCAGGTCCAGGGTGAGCGTCCCGGCGGACGGTGCCGGGGCGGTCCACGAGGTGTCCGGGTCGCCGTCGACCGCCAGGGCGGGATCACGGCCGTCGCCCCGGGCACGGGCACGCCGGGCCAGGTCCGCGGGGAGTTCGCGCCGTACCCGCTCGGCGAAGGCGCCGAGGGCCGCGACGTCCGCCGGGTCGAGCCGGCCGTGCCGGTCGGGCGGGACGTTGAGCAGGAGGACCGCGCCCCGGCCGACCGAGCGGAAGTAGAGGTCGGTGAGCTGCTGGGCCGTCTTGGGGCGTTCTTCCGGGTGGAAGAACCAGCCGGGCCGGATCGACACATCGCACTCGGCGGGCCACCACTGGAGGAAGTCGGTGTCCGGCTGGGCCCGGACGAGGGCGTCGCGGCTGCCCTGGTCGGGGGTGTCGTAGGAGAGGGCGAAGTCGGTACGGCCGCCTGGCATCGCCTTGACGGGGACGGTGCTCCACTCGTTCTCGCGGGCCGAACCGTCCTCGTTGCCGACCCAGCGGACATCGGGCCCGGAGACGGCGATGGCCGCCTGCGGGGCGAGGGCGCGGATCAGCGCGTACCAACTGTCCCAGTCGTAGGCCTCGACATGCTCGGGCGGGATACGGCCCTGGGCGCCGTCGAACCACACCTCGTCGACCGGACCGTACTCGGTCAGCACCTCGTAGAGCTGGTCGAGCATGAAGGTGCCGTAGTCGGTGGCGGGAAGGCGCAGGACGGGGAGGCCGGGGGCGGGGAGGCCGCCGCGTCCCGCGCGGTCGTCGCCGTCGACCAGGGTGGGGATGGTGCGGAGGGTGCGGGCGCTGCCGTTGGCGTAGACGCCGTGCAGGTACTGGTTCTCGTCGGCCGGGGAGATGTACACGCCGACCTTGATGCCGTGGGCGCGCATCGAGTCGGCGAACGAGCGCAGGACATCGCCGCGGCCCGCTTCCCAGGTGGAGGAGGCAACGGTGTGGCCGGTGTGGCGGGAGGGGAAGAGGACGAACCCGTCGTGGTGCTTGACGGTGAGGATGGCGAGTGTGAAGCCGCCGTCGCGCAGGGCGCGCGCCCACTGGTCGGTGTCCAGGCCGGTGGGCTGGAAGACATCGGGGTCCTCGTCGCCCGTCCCCCATTCGAGGCCGGTGAAGGTGTTCACCCCGAAGTGCAGGAACGCGGTCCGCTCCAGCCGCTGCCAGGCTATCTGGCGCTCCGTGGGGCGCAGACCGGCTGCCTTCGCCACGAGCTGGTCGGGGGTGTCTTCGGGGCCGACGGGGACGCGGGCGGCGGTGTCGTCCGCGCCGGCGCGGGCCGGGAGCGCGGAGGCGTACGAGGGGAGGGACACGGCGGTGAGTGCACCGAGCCCGGCGACGAACGGGCGTCTTCCGAGAGTCATGAGCGGTTTCCCTTCTGCGGGGCGGCGGCCGGCGCGGTGAGTGTCCAGACGGTGGGCGGGCGCTGGTCGGGCGGGTACTGGAGCCACCGGCCGTCGGTGGTGAGGACGACGGACATCCGTGTGATCGCCTGGGTGAGATGGAAACCGCCCTGGACCGGGGTCAGTTGCCAGCGCTGGAGGGTACTGGCGGCGGAACAGGCCTCCTGGGTGACCGGACTACCGGGCTCCAGCGGGGTGTTGAGGGTCAGCCTGCCGCTCCTGGTCTCCGCGCACCGTCCGGTGGCCGGGTCGGTGAGAGTGACGTAGCCGTCGGCGGTACGGGTGATCCGCCTCCGGACGGCGGGGAGCTGGCCGGCCGCCTCGCGCAGTGTGTAGGTGCCGTCGGGCAGCGGCGGGCGGGTGAGATCGGTACGGCCGGGCGCGTGGCCGACGGCGGTGGCGCGGGCGGTGAACTCCGCGTAGGTCGCGTCGGGGCGGGGGGCTCCCCAGGTGGTCTGGGCGATGTAGCGCAGCGGCGCGAACAGGCCCGCGGCCACCTCGTTCTCGGTCTCGCCCCGGCCGTTGTCGGGCCAGAGGCTGATCTTCGCGCCGGTGATCCCGGCGGCGGAGGCGACCTTCTCGCCCTCGAAGCTCCGGGGGTCCCAGCCCTGCGCGTACAGGGAGGCGGTGTCCATGTGGAAGCCGCCGCGGATGAGGTACAGGGAGTACGAGGCGTTCATGACCCGGTACCCCTGGGCGAGGAGTTCGCTGGGCCTGGTCCTGACGTTCAGCCAGTGCTCGACGGTGGTGCCCGCGGCGACCGGGACGGTGTGGTCGCCGGTCAGCCCGTCGTTCCAGATCCGGAGCTGTTTGCCGCGGTCCGCCGCATGGGCCTGGACGCGGTTGACGAAGTCGATGAAGGCGTCCTGCGGGGTGGCGGCCGGGCCGTACCGCTGGCGCGCGTACTCCAGGATGTGCGGGTATTTCGCGAAGTCGGAGCCGAGCATGTACTCGTCCGCGCCCATGTGCCAGACGGGCGCGGTGAAGACCTCGGCGTACTCGTCCATGAGATCGGTGTAGTAGGAGAAGGCGGCCGGGCTGGTGACGTCGAGGCGCGAGGGCTGGGGCACGCCGTCGGAGTCGGTGAGCTGGAGGTCGGGCCGCCGTTCGATCCACGGGTCCATGTGGCCGGGGGAGTTGATCTCCGGGACGATGGTGATGTGGTAGCGGTCGCCGAGCGCGACGAGCTGCCGTATCTCGTCCTTGGTGTAGTAGCCCCAGGAGTTGGCCTCCGGGTGGCGGTCGCTCTTCACCTTCAGCTCCAGCAGAAGCTGGTTGAGCTTCAGGTACGCCATGTCGCGGACCAGGTTCTCCAGCCAGGCCGGGGTGATGTGGATGTAGCAGGCGCAGACGCCCACGCCACGCTCCGGGTACGCGGGGATGTCGACGGTGCGGCCCGCGGGGATGCGGTCGGCCGTGGCGAGGAGCTGGAGCAGGGTGCGGGTGCCGTAGAAGGCGCCGGCGGCGGTGGCTCCGGTGATACGGACCCGGTCGGCGACCCGGAGTTCGTACCCCTCGGCGCCCAGCGTCCCGCTCCGCCCGGCGTCGGTCGCGATCAGGATGTCCCCGGGGCGGCCGCTGCCCCGTACGGCGGCGACGGGGAGGGCGCCCCGGCCCGCCGCGCGGAGGTCCTGGGCGAGGGTGTCGGCGGTGCGGCGGGCGGCGGGGTCGGCCGGGGCGACGACCAGACGGGTGGCGTCGGTGAGGGCGAACTCACCTTGTCCCGCAGTCCAGTTGGTGAGGGCGGGGACGGTACGGGGCGCGGCGGCGGCAGGTGTGGCGGCGCTCGTGGTGGCCGTGGCGGTCGCGGTGGGCGCGAGCCCGGTGACCAGCAGCAGCGCGGTGATGAGGATCCCGGCGAGGCGAGCCATCCCTCGGATCTCTGATGAGGCGGATGTTGCTCTGGCGCGGTGGAGCATGGATACAGCACCTCCTGAGGAATCAGGTCATCCGATGTGTACCCCGATGTGTACCCGCCAGAGGTCGCTGATGCCCCCGCGCACCCTCAGGAGGACGGCTTGTCCGGCATCACCTTCGCGACCCAGAGCAGCGCGACGGCGACGACCCCCGCGGTGTTGACCCAGAACACCCGGTCGATGTCGCCCTGGTAGAGGCGCACCACCCAACTGGCCGTGACCAGGGCGCACAGGACCGGGAGCTGCCAGTCGGAGCGTGACCACCAGGTACGGGGGCCCGCGTGCTCGGCCAGGCCGAGCGCGTACACCTCCACGGGGCCGAACTCCTCCGCCGGTGAACTCCCGCTCGCGGCCAGGTGGTTACGGGCCTCGGCGGTCAGCTCGGCGGCGCGGCGGCCGGGCAGCTTGTGGCGTCCCCGCAACAGCGCTTCGAGCCGGCGCAGCCACTGGTCGGGGTCGGTCGGGTCGCCGGGCCCGGCGGGCGCCGTCGCGCGGCTGTGCCGGCCGCGCCCGAGGCGTACGGTCAGGGCGTGCAGCGCCACGCAGACCGGGATCAGCGCCAGGGTCGGGAAGCGGGCGATCCGGTCGTCCGGCAGCGCCAGGAAGGCGAGCGCCGACGCGACGACCAGCGCGGCGGCGCCGCCCACGGCGAGGGCGGCGGCCCGTATCCGCCCGTCGGCGTGCAACCCCAGCCCGAACCAGCCCAGTTGGACCACAACGGCCATCAGTGCGACCCCGCACAGGCCCGACACCGTCACGTCGAACCAGAGGCCGTGGTGGACGAGGGCGAAGACGGTGAAGACCGCCAGCAGTCCGGTGACCGTGACCAGGCCCGCGGGCCAGAACTCCGAAGGCGCCCGGAACGACCGGTCGCGGCGCGCCCGTTCCTCGACCGGCACCCGGTCGCGGGCCGCCCGGGCGGCGAACTCGTCCGGCGTTCCGAACGCCTCCTCGGGGTGCCGGCCGGTCTCGGCGCAGTGCGCGGCGACCTCGTCCAGCACCTCGGTGATCGCGGCGCGGTCCATGCCGGGCTCCCCGGCCAGCCGGTACTCCAGCCGCTGCGTCCACTGCTCGGCGGTCCTGCGGTGCGTCTCGGTCATCGTTCCTCCTGCGTCGGTCGGTTCGGTGCGTGCGCCGCGGGTGGTGCTTCGGTTACGTGCGCCGCGGGTGGTGCTTCGGTCAGCAGCCCGTCCATGAGCACCGAGAAGCGCGCCCACTCCGCCCGCTGCTCCGCGAGCCGCTGCCGGCCCGCCGGGGTGAGCGCGTACACCTTGCGGCCGGGGCCGCCCTCGCCCGGCTCCCAGTGCGCGGTCGCCACGCCGTCCCGCTCCATCCGGCCCAGCACCGGGTAGAGCGCGGCGCCCTTGACCTGGCCGAAGCCGTGTTCGTCGAGCCGCTGGGCCAGTGCGTAGCCGTGGCCGTCGCCCTCGGCGAGGACGGCGGCGAGGGCGAGTTCGAGGGCGCCGCGCAGCCAGCCCGCCTGCCAGTCCACCGGTTTGCCCGGCATACGGCCTCCCTTCGTCCGTGGATCGAGTCATGCGGTCGTGGGTCGAGTCCTGGGGTTGTCGAGTAGCTGGAAATCTCGACTAGTTCGAATTCAGACTAGCGGGAGGTGCGGGAGTCTTCCAGGGGGTGGCCGGATAGGCTGCCCGTCTGTTCTGTGCGACGTGCGACGGAAGATGATGTTTTGTACACCGTGACCAGCGTGAATGTGAATGGGCTGCGTGCCGCCGCGAAGAAGGGCTTCGTGGAGTGGCTGGCCACCACCTCCGCCGATGTGGTCTGCCTCCAGGAGGTACGGGCCGAGCCCCAGCAGCTCCCCGACGCCGTACGGGCGCCCGAGGGCTGGCACGTCCTGCACGCCCCCGCCACCGCCAAGGGCCGGGCGGGCGTCTCGCTCTACGCGCGCCGGGAGCCGGAGGCCACCCGGATCGGGTTCGGCAGCGAGGAGTTCGACGCGAGCGGGCGGTACGCGGAGATCGACCTGCCCGGGGTCACCGTCGCGAGCCTCTATCTGCCCTCGGGCGAGGTCGGCACGGAGCGGCAGGACGAGAAGATCCGCTTCATGGACGCGTTCCTGCCGTACCTGGAGGAGCTGCGCCGGCGCGCGGCGGCCGACGGGCGCGAGGTCGTCGTCTGCGGCGACTGGAACATCGCCCACCAGGAGTCGGACCTCAAGAACTGGAAGGCCAACCGCAAGTCCTCCGGCTTCCTCCCCGAGGAGCGCGCCTGGCTGACCCGGGTCTTCGAGGAGCCGGGTCCCGGGTACGTCGATGTCGTACGCGCCCTGCATCCGGACCAGGACGGCCCGTACTCGTGGTGGTCGTACCGCGGCCGGGCCTTCGACAACGACGCGGGCTGGCGCATCGACTACCAGATCGCGACGCCGGGTCTGGCGGCGCGCGCGGTGAAGGCGTACGTGGAGCGGGCGGCGAGCCACGCGGAGCGGTGGAGCGACCACGCGCCGGTGACGGCGGTGTACGACCTGTAGCGGCGGACCTGAGGCGGCGGACCTGTGCCGGGACCCGTGGCGCGGGCTTGCGGACGCGGGACCGCCGCCGCGTCAGGTGGCCGGCGGTCCCTGGCGGAGGCGGCGGTCGAGGGCCATGGAGAGTTCCGCCTCCACCACGCTCCGGGCCAGTGGGCGCAGCTTCGCCGGGTCCGCGGCGGGGGCGTGGGTGTCGAGCGTGGTGGCGAAGAGGTCCGCCAGCGCGTCCGCGTGGGCGCGGACCCGGCGCGCCGTCTCCAGGACGGCGGCGAGGGGGACGCCCTCGCGGACCAGCGACGAGGAGACGTCCAGCAGCCGGCGGCTGATGTGGACTATCTCGTCGCCGTCCGTGGCGAGGTAGCCGAGTTCCAGCGCCGTGGCCAGGCTCGAAGGGGTGACCTCGTCCTCGAAGTAGTCCGCCAGTTCCTCCGGGGAGAGCCGTACGGGCGTCTCCTCCGTCGGGGTGCCGAGCCCCAGGACCTCGCCGACGTCGCGTCCGCTCTCGAAGGCGGTGGCGAGGTCCGCGATGCCGGTGAGGGTGTGGCCGCGCTCCAGCAGGGCCGCGACGGTACGGAGCCGGGCCAGGTGGTGGTCGTCGTACCAGGCGATCCTGCCCTCGCGCCGGGGTGGCGGCAGGAGGCCGCGTTCGCGGTAGAAGCGCACGGTGCGCACGGTGATGCCCGCGGCGCGGGCCAGCTCCTCCATGCGGTATTCCATGGCGGGCAGCCTATGACGTACCGCCGGTAACTTGTTTCGGTCCACCCCCTACCCACGGGTAGCCCGCTGCTCTACCCTCACCACCATGCCAGTGATTGCTGGCGTGATGAGTGTGTGCGGTGGATACGGCTGGGAGAGGTGGTCAGGATGGTCACGGACCGGCATGAACGCCGGCAGGTGCGGGTGGCGGTGATCGGATCCGGGTTCGGCGGGCTGGGTGCCGCGGTCCGGCTGCGCCGGGAGGGCATCACCGACTTCGTCGTCCTGGAGCGCGCCGACACCGTCGGCGGGGCCTGGCGGGACAACAGCTACCCGGGGTGCGCCTGCGACGTACCCTCGCACCTCTACTCGTTCTCCTTCGCGCCCAACCCCGACTGGCCGCGCACCTTCTCCGGCCAGCGCCACATCAGGGCGTACCTGGAGCATGTCGCCGACACCTTCGGGCTCCGGCCCCATCTGCGGCTCGGCCACGAGGTGCGGCTGATGCGCTGGGACGGCGACGCCGCGCACTGGGAGATCGAGACCTCGCGGGGGGCCTTCACCGCCGAGGTCGTCGTCTCCGCGACCGGGCCGCTCTCCGACCCCAGGATCCCGGAGATCCCCGGGCTCGACGGCTTCCCCGGCAAGGTCTTCCACTCGGCGCGCTGGGATCACGGCTACGACCTGCGCGGCAAGCGCGTCGCCGTGGTCGGCACCGGCGCCTCCGCGATCCAGATCGTGCCCGCGATCCAGTCCGAGGTGGCGCGGCTGACGCTGTTCCAGCGGACCCCGCCCTGGGTGATGCCACGCGTCGACCGGGCGATCTCCGACGCCGAGCGCGCCCTGCACCGCGCGCTGCCCTTCACCGGCGCCGTACGCCGCCAACTGCTCTGGGGCATCAGGGAGTTGCAGATCCAGGCGTTCACCAAGCGGCCGGACGAACTCGGGCTCGTCGAGTCCCTGGCCAAGGCCAACATCGCACGGGCGATCAAGGATCCGGCACTCCGGGCCAGGCTGACGCCCTCGTACCGCATCGGCTGCAAGCGCATCCTGCTCTCCAGCTCCTACTACCCGGCGCTCGCCCGCCCCCACGTGGATCTCGTCGCCTCCGGGCTGGCCGAGGTGCGCGGCTCCACACTCGTCGCGGCCGACGGTACGGAGACGGAGGCGGACGCCATCGTCTTCGGCACCGGCTTCCACGTCACCGACATGCCGATCGCCGAACGGGTGGTGGGCGAGGGCGGCATCACGCTCGCCGAGTCGTGGAAGGACGGCATGGCGTCGCTGCGCGGCGCGACCGCCGTCGGCTTCCCCAACTGGATGACGATCATCGGCCCCAACACCGGCCTCGGCAACTCCTCGATGATCCTGATGATCGAGGCGCAGCTCGCCTATCTGGCCGACTACCTGCGGCAGTTGGACGGTCTGGGCGGGCGCGGCGGAACCGGCCGCGCCGTCCTGACCCCGCGCCCCGCCGCCGTGGACGCCTGGAACCGGCGGGTGCAGGAACGCATGCGGCGCACCGTGTGGAACACCGGCGGCTGTACGAGCTGGTACCTGGACGCGGGCGGCCGCAACACCACCATCTGGCCCGGCACCACGGGCGAGTTCCGGCGCGCCACCCGGCGGGTCGACCTCGCCGAGTACGAGGTGAGCCGCGCCGGTGTGCCAGGACCCGGTGTGCCGGGACAGCGAGCCGCGACGACGAGGAAGAAGGAGACCGCGCGATGACACGGCCGCCCAGGGAACGCGAACTGACCGCCGTCTCGGCCGACGGCACCCGGCTCCACGTCGAGGTCCACGGTGAGCCAGGACGCCCCGCCGTCGTCCTCATACACGGCTGGGCCTGCTCGGTCAGCTTCTGGTCCGCGCAGCTCGCGGAGCTGGCCGCCGACCACCGGGTGATCGTCTACGACCAGCGCGGGCACGGCCGGTCGGCGGTGCCCGACCCCGCGCACTCCGCCGGATACGGCACCGGCGCCCTCGCCGACGACCTGGAGGCCGTACTGCGCCTCACCCTCGCGCCCGGCGAGCGTGCGGTGCTCGCCGGGCACTCCATGGGCGGCATGACCCTGATGGCCGCCGCCCGCAGACCCGCCTTCCAGGAGCACGCCGCCGCTGTCCTGCTGTGCAGCACGGGCAGCTCGCGGCTGGTCGCCGACTCCCGGGTGGTCCCGCTGCGCGCCGGACCCGTACGGACCCGGATCACGGCCGCACTGCTCGCCTCCTCCCTCCCGCTGGGGCCCGTCACGCTGCTCTCGAAGAGGCTGTTGCGGTACGGGACGATGGGCGCGGGCGCCGCGCCCGCCCGGGTCGCGGAGTGCGCCAGGGTCGTGCACGCCTGCCCGCGCGTCGTCCGGGCCGCCTGGGCGAAGGTGCTCGGCACGCTCGATCTCGACGCCGAGGTACGGGAGCTGCGCGTCCCCGCCGCCGTGCTCACGGGAGCGGACGACCGGCTCACTCCGCCCGTCCGCTCCCGCGCGCTCGCCGCGACGCTGCCCCGCTGCACCGGGCTCACCGTGCTCACCGGGGTCGGGCACATGACACCCGTGGAGGCGCCGGAGGCCGTCACCGCCTCGATACGGGCCCTGGTCACCGCGTACCCGGACACGAAGGAGGACGTCGCATGAGGGACGACAGGGACGGTCCGCCGGCCGGCCGCCTCGACGGGCGGGTCGCCGTCGTCACCGGCGCGGCGCGCGGCGTCGGGGAACTCCTCGCCCGCAAGCTCTCCGCGCGCGGCGCCAAGCTGGTCCTCGTCGGCCTGGAGGCGGACGGCCTGAAGGCGGTCGCGGGCCGGCTGCACACCGAGTGCGGCCACTGGTACGCCGATGTCACCGACGAGGCGGCCATGGCCCGGGTCGCCGCGGCAGCAGTCGAGCGCTTCGGGAGGGTGGACATCGTCGTCGCGAACGCGGGCGTGGCGACCGGCGGCCCGGTCGACGGCTCCGACCCGGCCGCGTGGCGGCGGGTGATCGAGGTCAACCTGATCGGCTCCGCGGTGACCGCCCGCGCCTTCCTGCCCGCGCTGGGGCGCAGCCGCGGCTACTTCCTCCAGATCGCCTCCCTCGCCGCGATCACGCCGGCGCCGATGATGAGCGCGTACTGCGCCTCCAAGTCCGGCGCCGAGGCGTTCGCGCACTGCCTGCGCGCCGAGGTCGCCCACCGGGGGGTCGGCGTCGGTGTCGGCTATCTGTCCTGGACGGACACCGACATGGTGCGCGGCGCCGACCGCGACGGCGTGCTGCGCGAGCTGCGGCAGCGGCTGCCCTGGCCCGCGAACCGTACGTATCCGCCCGGCCCGGCCGTGGACCGGCTCGTCGCCGGGATCGAGCGCCGCTCGCCGCATGTGTACGCGCAGTGGTGGCTGCGCGGGACACAGGCGGTACGGGGCTGGATCCCCGGGGTGATCGCCACGGCCGGCGCGCGCGAGATGCGGCGCCTCGCGCCGCGCCTGGCAGGGGCCGGGGTCGGGTACGGGCTGGTGGGCGCGGGCGGCGCCGCGGACGAGGCGGCGCGAGGAGGCGCCAGGACCGGCACGGAGCGTAACTGATCGAAATGCGCTGAATGTCCGCCCGTGTCAGGCTGGTCGAGGCCCCACTCAGGGTGCCTTCACGCAGGCCTTCAGGCTCTCAAGCCCTCAGGAGTTGACCTTTCATGGGTATCGCCGACCAGTTCAAGGACAAGGCACAGAAGCTCGCCGACCAGGCCAAGGAGAAGGAGCAGGCGGGCAACAAGGACGACACGTCCGGCCGCGCCTCCGACGCCAAGGACCGCATGGGCGACCAGGCGAAGGACAGGGCGCAGAGCGCCCGTGACGAGATGGACGACCACTTCGACTCGTGACCGTACGGCCGTACGGAGAAGGCGCACCCGGTCCGCCGGGTGCGCCTTCTCCGCTGTTCTCAGCCGTGGTGCGGGAGGCTCTGTTGCCGGGGCCGTCCGCAGGATCTCGTTCGCCCGCGTGAGCTGGGTGTTCTCCCTGCGCACCCCCGAAGCCCCCGTCGTCCACGACGCGGGTGTCACCGTCGACCGCGAGGCCCGCCGCGCCGGTCGGACGCTCAGCCGGCCGTCGGCGTCCAGTCGCCCAGCCAGTCGGCGACCTCCTGGCCGGCCGCCTGGGAGTCGTTGAGGTGCGGCCGGTCGCCGCTCGCGGAGCCGGATCCCGGGCCGGTGTTCTTGTACTCGGCGAACCGGTCGTCCTTCCACGAGAAGCCGCTCATGTCGGTCCAGGGAGTCGTCTTGACCGCGGCACTCAGCGTGGACTCGCGGACGGTGGTCTGCGGGTCGAGGGAGGCGTCGCCGCCCGCGTGCCAGGGCCGGCCCAGATAGAAACTCCCCGAGGAGACATCGCCGTTGACGGTCGAGCGGCTGATGAGGATGCCCTTGCGGTCCGCGGCGGTGCTCGGCGCGGTGATGTAACCGGCCGAACTGCCGTCCCACCGCTTCTTGACCGTGATCACGGACTTGTCGATCACGGCGCTGGCGCGGCCGAAGATGAAGTCGACGTTGCCCGTGACGTAGGAGTTGGTGACGAAGACCCGACCGAGCCGGTCCTTGGCCGCTGTGTCCAGCAGAAGGGTGTCCTGGTCGCCGTTGACGATGACCCCGTCGAGGAAGACCTTGTCGGCGGCGGTGCGCAGGGCGACGGCCTGATGACCGGACAGGCTCTGGTTCTTCGCCTCGTCGAAGTCGTTGCTGATGGTCAGGTTGCGGGCCTGGAAGTCGTCGGCCTCGACGGCGACGGACGCGCTGCCGCTGGTGCCGTACGTACCCCCGCCCGGCTTCGCGGTCCCCGCCGCGTTGTTGTACACGATCTCGGTGTCCTTGCGGCCGGCGCCCGAGCCCTGGATGGTGACGTGCGGCTTGTTCGACGGGACCTTGACGGTCTCGCGGTACGTCCCTGGCCTGACCAGGATGACGACGCGGGAGGCGTTGCCCGCCGGTACCGCGTCGACGGCCTTCTGGACGCTGGTGTACTGGCCGCTGCCGTCCTTGGCCACGGTGATCGTGGTGGCGGCGGCCGCCGTGGTGTCCGTCGCACTCACCGTTCCGATCGACGTACGCGGCCCCGCCCCGGCCCTGAGGAGCGCCGGCACATCGGCGGCCCGGTCGAGGGTGTAGCTGTAGGACGCCTTCGGGTCGAACGCCGTGCCGCCGCTCTCGTTGCGTCCGCTCGTGCCGGAGAAAACGTTCCCCCGCTGGACCACGGAGGCGGTGGCGTCCTTCTGCACAGGGTTCTTCATCCCCTGGAAGTAGCTGTTCTCCAGGACCATCTTCGTGCTGCCGCGCGAGTAGTTGCCGTAGGAGGAGTTGATGGTGGTGCCCGCGACGTCCTCCAGGTAATTGTTGTAGAGGTGCGCCTGGGCCACGTTGTCGGTGGACGGGTTGCGCTGCTCGGTCTCGCGGAACCAGTTGTGGTGGATCGTGAGGGAGGCGGTGACGTTCTCGGTCCAGCCGATGCCGAACGTCTTGTTGTTCTCGCTCAGCTTGTTCCAGGACACCGTCACATAGGTGGTGTCCTTACGGCTGTCGATGAGCCCGTCGGCCATCCGCCGGAAATCGTTGTGGTCGATCCACACATGGTGGGCGCCGTCCATCTGCACGCCGTCGAAGTCATGGTCCTTGTCGTTCCAGACGCCCTGGTAGGCGTCACGGATCGTCAGGTTACGGATGATCACGTTGTGCACGCCCTGGCCGAGGAAGAACCCACCGCCGACGATCTGCCCGGAGGTCCCCCGGCCCACGATCGTCTTGTCCGAGGCGACCTTGATCTCCTTGCCGACCGGGTCCATGGTGATGGCCGCGGCCACGACGATGACGTACGGCTCCGTGGCGGTGGCGTACTTCTCCAGATCCGCGAGCGTCGTCACGGTGACGGTCCTGCCGTCGCGCCCGCCGTACGTCCCGTTCTGACCGAGGGCGTTGACGGAGGCGAAGCCGTCCGCCACATCGGCCGCCCAGGCGGGGGCGGCGGCCGAGGCCGTCGCGGCGACCATCCGCTGCCCGTCCGCGCGGAACGCCCCGGGGCCGCTGCCGTACGCCATGACGCCGGCGGCGGCGAGAGCCAGCGGGACACCCGCGGCCAGGGTGGTCCGCCGCTTGTGGTGGCGGGCGGTGCTGCGTATCTCACTCATGGATTCTTCCGATCTGTGTCGGACACGGTGGGGGAAGAGATACGGAGTGGTTGCCGCCGGGGCGCCGAAGGTTGCCGCGGGCCTCGAAAAAGTCGTGGTCGGACCGTTGTTCCCCAGGGTTGCGCTGAATCTCCTGGTACAGGGACGACGAGGGACGGGGCCTCCGTGCACCCGCTGCGGGTGCACCACGTCAAGGACCGACCCGGCCAGGACGTCACCGACCCGATCGGCTTGAGCGACTTGGCGGACGCCCGGCGCGCCCGATCCGACACGGTCTTTCCCAGCCCTCAACGGGACCCTGGCAGCTCGCGGCAGTTCATGGCGAGGTACCACTCGACCATGATCCACCACGCAAGATCATGACACTAGCGCGGCGGGAGCTTCGGGCGGCGCAGATCCGGGACCGCCCCGTACCCCGGCGGGGCCGACGCGGGCTGCCCGGCCAGCAGGTCCAGCGCCACCCACACCGCGTCGTCGAGCTGCGCGTGCCGCCCCTCCGCCCAGTCGAGCGGGGTGCGCAGCGCCTCGATGTCCGGCTCCACGCCGCGGTTCTCGACGGACCAGCCGTACGCGTCGAACCAGGCGGCGTTCATCGGCACGGTGATCACCGTCCCGTCGCAGAGCCGGTGCCGGCCCGTCATCCCGACGACGCCGCCCCAGGTGCGCTGGCCGACCACGGGCCCCAGGTCGAGCAGCCGGAACGCCGCCGTGATCATGTCGCCGTCGGAGGCCGTCGCCTCGTCGGCGAGCGCGACGACCGGACCGCGCGGCGCGTTCGAGGCGTACGAGACGGGCTGCGCGTCGCGGGTCAGGTCCCAGCCGATGATCCGGCGGCTGAGCTTCTCCACGACGAGTTCGCTGATGTGGCCGCCCGCGTTGCCCCGTACATCCACGATCAGCGCGGGCCGTGAGACCTCCAGGCGCAGGTCCCGGTTGAACTGTGCCCAGCCGGAGCCGCCCATGTCGGGGATGTGGAGATAGCCGCACTTGCCGCCGCTGATCTCCCGTACGACCTCACGGCGTTTGGCCACCCAGTCCTGGTAGCGCAGCGGCCGTTCGTCGATCAGCGGGACGACCGCGACCCGGCGGGGCCGGCTCTCGTGGACGGCGGGGGAGCCCTCGCGCTCGGCGGGCCGGAAGGTCAGCTCGACCGTGGTCCCTCCGGCGGCGGCGAGCAGCGGGTACGGTCCGGTCACCGGGTCGACGGCGCGGCCGTCCACATGGGTGAGGACGGCGCCCTCGCGGATCCCCGTACCGGCCAGCGGGGAACGGGCCTTGGAGTCCGAGGAGTCACCGGGCAGGATCCGCTTGATCATCCAATCCCCGTCCCGGCACACGAGGTTGGCGCCGAGCAGGCCCATGGGGCGCTGGTAGTGCGGCGGTCCCTCGTCGCGGCGGGCGGGGGAGACATACGCGTGGGAGGTGCCCAGTTCGCCCAGGACCTCGCGGAGCAGATCGGCGAACTCGTCGGGGGACGCGACCCGTTCGACCAGCGGACGGTACTGGTCGAGCACCCCGTCCCAGTCGATGCCGCACATCCCAGGCTCCCAGAAGAACGCCCGGATGATGCGGCCCGCCTCCGCGTACGCCTGGCGCCACTCCGCCTCCGGGTCGACATCGTGCAGGATCCGGCGCGGATCGAGGAAGACGGTCGAGTCGAGGTCGCCCAGCTCGGTCGCGGGTACGGCGCGCAGCTCGCCGTCGTCCACGACGACGAGGCGGGTACCGTCGCCGCTCGGCGCGAACCAGTCGAGGTGCGAGACGAGTTCGCTCTTGCGGGCACGGGCGATGTCGAAGTGTTCGAGAGTGGGGCGCCCCGACATGTCGGCGGGGTTGGCGAAGGTCTCCCCGAGCGCCCCGGAGATCGGCCAGCGCAGCCAGACCAGGCCACCACCGCTGACCGGGTGCAGGGCGGAGTACTTGGACGCGGTGACGGGGAACGGGGTCACCCGGTCCGCCAGCCCCTCGACCTCGACGGTCACCGCGACCGCCCCGTCGATCCCGCCCACCAGCCCGTCGCCGGCCGGATCGAGCCCGCCGGCCGCCGGACGGCCGTCCGGGGAGAGCGCGAAGGGGGAGGGGGTCGCGGAGGAGAGGGGGACGAGGTACGGGCGGCAGCCGAGGGGGAAGGAGAGGTCGCCGGTGTGGACGTCGTACACCGGGTCGAAGCCTCGCCAGGAGAGGAAGGCGAGGTAGCGGCCGTCGCTGGTGAAGACCGGATTCTCGTCCTCGAAGCGGCCGTTGGTGACATCGACGATGGTACGGGCGAAGCTTCCGGCGATCTTGGCGAGCTTGATCTGCCGGAGCGAACGGCCGATCCCGGGGTGGGACCAGGTGAGCCAGCCGCCGTCGGGGGAGAAGGCGAGGTCGGTGACGGGTCCGTTGATGGAACGGATCAGCTCGGTGACACCGTCCGGGTCCGGGTCGGGGTCGGGGTCCGGGGCGTGGTCCGCCTCGGAATCGGACGGGGACGGGGACGGGGACTCGGGATCGGGGGCGCTGTTGTCGGCGGTGCCGGCGGCCTCGGCGGCGTCGGCGGTGGCGTCCGAGGGTTCGGTGGGTTCGGTGGGTTCGCTTCCCGTGGTCGGTGGCTCGGCCTCCGCCGCCGGTGTCAGCGCCGTACCGGCCTCCGTCCCCTCCTCCTCGTCCGTCACGTCGACCAGCAGCAGCCTGCCGTCGTGCGCGGCGACCGCGATGGTGGTGCCCTCCGGGTCGGCCACCATGTCCAGGACCCGGCCCAGCCGCCCGGAGGCCAGGCGGCGCGGGGGGCGGTCGCCGGTGGCCCGGGGGAGGTAGGCGATCTCGATCGCGTCCTCGCCGTCCGCGTCCGTCACGTACGCGACCTGGCCGCCGCTGCCGAGCATCACCGGGTTGCGGACCCGTACCCCCGGCGTGTCCGCGATGGTGCGGGCCGGGCCGTCGCGGTGGGTGAGCCAGTAGAGGCTGCCGCGTACGGAGACCGCGCTCGCCCGGCCCGTCAGGTCCACGGAGATGCCGTCGATGTGGCGGGAGGCCGGGACCTGGTAGCCGCGCCGGCCCGCGCGCGGGCCGCCCAGCCGTACGTCGAGCCTGCGCGGCGCCGAGTCCGGCGTCAGCGCGTCCACCAGCCAGAGGTCGCCCGCGCACTGGTAGACGACCCGGCGCCCGTCGGAGGAGGCGTGGCGGGCGTAGAAGGAGTCGTGGTCGGTGTGGCGGGTGAGGTCCGTGCCGTCGGGGAGGCAGGAGTAGAGATTGCCGACGCCCTCGTGGTCGGAGAGGAACGCGATACGTCCGCCGACGAACATCGGACAGTCGAGATGGCCGCCCAGATCCGGCAGCAGCCGTTGGCCGTGCAGCCAGAGCCGGCCCATGGCGCCGCCCCGGTACCGCTTCCAGGCGGCGGGCTCGTGCGGCGGTTTCCCGGTGAGCAGGAGCGTACGGCGCTCTCCGGGGTCCGGCTCGGCCCCGGACCCCGGCCCCGATCCGGCCGCCGACCCCGGCGCGGCCTCGGTGACCGGCAGGTCCGTGATCGCGATGTCCGTCACCGGGCCCCAGGGCAGCGCCCCGCCCGGGGAGCCGTCCGTGGGCAGGCTGTACGCCCAGGCGAAGTACGAGAACGGCTGGCCGTGCGAGGAGACGGCCAGGATCTGCGACTCGCCGTCCTTGTCCGGCGGCGTCCAGCCGCAGACACGCGTGTCGGTCGCGCCCCAGTAGGTGAGCCGGCGCGCGGGCCCGCCCTCCACCGGGGCGAGATGGATCTCGGGATCGAGGCTGCGCCAGTTCGTATAGGCGATGTGGCGGCCGTCCGGCGAGAAGCGCGGATGGCCGATCCGGGTACGGTCGACGGTCACCCGCCATGCGCGCTCCGGCCGGTGTCCGGGTGGCGTGAGGGGGGCGACCCAGAGGTCGTCCTCCGCCACGAAACACAGCGAGTCGTCGTGAAGGTGCGGGAAGCGAAGGTACGCGGTCTCGTCACTCACCCCCCAATGCTGCCCTTTTGGTGCGCTCTTCGCCTCCGGGACGGCACGTTTCCCCGCTCCGTCCGGTGCGGTGAGGCGGCTGAGGCGCGGGTGGCGCGGTGAGGTGGCGCGGAGAGGCGGTGTGGAGACGTGGCGCGGCGAGGGCGTGGCCCAGGCCACAAAGAAAACACTTCCGTTTCGCTCGGCCCGGGCTTACCTTCGTACTGTACGAAACCGTTTCGTTCGATGGAGGTCGATCGTGGCACGCAGCAGACTCACGCCGGAGCGGGAGTCCGAGCTGTACAACGCCGTGCTCGATCTCCTGCGCGAGGTCGGTTATGACGCCCTCACCATGGACGCCATCGCCACCCGCACCCGCTCCAGCAAAGCCACCCTCTACCGCCAGTGGGGGAGCAAGCCGGAGCTGGTCGCCTCTGCCATGCGGTGCACGAAGCCGCATGACATCGGGCAGGTCAACACCGGCTCGCTGCGCGGGGACTTCCTCGCCATCGCCGCGCTGGCCGAAGAACACAAGATGGAGGAGGACGCCGCGCTGATGCGGGGTCTGTTCCATGCCGTCCACAGCAACCCGGAGCTGCTCCAGGCGATGAGGGAAGTACTCATCGAGCCGGAGGTCGCTTCGTTCCACGACATGGTCCAGCGCGCCGTGGACCGTGGCGAGATCGCCACGGACAACCCGGCCGTGCCCTACCTCATCCACATGCTCGTCGGTGCCTTCGTCGCGCGGCAGCTCATCGAGGATCTGCCGCCCGACCCGGCCTTCCTCCGGTCGTATCTGGATTCCGTGGTCTTCCCCGCCCTCGGTGTCTGACCTGCCCGGCCCTTTTCACCCCTTCCCGTAGTACCGCAGCACCCGCAGCACCTGACGCGTATCCGCTCTTCGCCGTCGGGACGGCTCCCCACGCCCTTGTTCCCCTTCACAGACCTGGGAGTACGCCCTCGTGGCCACGTTCCTCCACAAGCTCGGACGGCTCGCCTTCCGGCGCCGCCACTATGTCGCCCTGGTGTGGGTGGCACTGCTGGCGCTCGCCGGAGTCGGCGCGGCCTCCGCGTCCACCGCCACCGCCAGTTCCTTCTCCATACCGGGTACCGAGGCCCAGAGGGCCTTCGACCTGCTGGACCAGCGTTTCCCCGGAGCCGGCGCCGACGGCGCCACCGCCCGCGTCGTCTTCAAGGCACCCGACGGCGAGAAGATGACCGACGCCGGCCACAAGGCCGAGGTCCAGAAGATCACCGGTGAGCTGAAGAGCGGCTCCGACCAGGTCGCCTCGGTGACCGATCCGTACGCCACGCGGGCCGTCTCGCAGGACGGTACGACGGCCTACCTCTCGGTCTCGTACAAGGTCGACATGGCGAGGCTGACCGACGCGACCCGTGCCGCGCTCGAAGAGACCGGCGGCGACGCGCGGGCCCAGGGGCTGACGGTGGAGGTCGGCGGGGACGCCCTCCAGGCGGAGCCCGCGATCGGAGGGATCACCGAGGTCATCGGTGTGGCCCTCGCCGCGGTCGTCCTCCTCGTCACCTTCGGCTCGCTGGTCGCGGCCGGGCTGCCGCTGCTCACCGCGCTCGTCGGTGTCGGCGTCGCCATCTGCGCGATCACCGCGCTGGCCAACCCCCTTGACCTGGGCACGAACTCCTCCAGCCTGGCGATGATGATCGGCCTCGCGGTCGGCATCGACTACGCGCTGTTCATCGTCTCGCGCTACCGGGCCGAGCTGGCCGAGGGCAGGGAGCGGGAGGAGGCGGCCGGACGGGCCGTCGGCACCGCCGGGTCCGCTGTCGTCTTCGCCGGACTCACGGTCGTGATCGCGCTCGCGGGGCTGGCCGTCGTCAACATCCCCGTACTCACCAAGATGGGCTTCGCCGCCGCCGGCACGGTGGTGCTCGCGGTGCTCATCGCGCTCACCCTGGTCCCCGCGGCGCTCGGCTTCGCGGGCAAGCGGGTGCACGGCCGCAAGGCCCGTGCGGCGATGGAGAGCCGGGCCGCGGACCCGGCCGCTGGGGAGAACGCCGCGGCGAGGCCCAACATGGGCACCCGCTGGGCGCGCTTCGTGCTGCGGCGTCCGGTCACCGTACTGGTCACCGCGGTCCTCGGCCTCGGTGTCGTGGCCCTTCCGGCCACCTCTCTGGAGCTGGGCCTGCCCGACGACGGCTCGCAGGCGCCCAGCACCACCCAGCGCAAGGCGTACGACCTGCTCTCCGACGGCTTCGGCCCCGGTTTCAACGGGCCGCTGATCGTCCTGGTCGACGGCAAGGCCGAGAACAACGCCAAGGCGGCGGCCACCGAGGTCACCGAGCGGGTCAAGGAGCTGCCCGGCGTCGCGGCCGTCACCCCCGCCACCCTCAACAAGGCCGGTGACACCGCGACCATCACGGTGATCCCGAAGGACCGTCCGTCCTCGGCCGGGACCGAGGAACTGGTCCACTCCATCCGGGACGCGGGCTCCACGATCAAGTCGGACGACGGGGCCGAGGTCCTGGTCACCGGTGCGACCGCCATGAACGTGGACTTCGCGCAGAAGGTGAACGACGCGCTGGTCCCGTATCTCGCACTCGTCGTCGGCCTCGCGTTCCTGCTGCTGATGGTGGTCTTCCGGTCGGTGCTCGTCCCCCTCAAGGCGGCTCTCGGCTTCCTGCTCTCCGTCGTCGCCACCCTCGGCGCGGTTGTCGCGGTCTTCCAGTGGGGCTGGCTGGCGGGTCTGTTCGGGGTCGAGCAGACCGGTCCGGTGATGGCGCTGATGCCGATCCTCATGGTGGGCGTGGTCTTCGGCCTGGCCATGGACTACGAGGTCTTCCTCGTCACCCGCATGCGGGAGGCGTACGTCCATGGCGAGCGGCCCGCCGAGGCGGTCGTCACCGGCTTCCGGCACAGCGCGCGGGTGGTCACGGCGGCCGCCGCGATCATGATCGCCGTCTTCGCGGGCTTCATCGGCGCCGGCGAGTCGATGATCAAGATGATCGGATTCGCGCTCGCGTTCGCCGTCCTCGTCGACGCGTTCGTGGTCCGTATGGCCATTGTCCCGGCCGCGCTCGCGCTCCTGGGCAAGAAGGCGTGGTGGCTGCCGCGCTGGCTCGACCGCGCGCTGCCCAACGTGGATGTCGAGGGCGAGGCGCTGAACCAGCACGGTGCGGACGCCTCGCACGGTTCCGGCGGTTCGGACGGCGGTCCGGGCGCGGATCGCGAGCTGGTACGCGTCTGAGGAACCCCTCCAGCTCCGGGGCCGCCGACTGAGCGGCAGGCGGCCCCGGACCGCGCCGGCGCCGTGGGGACGGGAGCCGGAGCAGGTGAGCGGCCCGGCCCGTACACCCCTTCCCAGGGGGTACGGGCCGGGCCGCTCGCTCTGTCGTGGGGCGCTCTGTCGGGGGGCGGCCCGAGTCAGGTGCGGGGCAGCGGTCCGGACCCGGCCGGCCCGGCCGGGCCGGAGGCGGCCCCGGGGGCCCTGGTGGCGGCGGAGGCTGTTGCGGCGGGCGCGGGCGCGCGCCCGGCCTCGATGCCGTGGACGTCGCCGATGTCGTGGCGCTCCTGGCCCGCCGGGATCATCGCGTACGCGCGCCGCAGGAACCGGCGCAGCGCGACGGAGTCGAACTGCACCACCGCGACCCCGTCCGGCGAGTGGAACTCCACCACGGTCTGGGCCCGGCCGCAGGGCCAGACCTGGACGTCGCCGTCACCGGACGGCATCCGCAGACCGGCGTCGAGGAGGTCCCGGGCGAAGGCCCAGACCACCTCGCCGCGGTCCCGGTCCTGGGAGACCTCGGGCGGGAAGACGATACGCAGGGCGAGCGGATCAGCTCCGTCGTAGCGGAGGATGACGGGGACGGTCCTGAGATGGGGGGAGTCCGTGACGACACGGGCTGTGGCCGGTTGCTCGACGACGGGAGACATCGGCTGCGCCTCCTTCATCATGGGCGGACTTTTAACTCTTAATCGTACATATAGGACTCCGCAAGTGCTGCGGGTCCGCAGGGGCTCGATCGGATCCCCGGCGAAATCAGCGGATTCGGTGGAATCGGCGGATTCGGTGGAATCGGCGGGATCGGCAGAGCCGGCGGGGTCGATGAAGTCGCGAATTTCGACGGAGTCGCTGAAATCGCACAACGTCTGCTCTTGCAAGGAGTTCGCAAGAGGGCGGTATCATCAGGCGCCATGCATGTCCCCGACGGATTCATCGACCTGCCCGTCTCCGCCGCCACCGGTGTCGTCGCCGCTGCCGCCGTCGCGGTCAGCCTGCGCGGCGCGCGCCGCGAACTGGACGAGCGCACCGCGCCGCTCGCCGGACTCGTCGCCGCCTTCATCTTCGCCGTGCAGATGCTGAACTTCCCCGTCGCCGCGGGGACCAGCGGCCATCTGCTGGGCGGGGCGCTGGCCGCGATACTCGTCGGCCCCTTCACCGGTGTCCTCTGCGTCTCCGTCGTCCTGCTGATGCAGGGCATCCTCTTCGCCGACGGCGGGCTCACCGCGCTCGGCGTGAACATCACCGACATGGCCGTGGTGACCACCGCCGTCGCGTACGTCCTCTTCCGCGGCCTGGTCACCGTCCTGCCCCGCACCCGCCGCTCCGTGACCCTGGCGTCGTTCGCCGCCGCGCTCGTCTCCGTACCGGCGGCGGCGCTCGCCTTCACCGGCCTGTACGCGATCGGCGGCACGTCGGACGTGCCGCTCGGCAGGACGCTCACCGCGATGGTCGGCGTGCATCTGCTCATCGGGATCGGCGAGGCCGCGATCACCGCGCTGACGGTCGGCGCGGTCATCGCCGTACGCCCTGACCTGGTGTACGGCGCGCGCGGGCTGACCGCGCCGCTCAAGCTGCGGGTGGGCGGGGAACTGGTCGACGCGGCGCCCGCGGCCCCCGTGGTCCCCTCGGCGCGCCCGACCCGTACGGTCTGGGCGGCGGGCCTGGCCACCGCCGTCGTCCTCGCCGGATTCGTCTCCTTCTACGCCTCCGCCGACCCCGACGGGCTGGAGAAGGTCGCCGCCGACCAGGGCATCGACAAGAAGACGGACGAGCACCACACCGCCGGCTCCCCGCTCGCCGACTACGGCGTGAGGGACATCGCCGACGCCCGGATCTCGGGCGGCCTCGCCGGGTTGATCGGGGTGGGCGCCACGGTCGCCGTGGGCAGCGGCGTCTTCTGGGCGGTACGCCGCCGCCGTACCGCCACGGCCCCCGTACCCACCCCGACGGAGAGCGCCTGACATGGGCGCCGGCCACGCGCACCGCCTCTACCGGCACGGTCACTCAACGGTCCACACCCTGCCCCCGCACTGCAAGCTCGCCGCCGTCTTCTGCTTCGTCCTCGTGGTGGTCTCCACCCCGCGCACCGCCGTCTGGGCGTTCGCTCTGTACGCGGCGCTGCTGGCCGGGGTCGCCGCCGTGGCCCGGATCCCCGCCGGGCTGCTGCTGCGGCGGATGCTGATCGAGGTGCCGTTCGTGGCCTTCGCGGTACTGATGCCGTTCGTGGTGCCCGGCGAGCAGATCCGGCTGGCGGGCGTCCCGCTGAGCGTGCCCGGCCTCTGGGACGCCTGGAACGTCCTCGCGAAGGGCACGCTGGGCGTCGCCGCCTCCGTACTCCTCGCCTCCACGACCGAACTGCGCGCCCTGCTGCTCGGCCTCCAGCGGCTGCGGCTGCCGCCGCTGCTGGTGCAGATCGCGTCCTTCATGGTCCGGTACGGCGATGTCATCGCCGACGAGATGCGCCGGATGTCGATCGCACGGCGCTCGCGCGGCTTCGAGGCGCGGGGCGTACGCCAGTGGGGCGTGCTGGCCAAGTCGGCGGGGGCGCTCTTCATCCGCGCGTACGAGCGCGGGGAGCGCGTGCACCTGGCGATGGTGAGCCGGGGGTACACGGGCAGCATGCCGGTCATCGACGAGGTGACGGCGTCGCGCGCGCAGTGGGCGTACGCCGCCGCGCTCCCGGTGACGGCGCTCGCGGTCCGTCTGCTTGGCTGGACCCTATGAGCCAGGACCCGATGAGCCGCAGCGAGGACCGTACGACGCCCTCTCCGGGGACTCCGGTGTCCCTGGAGGTGGCCGGACTGGCGTACGCGTACCCCGACGGCCACCAGGCCCTCTTCGGTGTCGACCTGCGGGTGGCGCGCGGCGAGCGGGTGGCGCTGCTCGGCCCCAACGGCGCGGGCAAGACCACGCTCGTCCTGCACCTCAACGGCATCCTCACGGCGGGCGCGGGGAGCGTCGCGGTCGCCGGGCTGCCCGTCGGGAAGCGGCACCTCGCCGAGATCCGGCGCCGGGTCGGCATCGTCTTCCAGGACCCGGACGACCAGCTCTTCATGCCGACCGTACGGGAGGACGTGGCCTTCGGCCCGGCCGCCGCCGGGCTGCGCGGCGCCGCACTCGCGGCCAGGGTGGTCACCGCGCTGGGCCGGGTCGGGATGGAGTCGTACGCGGACCGGCCCCCGCACCATCTCTCCTTCGGGCAGCGGCGGCGGGTGGCGGTGGCGACCGTCCTCGCGATGGAGCCGGAGATCCTTGTCCTGGACGAGCCCTCGTCCAACCTGGATCCGGCATCGCGCCGCGAACTCGCCGACATCCTGCGCTCGTTGGACATCACCGTGCTGATGGTCACACACGATCTCCCGTACGCGCTCGAACTCTGCCCGCGCTCCGTGATCCTGAGCGACGGCGTCATCGTCGCGGACGGGCCCACCGGTGAACTCCTCGGTGACGAAGCGCTGATGGGGGCGCATCGGCTGGAGCTGCCGTTCGGTTTCGACCCTCGGTCCGTACGGGCGCGAACGCCAGGTTAAGAGTCGGTTTCACGGCGGCTTTCCGGCCCGGGGCCCGTTGTGCCGGATCGTGTCGCACGCCGTGCCCGTTGCACCATAGAGGGGGTCGTGCCGACGGGGCGCGACGGGAGACACGGGCAGGGGTACGGGCGTGGACGTCCAGGGCACGGTGGCGGCGGGCTTCGAGCCGGTCAGGGACGCGTTCGTACGGAACTTCGAACGGCTCGGTGAACGCGGGGCGGCGGTCGCCGTCTACCGCGACGGGCGGAAGGTCGTCGACCTGTGGGCGGGCACCCGCGACGCCGACCCCGCCCCCGACCCCGGTGCCGGGAACGGCGAGCAGCGGACGGCGGCCCCCTGGGCGCTGGACACCGCGCAGGTCGTCCACTCCGCGACGAAGGGCATCGCCGCCGCCGTACCGCTCCTGCTGCACCAGCGCGGGCAGATCGACCTGGACGCGCCGGTCGGCACGTACTGGCCGGAGTTCAAGGCCGCGGGCAAGGAGCGGGTGCTCGTACGGCATCTCCTCGCGCACCGCGCCGGGTTGCCCGTGCTCGACCGTACGCTCACCCCGGCCGAGGCGATGGACGGCGGGTCGGGCCCGCGCGCGCTCGCCGCGCAGCGCCCCCTGTGGGAGCCGGGCACCGACCACGGCTACCACCCGCACACCTACGGCTGGCTCGTCGGCGAACTGGTCAAGCGGGTCACGGGACGCAGCGTCGGCCGCTGGATCGCCGAGGAGATCGCCCGCCCGCTGGGCCTGGACTTCTGGATCGGGCTGCCCGAGGAGGAGGCCCACCGGGTCGGGCGGACCGCCCGGATCGAGGAGCCGTCGGCGGTCGGCGGGGCGCTGCGGCTGCGGCCCAAGCGGTCCGTGACGGAGGCGTACCAGAACCCTGAGTCGCTGACGCGCCGCGCCTTCGACATCGTGGAGCCGCGCTTCGACGAGAACGACCCGGTGTACCGCGCCGCCGAACTCCCCGCCTCCGGCGGCATCTCCACCGCCCGCGCGCTGGCCCGCTGCTACGCGGCGATGATCGGCCCGGTCGACGGCCACCGGCTCTTCGCCCCGGCCACCCTGACCCTGGCGCGCACGGAGGAGTCCGCGGGCCCGGACCGCGTCCTCGTCGTCAACACCCGCTTCGGCCTGGGCTTCATGCTCCACGGCCCGGCCGCCCCCCTCCTGGCCCCGGGCTCCTTCGGCCACCCGGGCAGCGGCGGCTCACTGGGGTTCGCGGACCCGGAGTCGGGCATCGCCTTCGGCTACGTCACCAACGGCCTGCGCAGAGGCGTGACGGCGGACGCACGGCCCCAGGCCCTGGTGCGGGCGGTACGGGCGGCGGCGTCATCGCCGGATGGAGCAGCCGGGGATGATGCCGCCGAATCAGATGAACGGGCAAGCTGAGCCGGCGGAGCAGCCGGCGGTACGGGGAGGACCGCGCCGCTTCGAAGGCCACGGAGCCCTCATCACCCGGGACCGCCGCCACCCGTAGGACAAGTGGCCGAGATGGGAGCCGGCCCGCTTCCCGCTGCCCGGCCGGCCGAGGGGGCGGCCCGGCCGGGCGGCGCCGGGGGGTGTCGGGTCTCAGTTCTCGACGGGTACGACATTGGTGGCGTCCACCGCGGGGCGCAGCGCCTTGGCGAGTTCGACGCCGTCGCCCACGGCCCAGAAGTGGGTGAAGAAGAGGCGGGGTTCTTCCGACAGCGCGTGGTTGTGCAGTTCGACGAGACTGATCCCGCCGTTCCGCAGCAGTGTGTGCACGGTCTGGACCTCCGAGGCGATCATGACGAAGTCGCCGTTGACCGCGGCCTGGCCGCCGCCCAGGGGCTGGAAGTTGAAGGCCGATGTCGAACCCACCCCCGCCGGGAGCGCCATGCCGTACTCGACGATCGTCTCGCGGCGGGCGAAGACGGACTTGTAGATCCCGCCGTCGTTGACGCCCTCGGTGCCCAGCACGTCGTCCATGGCCCTGACGTCCAGATCGAGGGGCGGTGGTGGCTCCAACGGCCGTGCGGGCGGTGTGGCGGTGGCGTCGAACGCGGCGCGGAAACCGCGGGCCATGGCCATCGGGTTCCGGCCGTGGACGTGCACATGGGTCCACCAGATGTCCGGGTCATGCGCGAGCAGATGCTTGTGGATCGCGGTCTGGGCGATGTCGTGTTCGATCAGCGCGTCGCTCACCGGCTGCAACTCGTCCTCGGTGACCGCCATGTCGCCCATGGCGAGCGTGCTGCCGTCGGCGTAACGGATGAACCCGATGTGCGACGCGAGGGCGAGACCGGGGGACACCCTGACCCCCTGGGAGACCACGTTCAGGTCATGGCGGGGGAAACGGGTGCGGTACATGACGTCGTTCACCAGACTGCCCGCCCGGCCCAGAGCCTTGGCGACGCCCTTCCAGTCCGCCGGGGTGGTGGCCACGGGCCGCACCGGCTCCGCCGTCGTGACCCGCGCGCCGCCCTTTCGGCCTGTGGTCTCCCGGGCACCCGCCAGGGCGGGGCCCGTACCGGCGGCGGCCAGCACCGGCGTGAACGCGGCGGCGGTGAGCAGCCGGCGCCGTGGTGTGGCTGTCCGGTCGTATCCGGTTACCTCTTTTTGTGATTTTCTGCCCATCACATGAACACCTCCGCGTCGGATGAGACCACGGCGGAGGCGACGAATCATGGTCCGTCGGACGGCGCATCAGGTGTGTTGCGAAAGTGCCGCCGAATGGACCGGTGCGGGGCCCGCCCCGACAGGCGCCCCCGGCGCCGATCTGTGCGCGCCCCTGGACCAGGTCGCGCGCTTCACCGGCGCCTGATCGACGCGCGCTCTCCGGTGACATGGCGGGGCCCGGACCGGAGTTCCGGCCCGGGCCCGTCGGGACACCGTCCAGCGGCGGCGCGTCAGTGCGCGGCGATCTGCTGGAGCGCCGCGCCCTGGTAGCGGGCGCCGGCGTTCCAGAGGATGAAGGAGTGCATCTTGTTGGCCTCCGCGGCCTTGATCTGCTCGGCCACCTGGGCCGGCCCGTAGGTGCTGCCCATCGAGAAGTCCTGGAGCCACGGGACGATCTCGGTCTGCGTGCCCTTCGCCAGGCGGCCGAAGTCGGCGAGCGAGCGCTGCACGATCGCGTACGGCGCGGTGTCGGGGTTGGCGACGCCGTACTCGCCGGGACCCCAGTGCGACGGGTAGACCATCGGCGCGATGTAGTCGCTGACCTTGACCAGGGCGCCGATGTCCTGGGCGATCTCCAGGGGCCGGGTGGCCGCTATGCCGAAGACCGAGACGCCGAGGTACGTGGCGTGCGGGCGCAGCGCGGTGCGGGTGTCCGCGACGAACGAGGTGATGGACTGCTCGGGCGTGGCGGACCCGATGCCCGGGAACCGCATCTTCGACAGCGGGCCGTCGGGGCGGCGCACGTAGTCGTAGAGGACATCGTCGAAGCCGAGCTGAGCCGCTTCGACGGCGAGGTCCCGGTTGTACTTGCGGACCGCGGGGTCCGCGAAGTTGGTGAAGGACAGGTTGCCGTAGTGGCCGCCGTTGTACGCCTGTCCGTCGGGGGTCTGCACGACCTGGTCGTGCTTGCCGGCCTTCCAGGCCGCCGCGCCGAGCTTGGGGTCGCGGAAGGCGACGATACGGCCGATGACCTGGGCGCCCGCCGCGTGCAGCTCCGCGACCGCCTTGCGGGCGTCGTAGTAGCCCTTGGCCGCGCCGATCTCACGGGCCAACGCCACCTGGGAGGCGTATCCGACCTCGCCGTCCTCGTCCTTGATGTCCAGCTCCACGGCGTTGAGCTTGCCGCTGCGGACCAGCGCGAGGATGTTGTCGTGCAGGGTCTTGTCGCCCCAGCCGATGGCCGTGATGTGCGCGGCACGGATCATGGGGCGGCGCCCCCGGGTGGACACGGTCCTGGTGGTGGCGTTCCCGGCACGGTCCACGGCCTTCACCGTCACGGAGGGGATGCCCTTGGGCACCGAGACCGTGAAGGTCCCGGCCTTGTCGACGGAGACCTCCTTGCCGTCGACGGTCACCTTCGCGTCGGCGGAGGCCCGGCCGGTGACGGTCACCTTGGTGCCCGCGGCGGCCTTGCCGGTGGAGGTCACGGGGGAGGCGACGTTCTTGATCTCGGGGTCGGCCACCTTCAGCTCGGGGGCCTTGGTGTCGACGGTGAAGCCCACGACCTTCTGGTACGAGGCGAAGGGGAGGCTGCTGTCGCCCTCCACCACCAGGGTGTGCCGGCCCTCCTTCAGACGGGGGAGGCCGAGCTTCAGGCGGGCGCCCTCGGCCGTGACGGGAACCACCGTGCCGTCGAGCGTCGCGTGCACCTTGTCCTTGCGGCCTGCCGCCTTGGCGTTGAGGTACGCGGTGACCTGCGCGGCCTTGCGCCCGTCGAGGAAGGCGCCGTCGGCCAGACCCTGCACACCCGGACCCGGCGTGAGGAAGGTCCAGGCTCCGACACCGGCCCCGGCGAGGGAGAGCGCCCCGGCCATCGCTATCAGGGCGCGGCGGCGGGCGGGACGGGGGGGACGGTAGGAGGAGGCGGAATTCGATATGAAACGCGTTTTCGTGACCATCATGCGCCCTTCGTGCTCTGTCCGGGCCTGCCGCCGCTGCGGCGACGCTCGGTGGTGACTCCATTGATTGCCCCGCCGCCGGGTCACCCCTCCTGTCTCCGGCCGGATTTCACACGAACGGCCGCGATCGCCCCCGGCGTGGTGGCTGCGCCATCCAGGCGACGATGCGGTACGGGGGCTTCCGCCGCCGGTAAGGATGCCGCGACACGTTCGCCTTGGAGGCCCCCATGCGTCACCCGCTCGTACCGCTCTGCGCCCTGGCAGGCGCCGTTCTGCTCGCCTCGGGCTGCTCCCCGGGGTCGTCACCGGCCGCCGGAGGGCGGCAGGCGCCGGCCTCGCAGGCGGCGGCCTCCCACGTCGCCGTGAAGGACCCGGCCGGCATCGGGGTCAATGAGCTGGGCCAGGTGCCGGTGCTGATGTACCACCAGCTCACCGAGAAGCCGGCGAGCGTCTACGACCGCACGCCGGCCGACTTCCGGGCCGAGCTGGAACGCCTCGCCCGGGAGAAGTACGTTCCGGTCACCGCCCGCGACTTCCAGACGGGCCGTATCGACATCCCGGCCGGGACGCACCCGGTGGTCCTCACCTTCGACGACTCGACCAACAGCCAGGTGCGCCTGGGCCAGGACGGAAAGCCGGTGCCGGGCACGGCCGTTGCCATCCTCGCGGAGACGGCGAAGAAGCACCCCGGGTTCAAGCCGGTGGCGACCTTCTTCGTCAACGCGGACGCCTTCTCGGCCACCGGCTCCGCCAAGGCGCTGACCTGGCTGAAGAAGAACGGGTACGAGGTCGGCAACCACACCGACCGTCACCAGAACCTGGGCTCCCTGGACCAGGCGGGCGCCGCGAAGGCCATCGCCGCCGGGCAGCAGGCCATCCTGACCGCCGGGGGCGGGGACCGGGTCACCTCCCTCGCGCTGCCCTTCGGGGCGATGCCCCAGCAGGCCGGGGTCGCCGCGAAGGGCACGGGCTACCGCTACGACGGGGTGTACCTCGTGGGCGCCAACCCCTCGGTCTCGCCGTTCGACAAGGCGTTCACGCCCGGCGCGATCCCGCGGATCCGCTCGGCGGGCCCCAAGGACGCGGACGCCGAGTTCGGCTCGTCCCGCTGGCTGGACAAGCTCGCCGAGGGCAAGAACTGGTACGTCTCGGACGGCGACCCGAACACGGTCGCCTTCCCCCGCGTGGCCCAGGACCAGGTGGCCCCGGCCTTCGCGAAGCGGGCCCGCCCGTACTGACCAACGACTCTCCGGCAAGCTTTTCCCAGTCGCGCCGCCGAGTACGCACGCTTACGTACGCTCGCGGCGTCGGCCAAAAGCCCTGGTAGCTCCGTTGCCAGGGCTTCCGGCCGTCCTGCGGCGCGCGACCCGCGGGACGGCTCACCGGGCTCATCCGGAAGAGCCCGAAAAAAAACCGGGCGGCGATGTCGAGAACCCGCGTCCGGCTCCGTCCCCGGCGTGAAGGCGACCACAATGGGTCGCACGAGCACCGAGGAGAACCACCATGGCGAAGTACCTGCTGCTGAAGCACTACCGCGGCGCCCCGGCTCCCGTCAACGACGTGCCGATGGACCGGTGGAGCCCCGAGGAGATCTCGGCGCACATGCAGTACATGAACGACTTCGCGGCCCGGCTGGAGAAGACCGGCGAGTTCGTCGAGGGCCAGGCGCTCGCCCCCGAGGGGGCCTGGGTCCGTTACGACGGCGAGGGGCGCCCGCCGGTCACCGACGGACCGTTCGCGGAGACCAAGGACCTCATCGCCGGCTGGATGATCATCGACGTCGACAGCTACGAGCGCGCCGTGGAGCTGGCCGGAGAGCTGTCGGCCGCCCCGGGGGCGGGCGGCAGGCCGATCCACGAGTGGCTGGAGGTGCGTCCGTTCCTGTCCGCGCCGCCCACCATCACGGAGTGACCTCGTCGGTGAACGAGGCTCTGCTCAGGAGCCTCACGCCCGGTGTGCTCGCCGTCCTCGTCCGCCGCGGAGCCGACTTCGCGGCGGCCGAGGACGCCGTACAGGACGCCCTGGTCGAGGCGCTCCGGGTCTGGACCGTCGATCCGCCGCGGGACGCCAAGGGCTGGCTGGTCACCGTGGCCTGGCGCAAGTTCCTCGACGCGACGCGCGCCGACACCGCCCGCCGCAGGCGCGAGGACCGCGTCGAGGAGGAACCGGTGCCGGGGCCGGCGCCCGCCGTGGACGACACGCTCCAGCTCTACTTCCTGTGCGCCCACCCGTCGCTGACCCCGGCGTCGGCGGTCGCGCTCACCCTGCGCGCGGTCGGCGGGCTGACCACCCGCCAGATCGCCCAGGCGTATCTGGTGCCCGAGGCGACCATGGCGCAGCGCATCAGCCGCGCCAAGCGCACCGTCTCCACCGTGCGCTTCGACCGGCCCGGCGACGTCGCCACCGTGCTGCGCGTCCTCTACCTGGTCTTCAACGAGGGCTACTCGGGTGACGTCGACCTCGCCGCCGAGGCCATCCGGCTCACCCGGCAGCTCGCCGCCCGTGTCGACCACCCCGAGGTGGCCGGGCTGCTCGCCCTCATGCTGCTCCACCACGCCCGGCGCGCCGCCAGGACGGCGCCCGACGGGGGCCTGGTCCCGCTCGCCGAGCAGGACCGCGGCCGGTGGGACACCGCGTCGATCGCCGAGGGTGTCCGGATCCTCCAGGCGGCCCTCGCCCGCGACCGGCTGGGCGAGTTCCAGGCCCAGGCCGCCATCGCGGCCCTCCACGCCGACGCGCCCACCGCCGGGGAGACCGACTGGCCGCAGATCGTCGAGTGGTACGACGAGCTCGCCCGTCTGACCGACAGCCCGGTCGTCCGGCTCAACCGCGCGGTCGCCGTGGGCGAGGCCGACGGGCCGCGCGCCGGCCTGGCGGCACTCGCCGGACTGGACGCCTCGCTGCCCCGTCACGCGGCGGTGGCGGCGTACCTCCACGAACGCGACGGCGACCCGGAGACGGCGGCACGCCTCTACACGGAGGCGGCCCACCAGGCCCCCAACCTCGCCGAACGCGACCACCTGACCCGCCAGGCCGCCCGCCTCAACGCCCGCCGGGGCCGCTGACGGGCGGCGCCCACAGTTCGCACCACACGGTCTTGCCGACAGTGAGGGGCGCCACCCCCCATCGGTCGGCGACCTGCTCCACGATCAACAGGCCCCTGCCGAAACACTCCTGGTCGGTGGCGGCCCGTACCACCGGCAACCGCTCGCCGCGCGGATCGGTGACCTCGATACGGAGCGTCGTGGCGCCCAGCACGAGCCGCACCCGGAAGAACCGGTCCCGCAGACACCCGTGCAGCAGGGCGTTGGTCCCCAGCTCACTCACCAGCAACGCCGCCGACCACGACAACTCGGGCCGCCCCCACTCCGTCACCAGCCGTCCCGTACGGCACCGGGCCAGCGACACACTGCCGGCGACCGGCGTGTAGTCCAGCGAATCCACCTTCAGAACGGGCCCGAACTCGGGCCCCGGGGCTGGTACTTCCTGGGCTGCGGTCATGAACGCGCACCTCCGTGTGCGGTCGGATCTGCCCGTACGGGGATGCGCATGGCAGTGGCGATGCCGCCGGGCCGTACCCGTTCCGGGGCAGGGCAGGGCGGTGCACTTCCACCACGTGGCTCCGCAGTGCGAGCGATTGGATACCGAACGTAGCGGCCCGATCATGCCCGGACAACTGCACGGGACGAATTCTCCCCGCACGGGTGATTGCTGAGCGTCGAATGGCTGTTGCAGACTGTGCGCGATGAGGAGAGGGGGCGCGTGATGACGAACCGGCACGTGAAAGCGGGCAACCGGGTATCAACAGTCCTGGCACGCCAGTTGGGTGGCCAGTTGCTGGCCTTCAGAGAGGCTGTGGGGCTCAATCAGTCACAGGCGGCCATGGTGCTCAGCGCTCACACGGCCAAGGTGGCGAAGATGGAGCGGGGCTGGGTGCCCTTCCGGGATCCCGACATCGTGGCGTTGTGCAAGCTGTACGGAGTTGAGGACGAGGAGGTCGTCGAGGGGTTGCTGGGTCTGGCCAAGCTGGATCGCGAGCGCCGCAGAACGAGAGGCTGGTGGAAGGATCTCGACCCGGGGAATCTGCGTGAGTACATCGCCATGGAAGACGTGGCGCTGAAGGTGCGTCTCTGGCAGCTTTCGGTCATCCCGGGGTTGTTCCAGACAGCGGACTACATCCGCGCCATGACCGTGCCCGGGATCTCGGCGGAGCAGATCGATCAGATCGAGCAACTTGTCGACGTACGACGAAGGCGACAGGCCCGCCTCCACGGTGATGCACCCTTGCGAGTGCACGCGGTGATCTGGGAGGCGGCGCTCCGCCAACTCGTCGGAGGCCCGGAGGTGATGATGCGGCAGCTTGCGCACGTGCGTGAGCTGGCCGAACTGCCGCACATCCAGATTCAGGTGTTGCCCTTCCGGGTAGGTGGCTACCCTGCCGTCGGAGGTCCCTTCAACATTCTCTCGTTCGCCGAGGAAGGAGCGGTGGACGTCGTGCACATGGACGGCCTCAAGTCCACGGCGTGGGTCGAAGGGCTGGAGGAAAGCGCGGCTTACACGGACCTCTTCGGGCGCCTGTGCGCTGTCACGCTCTCACCGCACAGTTCCATGCAGCTCATCGAGAGCATCGGCAAAGAAATGTCTGAGTGACCATGTTCCTCTTCAGGAAGTCCAGTTACAGCAACCAGACGGGCGAGTGCATAGAGGTAGCCCTCAACGTCCCCGCCACCGTCGCCGTCCGCGACTCCAAGAACCCCGCGGGCCCGCTGCTCCGGCTCTCGCCCGCTGCCTGGTCCGCCTTCCGGTCGGGCCTTGTGCGTGAGGAGCCGTAGCACCCGTGTCGCTCTTCGAGTTCGCCAAGTCCAGCTACAGCAGCGGGGATGGCGAGTGCATAGAGGTAGCCCTCAACGTGCCCCGTATCGTCGCCGTCCGCGACTCCAAGGCCCCCGAGGGCCCGCTGCTCCGGCTCTCGCCCGTCGCCTGGTCCGCCTTCCGGTCGGGCCTTGCCCGTGAGGAGCCGTAGCGCCCGTGTCGCACGTCGCACGCCCGGGTGAGATTCCCCGGAACCGGCCCGGCGCGCGGCCGGGCCCGTCAGGATCGTGTGGGTGACGACCATCTCCTCGGACCTCTGGCATCACTACGGCCGTATCCGCGCCGGGCACGACCGTGCGGTGCCCGATGCGTTTCGCTGGAGCTGGGGGCAGGACAGTGGTCCCGGGACGGAAGTTCTGGGGGATCTGTGCGGGCGGGTCGTCGGGGATCTCGGTGCCGGGGCCGCGCGGCATGCCGCTCATCTCGCCGCCCGGTACGGGCCCGCCCAGGTCGTCGCCGTCGATGCCTCGCCCGCGCAGTACGACATGGCCGTCGAGCTGTTCGGCCACCTCGCGCCGCGCCTGCGCGTCGTACGGTCCGGGGCCGTGCCGTATCTCCATGCGGCGGACGGTGCCCACGACGTGCTGTACAGCGTCTTCGGCGCGCTCGATTTCACCGACCCGCGGGTTCTGCTGCCGGTGGCGGCCACCGCGCTCAAGCCCGGTGGGCGGCTGGTGTTCTCCACCCTGGCGCACTACCTCGGTGGCGGCCTCGCGCAGCCGGACGTCGTGGCCGCCGATGTCCCGGCGAGGACTCCGGAGGGGGCCGCGACGACCATGCGCCGCTGGGTGCTCCAGGAGCACGTCTGGGTGAAGCTCCTGGACGGAGCCGGATTCACCGGGATCAGCGTGGACACGCTGCCGTCCACGGTCGCCGGGCCGCGCGCCGCCGGCACCCTTCTGGTGAGCGCGGTACGGCGGGCCTGAACACCCGCGCCGCGCTCAGCTCGCGTGCAGCATCAGCCCGATGCCCACCACCATCAGGCCCGCCGCGACGATCCTCGGTGTGCCGAAGCGCTCCTTGAAGAAGACCGCCCCGATCACCGCGCCCACGAGGATCGAGGACTCCCGCAGCGCCGAGACCGGGCCCAGGGGGGCGCGGGTCTGGGCCCAGAGGACCAGGCCGTAGGCGAGCGTCGAGAGGGCCGCTCCGAGCAGGCCCCGTGCGGCGTGTGGGCGGAGTTGGGGGAGGAGGCGGCCCCGGCGGGCGTACAGGGCGTACGCCGGGATCAGGATGCCCTCCAGGATCAGCAGCCAGGCGATGTAGCTGAGCGATGAGCCCGCGTTGCGCACACCCACGCCGTCCACGACCGTGTACGCGGCGATCGACACGCCCGTCGCCAGTGCGGCCAGCAGCGCCGGCCACCGCGGTGTCGCGCGGGCGTCCCTGATGCCCCACAGGGCCAGGCCCACCAGGCCCGTCGAGGTGACCACGACGCCCGCCGTCTGCCAGGCGTCCATCGACTCGCCGACGAGGGCGACGGCCACGACGGTCACCACCAGCGGCGCCGTGCCGCGTGCGATCGGGTACATCTGGCCGAAGTCGCCCAGGGTGAACGAGCGCATGAGCAGGACCATGTAGCCGACGTGCAGCAGCGCGGAGACGAGCAGATACGGCCAGGCCGCCGCCAGGGGCAGCGGCACGAAGCAGGCGATGACCGCGCCGAGGACCGTCGCGCCGCCGCTGATCAGGGTGAAGGCGACGAGCTTGTCCTCGATCCTGTGGGCGATCGCGTTCCACGTGGCGTGGGTCAGCGCCGCCGTCAGGACCGCTGTCACGACGAGCGGCGTCATGTCCCCTGCCCGCGGGCCCCTGGTTCCCTCACCCCGCCGTCAGCACCGCCGCCACCACCGGTCCCGCCGCGTCGCCGCCGTGGCCGCCGGCCTCCACGACCGCCGCCGCGGCGAGGTCGTTGTGGTAGCCCGTGAACCAACTGTTCGACGTCTCCTGGCCGTCGACCTCCGCGGAGCCGGTCTTCGCGCCCTTGTCGCCGCCGAGCCCGGCCATCGCCGTCGCGCCCGTACCGCTCGTCGCCGTCAGCCGCATCATGGAGCGCAACTGCTGCGCCACGCCCGACGGCAGCGAGCGTGCCGCCGTCGCGATCTCCCGGTCGTCCAGCGACGGGGAGACGATGACCGGCTGCTTGAACGCGCCGTTCTTCGCGGTGGCCGTGACGGACGCCATGTTGAGCACGTTCATCTGGACCGTGCCCTGCCCGATGTACTGGGCCGCCGCCTCGCCCCCCGACGAGCTGGGGATGGAGCCGTCGAAGGACGCCACGCCGGTCTTCCAGTTGTCGAGGCCGATCCCGAAGACCTCGGCCGCTTCCTTGGTCAGGGCGCCGTCGTCGTCCACGTCGTCGATCAGCTTGATGAAGGCGGTGTTGCAGGAGCGGGCGAAGCTCTGCGAGAACGGCTGCCCGTCGATGGAGAAGTCGTCCAGGTTCTTGAAGGTGCGCCCCATGTACATCGCGTTCTTCGGGCACTCGGCGGTCCGGTCCGCGCCGATCAGGTCCTTCTCCAGCAGCATCGCGGCCGTCATGATCTTCAGCGTGGAGCCGGGGGCCTGCTTGCCGAGCATCGCCGCGTTGAAGCCGTCCTCACGGTTGTTCGCGACGGCCAGGATCTCGCCCGTGCTGGGCTTGACCGCCGCGACCGACGCCTCGCTGAACTTCTTCACCGAGGTCTCGGCGGCGGCCTGGACGTTCGCGTCGAGCGTCGTCCTCAGCGTGCCCTCCTTGCCCTGGGAGAGGGTCAGCAGGCTCTCGTCGGCGGTGGCGTCGGGGCCGGTGGTGCCGTCCGCGCCCGTGTCGCTCTTCAGCGTCAGCTCGACGCCGGCCGAGCCGCCCGCCTCCTTGCCGTATCGCTCGCGGAGCTGGTCGAGAATGGACCCGAGGGACGGGTACTTCTCCTTCGTCAGCTCGACGCCGTTGCGGTCGACCGCCTTGATGGGCGGTACGGACGCCTGCGCCGTTTCGAGGCGGGTGTCCTTGGTCAGCTTCGGGTGGATCACGGACGGCGCCCAGGAGACCAGCGGCCGGCCTGTCGACAGCCCGCGCACCACGGTCAGTTCCGAGGTGTACGTCCAGGGCTTGCTCGCGCCGTCCAGCTCGACCTTCGCCTTGACGGTGAACGGCACCTTCGCGCCGACCGCCGGGCCCGGAGTGATCACCGCGTCGGTGACATGGGCCTCGGTGCGGTACGCGCCGATGACGGGCGTCGCCGCGGTCGGATCGTTGGTGAGCTGCGCGACGGCCGCCGCGTCGCCGCCCTCCGCCCACTTGGCCAGGAAGTCCTTGGACGCCTGGCCGATCTCGGCGGCGCTCAGCGGTCCGGTCTTGACCTCGCTGGACGCCGACTTCGTCTCCGCGTCCGCGCTGCCGCCGGTCATCCCGTTGTAGACGTTGTACGCGCCGTAACCCACTCCACCGGCGAACACGAGAAACACTCCGCCTATGACGGCGGTCTTCGCTCCACTGCGCATGAGTGGCGGTCACCCCTCCCCAGGAGCCCCCTCGAACATCTGAACATGTTCAAGGAAGTCATCGACTCGGAACTCTACGGGACGGTTGAGTCACAGGAGGAGAGCGTTACCGGACTGCTACAGAGGCCCGGACCGGCGCGCAGGGTGTCAGCAGCCGCCGCGCGGCAGCGCCGTCTCCGTCCAGATGACCTTGCCGCGCGCCGTGTACCGCGTCCCCCACCGGTCGGCGAACTGCGCGACCAGGAAGAGCCCCCGCCCGCCCTCGTCGGTGGCCGCGGCGGCGCGCAGATGCGGGGAGGTGGCGCTGGTGTCGGAGACCTCGCAGATCAGCGTACGGTCGCGGAGCAGCCGGACCCCGATGGGCCCCGAGGCGTACCGGATGGCGTTGGTGATCAGTTCGCTCAGCACCAGCTCGGTGGTGAACGCCGCCTCCGCAAGCCCCCAGTCGGTGAGCCTGCGGCTGACCTCGGCGCGTACCGCGGCCACCGCCGCCGGGTCGTGCGGCACCGTCCACTCGGCGATCCGGTCCGCGTCGAGCCGGCGGACGCGGGCGACGAGGACGGCGATGTCGTCGCTCGGCCGGTCGGGGACCAGCGCGTGGAGCACCGCCTCGCAGGTGGCGTCCGGGTCCTGCCCGGGGGTCCCGGTGAGCGTCGCCCGCAGCTGTGCGAACCCCACGTCGATGTCCCGTGCGCGGTCCTCGACCAGCCCGTCCGTGTACAGCACCAGCCGGCTGCCCTCCTCCAGGGTGAACTCCGTCGTCTCGTACGGCAGCCCGCCGATCCCGAGCGGCAGCCCGGCAGGCAGGTCCAGGAAATCGGCGGTGCCGTCCGGATGGACCAGGGCGGGCGGCGGGTGTCCGGCGCGGGCCACCGTGCAGAGCCCGGAGGCCGGGTCGTAGACCGCGTACACGCAGGTGGCCCCGGTGACGGCGGTCCTGCCCTCGGAGGGCCGGGGCGCCGTGCCGTCCTCGCCCGGCGCGTCCGCGTCCTCCTCCTCTTCGTCGATCCGGCTGACCAGCTCGTCCAGATGTCCCAGCAGCTCCTCGGGCGGCAGGTCGAGCGCCGAGAAGTTGGCGACGGCCGTCCGCAGCCGCCCCATCGTGGCCGCCGCGTGCACCCCGTGCCCGACCACGTCGCCCACCACCAGCGCCACCCGCGCGCCCGGCAGGGCCAGGACGTCGAACCAGTCGCCGCCCACGCCCGACTCGGCCGGCAGATAGCGGTAGGCGAGGTCGAGGGCGCTCTGCTCCGGCAGCCGGTTGGGCAGCAGGCTGTGCTGGAGCACCACCGCCATCGTGTGCTCGTGCGTGTAGCGGCGCGCGTTGTCGATGCACACGGCCGCCCGGGCGGCCAGCTCACCGGCCAGCGAGATGTCGTCCTGCTCGAAGGGTTCGGGGCGCCGCGCCCGCCAGAAGTTGACCATCCCCAGCATGACGCCCCTGGCCAGCAGCGGAACGGTGATGAAGGAGTGGAACCCGTACTCCAGCAGGAGTTCGCCGCGCCCGGGGTCGTGCCGCCTCCAGGTGTCCGAGGAGCGCAGATCGGTGGTGAGTACGGGCTCCCCGATGGCCAGGCTCTCGCTCTGCGGGGAGAACGCCACGAGGCTGAACTCCATGCCGACCCGGTAGAGCGGTGAGTCGTCCGCGATCCCGTGCACGGCGATCCGGCGCAGCGCCTCCCCGGCCCGGGGGCCCGGCTCCTTGCCGCTCAGGACCGGTTCCGCGAGGTCGACGGTGACGAAGTCCGCGAAGCGGGGGGCGGCCACCCGGGCGAGCTCCTCGGCCGTATGCGTCACGTCCAGGGTGGTGCCGATCTGGGTGCTCGCCTCGTAGAGAAGGGCGAGCCGGCCGCGGGCCCGTTCGGCCCGCCCGGAGAGCGCGCGCAGCTCGGTGGAGTCGCGCAGTGTGGTCACCCAGCCGGCCGGACCGCCGGCCCGGTCGGTGGGGCGGCGGTTGAGGACGAGCTGCCGCTCCCCGGCGTTGACCACCTCGTCGTCGGCGACCTGTTCGGAGGTGAGCATCCGTGCCGTCTCCGGGGAGAGCCCCAGTTCCGAGACGTACCGGCCCTCCGGGTCCGGGGGGAGGCCGAGCAGGAGGGCCGCCTCGTCGTTGACGAGCAGCAGCCGGCCGTCGCCGCCGACGATCAGCACGCCCTCGCGTACGGCGTGCAGGACCGCGTCGTGGTGCTCGTACATCCGGGTCATCTCGGCCGGGCCGAGCCCGTGGGTCTGCCGGCGCAGCCGGCGGTTCATGAACACCGTTCCCGCGGTGGTCAGCAGCAGGCCGCCGGCGGCCGCCCCGAGAAGTACCGGAAGCTGCTGTTCCACGGCGGTGCTGACCTTGGCGATGGTGATCCCGGCCGAGACCAGGCCGATGACCTTGTGGCCGGGTCCGAAGACCGGCACCACCGCGTACACGGCGGGCCCCAGCGTGCCCGTGTTCCGCGCCGTGAAGGCGTGGCCCTCCTGCGCGGGCTTGAGGTTGCCGACGAAGTGCTGGCCGATCCGGGCCGGGTTGGGGTGGGTGTACCGGATGCCCCGCGCGTTGGTGACCACGACGAAGTCGACGCCGGAGAGCCTGCGCGCGGCCTCCGCGCGCGGCTGGAGGATCGCGGTCGGGTCGGGGGAGCGCAGCGCGGCCACGATGCCGGGGGAGTTCGCGAGCGTCCCGGCGACGGCGAGGGAACGGTTCGTCGCCTCCTGCTGGCTGTCCCGGTGGGCCTGGAGGACGACGGCGGTCGCGGCGGCGGCCACCAGCAGCAGCACGATCACGGCCTGGAAGACGAAGACCTGCCCGGCGACGCTCCTGTTCCCGATCCGCGGCCAGGACCGGCTCCGCTGCCAGGGCCGGCTCCGCAGCCATGCCCCGACGCGCGACCAGAACCCGGCCCGCCACCAGGACCGTGGGCCGGTTGAGGGCCGGGGCTCGCCTGGTCGTCGGGCCAATCGGGCCATACGGACAGATCTACACCAGGATCCGGGGGGAGGCGACCGCTGCCCGGCCGCCGGATCCGCCCCCTCGGGGGCACTACACCCAGGTGTCCAGCCACATCCGGTTGCGCCACGACTCCAGCGGGATCGCCTCGCCCGTGTAGATCGGCCAGAAGTAGATGAAGTTCCAGGCGATCAGCAGGACCAGGACGCCCGCGCCGACCGCGCCGATCGTTCTGCGCCGTTCGTCCGCGCCGCGCGGGCCCAGGATCGCGCCGATCATCATCGCCACCGCCAGACAGAGGTACGGGACGAAGACGACCGCGTAGAAGAGGAAGATCGTCCGCTCCTGGTAGAGGAGCCAGGGGCCCCAGCCGACCGCCACCGCGCAGGCGATCGCGCCGGCGCGCCAGTCGCGGCGGAAGAACCAGCGCCACAGGACGTAGCAGAGCGCGAACGCGCCCGCCCACCACAGCATCGGTGTGCCGATGGCCAGCACCTCACGGGCGCACTTCCCGGCGGTCGACGCCGGGCAGCCGTCCTGGCCGGCGGCCGGGTCCTCGTAGAAGTACGAGACCGGGCGGCCCAGCACGATCCAGCTCCACGGGTTGGACTGGTAGGTGTGGCCGGACGTCAGGTTGATGTGGAACTGGTACACCTCGTACTCGTAGTGCCACAGGCTGCGCACCCAGTCCGGCAGCCAGGTGAAGTGGCCGCCCTTGCCCGCCGTCGTGGCCCAGTCCCGGAAGTAGCCCTTGTCGGTGACGATCCAGCCGGTCCAGGAGGCGATGTACGTGGCGATCGCGACCGGCACCGTCGAGAAGAACGCCGGGACGATGTCCCGCTTCAGCACCGCCAGGTACGGCCGTACCGCACCCGCCGTACGCCGCGCGCCCACGTCCCACAGCACCGTCATGACCGCGAAGGCGGCCAGGATGTAGAGCCCGTTCCACTTCGTCGCGAAGGCCAGGCCCAGCATCAGCCCGGCGGCCGACCGCCACGGCCGCCACCCCAGGCGCAGCCCCTCGGCGACCGAGGCGTCCGGGCGCAGCACGCCCTCCTCGTCCACCGGGAGCGCCGCCGCCAGCCGGGCTCTGGAGCGGTCGCGGTCGATCAGCAGACAGCCGAACGCGGCGAGTACGAAGAACATCAGCACCAGGTCGAGCAGGGCCGTGCGGCTCATCACGAAGTGCAGGCCGTCCACCGCGAGCAGCGCGCCCGCCAGGCACCCCAGGAAGGTGGAGCGGAAGAGCCGCCGCCCGATCCGGCAGAGCATCAGCACGGAGAGCGTGCCGAGCACCGCCACCATGAAGCGCCAGCCGAAGGGGGTGAAGCCGAACATCTGCTCACCGAGGCCGATGACCCACTTGCCGACCGGCGGATGCACCACATAGCCGGGGTCGGCGGGTACCGGGACGGAGGACGGGTCCTTCAGGATCGACGTGTCGACGTCCTTCGGCCAGCTCCCCTCGTACCCCTGGTTGATCAGGGCCCAGGCGTCCTTGGCGTAGTACGTCTCGTCGAATATCACCGCCTTGGGGCTGCCCAGGTTCCAGAACCGCAGCACACCCGCGACCAGCGCCACGAGGGCCGGGCCGCCCCACGCCGACCAGCGGACCAGCCGCTCGGTCATCGGAGCCGGCACCCCGAGCACGGCCCACAGCCGGTCCGAGGGCCGGGTGTAGGGCGGCACCAGGCGTTCGCGCAGGCCCGTCACCGCTCGCGGGGCATGGCCGAATCGGCGCAGCCGCTGAGGCCATGAGGGCTGCTTCTCGTCGGCGTCGTGCCCCTGGAGGGCTTCTGGCGCAGTACTGGTCACCGCGCCATCGTAGGGAACGCCGCTGTGCGAGGCGTGCGTCCGGCCCTGCGAGGATGGCGGATGTGACTGCGACGCCTGGAACACCGCCCCCGACAGCCGCCCCGACGACCTCCGCGACCAGCGGCTCGGCCTCCCCCGGAACGCTGGTCCTCGCGGGCACGCCCATCGGCGATGTCGCGGACGCCCCGCCCCGGCTCGCGGCCGAGCTGGAGAGCGCCGAGGTGATCGCCGCGGAGGACACCCGGCGGCTGCGCCGGCTCACCCAGGCGCTCGGGGTGCACACCCGGGGGCGGGTCGTGTCGTACTTCGAGGGGAACGAGTCCGCGAGGACGCCCGAGCTGGTGGCGGCGCTGACGGGCGGGGCGCGGGTGCTGCTGGTCACGGACGCGGGCATGCCGTCCGTCTCCGACCCCGGGTACCGGCTGGTGGCGGCCGCCGTCGAGCAGGGCATCCGGGTCACGGCCGTACCGGGGCCCTCGGCCGTCCTGACCGCGCTGGCGCTCTCCGGGCTGCCCGTGGACCGCTTCTGCTTCGAGGGGTTCCTGCCGCGCAAGGCGGGCGAGCGGCTGGGCAAGCTCCGCGAGGCGGCCGGCGAGCGGCGCACGCTCGTCTACTTCGAGGCCCCGCACCGGCTCGACGACACGCTCGCCGCGATGGCCGAGGTCTTCGGCGCGGAGCGCAGGGCCGCCGTCTGCCGCGAGCTGACCAAGACGTACGAGGAGATCAAGCGCGGCCCGCTGGGCGAGCTGGCGGCGTGGGCGGCCGAGGGCGTACGGGGCGAGATCACCGTCGTCGTGGCGGGCGCCCCTGCCCCGGTACCCGGCGATCTCGACGCCGACGAGCTGGTACGGCGGGTACGCGTGAGGGAGGAGGCGGGCGAGCGGCGCAAGGAGGCGATCGCCGCCGTCGCCGTCGAGGCGGGGCTGCCCAAACGGGAGGTGTTCGATGCTGTCGTCGCGTCAAAAAACGCGGCGCGCACGGCCCCCGCGAAAGGTAAAGGACTATCGTGAAATGTAAAGCGCAGACCGCGTGCCGGGTCATTGGGACATGAGAAGGCCAAGACCCATCCAATAATCGACAGGCGCTGATGCGCTCCCGCCTTCGAAGGCGTCCACTGGGTCAGTGGAGAGGAGCTGGCATGAGTGAGATCACGGGCACCGCCGTAGTTCACGAGGCATATGCCTTTTGTTGCATGCGCTGTGGACACGGCTGGGAGCAGGCCTACGACATAGAGCATCATGTCGACGGCTCGGGCCGGAATGTCGTGGTGTACAAGACGGACGGGGTGCGGGTTCCCTCCCCGCTCTCCAGCCCGAGCTGCCAGAACTGCGGCGGCCATGTCGTACGCATCATGAGGTCCGGGCAGGTCTCGTCGGTGCGGGCGCTGATGACCGAGCAGCACCACCCGGCGAAGACCTCCGGGACGGCGAAGGCGGCCCCTCCGGCCCCGGCGGCCGGGGACACGGGGAACACGGGGGGCGCGGGCACGGAAGGGCAGCCGGGCGAGGAGATACCCGCCCAGGCGCCGGGTGGGGAGATACCCGCCGGATTCGCCGGGGAGCCCACCGAGGGGCACCACCACTGGCACCTCTCCGACCTGCTGCACCCGTTCCAGCACCATCACCGGCCGTGAGCGCGCGGGGCCGGTACCGCCCTTCCGGTCCGTCCGGATCCCGGCGGGCCGGACCCCCGTAGGATCGCGCCCATGAGTTCGAAGCAAGCCCCGCCCCCGCTGCCGGAACCCCTGCGGGTGGCGGTCGCGGACGCGCACACCCACCTGGACATGCAGGAAGGCTCCGTCGCGGAGGCCCTGGAGAAGGCCGCCTCGGTCGGGGTGACGACGGTGGTCCAGGTGGGGTGCGACCTCAAGGGATCGCGCTGGGCCGCCGAGACGGCCGCGGCGTACGACAGCGTCCACGCGGCGGTCGCGCTCCACCCCAACGAGGCGCCGCGCCTCGTGCACGGCGACCCCGACGGCTGGTCGCGCCAGGGCGCCCGCGAGGCCGGTGGCGACGCGGCGCTGGACGACGCGCTGGACGGGATCGACGCACTGGCCGCGCTGGAGCAGGTACGGGCCGTCGGCGAGACCGGGCTCGACCACTTCCGTACGGGGCCCGAGGGCCGGGCGGCGCAGGAGCGCTCTTTCCGCGCGCACATCGAGATCGCCAAGCGCCACGGGAAGGCGCTGGTGATCCACGACCGTGAGGCGCACGCCGACGTGCTCCGTATCCTCGCGGAGGAAGGCGCTCCGGAACGCACGATTTTCCATTGTTATTCCGGCGACGCCGAAATGGCCGAGATTTGTGCCGCAGCCGGTTATTACCTGTCCTTCGCAGGAAATGTCACCTTCAAAAACGCTCAATTGTTGCGTGACGCGCTCACCGTAGCGCCGCTCGACCTTGTCCTGGTCGAGACCGACGCACCTTTTCTCACCCCCGCGCCCTTTCGGGGGCGGCCGAATGCCCCGTATCTCATTCCCGTCACCCTGCGGGCCATGGCGGAGGTCAGGGGGATCGGCGAGGACGCGATGGCGGAGGCGATCGCGCGGAACACGGCCCGGGCGTTCGATTACTGAACCCCGGTCGCGTCGCAGCGGTCCCCCCCGCCGAATCGCACCCCTGTGCGGATGGGTACGCTGGGTAGCCGAGTCGCTTTGGAGAGTGACCGAAGCTCCGCTAGGGTCCGGGGGCATCCCGCACCGGATCCCGTGGAGCGTCGTGAGCAATGCACAGGGCAGTCACCGTGCGACACGCGGCGGGCGCCGCGCTCCCTCCCGGCGCCGCGGCCCCGCCGCCCCCGCGACCCCCGAGACGCTGCGCCGGCTGCTCCCGCAGGCCCTCGTCGTCGCCTTCCTGGCGGGCGGCACCTCCGCCTTCGTCGTCCATGACAAGGGCGTACGGCTGAGCGTCGACGGCGAACCCCGCACGCTGCACACCTTCGCCGGCGACGTCGGGGAACTCCTCGCCCACGAGGGCGTCGCCGTCGGCCCGCACGACATCGTCGCCCCCGCGCCGGGCGCCCCGCTCGACCACGGCGACGAGGTCGTCGTCCGCTACGGCCGCCCCGTCCTGCTCACCCTCGACGGGCAGCGCCGCCGCGTCTGGACCACGGCCCGCACGGTCGACGGCGCGCTGCGCCAGCTCGGGGTGCGCGCCGAGGGCGCCTACCTCTCCGTGTCGCGCTCCGCCGCCATCGCCCGCCACGGCCTGGCCCTCGACGTACGGACCGAGCGCGCCCTCACCTTCCTGGCCGACGGCCGCGAACACCCGCTCCGTACGAACGCGGCGACCGTCGCCGAAGCGCTCGCCGAGGCCGGGATCGTCCTGCGCGGCCAGGACACCACCTCCGTACCGGGCGACAGCTTCCCGCGCGACGGCCAGGTCGTCACGGTCCTGCGCGTCACGGCGGGCGAGGAGACCCGCGAGGAGGCCGTCCCGTACGACACCGTGCGCACCGAGGACCCGGCGCTCCCGCGCGGCACAGAGATCGTCGACCAGCGGGGGCACCAGGGCGCCCGCCGGATCACGTACGCGCTGCGCACCGTCAACGGCGTACGCGAGAAACCTCGCAGAATCCGTACGCAGACGGTGCGCGCGCCGGTCACCCAGCGGGTCAGGGTCGGTACGAAGACGGCGCCGGCGTCCGTCGCGGGCGCGGACGGGCTCAACTGGGGCGGGCTCGCCGCCTGCGAGTCCGGCGGGCGGCCGGACGCCGTGGACGCGTCGGGGAGCTACGGCGGGCTCTACCAGTTCGACACCGGGACCTGGCACGCCCTCGGCGGCAGCGGACGCCCCCAGGACGCCCCGGCCGCCGAGCAGACGTACCGCGCGAAGAAGCTCTACGTACAGCGGGGGGCGAGCCCGTGGCCGCACTGCGGCCGTAGGCTGACCGGGTGAGCACCACTGAGCCCGACGTACCGGACGCCCCCTCCGGCGTCCCTTCCGACGCCCCCACCGCCCCGCCCGCCACCGCCTCCGACGCCCTGCTGGGGCCCGCGGACGTCCGCGAACTGGCGGCGGCGCTGGGCGTACGCCCGACCAAGCAGCGCGGGCAGAACTTCGTCATCGACGCCAACACCGTCCGCCGGATCGTCCGCACCGCCGAGGTGCGCCCCGACGACGTGGTCGTGGAGATCGGCCCCGGACTCGGCTCGCTGACCCTGGCGCTGCTGGAGGCGGCGGACCGGGTGACGGCGGTGGAGATCGACGACACCCTCGCGGGCGCCCTGCCCGCGACGATCGCCGCCCGGATGCCGGACCGCGCCGGGCGCTTCGCGCTGGTGCACTCGGACGCGATGCGGGTACGGGAGCTGCCGGGCCCGGCGCCGACCGCGCTGGTCGCGAACCTGCCGTACAACGTCGCCGTCCCCGTGCTGCTGCACATGCTGGAGCACTTCCCGACCATCGAACGCACCCTGATCATGGTCCAGGCCGAGGTCGCCGACCGGCTGGCCGCGGCACCGGGCAACAAGGTGTACGGGGTGCCGTCGGTCAAGGCCAACTGGTACGCGGACGTGAAGCGCGCCGGCGCGATCGGCCGGACCGTCTTCTGGCCCGCGCCCAACGTCGACTCCGGGCTGGTCTCGCTCGTACGCCGTACCGAGCCGGTGAAGACGACGGCGTCCAGGACGGAGGTCTTCGCGGTCGTCGACGCGGCCTTCGCGCAGCGCCGCAAGACCCTGCGCGCGGCGCTCGCCGGCTGGGCGGGCTCGGCCCCGGCGGCGGAGGCGGCGCTGGTGGCCGCGGGCGTCTCGCCGCAGGCGCGCGGGGAGTCGCTGACGGTGGAGGAGTTCGCGCGGATCGCGGAGTCGAAGGAGGCGGGCGCGTGACCGGCCGGGAGCGGGTACGGGTACGGGTCCCGGCCAAGGTCAACGTCCAGCTCGCGGTGGGCGCCGCGCGCCCCGACGGCTTCCACGACCTGGCCAATGTCTTCCTCGCCGTCGGCCTGTACGACGAGATCACGGTGACGCCCGCCGACACGCTCCGGATCACCTGCGAGGGCCCGGACGCCGCCCAGGTCCCCCTGGACGCGACGAACCTCGCGGCACGCGCCGCGCTCGCGCTGGCGGAGCGTCATGGCATCGACCCGGCCGTCCATATCCATATCGCCAAGGACATCCCGGTGGCGGGCGGCATGGCGGGCGGCAGCGCGGACGGCGCGGGCGCCCTGCTGGCCTGTGACACGCTCTGGTCGCTGCACTCCTCGCGGGACGAACTCCTCGCGATCTGCGCCGAGTTGGGCAGCGACGTACCGTTCAGCCTGATCGGCGGCGCGGCGCTGGGCACCGGGCGGGGGGAACAGCTCACCCCCCTGGACACCGGTGGCACCTTCCCCTGGGTGTTCGCGGTCGCGGACGGCGGGCTCTCCACCCCGACGGTCTTCCGCGAGTTCGACCGCCTCACCGCCGGCACCCCCGTACCGCCCCCGGCCGCCGACCCGGCGCTGCTCGACGCCCTCCGCACCGGCGACGCCACCGCGCTGGCGGCCACCCTGTCCAACGACCTCCAGCCCGCGACCCTCGCCCTGCGCCCGTCCCTGGCGGACACCCTGGCGGCGGGCACGGCGGCGGGCGCGCTGGCGGCCCTGGTCTCGGGCTCGGGGCCGACGACGGCGTTCCTCGCCAAGTCGCCCGAGGCCGCCGACGAGTTGGCCCAGGCGCTGCTGGCCTCGGGAACCTGCCGTACGGCCCGGGTGGCGGCCTCTCCGGCGGAGGGTGCGACGGTGGTGTTGTCCGGGTAGGCGTCGCCGTGGATCAAGCCGTGGCCGAGAGGGGATTCGAGGGACGGCCGAGCCGATGGGCGCGACGTTCGAGGGCCTGCCGCCGACGACTGGAAGATCATGGACGTGGAGAGCCCGCGCTCAGGCCGCGCCGATGAGCGCCGCGTGCTTGCGTAGTCCCGGAAGGGCCGGACTCGTGGCGAAGAACGTCCCATCTGAGCGTCGAGTCGCTGATCGTGGGCGATCCGTCGGAAGAGCGGCTGAAAACAGCTGAGTCGTTGGGCGGTGGCGGTTTCGCGGCACAGGAGAGGGCGCCCGCGGCCATCGGAGCCGGCTGCGGGATCGGCGAGCGCGGCGTGATCAGACGCTTCCCAGGAAGTTCCGTACGAGGGGAGTTGCGTGGGCGGCAAGCTTGTCCTTCAGCCCCATGATGATGGTAGTTCCCCGCGAGGAGGTGACGCCGCCGAGAGTCCGTACTGCCTGGTCGGCGGTGTGCACGGCGGCGTCGATGTCGCCGAGCGCGAGATGAGCGTCGGCCTCGCGAGTGAGGCGCAGAGCGGCGGTGCGGGGATGCGGCTGTTCGCGTGTACCCGTCCGGTGGGCAGTGGCGATGGCGGCGTGGTGGGTGAGTGCACGGCGGGGGTCTTGGAGATCGAGGGCATTCGTGGCGGCCCAACCGTGGAGTTCGTCGCGGTCGATCCAGTAGACGCATCCTGGTTCGTCGCCCGGTGAGCCGGCTCGGTCGTAGGCGTCGAACGCGGCGCGCTCGGCGCGCTGGCTGGCCAGTGTGTTTCCCGCGCGTGCGTGAGCGCGGGAGGCGCGTGCGTGGAGCATGGCGCTCATCCTTGCGGAGCCGGTCCTCGACGAGTCACTCCGAAGTCCCGTCTGCGGGGAGGTGCCATGCACGCACATCCGCGGCGTTGTCGTCGGTCATCCCCAAGGTCTCGGCTTCGCTCGACCAGGGGAGACCCCATCCGCTCCCGCGTCGCTTCCCTCCTCCGCCTTGCGGCTGCGCTCGGCATCCGAAGGACCGTTCAATGCGCCGAGACGGAGCGAGCGCAGCGAGTGCGGTGCACCTGACACCTCCCCGCCCGCCCCAAGGGGCGGACGACGCTACTTCGGAATGACTCGTCCAGAACTGGAATCGGAGGAGGAGCGGCCGGGGGAACCAGCCATGTGGCAGCGCCTGTACCGGCTGTGGATCGGCCACGAGGCAGACCTGCGGCAGCACCTCGGCGACGACCAGACTCAGAGCATGCTCGCCGAGGCCCGCACGAGATCACGCACCCTCGCAGACCGGCGCTCCGTCGCCGTTACGCTGAGGCGGCCCGGCGGCGAGAAAGCGCCCTCTCCCGCTGCGGCCTGACGAATCCGTCCAGGGGCGCGACACGAAGGGCAGGTAGACCGGCTGATGCCTCGTATTGCCGTATTCGGTGCTGGATCCTGGGGCACGGCGTTCGCCATGGTCCTGGCCGACGCGGGCTGTGAGGTGGCGCTGTGGGGGCGCCGCCCCGAACTGGTCGACACCATCAACGCCACGTCCGTGAACCCGGACTACCTCCCGGACGTGACCCTCCCGAGCGGTATCACGGCGACGGCAGACGCTTCGGAGGCCGCCAAGGGAGCCGCCGTCGCGGTCCTCACCGTCACCGCCCAGAGCCTGCGGGCCAATCTCACCGCATGGGCTCCGCTCATCGCGGGCGACACCGTCCTCGTCTCCCTGATGAAGGGCGTCGAGCTGGGCACGGCCAAGCTGATGAGCGAGGTGATCGCGGACGTGACGGGCGCCGGGCCGGAACGGATCGCGGTCATCTCCGGCCCGAACCTGGCGGGCGAGATCGTCCGCAGGCAGCCCGCCGCGAGCGTCGTCGCATGTGGGGACATGGCCGTCGCCCAGCGGCTCCAAGCAGCCTGCCACACACCCTACTTCCGCCCCTACACCAGCACCGACGTCATCGGCTGCGAACTCGGCGGCGCGGTGAAGAACGTGATCGCCCTGGCCGTGGGCATCGCCGACGGCGTAGGACTCGGGGACAACACCAAGGCCGCGCTGATCACCCGGGGGTTGGCCGAGACCACCCGCCTCGCCCACGCGATGGGCGCCAATCCGCAGACCCTGGCCGGGCTCGCCGGCATGGGCGACCTCGTCGCCACCTGCTCCTCGCCACTGTCCCGCAACCACACCTTCGGCGCCAACCTCGGCCGTGGTCTGACGGTGTCCGAGACGGCCGCAGTCACTCAGCAGACAGCCGAAGGTGTCTCCTCCTGCGAGTCCGTCCTCGATCTGGCACGGCGCCACGGCGTCGACATGCCGATCACCGAGACGGTCGTCAGCATCGTCCACGGAGGAAAATCACCGCAGGACGCCATCAAGGAACTCATGTCACGCTCGGCAAAACCTGAGCTTCGCTGAACAGATACCTTGGGCCATCTCTTCGTGCGGCTGTGAGCTGGGGTTACGTGGTTGCTCGGTAGTAGTTGGCTTCGTATTCGACGGGTGGGATGTGCCCCGATGGAGGCCGCGATCCGGGCCGCGTCCAGGTGTTCGGCCAGGCGTAACGACGTGAATTGAGAATCCGCACAGGAGTGATGAATCAGCTGGCCCGGCGCCGGTGGGCGGCCCTCGCGATCGCACTGCCACAGGCCCATGTCCAAGGCGTCCAGGACGAGTTCCGTCTCTTTCGACAGCGAGGCCGACCAGCCGACGATGCGGCGGGAGCATGTGTCCACGCCGAAGGCGACATAGACGCCGCGGGCCCAGGCGGCCACGTGTGTGAAGTCGGCGACCCAGGTCCGGTCCGGGGCCGGGGCGACGAAGTCACGGTCGACGCGGTCCGGGGCCCGGGCGGCGGCCGGGTCCGGGAGGGTGGTGATGACCTTCTTGCCGCCGGGCGATCTTGCAGCTGTGCCGGGTCGGTACGCGGCAGATCGGCTCGACTCCGCAGAAGCGGTCCCGGTGCTCGTCGGTACTTGCCGGGGGCACGTCGGCGTCGTATGTGGCGCTCTCAGACGCGACGTTCGCCACTGTCCGTGGCGACGACCGTCAGGAAGGCGTCCCACGGCGCGGGGGCGAAGTTGAGGGAGGGCCGGGCGGGGTCCTTGCTGTCTCGTACGGCACGGCCGCCGGTGGCGGTGGGGGCCACTTCGACGCAGTTGCTGTCGTGACCCGAGTAGGACGACTTCCGGAATGGGCCTGCAACCTCAAGGTTCACGATGCTTCTTCCTTGCTGCTCCGCAGTACGCGCCGGATGAGCCGGGCACTTGCATCCGGTGACAGTGCTTCTGATCGTAGACGTTCGAACACACTGGCGTAAGCGGTCAGGTCGTCCGTTGCTTCGAGGATCGACGCGCCCCGAAGGTTTTCGATGGCGACGGCTTCAACGGTGGGTTGGCTGTCGAAGGAGAACGAAGAGAACGGGTAGGCGATGCCTGCCTTCACTCCTGCCGACACGGGGAGGATCTGAAGGGTGACGTTCCCCCGTTTTCCCGCCTTGAGGAGATGCTCCAACTGCTGTCGGTGGACATCGTCAGGGACCAGCGAGAGGGTCACGACGGGCTCCCAGACAATGACCGCGTAGCTGGTGCCGCCCTCCTCGATCTTCGCCTGTCGCGCCTCTCGGACCTTGACGAACTGAGCCACCACATCGGGTGGGACCGAGTGGGGAGCGAGTGTGGAGATCTGCTCGGTGTACGCCGCTGTTTGCAGGAGCCCGGGAACCAGCACCGTCTGCCACTCGCGGATGAACGTGGCGTCATCCTCCAGAGAGATGTGGTTGCGATAACTCTCCGACAGCTCCGGAAAGTTGAGCCACCAGCCGCGATGGCCGGAATTCTTGGCCAGCCACACCAGGTGGCCGCGCTCCGTTTCGTCCGTAATGCCGTATCGGTCCAGCAACAGCAAGACTTCCGCAGGCCTGGCCGTGGTGATTCCGTCCTCCATGCGGCTGATCTTGGATCTGGAACCGTGGATGAACTCCGCAGCCTGTGACTGATCGAACCCCGCGCCGACCCTGTGGCGCTGCATTTTGCGGCCGAACCGCCTACTGCGCACGGTCGGCTTACCACCTGCGGGCATTTCGTCGCCTCTCTCTTCACTCGCGCCCAAGTCTGCCCCTTTGAAGGCCCCATGGGGTCGGGTCACACGATAGAAGTAACCGTGCACGTGTGCAGAAGTTTGAGCTTGTGGAAGTTGCTTGTCTCGCTCTAGCCTCGTGGCACGCGCCGTGAGCACTCTGCTACCTGGCGTGAAATGACCGTGCGTCAGCTTGGGGGTACGTCATGCCCGCAGCCCTTACGGCGGAGCCACTCCGCGACACCTTCCGCGTTCCGAAACGCCGCAGACAAGTGCCGGCCGTACGCGCCCGGGTCCGGGCGGCCCTGGAGAAATGGGGGTTCGACCATCTCGCCCCGGACGTCGAGTCGGCCGTGTGTGAACTCGTCACCAACGCGATCGTCCACTGCCGTGTGGCGCTCGCCGAGATCGAGGTGAGCGTTCATGTCGACGGTGACGCGGTGGTCTTGGAGGTCTCCGACCCCGACCGGGACCGACTCCCGGTCCTGAACACGGACTGGTCCGAAGAGGCCGAGGGAGGACGCGGTCTGCTTCTCGTCGCGGCACTGGCCGCCGACTGGGGCTGCCGGAAAGGGGCGTTCACCAAATGCGTATGGGCCAGGTTCCGCCTGACGGCGGGGCTGCCGCGATGAAGCGCTTCGTGCGCGGCCTCCTCGGGCGACGCACCGCGCCCGCCCCGGCGCCTACGCGTATCTCCGTCCCCGCCCCGGTGTCCGTGCCGACGCCGGAGATGTGGGACGCCCTGCTCACCCTCGCCCGCCTTCACCGCCGTCGGCGGGCGCGGGGACGGGTGGAGGGGCGGCGGGCATGGACGGTGTGACGAGGGAGGGGATGACGTTCGGGACGGTCGTGTACGACCGCGCCCACGAGATGCCCGGCCACGTCACGGGCTTCGTCGGGGACCTCGTGCATCTGGCCCGCCCCACGGGACTGACCTGGGCCGCCCGTCGCGCCTCCGTACGGTCCGCCACCTCGTGGGAACGGCGCCAACTCACCGCCCTTGCCAAGCTCCACGCGATAAGGCGCCTCCCCGCACCCGTACTGCGGCACGGCACTCCGAGACCCACCCTCTGCGAAGACTGCGACGGCCACCGCCTGCTCCGCTCCCTGCGCCAGGGCCGATCCGTGATCATCCCGTGCCGCCACTGCCGGGCCACCGGCTGGATACCGGCGGGGTGAAGCGTCGTCGCTGCGGCGGTGTCAGAGATCCTGCTGCTTGACGCCGGGCGGGAGGAGGCAGGGGGTGCTCACGATCAGCACGATGCGTTTGTCGTCGAGGTCTCCAGCCGAGACGAATTGGTGATCCTTCGGGTGTTTGGCATCCACCAGATTGGCGGGGTCCTTGCTGGGATCCGACCGGTAGCCCTGGATCTCGAAGCCTTTCTCCTTGAGCGTGTCTCTGACCGCGCGGATGGCCTCGGCCTGCCGCTCCCTGGGCAGTTTGGCCCGCACGCTGTAGCGGAGCGTGAATCTTCCGTCGTCGGCAGACTCACCGTTCTTGCCGATGCAGTTGGTGAAGTTCGCTGCGGGCAGTTCGGGATCGGTCTCGGGCTCGATCTCGGCCTGGGCGGTCCTCGCCATGGATTCGGTCCAGTGCCTGGCCCACTCTTCGGCCTTTTCCTTGCTCATGCGGGGGAGAGGATCGTTGATTCCGCTGTCGGACATGCAGCCTCCAAGGACCAGGGTCAGGACCAGGGCTGTGGTGCCCCGGCGCAACACGGTTGAGGAAAAAGGGCGCTTGAGGGCCATCAGCCCGGTCCTCCGTCTTTCGGTGTCTTGCCGGCGATGATGCGTCCCTGGTTCTCCAGGCTCTGACTGCCGTCGTCCCAGTAGCCGCTGTGCCCACCGGTGTCCACGTACATCCGCTGGGCACCGAAGTCGGACTGTTTGGGGTCGGCGCCCAGCGCGAAGTCAGGCGTCAAATTGGAGACCATGTCGTCGGGAGCAGCCCCTACCCACAGATGCTCGGGGTCGATGTGGAGCTGATCCGCCCGGTCGACCGTCAGTCCCGGACTTCCCACGACCACCATGTCGTCCGCGTCCAGCCCCCGGCCCCCGGCATCCGCGGCTCCTGCGGTCGTGGAGCCGTAACTGTGTGCGAGGACCGTCAGATGAGAACGTTCACCCTCGTGAGCAGCCCGGAGGCCGTGTGTGAAGTCGCGAAGACCTTCGGCGCCGTCTTCTGCCCGGCCCTTGGTGGCGATACCCAGATTGAGTTCAGGATCGGAGGGATCGAAGTTGGCTTCCGGGGCGTTGTAGTCCAGCCAGGAAATGACGGACACATCCTTCCTCCCGCCCCCGGCCCAGGTGGCGCCCGCGCTCTGCAATTTCTCGGCCCGGTCGATCTGGCTGCCCACGTTGTCCAATTGATTGCTCGTGCCCGGTACCTGCACCGCCGTGTGCCTGGCCGTGTCCGGGTTGCCGACGGCGACGATGGCCCGGCCGTCCTTCTCGGTGCTGAAGCCGAGCAGATAGAGCTGTTTATGGGCGGGGGCGGTGTCCGTCTTGTCCAGACGGTCCTTGAGCGCGCTCAGCGAGCGATAGCTGCTCCGGTCGTGGTAGCCCAGCTCCCCCTCCCGCAGCGCGTAGTCGTTGAGCTTCATGTCCAGCACGGTCCGGTTGGCGTGGTCCCGGGTGGTCGCGGGCAGGCCGTCCACTGTGCCGAGCTGGTCCGGGAACGCGGCCAGGTAGAGGCGCTGGTCGTCCTCGCCGAGGCCGGCCCACCACTTCGCCGCCTGTTTCGGGTCCTTGCCGTCCGGGATGTCCTTCTGGTCGATCCCGGCGAACTCGGCGACCCGGGCGGCGTCCTCCTGGGCGTTCGCGCCGCCGTACCGCTTGTCCAGGTCGAACGGGTCGATCTGGTGCAGGAGTTCGGCCGCCTGGTAGCTGGCGGTCTCGGCGTCGGTGACGGCCTCGTCGATACGGGCGCGGAAGCCGCCGAGCCCGGTGTTGGCCTGCTGCTGGAGGCCCGCGTAGTCGGGGTCGTTGCGGTACGTGGGGTCGAGGGCCTGTTTCGGTTCCACCCAGCCGTCGTCCCGGACCGTGTGCCCCGCCGCCTCGGCATCGGCCACCGCGTTGCGCAGCCTGCGCTGGGCCGCCTCCATCTTGGTCTGGAGGGTGTCCAGGACGGTGGTGATCAACTGGGCGTCGAGCTGTGCCGTGCCCAGCTTGCTCTCGGTGGCCTCCATCGCGTCAAAGCCGTAGGTGGCGCTGATGCCTGTCCATTGCGCCTTGTGGAGCGGACCGGTCACCCGCTTGCCGCTGTCGGTCCGGGTCTTTCCCAGTGCCTCGGCGAGCTTCTTCCAGGAGGAGACCGCTGCATCCAGATCCGAGAAATCCTGAGTGAACAACCGCGTGAAGTTCTCCGGCATCGCGCCTGCCTCACCAGCCCCTGAAAGAGCTGAGAACTTCCTGCTCCATGATGTCGCGGCCGCTCGCGAGCAGCCGCAGTCCCTGCCCGTGCTGGGTGAGGTTGTCGCGCAGCGCGCCGAGTGCGCTGCCCCAGCCTTCGGCGGTCTCCGCCATCCGCGGGCCGGCGGTCCAGTGGCGTAAGGAATCCGAAGCGGTGGTCAAGTCGTCCACCGCCTTCTTCAGGAGCGGCTGGAGATCCGTCACCAGGGTGTCCGCCGCCCCGGCCGAGGCTCTCAGGTCTCCTGCGGAAATATTGAGGTCGTACGTCATGCGTTCCTCCCCCTCGATGCCGTGCACGGCGACCGTGCGGCGGGCACGATCATATTCGGGAGGGCGTTCCCTCAAGCAAAGAGAGGCCGGAAGGCGGCGGCGGGGGCCGTGAACCACCGCAGGCGGCCGTACCGCGCGGGGCGACTACGCTGGGACGTCGGTCGGCCCACCGGTCGAGTTTCCCCCGTACAGGAGCGTTGATGGCCGTCAATCTGGTCAATGTCGAGGCAGTCACCAAGGTGTACGGCACCCGTGCGCTGCTCGACGGTGTCTCTCTCGGCGTCTCCGAGGGGGACCGGATCGGCGTCGTCGGGCGTAACGGCGACGGCAAGACCACCCTCATCCGGATGCTCGCCAAGCTGGAGGAGGCCGACACGGGGCGCGTCACCCACAGTGGCGGGCTGCGGCTCGGGGTGTTGACGCAGCACGACTCGCTCGACCCGGCCGCCACCGTCCGGCACGAGGTCATCGGCGACCTCGCCGACCACGAGTGGGCCGGAAACGCCAAGATCCGCGATGTGCTCACCGGGCTCTTCGGGGGGCTCGACCTGCCCGGGTTCCCGCAGGGGCTCGACACCGTCATCGCCCCGCTCTCCGGCGGCGAGCGGCGGCGGATCGCGCTCGCCAAGCTGCTGATCGGCGAGCCCGAGCTGATCGTGCTCGACGAGCCCACCAACCACCTCGACGTCGAGGGCATCGCCTGGCTCGCCGAGCATCTGCGCGCCCGCCGCTCCGCGCTCGTCTGCGTCACCCACGACCGGTGGTTCCTCGACCAGGTCTGCACCCGGATGTGGGACGTCCAGGGCGGGACGGTGCACGAGTACGAGGGCGGCTACTCCGACTACGTCTTCGCCCGCGCCGAACGCGAGCGCATCGCGGCGACCGAGGAGGTCAAGCGGAAGAACCTGGTCCGCAAGGAGCTGGCCTGGCTGCGCCGGGGCGCCCCCGCCCGTACGTCCAAGCCGCGCTTCCGCGTCGAGGCGGCCAACGAGCTGATCGCCGACGTGCCGCCGCCGCGCGACACCTCCGAGCTGATGAAGTTCGCCAACGCCCGGCTCGGCCGGACGGTCTTCGACCTGGAGGACGTCACCGTCCAGGCCGGTCCCAAGGTGCTGCTCACCCATCTCACCTGGCAGCTCGGCCCCGGTGACCGGATCGGCCTGGTCGGTGTGAACGGCGCGGGCAAGACCTCCCTGCTGCGCGCCCTCGCCGAGGCCGCGCGCAGCCAGGGCGATGTCCAGCCCGAGGCCGGGAAGATCATTGTCGGCCGGACGGTGAAGCTGGCGTACCTCTCCCAGGAGGTCACGGAGCTGAAGCCGACGCTGCGGGTGCTCGAAGCGGTCCAGCAGGTACGGGACCGGGTCGACCTCGGCAAGGGCCGGGAGATGACCGCCGGGCAGCTCTGCGAGCAGTTCGGCTTCACGAAGGAGAAGCAGTGGACTCCGGTCGGCGACCTCTCCGGCGGTGAGCGGCGCAGGCTCCAGTTGCTGCGGCTGCTGATGGACGAGCCGAACGTCCTCTTCCTCGACGAGCCCACCAACGACCTCGACATCGAGACGCTCAACCAGTTGGAGGACCTGCTCGACGGCTGGCCCGGCTCCATGGTCGTCATCTCCCACGACCGGTTCTTCATCGAGCGGACCACCGACAAGGTGATGGCGCTCCTCGGGGACCGCGCCCTGCGGATGCTGCCGCGCGGGATCGACGAGTACCTGGAGCGCCGCCGCAGGCTCGTCGAGTCCGCCGTCCCGGCGCCCGCCGCGTCCGCCTCGCCGGCCGCCGCCGTGGACGGGGGAACGGTCTCCGCCAAGGACAACCGCGCCGCGAAGAAGGAACTGCAGAAGATCGAGCGGCAGGTCGCCAAGATGGACGGGCAGGAGAAGACCCTCCATCAGCAGATCGCCGATAACGCCACGGACTTCGCGAAGGTGGCGAAACTGGACGCGCAGCTCCGTGAACTCAAGGCTGAGCGCGACGAGTTGGAAATGCGCTGGCTGGAGCTGGCGGAGGACGCGTAGGGGAATGCGTAGAGACGGTGTGCAGAGCGCATAACGAGCGCGTCACGGGCCGGTCCTCCCTTGGGTACAGGGGCTGGACCGGCCCGTACCGTACAGCAGTCCGAGTGATACAAAGAAGCCCCGCTCGACTGATGTGACGATGCGGAATCCACGCCCGAATCGCTCCATTCCGGCCGACCGCTCCGTCCGGCCGCCGGGATCGCGGGGGAGTCCGACCGGGCCGTGCTCCGCAGCAACAGGGGGAAAGCGCTGATGACCCAGCCACCCAACCAGCAGCCGCCGCAGGGGGGCTTCGGAGCTCCACAGGATTCCTCACCTCAGGGTCCGCCGCAGAACGCCCCGTACGGGGGCGCGCAGCCGCCGACCCAGCCGCCGATGCCGCCCCAGGCGCCCGCCCAGCCGCCGACGCCGCCAGGCCGGCCGCCCGCTCCGCAGCCCGGCTACGGCTACCCCCAGGCGCCCGGTCAGGCGCCGGGTCCGTACGGACAGCAGTCGGGCCCGTACCAGCAGCCGGGCCCGTACGGTCAGGCGCCCGGCCCGTACCAGCAGCCCGGCCCCTACGGTCAGCAGCCGGGCCCGTACAACTCCCAGCCCGGCTACGGCTATCCCGGCCACCCCGGCCCGCCCACCGCGCCCCTCGGCAGCGGCCCCGGCGGTTCCGGGGGAGCCAAGAACTTCAGCTGGGGCAGGCCCGGAGTCATCGTCGCGGCGGCGGTCGCCGCGCTGCTGGTCATCGGTGGCGGTGTGTGGTTCGCCGGCAGCGGTGACGACGACGGCCAGGACAAGCAGCCGGTCGCGGGCAAGAGCGAGGGCGCCGACCCGACCACGTCGTCCGACGGCGGCGGCGAGGTCGACCAGGGCGACGGCAGCGGCAGCGGCCGGGAGGCGAACGACGACCTCAACGCCGGACGCAAGGACGGCGAATCCAAGATCGCCTGGCTCCAGACCAACGATGTGGACCTGCCGCGCAACGGCGCCGACGTGTACGGCCCGTGGCTCGTCGGCGACACCGTCGTCAAGGCCATGTACAAGTCGGTCGTCGGCTACGCCGCGAGCGACGGCAAGAAGAAGTGGACGGTCCCGACGGCCGCGCCGGTGTGCGCCGCGCCCCACTCGGCGACCGACGACGGCAAGATCGTCATCGCGTTCAAGGACGACAACTCCGAGGACGCGAAGTGCACACAGCTCCAGATGATCGACCTGAACACCGGCAAGGCCGGCTGGAAGAAGGCCGTCACCAAGCACGGGAACTGGGACTTCGTCAGTGAACTGACGCTGGCCATCAGCGGGGACACCGTCGCCGTCGGCCGCTCCAGCAACTCCGACGGCTACCGCGTCAGCGACGGCAAAGAGCTCTTCGGCAAGCAGGACGGCGACTGTCAGCCCGAGTCGTTCGCCGGCGGCGCCAAGCTGATAGCCGGCATGGACTGCGGTCTGGACGACAAGCGGGTCTCGGAGCTGGACGCGACCACCGGCAAGGCCAAGTGGTCGTACCAGCTCAAGAAGGGCTGGGACCTCCAGAAGGTCTACTCCGTCAACCCGCTGGTCATCTCGGTGGAGAACAGCGACGAGGACACCTGGAGCATCCTCGGGCTCAACGCGAACGGCACCCTGCGCTCGCAGCTCGAAGGCGGCAAGGACAAGTTCCAGCCGAACTGCGGCGGTGGCTTCATCGTCTTCGGCCAGAACCTGGAAGGCTGCGTCGGCGTCGCCGCCGACGCGAACAACTTCTACATCGCGACCGCGCCCGCGTCGAGCACCTCACGCACCAACGAGGTCGTCGCCTTCAGCCTGGCCACCGGGAAGTCCACCTGGCGCTCGAAGGCGCCGGAGGGCCGCACGATGACGCCGCTGGGCATGGAGGGCGGCAAGGTCCTCGTCTACATGGACGCCTCGTACGACAAGGGCGGCACGGTCGCGACGATCGCACCGACGGGCGGCGCCCCGAAGGTCATCCAGCAGCACCCGGCGTCGACGTCCCAGATCGAGAGCTCCTTCTACTCGGCGAAGTACCTCTACGCGGGCGGCCGGTTCTACCTGGCCAGCGGCCGGGTCAGCGCGAGCAACGACAAAGAGGAACTACAGGTGAAGACCATGATGGTCTTCGCCGACTGACCGTCCCTCGCTCCCGTCCCCCTCTGTCTCCCTCTCCGTTCTTCTCCGGATCTCCCGAGGTACGTACGCCATGACGCAGCCCCCTCCGCCACCGCCCAACCAGCCGCCTCCACCGGCGGGCCCGCCCCCGCAGGAGCCCCCGGCCGGCGGGTTCGGCGCCCCGCAGGACCCGCCGCCCGGCGGTTTCGGCGCGCCGACGCCGCCCCCGCAGAACCCGGGGTACGGGTACCCGCAGGGGTACGGCTACCCGGGACCGCCCGGTCAGCCCGGCCCGTCCGGTCAGCCTGGGCAGCAGCCCGGCCACCCCGGATACGGGTACCCCACGCAGCCCCAGGGCCCGTACGCGCAACAGCCCCCGTACGGCGCCCCGGCCGGCCCCGGTGGTCCCGGCGCCCCGGCCGGTCCCGGCGGCGGCAGGAAGCCGAACCGCCAGACGCAGATCATCGCCGCCGCGGCCGTCGCCGTCGTGCTGATCATCGGCAGCGGCATCTGGTACGCGTCCTCCTCCGGCGGCGGCGAGACGAACGCCTCCTCGGCCGGCGCGTCCGGCGGCTCCGCCGACGGAGGCACGGGCGGCTCGGGCGGCACCAAGAACCTCGGGGGCGGCACCGAGAAGGCGCCGTCCAACACCAAGTCGAAGCTCGGCTACCAGCTCCCGGTGCCCGAGGTCGTCGGCATCACCGACGTCAGCGGCTCCTGGCTCACCAGCACCGCCTATGTGAAGACGGGCGTCAACGAGATCGTCGCGTACGACCGGGACAAGAACAGCCGGCTCTGGACGATCCCGCTGCCCGGCCAGGTCTGCGCGGCGACGAAGCATGTCACCAAGGACAACCGGACCGCGATCGCCTTCGAGCCCGCCAAGCGCGCCAACGACAAGGACTACCAGCAGTGCACCGAGGTCGGCGTGATCGACCTCGCGGCCGGCAAACTGCTCTGGAGCAAGTCCGTCACGGGCTCCAACTCCGGTGACAGCAAGTCGAGTTTCAACGAGGTCACGCTCAGCGGCTCGACGGTCGCGGCGGGCGGTACGGACGGCGGCGCGGCCTTCGACGTCGCCGACGGCTCCGTCCGCTGGAAGCCGGAGGCCAGCGCCGAGGGCTGTTACGACATGGGGTACGGCGGCGGTGAGGGGCTGGTCGCGGCCCGCAAGTGCGGCTCGTACGACGACCCGCAGGTCTCGATCCAGAACCTGAACCCGCTCACGGGCGCCGTGGTCTCGACGTTCAAGATGCCGGTCGGCGTCAAGTACGCGGGCATCATCTCCACCAAGCCGCTCGTCGTCGCGGCCGACGTGGGCGAGACCGCGGCCGGCGCCAGCAGCATTTCGGACTTCTTCTCGATCGACGAGAAGACCGGCAAGCTGCGCGCCAAGTTCCCGGCGGGGAACATGTCGGCGGAGTGCGGAGCCACCGAGGTCGAGAAGTGCCAGCGCCTGGTGGTCGGCAACGACCGGCTCTATCTGCCGACCGAGGAGCACGACGCGGACGGCGAGGACTACGGCGAGACGAACGAGATCATCTCGTACGACCTGGCCACCGGGAAGACCACCTCGGACCGGGCCGACGCGGGCGGTACGTACACGATCTCCCCGCTGCGCATGGACGGCGGCAACATCATCGCCTACAAGCGGCCCCCCTATGGTGAGGGCGGCCAGATCGTCTCCGTCGACGGCGGAACGTTCAAGCAGACGGTGCTGATGCAGAACCCGTCCGACGACTCGCTCGACAACCTGGAGTCCAACTTCAGCGAGGACTACTCGGAGCTGCTGTACAGCGACGGCCGGCTGTTCATCTCCGACGTCATGCTGAGCGAGCCGTCCGCGTCGAGCAGCCGGAAGAAGTTCCTCGCGGTGATGTTCACGACGCGCTGACGCCGGACGCCGCCGGGCGTCACGGTCCTGGCGGCCCTGCCCGCCCGTACGACGGACAGAGCGGCCCCGCCGGGTGACGGCAGGGCCGCTCACGCGTGATCAGGGAGTGATCCCTTCGCGTCCCCGGAGCGGCCGAATGTGAGGTCAACTTGCCCTGAACCAGACGAATTTCGCTGATCCGGGGGGCTTCTGCCCGGTAAGGCGCGCGCGATGTCGAACAAGCGTGTAGCTTGCCGGGTCAGAGGTCGGGGGGTCAGGGACCAGCGGGGGATGGGGGGTTGCTCGATGGGCGTGCGGCTCATGGTGGTCGACGATCACAGGTTGCTGGCCGAGGCGCTCGCCTCCGCGCTGAAGCTGCGGGGGCACCGGGTGCTCGCTGCGGCCGCGCCGACGGCGGGCGTCGCGGAGCTGGTGGTGAGCAGGGCGCCGGAGGTGTGCCTGCTGGGTACGGCGGCACCGGCGGAGCCGGGCGCGTTCGACCCGATCGTACGGATCAAACGGGACCGCCCGCAGGTGGCGGTGGTGGTGCTGGGCCCGGTGCCCAGCCCGCGCGGTATCGCGGCGGCGTTCGCGGCGGGCGCGTCCGGCTACGTACGGCACGACGAGCGCATCGAGGGCGTCGAGCGGGCCATGGTCAAGGCGCGGGCGGGCGAGGCGGCGGTCGCGCCACAGCTCCTCCAGGGCGCGTTCACGGAACTGCTCAACCCGGCGGCGCAGCCGGACGACGAGGGCCAGCGACTGCTGCGGATGCTCACGCCGCGCGAGATCGAGGTGCTGGTCAGGGTCGCTGAGGGCGAGGACACGCGGCTGATCGCGGCGGGCATGGGCATAGCGCCGAGCACGGCCAGGACCCATGTGCAACGGGTCCTGATGAAACTGGGCGTCGGCTCCCGCCTGGAGGCCGCGGCCCTGGCGGCCCGCACGGGCCTCCTGGACCGCGCCGCGGTCCTGACGGCGCGCGCGCATCCGGCGACGGACCCGGATCCGATCGATTGAGAGCCGGGGCCCTCGTGTTCCGAGGGGGTTATTTGTTGAGGTCCGAGACGGTGACGTCGTGGCCCTCGTAGTTCTCGGGCGCGACCGTCGCGATGGTCGCGCCGCTCGGACGGTCGAGTGTCGGTGCAGCGGTCACCACGGCGTGCGCGATCCCGAGAGATACTCCCGCACGGGCCAGTTCAGCGACCCGTAAGCTCGAAGGGAAATCCAGGTCGACGGTGTGTAACACGTCCAGCGAACCGGCGTGGATTCCGACTCCTTCCCGTTTGCGATCGGCTTCGACGATGCACAGCGTGGGGACGAGGAGGCGCAGGTGGGGGTCCTCCTGGCCGATGACGATCAGGCTGGATGCCGCGTGGTTTCCGCCGCCCAGCGCGATCAGTGTCGGATCGTCCAGGATGAAGTGCTGGAGCATCAGGCGGCTCGCTGCTCGGTCGTGGGGGCGGTTTCCTGGCCGGAGTTCGACTCGCGGACCCGGCGTCGGGCAGCTTCGAGGTCGGCTTCGGTGACGTGGACACCGAAGTGCTCGGCGATGTAGCGCTTCGTTGCTGCCACCTTCTCCTCACGCTCCTCGGGCGTGAGCGTGGACTCCGCGAATTCCTGGAGCAGGGCCCTGATGGAGATGGAGCGGGCCTCGGCCAGTACGGCGAGGCGGTTGCGGACGCTGTCGGGGACACGGATCATCACGTCTTTTGAGTCGTTCACGCAACCAGGATACGTCGCGTATACGCGTCCGGGTGCCCGTTCTTCGCCCTTGATCGGAAGTCCTCCCTCTTGACCTCGACTGTCGATTTGTGATTTCTTGTGTTTGCTTTTGTTTGATTGGAGCGCGAGGGAGTTCCGTAGTGAAGAAGACGTCGACCCGACTCGCCGACGGGCGCGAGATCGTCTACTACGACTCCCGGGACGACGCCGTCCGCGACACCCCCGACCGCCGGCCGCTCGGCCCCGTCGCCACCACCTCCGAGGTGCGACACGACCCGCTCCTCGGCGACTCCGTCGCCATCGCCTCGCACCGGCAGGGGCGTACGTACCACCCGCCCGCCGACGAGTGCCCCCTCTGCCCGTCCCGGGACGGGCGGCTCAGTGAGATCCCCGAGCCGGAGTACGACGTCGCCGTCTTCGAGAACCGGTTCCCCTCCCTCGCCGGGGACTCCGGGCGGTGCGAGGTCGTCTGCTTCACCTCCGACCACGACGCCTCCTTCGCCGACCTCACCGACGAACAGGCCGCCCTCGTCCTCGACGCCTGGACCGACCGCACCGCGGAGCTGGCCGAACTCCCGCAGGTCGAGCAGGTCTTCGCGTTCGAGAACCGCGGCGCCGAGATCGGCGTGACGCTCGCCCATCCGCACGGGCAGATCTACGCGTACCCCTTCGTCACCCCGCGCTCCGCGCTCATGCTCCGCTCCGTGGCCGCGCACCGCGAGGCGACCGGCCGTAACCTCTTCGACGACCTCGTGGCGAAGGAGGCCGCGGACGGGTCCCGGATCGTGCTCGACGGCGAGCACTGGGTCGCGTTCGTGCCGTACGCGGCGCACTGGCCGTACGAGGTCCACCTGTACCCCAAGCGGCGCGTCCCCGACCTGCGCGGGCTCGACGACGCGGCGCGCACAGAGTTTCCACAGATGTATCTGGAACTCTTGAGGCGCTTCGACCGGATCTTCGGTGAAGGTGAACCGCCCACGCCGTACATCGCCGCCTGGCACCAGGCCCCCTTCCGGGCCGCCGGACGGGACGACTTCGCGCTCCACCTTGAGCTTTTCACCATCCGCCGCACTTCCGGCAAGCTGAAATTCCTCGCGGGTTCCGAATCCGGCATGAGTGTGTTCATCAACGATGTGCCGCCGGAGGCCGCGGCCGAGCGACTGCGAGAGGTAGCGAGCGAGTGAGCGCCAAGAAGTACCTGGTCACGGGCGGTGCGGGATATGTCGGCAGCGTGGTCGCGGCCCATCTGCTGGAGGCGGGGCACGCGGTGACCGTGCTCGACGACCTCTCCACCGGCTTCCGCGCCGGGGTCCCCGAGGGCGCCGAGTTCATCGAGGGCCGCATCCAGGACGCCGCGCAGTGGCTCGATCCCTCGTACGACGCCGTGCTGCACTTCGCGGCCTCCTCCCAGGTCGGCGAGTCCGTCGCCAAGCCCGAGAAGTACTGGGAGAACAACGTCGGCGGCTCCATGGCGCTGCTCGCCGCGATGCGCTCCGCCGGCGTACGGACGCTGGTCTTCTCGTCCACCGCCGCGACCTACGGCGAGCCCGTCTCCACGCCCATCACGGAGACCGACCCGACCTCCCCGACCAGCCCGTACGGCGCCACGAAGCTCGCCGTCGACCACATGATCGGCGCCGAGTGCGTCGCGCACGGCCTCGCGGCCGTCTCGCTGCGCTACTTCAACGTCGCGGGCGCGTACGCCGCGCGCTCCGGCGCGACCGCCGGCGAGCGCCACGACCCCGAGTCGCATCTCATCCCGCTCGTCCTCCAGGTCGCCCTCGGCACCCGCCCGTCCATCTCCGTCTACGGCGACGACTACCCGACACCGGACGGCACCTGCGTACGCGACTACATCCACGTCGCGGACCTCGCCGAGGCCCACCTGCGCGCACTGGACGCGGCCACCGGCGGCGAGCACCTGATCTGCAACCTCGGCAACGGCAACGGCTTCTCGGTCCGCGAGGTCATCGAGACCGTACGCAAGGTCACCGGCCACCCCATCCCCGAGGTCATGGCCGCGCGCCGGGACGGCGACCCCGCCGTCCTCGTCGCCTCGGCCGACACCGCCCACCGCCGCCTGGGCTGGAGCCCGAGCCGCGCCGACCTGACGGGCATCGTCGCGGACGCCTGGGCGTTCGCACGCGACAAGAACCAAGGCACGACCAGCGAAGGAGAACCAGGGTGAGCGAGAGCGGCACCAACGCCGGTGGCCGGACGGACGAGGCCGGTGGTGACAGCGACACGGCCACGGCCGTGGCCGAGCAGTTCCGGCGGCTGTACGGCACCGCCCCCGAGGGCGTCTGGGCGGCCCCGGGACGCGTCAACCTGATCGGTGAACACACCGACTACAACGACGGCTTCGTCATGCCGCTGGCCCTGCCGCACCGGGCCGTCGCCGCCGTGTCCCGCCGTACGGACCATGTCCTGCGCGTGCACTCCGCCGACATCCCCGGCTCCATCGTCCAGCTCGACGCCGCCGCGCTCGTCCCGCTCTCCGACACCGGCTGGGCCGCGTACCCGGCGGGCGTGGTCTGGGCGCTGCGTGCGGCGGGCCACCCCGTCGCCGGGGCCGACATCCACCTCGCGTCGACCGTGCCGACCGGCGCCGGGCTCTCCTCCTCCGCCGCGCTGGAGGTCGTCACCGCGCTCGCCCTGAACGACCTGTACGAACTCGGCCTGAACGCGACCGAGCTGGCCGTCCTCGCACAGCGCGCCGAGAACGACTTCGTCGGCGTGCCGTGCGGCGTCATGGACCAGATGGCCTCGGCGTGCTGCGCCGAGGGCCACGCCCTCCACCTGGACACCCGCGACCTCGCCCAGCGCCAGGTCCCCTTCGACCTCGCCGCGCAGGGGCTGCGGCTGCTCGTCGTGGACACCCGTGTCCAGCACGAGCTGGGCGACGGCGCGTACGCCGAGCGGCGCGCCGGGTGCGAGGCGGGCGCGCGGGCGCTCGGGGTGCCCGCGCTCCGGGACATCCCGTACGGGGAACTGCCCGCCGCCCTCGACCGGCTGACGGCGGCGGGCGAGAGCGAGACCGTACGCGCCTACACCCGCCATGTCGTGACCGAGAACCACCGGGTCGAGCGGGTCATCGACCTGCTCGACGCGGGCGACGTCCGCGCGGTCGGCCCGCTCCTCACCGAGGGGCACGCCTCGCTCCGCGACGACCTGCGGGTCTCCTGCGCGGAACTGGACCTGGTGGTCACCTCGGCGACGGCGGCCGGCGCGCTCGGCGCCCGGATGACGGGCGGCGGCTTCGGCGGCTCGGCGATCGTCCTGGTCGAGGAGGACACGTCCGACGCGACGGCCAAGTCGGTCACGGAGGCGTTCGCGGCGGCGGGGTACGCGGCGCCGCGTATCTTCCCGGCGATCCCGTCGCGGGGCGCGCACCGCGTCTGACCACCGGATCGATCATTCACCGAACAACAGGCGTCGATATTTGTCGACTTCTGTCTCGATACGAAACATCAGTCTCACCATAAACAACCAGGCCAACGAGTTCTGCGAAATTCCTTCCCCTCCCGGCCGACGCCCGTACGCTGATGCACATGCACCGGTGGGGGCCGGTGCTGATCAGGGGTGGAGACAAGCGGGTACGACGCCCGGGGCGGGGTATCGGTCAACACGCGGCGGCGGCCGCGCCATTGACATATCACCGCACCACGGGCGCCGTGCCCGCACCGTCCGCTCCCCACCTTGAGGGGGTGTCCATGGTACGTATCCGGGTTCTGGTGGTGGACGACCATCGCATTTTCGCGGAGTCGCTGGCAGCGGCGCTCGCGGCCGAGCCGGACGTCGACGTCGCGGCAGCCGGCAGCGGTCCCGCCGCGCTGCGCTGCCTCGACCGCGCGGCGGCGGAAGGGCGCAGATTCGATGTGATGCTGGTCGACGCCGACCTCGGCGCGATCGCCGCGGGCGCCGTCCACGGCACGCCCACCGGGCATCCGGCCGGGCTCACGAACGGGCACGCGAACGGCGGCCCCGTCCCGCTGCCGGCCGTGCCCGCAGGACCCGCGCTGCCCGCACCGGTCGCGCGCGCCGTACCGGACCACGGCGAGAGCGCGCCCGTCGACGGCATCTCGCTGGTCGCCGGGGTCCGCTCCGGCCAGCCGTCCGTCCGTACGGTCGTCCTCGCCGAGAAGGACGACCCGCGCCGCGCCGCACTCGCGCTCCAGGCCGGCGCGTCCGGCTGGGTCGCGAAGGACTGCTCGCTCCAGCGGCTGCTCACCGTCGTACGGGGCGTCCTGCGCGACGAGACCCATCTGCCGCCCGCGCTGCTCACCGGCGTCCTGCGGGAGCTGACGGCCGCGCGCAAGCACCGTACGGAGAGCGAACGGCTGGTCGAGTCGCTGACCCCCCGCGAACGCGAGGTGCTGCGCTGCATGGTCGCCGGCCTGGGCCGCAAGGCCGTGGCCGAACGCCTCTTCCTCTCCCCGCACACCGTGCGTACGCACATGCAGAACGTGCTGGGCAAACTCGGCGTCCACTCCACGCTGGCCGCGGTCGCGCTGGCCCGCAGGGCGGGCGTCGGACCGGTCGACCTGGTGCCGCGCCAGATCACCTCGGCGGGCTGACACGCTCCGGGTCCTGGGCACCGCACATGGCGCGCGGGCCCCGGTCCGCGAAGGCGATGAGCCATTCGAAGCTCTCGTCGATGTCGGCGCTCCACTGGAACCCGTGGGCCGCCTGCAACGTGGCGAAGCCGTGGCAGAGACCGCGGAGCATGCGCAGGGCGTGGTCCACGTCCCGCTCCCCGGCCTCGTAGCCGCGCAGGACCGCAGTGAACGCGCCCAGCAGCCGCTGAGCCGCGGCGGCCATCGGATCGTCGGGCCCGGCCGGCTCCACGCCGATCGTCGCGGCGTACCGGCCGGGGTGCGCCAGGACGAAGCCCCGGAAGGCGCGCGCCGCGGCCGCCAGGGCGTCACGGCCCGCGTACCCCTGGACCGCGCCCCCGACGGCGTCGGCGGCCTGCTTCAACGCCAGGGCCGCGATAACGCCGGTTGAGCTCTTCCTGGCCGCCCACGTGCTTGTACAGGGACGGGCGCGCACGCCCACCCGCTCCGCCAGCAGGCCCATCGTCAGACGGGCGAGGCCCACCTCGTCGGCGAGGGCGGCACCGGCCGCGACCACGGCCGCCGGATCCAGACCGGCCCTGGGCACGGGCGGCCTCCGACCGGAGGAAGGCGAGCACGAGCGGGACCACCCGGTCGGGGAAGTGGTCGTGCGGGTAGTGCCCGGCGCCCTCGATCATCTCCAGGCGACCGAGACCGCACGGCAGGGCCTTGACGATCGCCGAACCCTCGGCGTGAAGGTCGGCCCAGTCGGGGTCGAGCGTGCCCATCACCACCAGCACCGGGCAGCGGACATCGCCGAGCCGCGCGCCGGCGTCGGCCGGGGCGCGGCGGCCCATGCCCCGCAGGGCCGCCATCGGGCCCGGCTCACGCAGCAGGGAGTCGACACGCCCCAGTCGCTCGGCCCGGTCGGCCGGCTTCACGCCGGGGTAGGCCACACCGAGATACGAGAGCGCCAGAGCCGCACGCTGCCGAACACGCCCGCGCCGAGCAGCCGCGCCATGTCCTGCCGGAAGCGCTTCACCCGCAGGTCGCCGAGGCGGACCGACTGCTCGCGGGTGAACGGCGCCAACTCGACCACCGCGGTGACCAGCGAGGGCTCCCGCGCGGCGGCGATGGTGGCGGCGCCGCCGGAGATCGAGTGGCCCACGAGCACGGCCGGGCCGCCCAGGTGGCGGATCACGGTGAGCAGGTCGCGGGCGATGGCGGTACGGCTCCAGGCCGGCCAGCCGACACTGGACTCGGGGCTTTGCGCGGGCGGTGGGTCCGAGGGCTCCGGAGGTCTAGCCGGGAACGTTGTCGAACGGCGCTGTCAACTGCCGTAGCAGCCCCGCCAGTTCGCCTCGCTGCGCACCGGACAGCTCGGCGAGGATCGCGCGCTCCTGGGCGAGCAGCCCGGCGAGCGACTGATCCGCGCGGTCCCGCCCCTCGGGTGTGAGCCGGACCAGCACGCCACGCCGGTCGCTGGGGTCGGGCAACCGCTCGACCAGGCCCTTCTGGGCCAGCCGGTCGATCCGGTTGGTCATGGTGCCCGAGGTGACCAGCGTCTGCGTCAGAAGCTGGCCGGGGGAGAGCTGGTACGGGTCGCCGGCGCGGCGCAGCGAGGTCAGTACGTCGAACTCCCACGGCTCCAGGCCGTGCTCGGAGAACGCGATCCGGCGCGCGCGGTCGAGGTGCCGGGCCAGCCTGCTCACGCGGCTGAGCACCTCCAGCGGCTCCACGTCGAGGTCGGGACGCTCTCGACGCCATGCCGCCACCAGTCGGTCGACCTCATCCTCCATGGCGATCAGTGTAGAGGGTCCCTCGACATGAAGTCTCTTGACGTCAAGAGACTTTGGGGTGCAGGCTGGAAAGGAACCCGCCGGGCCCTGCCCGCCCGCTCCGTACCAGCGAGGGAACACCACCATGCCGTCGTCGTCCCCGTCCGCCGCGCCGACCTGGGACCCGTCCCAGTACCTCAGGCACGCGGGCCACCGCACCCGCCCCTTCCTGGACCTGCTGGCCCGTATCCCCGACCTGCCCGGTGGCCCCGGCAAGGTCCCCAGGATCGCCGACCTCGGCTGCGGCGCGGGCAATGTCACCGCGCTCCTCGCCGGCCGCTGGCCCACCGCCCGGATCACCGGCTTCGACAACTCGCCCGAGATGCTGGCCCGCGCGACCGCCGAGTACGCGGGCCCCACGCCCGGCGGCGGCACCCTGGACTTCCGGCCCGGCGACGCGACGCGCTGGACGCCGGACGAACCGTACGACCTGATCGTCTCCAATGCCGCCCTCCAGTGGGTCCCGGACCACACCGACTCCTTCGCCGCCTGGACCGGCGCCCTCACCCCCGGCGGCACCTTCGCCTTCCAGGTCCCCGGCAACTTCACGGCCCCCAGCCACACCCTCCTCGCCGAGCTGTGCGCCGCCCCGCGCTGGCGGGACCGCCTGAACGTGCGCGCCATCGGCGTCCTCGACCCCGAGGAGTACCTGACGCGCCTCATGGACCTCGGCTGCGAGACGGACGTCTGGGAGACGACGTACCTCCAGCTCCTCCCCGGCGAGGACCCGGTCCTCGACTGGGTCAAGGGCACCGCCCTGCGCCCGGTCCTCACGGCCCTGGCCGACGACCCGGCGGCGGCCGAGGAGTTCACCACCGCCTACCGGGACCTCCTGCGCACCGCCTACCCGCCGGGCCCCCACGGCACGGTCTTCCCGTTCCGCCGCCTCTTCGCGGTCGCCCGCAAGGGGGAGTGAACGGGATGCTGACAGCCCTGGACCACGTCCAACTCGCGGCCCCGCCGGGGTCGGAGGAGGCGTTACGCACGTACTGCACCGGCGCCCTGGGGCTGACCGAGATCCCCAAACCACCGGCCCTGGCGGCGAGAGGCGGCTGCTGGTTCCGCAACAACTCCGGCTCGGTCCAGCTCCATCTGGGCATCGAACCCGGCTTCCACCCCTCGAAAAAGGCCCACCCGGCCCTGCGCGTCACCGCCATCGAGGCATACGCCCGCCGCCTGGAGCTACGGGGAGCCCCGGTGACATGGGACGCCGACCTCCCCGGCCACCGCCGCTTCTTCTCCCTGGACCCCGTGGGCAACCGCCTGGAGTTCCTGGAGCCGACGGCGCCGACACCCAAGGGTTTCGCCATCGGCGAGGCGATCACCCGGGCGTCACGCGCGTCGCGTTCGCCGTGCTCAGCGCCCGGAGTCCAGGAAGCGCCGGAGCGAATCCGCCATACCGGTGACGAAGGCGTCGCGGACCCGGTCGCTGACGAGGCCGAGGGACAGGTACGGGTTCAGGTCCTCCAGCTCGACCAGGAGAAGACCGCCGTCCCGGGTGCGGCAGGCGTCCACCCGCTGGATGCCGTGGTCGAGCGTGTTCCAGACGATGAAGCTCCGGGCGAAGACCAGATCGGCCTCCGTGGGCGTGTAGGGCTCAAGGGCCCAGCGCCGGTCGGGGTCGGGGGCGTGCAACGCGTACTGGAAGGCGTCGTCGATGAAGTAGAAGGAGACCTCGTAACGGAAGTCGACGCGCGGCTGGACCAGAATGTCGCCGTAGGCGAGACCGTCCAGTTCGTCCCGGGACACGAAACGGAGCCCTATCGAGTCGGCTCCCGCCTTCGGCTTGACCGCGTACTGCTCGGCGATGGGCAGCAGGCCCAGGTCGGGGCGCCGGTCGACGGTGGGGATGACCGGGTGACCGGCGGCCGTCAGGTCCAGCAGATACTGCTTGCCCGCCATGTCGGCCCGTCCGTTCAGCGGGTTGTAGATCCGGGCGCCCCGTGCCAGGGCGTGTGCCCGGAAAGCGTCGTACTCGCTCCGGTAACGCAGCACCGGTCCGGTGTTGCGGACGACTGCCGCGTCGAAGCGGTCCAGCAGAGCCGCCGCGTCCAGCGGATGGCACACGGCGATGTCGAAGTCCGCGCGGAGCCGCGACGTCAGGAAGACGTCCTCGTCGCAGTAGCGGGACCGCCCCGCGGCCTGGTAGCCGAGATCGGTCACGTAGAGAAGGCTGGGGCGGGCGGACACGGGCCTCTCCTCTGTCGGCGAGCGCCCATCCTGTCAGATGAACTGCCCGCGCCCCCGGGCGCGGACGATGCCGAGGAGGGGCCCTCAAGCGGTACGCGAGTCGTCGCGCGGGCTGGACCAGGGATCAGAGGGCGTCCAGGGCCTCGCCCGTGATGTCGATGTCGACGGTGAACGGGACGCCGGTCTTGAGACGGTCGTGGTGGATCCCCGTGAGTGCGTACGACTTCGTCACCGGGTCCAGCTCGTAGACCCGTACGACCGGGTGCTCGTCCGTGCCGGCCATCTCCACCAGCCAGAAGTGCGGGATTCCCGCTGCCGCGTACTTCTGCGGTTTGCTCTCGTGGTCACGGGCCTCGGAGTCGGGCGAAACCACCTCGACGGCCAGCAGGACATCGGCCGCCTGGAAACGGGTCACGCTCCGGCTCGTGACCGCCTCGGCACGAACGACGGACACGTCGGGTTCCGGACCGTTGCGGCGGTCCAGTACCACCGTCATCTCCCGGCGTACCTTCACCTCCGCCGGCGCGGTGCGGCGCAGTCCGGTCACCAACATGTCGATCACAATGCTGTGGAAATCGCGCTGCGGACTCACGAAGACAAGGCTCCCGTCGATCAACTCGGTGTGAGGCGGGAGTCCAGGCAAAGTGAACAGATCGTCCACGGTGTAGCCGTCCTGCGGGGGCACAGGCCACTGGTGCGCGGGCTTGACTGGCTCGGCGGTCATGATTCCTCCCATGGACGCAATGATCGGCGCTGCATCTCCACCGTAGCGGCGAAAAACCGACAGGCGTCATCACCATGAGTGACCGCACCTGTCGGCGTTGACACCAGCGTCGACGCCGACCTCGCGGCCCGCCCCCCGCTCAGACCTTCCGGTGGCCTATGAGCCGCGGCTTCGGCTCCAGGTTCTCCAGGCCGTGCCACGCCAGGTTCACCAGGTGCGCCGCCACCTCCGACTTCTTCGGGCGGCGGGCGTCCACCCACCACTGGCCCGTCAGCGCCACCATGCCCACCAGGGCCTGCGCGTACAGCGGGGCCAGCTTCGGGTCGAAGCCGCGGTTCTTGAACTCCATGCCGAGGATGTCCTCGACCTGCGTGGCGATGTCGCTGATCAGCGACGCGAACGTGCCCGTCGACTGGGCGACCGGGGAGTCGCGGACCAGGATGCGGAAGCCGTCCGTGTACGTCTCGATGTAGTCGAGCAGGGCGAACGCCGCCTGCTCCAGCAGCTCCCGCGGGTGGCCGGCCGTCAGGGCGCTCGTGACCATGTCGAGGAGCTGGCGCATCTCCCGGTCCACGACCACCGCGTACAGCCCCTCCTTGCCGCCGAAGTGCTCGTACACGACGGGCTTGGAGACCCCGGCCTTCGCCGCGATCTCCTCCACCGACGTCGCCTCGAAACCCTTCTCGGCGAAGACCGTACGACCGATGTCCAGAAGCTGCTCGCGCCGTTCCGCCCCGGTCATCCGGACCCGGCGGGTCCGCCGGCCCGTCGCGGGACGGGACTTCTCCGTGCTGCCCTGCTTGCTCGTACCGCCGTCGATCGCCACGGTGCCCATCATGCCTTGGCGGGTGCGCTCTTGCGGCGGGAGTCCAGACGGGAGGAGCTGGGCCAGCGGGCGTCGCTCGCCCAGCCCAGCACCTCGAACCAGCGGATCAGCCGGGCGCTCGAATCGAGCTGCCCCCTGAGCACGCCGTGCCGCGCGCTCGTCGGGTCCGCGTGGTGCAGGTTGTGCCACGACTCGCCGCAGGAGAGCACCGCCAGCCACCACACATTGCCCGAACGGTCCCGCGACTTGAAGGGCTGCTTGCCGACCGCGTGACAGATCGAGTTGATCGACCAGGTGACATGGTGCAGCAGCGCCACCCGGACCAGCGACCCCCAGAAGAACGCCGTGAAAGCACCCCACCAGGACATCGTCACCAACCCGCCCACCAGCGGCGGCACCATCAGCGAGACCAGCGTCCACATCGCGAACTGACGCGACACCGCGCGGATCACCGGATCCTTGATCAGATCCGGGGCGTACTTCTGCTGCGACGTCTGCTCCTCGTCGAACAGCCAGCCGATGTGCGCCCACCACAACCCCTTCAGCAGCGCGGGCAGCGTCTCCCCGAACCGCCACGGCGAGTGCGGGTCGCCCTCCGCGTCCGAGAACTTGTGGTGCTTGCGGTGATCCGCCACCCAGCGGACCAGCGGGCCCTCCACGGCCAGCGAACCCGCCACCGCGAGGGCGATCCGCAGCGGACGCTTCGCCTTGAACGCGCCGTGCGTGAAATACCGGTGATAGCCGATCGTCACACCATGGCAGCCGATGTAGTACATCGCCACCATCAGGCCCAGATCGAGCCAGCTCACACCACCCCACGACCAGGCCAGCGGCACCGCCGCCAGCAGGGCCAGGAACGGCACCACGATGAAGACGAGCAGCGCGAACTGCTCCAGAGGGCCCTTGCTCTCACCGCCGACGGTGGCCGACGGTAGCGGAGTGGAGCCGGAGGGTGACGGCTGAGGGGAATCGTTCATCACGTCAGGAGGTGTGGACATGGGGATCCCTGGGGTGAGGAGTGGGGAATGGGGAGAAGGAGGGGGATGGGGGGCGGTGGGGGCGTGGGGCGGGAACGTGGGGGCGTGAGCTGGGGACGTGGGGGGCTCGTACTCGGAAATCGGGCAGAAGCCCGGATACAGGTGCGTAACCTACGGCAACGTAAGTATGGCAGCGCCGAACCACGAGGCAAGAGGGCTGTGGATAACGTCAGGCGAAGGCCACCTATCCTTGGACCGTCGGACAGCGCGGTCCGCAAAGTCTCCAGAACCCCTCCAGACGTGCTCAAACACTGCAAGGAGCCGCACCTGTGAGCAGTGCCGACCAGACCCCATCCGCCAGCGCGGAGCTCCGCTCAGACATCCGCCGTCTTGGTGACCTCCTGGGCGAGACCCTCGTACGGCAGGAAGGCCCGGAGCTCCTTGAGCTCGTCGAACGGGTCCGCGCCCTCACGCGCGAGAACGGTGAAGCCGCCGCCGAGCTTCTCGGCGACACCGACCTGGAAACCGCGGGCAAGCTGGTCCGCGCCTTCTCCACCTACTTCCACCTCGCCAACGTCACCGAGCAGGTCCACCGCGGCCGCGAGATGCGCGAACGCCGCGCCGCCGAGGGCGGCCTCCTCGCCCGCACCGCGGACCGCCTCAAGGACGCCGACCCCGAACACCTGCGCCAGACCGTCAAGAACCTCAACGTACGGCCCGTCTTCACCGCGCACCCCACCGAAGCCGCACGCCGCTCCGTACTCAACAAGCTCCGCCGCATCGCGGAACTCCTCGAAGCCCCCGCCCTCGCCTCCGACCGGCGCCGCCACGATCTGCGGCTCGCCGAATCCATCGACCTGATCTGGCAGACGGACGAACTGCGCGTCGTACGGCCCGAACCCGCCGACGAAGCCCGCAACGCCATTTACTACCTGGACGAACTGCACGTCGGCGCCGTCGGCGACGTACTCGAAGACCTCGTCGCCGAACTGGACCGCGTCGGCGTCGAGCTGCCCCCCGGCACCCGCCCCCTCACCTTCGGCACCTGGATCGGCGGTGACCGCGACGGCAACCCCAACGTCACCCCCGAAGTCACCCGCGAAGTCCTGATCCTCCAGCACGAGCACGGCATCACCGACGCCCTCGAACTCGTCGACCACCTCCGCGGCCAGCTCTCCAACTCCATCCGCTACACCGGCGCCACCGACGAACTCCTCGACTCCCTCCAGAACGACCTCGTCCGGCTCCCCGAGATCAGCCCCCGCTACAAGCGCCTCAACGCCGAAGAGCCCTACCGCCTCAAGGCCACCTGCATCCGGCAGAAGCTCGTCAACACCCGCGAACGCCTGGCCAGGAACACCCCCCACGAGAACGGCCGCGACTACCTCGGCACCGCCGAACTCCTCGACGACCTCACCCTCATCCAGACCTCCCTGCGCGAACACCGCGGCGGCCTCTTCGCCGACGGCCGCATGGACCGCACCATCCGCACCCTCGCCGCCTTCGGCCTCCAGCTCGCCACCATGGACGTACGGGAACACGCCGACGCCCACCACCACGCGCTCGGCCAGCTCTTCGACCGCCTCGGCGAGGAATCCTGGCGCTACGCCGACATGCCCCGCGACTACCGGCAGAAGCTCCTCGCCAAGGAACTCCGCTCCCGCCGCCCCCTCGCCCCCACCCCGGCCCCGCTCGACGCCGCCGGCGAGAAGACCCTCGGCGTCTTCCACACCGTCCGCCAGGCCTTCGAACGCTTCGGACCCGAAGTCATCGAGTCCTACATCATCTCCATGTGCCAAGGCGCCGACGACGTCTTCGCCGCCGCCGTCCTCGCCCGCGAAGCCGGACTCCTCGACCTCCACGGAGGCTGGGCCAAGATCGGCATCGTGCCGCTCCTCGAAACCACCGACGAACTGCGCGCCGCCGACATCATCCTCGACGACATGCTCGCCGACCCCTCCTACCGCCGCCTCGTCTCCCTGCGCGGCGACGTCCAGGAGGTCATGCTCGGATACTCCGACTCCTCCAAGTTCGGCGGCATCACCACCTCCCAGTGGGAGATCCACCGCGCCCAGCGCCGACTCCGCGACGTCGCCCACCGGCACGGCGTACGGCTGCGCCTCTTCCACGGCCGCGGCGGCACCGTCGGCCGCGGCGGCGGCCCCTCCCACGACGCGATCCTCGCCCAGCCCTGGGGCACCCTCGAAGGCGAGATCAAGGTCACCGAACAGGGCGAGGTCATCTCCGACAAGTACCTCATCCCCTCCCTCGCCAGGGAGAACCTGGAACTGACCGTCGCCGCCACCCTCCAGGCCTCCGCCCTGCACACCGCGCCCCGCCAGTCCGACGAAGCCCTGGCCCGCTGGGACTCCGCCATGGACATCGTCTCCGACGCCGCCCACAGCACGTACCGCACCCTCGTCGAGGACCCCGACCTCCCCGCGTACTTCTTCGCCTCCACCCCCGTCGACCAGCTCGCCGACCTCCACCTCGGCTCCCGCCCCTCCCGGCGGCCCGACTCCGGCGCCGGCCTCGACGGCCTCCGCGCCATCCCCTGGGTCTTCGGCTGGACCCAGTCACGGCAGATCGTCCCCGGCTGGTTCGGCGTCGGCTCCGGCCTCAAGGCGCTCCGCGAAGCCGGACCCGACACCGTCCTCGACGAGATGCACGAACACTGGCACTTCTTCCGCAACTTCCTGTCCAACGTCGAGATGACCCTCGCCAAGACCGACCTGCGGATCGCCCGCCACTACGTCGACACCCTCGTCCCCGACCACCTCAAGCACGTCTACGAGGCCATCGAGGCCGAACACGCCCTCACCGTCCAGGAAGTCCTGCGCATCACGGGCGGCGAGAAGCTACTCGACTCCCACCCGGCGCTCCAGCAGACCTTCGCCATCCGCGACGCCTACCTCGACCCGATCTCCTACCTCCAGGTCTCGCTCCTCGCCCGCCAGCGCGCCGCCGCCGAGCAGGGCGACCCCGCCGACCCGCTGCTCGCCCGCGCCCTGCTGCTCACCGTCAACGGCGTCGCGGCCGGACTCCGCAACACCGGCTGACCGGCCCCGGCCCACCACCCGGGCCCCTGACGGCGTCCGCCCCCGCACCGGAACCCCGGGCGGGGGCGGACGCCGTACGTACAGAAGCCGCGGATGCGGGCGTACGTGGCGGGCTCAGAGCGCGAAGAACGTCGCCACCAGCAGCACCCCGCCCGCCACCGCCGCACCCCACGCCGTCCGCGTCAGCCGCAGCCCGCCCCCGATCACCAGCGACGCCAGCAGCAGCGCGCCACCCAGCGGCACCCACGCGTACAGCAGACCCGCCGTCCCCGTACGCACCAGCTCCGTCGTCCCCGGCCTCACCACCACCGCAAGCCGGTCACCCTTCCCCACCGCGACGGACTCCTCGATCGTCATCCGCCCCGGCTCACCCCCCGGACCGTCCGCCACATACCGCCCCGAACACACACCGTCCCGGCACCCGGTCACCGTCAGCGTCCCGTGCTCGCGGCCCTTGGACAGCACCACGTGCTGCGCGTCGCCCCACGACGTCCACACACCCGCCACCAGCAGCAACAGAACGATCGCGCCCATCACCGTCCGATGGCCGAACGAGACGATACGGGCCGACGGGGCCGGCTTGCGCTTCCCCTTGCCGGCCCCCTTCTTCCGCTTCCCAGGGCTCACAGGGCTCATAGGGCGGGATCCTTGGCCATGGGAACGCGCCCGGTCAAACCACGGGCCGGGGAAAGCACGGCAATGCGGGGGCTTGTCAGGAGTTGTACGTGCTCTGCGCGCGCTCCAGCCCGTCCATCACCAGAGCCTCCACCGCGTCCGCCGCACGATCCACGAAATACGCCAGCTCCTTGCGCTCCACCGACGAGAAATCCTTCAGCACGAAATCCGCGACCTGCATCCGCCCCGGCGGCCGGCCGATCCCGAACCGCACCCGGTGATACTCCGGCCCCATCGCCTTCGTCATCGACTTCAACCCGTTGTGACCGTTGTCCCCGCCACCCAGCTTCAGCCGCAGCACCCCGTAGTCGATGTCCAGCTCGTCATGGACCGCCACCACACGCGCCGTCCCCACCTTGTAGAAATCCCGCAACGCCGTGACCGGACCACCCGACAGATTCATGTACGACGCCGGCTTCGCCAGCACCACCCGCCGCCCCCCGGGACCAGGACCCCCCAGCCGGCCCTCCACCACCTGCGCCTGCGCCTTCTGCGCCCGCCGGAACGAGCCGCCGATACGCTCCGCCAGCAGATCGGCCACCATGAACCCGACATTGTGCCGGTTGGCCGCGTAACCGGGCCCGGGATTCCCCAGACCCACGATCAGCCAGGGGGCATTGGCATCCGTGGTCATCCGCGCCGTCTCTCCTCGCGCACTCGTACAACAGAAGGTGGATACACAGAAGTGGATACACAGAAGGTGGATACAGCGAACGGGGTGGCCGGCCCGGCAAGGCCCGCCACCCCGTGAAAACCGTCCGGAGGATCAGCCCTCGGAACCCTCGGCAGCGGCCTCGTCCGCGGCCGGCTCCTCGGCCTGCGCGGCCAGCACCTGGATGACCACCGCGTCCTCGTCCGTCACCAGCGTCGTGCCGGCCGGCAGCGGGACATCCTTCGCCAGGATCGACGCACCGGCGTCCAGACCCTCGACGGAGACCGTGACGGACTCCGGGATGTGCGTGGCCTCGGCCTCGACGGTCAGCGTGTTGAGAACGTTCTCCAGCAGGTTCGCACCCGGCGCCAAGTCACCCTCGGTGTGCACCGCGACCTCGACGGTGACCTTCTCGCCGCGCTTCACCGCGAGCAGGTCGACATGCTCGATGTGACCCTTGATCGCGTTGCGCTGCACGGCCTTCGGGATGACCAGCTCGTTGCGGCCCTCGATGTCCAGGCTGATCAGCGCGTTCGCCGTCTTCAGCGCCATCATCAGGTCGTGACCCGGCAGGGTGACGTGGACAGTGTCCGCACCGTGACCGTAGATGACCGCGGGGACCTTGCCGGCGACACGCGTACGGCGGGCCACACCCTTGCCGAACTCGGTACGGATCTCGGCGCTGATCTTCACTTCAGCCATGGCTGACGCACTCCTCGTAAGTAACGCGGATTCCCGCGGAACAGGAAATCGGGCCGTCACCCGGCCACAACGGGCCTGCTACGAAGAGCGCGTCGATAACGGACCAGCCGCACACAGGTGCGGCCTCCCTCGCCGAGCAACCCGATGAGTCTACCCGGCGGAGAGGCCGCCCCAGAAATCGATCTTCCAGCAGGCCACCGGCTCCCCGCGGCCGCCGAACGGCCACCGGCCCTCAGCGGCCGACGATCACGCCTGCTCCTCGAAGAGGCTCGTCACCGAACCGTCCTCGAACACCTCGCGCACCGCCCGCGCGATCGTCGGCGCGATCGACAGCACCGTGATCTTGTCCAGATCCAGATTGCCCGGATCCGGCAGCGAATTCGTGAACACGAACTCGCTCACCTTCGAATTCTTCAACCGGTCCGCCGCCGGACCCGACAGCACACCATGCGTCGCCGTCACAATCACATCCTCGGCGCCATGCGCGAACAACGCGTCCGCCGCCGCACAGATCGTCCCACCGGTGTCGATCATGTCGTCCACCAGCACACACACCCGGCCCGACACATTGCCGACGACCTCATGCACCGTCACCTGGTTCGCGACATCCTTGTCCCGCCGCTTGTGCACGATCGCCAGCGGCGCACCCAGCCGGTCGCACCAGCGATCCGCCACCCGCACCCGGCCCGCGTCCGGAGAGACCACGGTCAACTTCGACCGGTCCACCTTCCCCGCCACGTAATCCGCCAACACCGGCAGCGCGAACAAATGATCCACCGGACCGTCGAAAAAGCCCTGGATCTGGTCCGTGTGCAGATCCACCGTCAGGATCCGGTCCGCACCCGCCGTCTTCATCAGATCCGCCACCAGCCGCGCCGAGATCGGCTCCCGCCCACGGTGCTTCTTGTCCTGGCGCGCATACCCGTAGAACGGCACGATCACCGTGATACTCCGCGCCGACGCCCGCTTCAGAGCGTCGATCATGATGAGCTGCTCCATGATCCACTTATTGATCGGAGCGGTATGGCTCTGGATCAGAAAACAGTCCGCACCGCGGGCCGACTCCTGATAACGGACATAGATCTCACCATTGGCGAAATCAAATGCCTTGGTCGGCACGATCCCGACACCGAGTTGCCGCGCGACCTCCTCGGCCAGCTCGGGGTGGGCGCGGCCGGAGAAGAGCATCAGCTTCTTCTCGCCGGTCGTCTTGATCCCGGTCACAGCACTGTCTCCTCAGACGTGTTGATGGCCGCCGAGCCCGCGCGTCCCTGCGAGGCGTCCCTGCAAGCCAGCCGAATCGTGCAGATGTGCAGTTATCACGGTACGCCGTGATCGGTGCGCCTCTTTCCGGTCAGCTTTCCCCCGCGACGCCCCCGGACGCCGACGCCGCCGCCTGCGCGGCAGCACTCCCCGGACGCTTCCGCGCCACCCAACCCTCGATATTCCGCTGCTGGCCACGGGCCACGGCCAGCGAACCCGCCGGCACATCCTTCGTGATCACCGACCCCGCAGCGGTGTAAGCACCGTCCCCGACCGTGACAGGCGCCACAAACATGTTGTCCGAACCCGTCTTGCAGTGTGAACCGACCGTCGTGTGATGCTTCGCCTCACCGTCGTAGTTCACGAACACGCTCGCCGCACCGATGTTCGTGAACTCACCGATCGTCGCGTCCCCCACATACGACAGATGCGGCACCTTCGTACCCTCACCGATCGTCGCGTTCTTCATCTCCACATACGTGCCCGCCTTCGCACGCACCCCCAGCCGCGTACCCGGCCGCAGATAGGCGTACGGACCCACCATCGCGCCCTCGCCCACCTCCGCCCCGTCTGCCACCGTGTTGTCCACCCGCGCACCCACACCCACAGCCGTGTCCTTCAACCGCGAGTTCGGCCCCACCTCCGCGCCCTCCGCCAGATGCGTCGAACCCAGAAGCTGCGTCCCCGGATGCACCACCACGTCCTGCTCGAACGTCACCGTCACATCCACCGACACCGACGCCGGATCCACCACCGTCACCCCGGCCAGCATCGCCCGCACCAACAACCGCTCGTTCAACAGCCGACGCGCCTCCGCGAGCTGCACCCGGTTGTTGATCCCCAGGATCTCCCGATGATCACCGGCGACCGACGCCCCGACCCGATGGCCCGCCCCACGCAAGATGCCCAGCACATCCGTCAGGTACTCCTCACCCTGACTGTTGTCCGTACGCACCTTGCCCAGCGCGTCCGCGAGCAACTGCCCGTCGAACGCGAACACCCCCGAATTGATCTCCCGGATCGCCCGCTGCGCGTCCGTCGCGTCCTTGTGCTCGACGATCGCCGTGACCGCGCCGCTCGCCCCGTCCCGCACGATCCGCCCGTACCCGGCCGCGTCCGGCACCTCGGCGGTCAGCACCGTCACCGCGTTGCCGTCGGCGGCGTGCGCCGTGGCGAGCGCGTTCAGCGTCTCCCCGGAGAGCAGCGGGGTGTCACCGCAGACGACGACCACGGTCCCGTGCGGCGTGCTCCCCAGCTCCTGGAGCGCCATCCGCACGGCGTGCCCGGTGCCGAGCTGAGTGGCCTGGTAGGCGGTGCGCACACCCGCGTACGCCGCGGAGAGATGGCCCTCGACCTGCGCGCGGGCGTGGCCGACGACCACGACGAGCTGCTGCGGGTCGAGCTCTTGCGCGGCGGACACGACATGTCCGACGAGCGAGCGCCCGCAGACCTCGTGCAGGACCTTGGGGGTCTTCGACTTCATGCGGGTACCTTCACCCGCTGCGAGGACGATGACGGCTGCCGGGCGGTTGGCGCTCACGGGGATGCCCTTCGGCTTCGGGTGATGGTCAATCGCAGGATACCGGGGGGTAGCGGGGCGTAAACGAGGACGGGTCCCGACCGGTGAGGTCGGGACCCGCATGCGGATGCTCCCCTGCCAGGACTTGAACCTGGAACAAGTTATCCAAAGTAACCCGTGTTGCCGATTACACCACAGGGGACTGCAAGCCGGTATCAACCGGACATTTTCCTACCGGTCGAGCTGGTGGCTCCTACTATGCCGTACCACCAGCCCTCGACGCGACGGTAGAGCTCCGCGCTTTGAGAGACCCGGATGACCGGGCAGCCCCTGATCCGGGGTCCCGAGGTCGCCGGATATCGGGGTGCGGGCCCCCTTAGGCTGGGAGACATGACCACAACGGGGGCACACCAGGACTCTGCGGGCATGGCTGCCCGTGGCTACTGGTGGTGGGGGCGGCGGCGGAGTGTCGCGCTGGACGTGGGGCTGGCGGTCGTGTCGGCCCTGGAGTGCGGGTTGCAGGGGGCGCAGTTCGCCCAGACCGCGGTGCTGCCGGTGCCGGTGGGGGTGCTGTTCGGGCTGATCGCCGGGTCGATGCTGCTGGTGCGGCGGCGGTGGCCGTTCGCGGTGGTGCTGGTGTCGATCGCGATCACGCCGGCGGAGATGGGCTATCTGATGGGCCTGGTCGGCCTGTACACGCTGGCCGCTTCCGAGGTGCCGCGCCGGATCATCGGGGCGCTGGCGGGGATGTCGTTCGCGGGGACGCTGATCGTGACGGCCGTGCGGATGTCGCGGAACGTGGTGGACACGGGGATCGACTCGGCGCGCTGGTATGTGCCGGTGGTCGCGGTGCTGATGTCGGTCGGGCTGACGGCGCCGCCGTTGCTGCTGGGGTTGTACGTGGGGGCGCGGCGGCGGCTGATGGAGAGCTTGCGGGAGCGGGCGGACAGTCTGGAGCAGGAGTTGTCGTTGCTGGCCGACCGGGCGGAGCAGCGGGCGGAGTGGGCGCGTACGGAGGAGCGGACGCGGATCGCGCGGGAGATGCATGACGTGGTGGCGCATCGGGTGAGTTTGATGGTGGTGCATGCGGCGGCGTTGCAGGCGGTGGCGTTGAAGGATCCGCAGAAGGCGGTGAAGAACGCGGCTCTGGTGGGGGATATGGGCCGGCAGGCGTTGACGGAGTTGCGGGAGATGTTGGGGGTGTTGCGGGCGGGGGAGCAGGTGGCGTCGCGGCGGGCGGACGGGGTGGCGGGGGCGGCGTCGGTGGTGCCGTTGGCGTCCGTGGGGCTGGCGGCGGCCGCGGCGGCCGCGGCGGCGGCCGAGGATGGTCCGGGGATGGGGGATATCGAGGCGCTGGTGGGGGAGTCCCGGGATACGGGGATGGTGGTGGAGCTGATGGTGCAGGGGGAGTCGCGGCCGTATGCGCGGGAGGTGGAGCAGACCGCGTACCGGGTGGTGCAGGAGGCGCTGACGAATGTGCTGAAGCATGCGGCGGGGGCGAAGGTGATGGTCCGGCTCGCGCATCGGGAGGCGGAGGTGGCGATGCAGGTGGAGAACGGGCCTTCGGATGGTGGTGCGCAGGACGCGGGGTTGCCGAGTGGGGGGAATGGGCTGGTGGGGATGCGGGAGCGGGTGACGGCGTTGGGCGGGGTGTTCGTGTCGGGGGAGACGGATGCGGGGGGTTTCCGGGTGTCGGCGGTGCTGCCGGACCGGCGGGGTGCCGCTGCGTGAGTTCGAGGGGGCTGGGGTGCCCCTCGCCGCCCCGCCGTCTGTACGGGGCCGTGTGACGGGTGTGTCAGTCGGCGAGTACGGCCGGGCGTACGGCTTTGGGGCCGAAGCGGTGGCGGCCGCGGTCCGCGGCGGCTTCGATGGCGCGGGCGCGGGCGTCGCCCGGGTCGAGGGTGAGCTGTCGGAAGGCGGCGGTGGCGGGTCGCAGGTTGTCGGCGCGGAGTGTGAAGGCGCGGACGCGGGCGCGCTGGAGTCCGAGGGCGGTCAGAAGGCCGAGGGCGGCGGTGACCAGGGCGGGTGAGTGGTCGGTGGGTTCCTGGAGTGCGCGGGTGCGGGTGGTGGAGCTGCGGTCGGCGTAGCGCACGGTGAGGGTGAGGTGGGCGGCCACCTGTTTTTCCTGGCGCAGCCGCTGGCCGGTCCGGTCGGCGAGGCCGAGGACGGCGCGGTGGTGCTGGGCGGGGTCGAGGCAGTCCCGGTCGAGGACGAGGTCGGTGGTCAGGTGGGGGGCGGGTTCTCTGGGGACGAAGGGGCGGGGGTCGTGGCCGTGGGCGCGTTCGGCGAGCAGTCGGGCCGGGCCGGCGCCGAGGAGGCGTTGCAGGGTGGTGGCGGGCAGTGCGGTGACCTGGCCGATGGTGTGGACGCCGTAGCCGCTGAGTGTGGCCGCGGTGGTGCGGCCGGTGCCGGGTAGTGCGGTGAGCGGGCGGGGGCGCAGCCAGTCGGCGGCGTGGTCGGCGGGGACCCAGGTGGTTTCTCCGGGGGCGGAGGCGTCCGCGGCCATGGTGGCGAGCATGCGGTTGTCCGCGAGGCCGGCGCTGCTGTCGATGCCGTAGAGGGCTTTGAGTCGTAGTTTCGCCAGGTGGACGAGGTCGTAGGGGGGCAGGTCGAAGTATCGGAGCGCCGAGGTGAGGTCGAGTTGGACGGCGGTGGGCGGGATGGCCCGGACGTGGGGGGTGATGCCGGTCAGCAGGTCGAGTGCGTCCGCGTAGCGTTCTTCGTCGGGTATGCCGTGCAGGTGGAGGTGGGCGATGTGGTGTCGGCGTGTGGTCATCCCGCGCTCCCCGGGCTTGTGTAGCCGAGTTTCTTGAGGTCGGCTGTGCGGCTGCCGGCGGGCAGCAGGTCGGCGTAGGGGTGGAGGCGGGCGCCGGTGGTGCCGTCGGCCAGGGTGCGCCGGGGCTGTGCGGGGGTGGGGTGCGGGTGGTCGGCGCCGAGGAGGGCGAGGGCGGCTTCGGGGCCGTGGTCGCGGCGGGTGGCGGCGATGAGGTCCAGGTCCCAGGCCATGGTGCCGACGACGGTGCGGCGGGTGCCGCGTACCTGGACGGTGCCGCGGACCAGCAGGAGTCCGCTGTGGAAGACGGTGTGTGCGCAGGCGGGGTGGGAGTCTTCGAAGAAGGCCAGGTCGACCAGGCCGGAGCCGTCTTCAAGGGTGACGAAGATGATGCGTTTGCCGCTGGCGATGGGTGGGGTCTGGGTGGCGGCGCGTACTCCGGCGACGAGGACTTGTCGGCCGGCGCGCAGTTGGCTCAGGTGGGCCGCGTCGGTGGCGCCGATCTCCCGTAGCAGCCGGTGGTGGTGGTCCATCAGGTGCTGGGAGACGTCGATGCCGAGGGTGGTCAGTTCGGCGCTGAGGGCTTCGCGTCCGGTCATTTCGGGCAGGCCGCTGGGTTCGGCTCCGCCGACGGCTTCGGTGGAGAGGGGTAGTTGGCCTTCGCCCGCGGTGCGGGTGCGGGTGGCCCGGTGGAGTTCGGTGATCTGGAGCAGCAGGTCGCGTCGGGTGAGGCGGCCGTCGTGGAGGGGGGTGAGGGCGCCGATTTCGGCGAGGTGTTCGGCGACGGGTCTGCTGGGCCTGGCTCGTTGCCAGAAGTCGGAGAGTGATCCGTAGGGGCGGCCTTCTTCGATCCGGGTGGTTTCCTCTTTGCTGATGCCGTGGACGGCGGAGAGGGCGAGGCGTACGCCCCACTGTCCGCTGTCGGTTTTTTCCACGGTGTGCCGGGCGGTGGAGTGGTTGATGTCGACGGGCAGGACGGGGACGCCGCGGCGGCGGGCGTCGGCGACGATGACGCGCAGCGGCCACATGCCGGGGTCGTGTTCGAGGAGGCCGGCGAGGAGGAATGCCGGGTGGTGGGCTTTGAGCCAGGCGCTCTGGAGGGCGGGTACGGCGAAGGCGACGGCGTGGGCGCGGCAGAAGCCGTAGGCGCCGAAGGATTCGACGGTTCTCCATACCTCGTCGCGGACGGTGGTGTCGTAGCCGCGGGCGGTGGCCCGGTCGTGGAACCAGGTTTTGATCTTGGGGAGCCGGTTCTTGTCGCCGAGGGCGCGGCGGGCGATTTCGGCCATCGCGCGGTCGCAGCCGGTCAGTACGGTCAGGGTTTCGATGATTTGTTCGTGCCAGATGGTCACGCCGTAGGTGTCGGCGAGTACCGGTTCCAGGTCGGGGTGGGCGTATTTCGGTGTGCCGCCGTGGCGTGCGGCGATGTACCGCTCGGGCATGCCTCCGGCGACGGGTCCCGGCCGGAAGAGGCTGATGTCGGCGATGACGTCCTGCGGGTCGCGGGGCTGGAGCCGGGAGAGGAGGTCCTGCTGGCCGGGTGATTCGAGTTGGAACAGGCCGATGGTCTGGCTTTCCTGGATGAGTTTGAACGCGAAGACGTCGTCGAGGGGGACGTGTTCGGGGTTGTCGAGGTCGATGTGGTCGCCGGTGGCCCGTTCGATTTCGGCGACGGCGTGGGCCATCGCGGACTGCATCCGTACGCCCAGGACGTCGAGTTTGATGTTGCCGAGGGCTTCGATCTCCTCCTTGGCGGCCATTGCCATCGGGTAGTCGCCCTGGGGGGTGGGTTGTACGGGCAGCCGGTCCAGGAGCGTGGCGTCGCTGATGATCACTCCGCAGGGGTGCATGGCCATGCCGTGGACCAGGGAGTCGAGTCCTTCGGCGAGTTCCCACAGGGGTCCGTACCGGTCGGCTTCGGCTGCCAGGGGGCGCAGTTCGGGGAGTTCGGCGAGGGCGCTGGTGATGTCGGAGGCCCGCAGGTGGGGGAAGCTCTTGGCGATCCGGTCGATGTCGGCGGGGGCGATGCCGAGCGCCAGTCCGGTGTCGCGCAGGGCGCGGCGGGCCCGGTAGGTCTCGGGCATGGCGGTGACCGCGACCCGTTCGCGGCCGAACCGGGTGAAGATCGCGTCGTAGCATTCCAGTCGCCGGGCGGATTCCACGTCGATGTCGATGTCGGGGAGGGAGGCGCGGCGCAGGCTGAGGAAGCGTTCGAACAGCAGCCGGTGGTCGAGGGGGTTGGCCGTGGCGATGTCGAGGGTGTGGCAGACCATCGAGCCGGCGCTGGAGCCGCGGGCCGCGACCCGGATGCCCAGTTCGCGGATGTCGGCGACGACCTGGCCGACGGCGAGGAAGTACGAGTCGTACTTCAGTGTCGAGATCACGTTCAGTTCTTCGTCCAGCCGGTCGCGTACGGCGGGGTCCCGGTCGAGGCCGCGGCGGATCAGCCCGGCTTCGCAGCGTTGGCGCAGCAGGCGCGCGGCGCCGTCCGTGCCGTCCCCGCCGTTCGCGGGCCCGGCGCCGAACACGGCCGGTTCCGGGAAGTGCCGGGTGCCCAGGCCGAGATCGGCCACGGGGTCGACGGTGCACGCGTCCGCCGTGGCGGCGGTGTCCGCGAGCAGCCGGTCCGCCCGCCGGGGGTCCGTTCCGGCGCATGCGGCGATCTGCCGGGCGGCGTCCGTCATGGCCGCCTCGTCCTTGAGCCAGCGCCGGCCGCCGTCCAGGCTCCGCCGGTCGATGGGCCGTAGCAGCCGGGCGGCGTCCAGGACGTCGGCCAGCCGGTGCTGGTCGGGGTCGGCGTAGCGGACGGCGTTGGAGAGCACGGCGGTGGTACGGGTACGGTCGGCCAGCGCCAGGGTGCGGGCGGCGAGTCGCAGCGATCCCGGTGCGGTGCCGGGCCGGGAGTGCAGGACGGTCTCCAGCCGTACCCCGTCGCCGAAGATCTCCCGCCATGGCGCCAGCAGCCGGGCCGCGACGTCCTCCCGGCCGGCCGCGAGCGCCCGTACCGGTTCGGAGACCGGTCCGAGCAGCACGGTCAGGCCGGGGCCGCCGTATGCGCGCAGGGCGTCCCACCCGACGGTCACCGGTGCCGCGCCGGAGGCGGTTCCGGCGTGCGCGGCGGAGGTGATGCGGCACAGCCGTGCCCAGCCGGCCCGGTCCTGGGCGAGCAGGACGAACCGCAGGGCGGGTTCGACGACATGGGCGCCGCCGCGCGCGGGGGTACGGGTCCGCTGTGCGGGCGGGGGCGGCGCGAGGGGTTCCACCGCGAGGTCGATGCCGAAGAGGGGGCGGATCCCGGTGGCGGCGCAGGCCTGTGCGAAGCGCACGGTGCCGGTGACGGTGTCACGGTCGGTGAGCGCGAGCGCGGTCATGCCGCGCTCGGCCGCCCGCTGGGCCAGGTGCTCGGGGTGGGCGGCGCCGTAGCGGGCGGAGTATCCGGACGCGACGTGCAGATGCGTGTAGCCCGTCATGCCGCGCCTCCGTCACTCCACCCCGTTCAGTCACCCGGCCGATGCCTGTCTCGTACTCTCGTTCGAATATTCTAGCCGCGTTGTCCCCGGTCAGCGACTTTTTTCGTACAGGTGATCGAGGGCGGGGGTGTGAGGTGCCCGAACGGGACGTGCGTCCCTCCGTCACATCCGGGCCCCGGTGGCGGAGTTGGGCGCGACAGCGCTCCGCGTCCCCGGAAGTGGTGGCGTACGTCACCCACGAGGACGCGCGATGGCGCGCGGCGGGAGCGGGGCCCACCCGCACCGGTAACCCTCCGTGACGGGCGAGGGGTGTCTCAGGGGGAGGTCAGACGGGCCGGTTCGAGGCCGGTGATCAGTGTCTTCAGAGCCAGGTCGATGTCAGGGCCCAGATACCAGTCCCCGGTGTGGTCGATGCTGTAGACACGGCCCTCGCTGTCGATGGCCAGAACGGCCTGCCCCTCGCCCTCCTCGCCCAGCGGGCTCAGCTCCGTCTCCAGCGACCGGCCGAGATCGGTGAGGGTACGGGCGTGATGGAGCCCGGCGGTGGGGTCGATCCGCAGCACGGCGGGCGCGATCTGACGGCCGGGGCCCGGAGCGGCGATACGCAGGCCGCCGAATTCGGCCCACGCCTCGACGGCGGCCGGAAAGACGCTGAGCCGGTGGCCGGCCGGGGTGATGTGGGCGCGCAGGACATCCGCCCACTCCTCGGCCCGCTGTATGTCCCAGCGGCCCGGCTGCCAGCCGGCGTCGCGCAGCGCGGTGTCCACGGGGACGGGGAAGCGGGTGCTGGTGTGCGCGTGCGGAGGCTGCCGCGGGTACGGGTGGCCGGTGCGCTGGAGGTCGGGCATGGTCAGCCGTTCTCGGTGGGGTCGACGGACCGTACGCCGAAGTGGGCGAGGAGCGCCGTACAGGAACGGCAGGGCGGGGCGTAGCTGCCGTGCAGCGGGTCGCCGTCCTCGCGGATACGGCGCGCGGTCAGCTTGGCGTGCTTGAGGGAGCGCCGTGCCTCGCCGTGGGTCAGGGGTTTTCGTCTCGCTCTCTTGGAGCGGCCGGCCTCGGCGGCGGTGAGATGGCGCGAGAGCAGTATGGCCTCGGGGCAGCGGCCCGTGAACCGTTCGCGCTGGCCGCTGGTGAGGGTGTCGAGGAAGTCCTGCACGAGGGGGTGGAGGGCGGGCGGCTGGTCGGCCTTGCCCGCCGTGCAGGTGAGGGTCTCGCCGCGGACGGAGAGCGCGGCGGCCACGGCCGGCAGGATGCCGTCCCTGCGCTGCCGGACGGTCGGCGGGAGCTGCGCCTCGGTGGAACGCCAGCTCAGACGCGGGTCGCCGGGGGCCCGCGGAGCGACGGGGGCCCCCGAGGCGTCGGCCCCGCCGGTGGTGCGCGGAGCGGCGTACTCGGTGCGCTCCGTGTGCTGTGCGGTGTGCATGGTGCTGGTCCCCTCCCCTCACCGGCGGCCGGTAGCCGTCGGTGTCACGCCCCCATGTTGCTGGGACAGCCTGCCAAATGTGACGCACTGTGGGGAAACCGGGGATCCGATCCGGGTAGATCGGCGAGGATCGGTGCGGATCATGACGCGGAATCGTCGCTGCGTCACGCGGGGTGTGCCGCTTGGTCACCGGGCGCGAGGAGCGGGCAGGACCCCGGCGGGCCGGTCACCGCCGAGGGGCGGACGTAGCTGACTGTCACCGGCCGGAGGCGGGGCGAGGGCCCGGCGGGGACGCGATCAGGCCGGAGGGAAGAGGCGGGATCGGGCCGGGGGAGGAGTGTCGCAGGCGCCTCTTGCCCCACCGCATAGGCTGTCCTGAACCAGGGCTGTGGAACCAGCCGGAAGCGCAGCAGGGGGCAACCGCCATGACGACAGGTCGGCTCGGGCAGCAAGCCGCGCCACCGAACGCGGCCTATGCCGGGCAGGTCGTGCATTTCCCGGACCCGGTCCGGGCCTCCCGGCACCCCAGAGGTGTACGGGTGGATGCCGACGGCTACCCGGATTTCGCGCCGTACGCGCGCGCGGCCGCGGAGATAGCCGAGCCCCCCGAGGGGTTCGGCGTGGACGAACTGCGGCTGACGGACTACGTGTCCGCGAACGCGGCGCTGGCCGCGGCGGGCCACGAGCTGTGGGACACGATCACGCCGGTGGCCACGCCGCACGGCTGGACCTGGCACCACGTGGCGGGTACGCGCCGGATGGAGCTGGTGCCGGCCGAGGTCAAGGCGCTGCTGCGGCACCACGGTGGTCTGGCGACGGCCCAGGTGGACCACGGCAAGCGCGGTACGCGTCCGCTCCAGGAGACCCGGCCGGTGCACTTCGGGCTGCCGAAGACGTCGGTGTCGGTGAGCGAGCAGCAGGTGCAGGGCGCGGAGGAGGACCTGGGCTACCGGCTGCCCGGCGCCTACCGTTCGTTCCTGAAGGCGGCCGGCGGCTGCGCCCCGGTGGGCGCCGCGCTCGACGCGGAGCTGGGGCTCCTGGTGGACCAGCCGTTCTTCACGGTGCGGGACGAGGCCGCGGTCAACGACCTGGTGTACGTCAACAAGTGCCTGCGGGACCATCTCACCAAGGACTATCTGGCGGTCGCCTTCGTGCAGGGCGGGCTGCTCGCGGTGAAGGTACGGGGTGAACGGGCCGGCTCGGTCTGGTTCTCCGCGTACGACGACGCCCGGGACCGGGACGGCTGGGCTGTCCAGGAGCGGGTGGAGCGGCTGCTCCTGGAGTGCGGCGACGACTTCGACGCGTTCCTGCTGCGGCTGGCGGGCAGCCCGCCGGAGCTGGAGACCGTGGCGAACCTGATGGTGGACGGCGGCTTCGCGCGCGCCGTCCCGGTGGAGGGGTGAGCGCGGTGGTGACCTTCGCGCAGGCGCAGGAGCGCGCGGAAGACTGGGTGAACGGCGACGCGCCCGGTTACCAGCACCGCGAGGTGCGGGTGCGGGAGTTCGAACTCGGCTTCGTGGCATGGGCGGAGGACCGCGAGAACGGTCCGACGTCCGACGGCGGCCGGCAGCGGCTGGTGATCGCGCGGGACAGCGGTGAGGCCACGCTGTGGCCGGGGCTGCCGGTGGGCGAGGTCATCCGCCGGTACGAGGAGGAGTACGGGACGCGGGGCGAGCCGCAGGCCGCCGCGGCGCCCGAGGCGCCGGCGCGTATCGACCTGAACCAGACGTCGTTCCTGCTGACGCCGCCGGAGTGGTTGCAGGACGCGGCCGACAAGATCGGCATCCCGGACCGCAGGAAGCCGGCGGACCCGTCCGCCGCTCCGGATGTTCCGGGCGCTCCACGTGCTTCAGGTCCTCCAAGTGCTCCAGGCGTTTCCCGTACTTCAGGTGCTCCAGGTGCTCCAGAGGCTTCAAGTACTCCGGGTGCTCCAGGGGCTTCGGCGTCCGGCGGTCCTGGTGGCGGCTCGCTCGGCGGCGGCGCTTCCCTCGCCGCTGGTGGCGGCGGCTCCCTCGGCGCCGGGGCTTCCCTCGGCGCCGGTTCGGCCGGGGCGCCCCCGGCCAACGCCTCGCAGGGCAGCTCGGCCCGCCCCGCCGCGTACGAGCCCACCGCCAACGACGGTGTGCCCGCCTCGGCGCCCGCCCCGCCGCCCGGGGCGACGCCCTGGACCGGGATCGACACCAGCGAGTCGTCCGCCTCGCCGGACGGCGGCTCCGTACCGCTGCCCGCGACGGTCTTCGCGCCGCCGCTCGCCGGTGCCGACGACGATGACACCCCGCCGCCGAGCGTGGCCGCCGAGGCGCCGACCGCGCTGATGTCCGGCGGCAGCCAGTTGCCGCGTACGGCACTGGCGTCCGCGCTGAACCTCCCGGAGGCCGGAACCCCGGCACCGGGCGCCCCGGGTGCTCCGGGTGCGCCGGCTCCGGGTGCGCCGGGTGCTCCGGGCGTTCCTGGCGCTCCGGGCGCGCCACGCACCCCGGGCGCTCCCGGAACGGGCTCCGGCAACGGTGACATCGCCGATGCCGCGACGAGCAAGGCCTCCGTACCGCCGCGTGGCACGCGCGGGGGCGCCGGGGCGGTACCGCCGCCGCCCGGCGCGCCGGGTGTGCCCGGTGCGACCCCGCCGCCCGCCGCCCCGCCGGGCCCTTCGGGTCCGGGGACGCCCGGCGCCCCGGCCGGCGGCTACCTGCCGACGCAGCTCGCGCCGAGCATCGGCTCCTCCGTCCCGCAGCCGCCCGGCCCGCCGCCGGCCCCGCCCGGCGCTCCCGGTACACCTCCCGGCACCCCGCCGGGCGGGGTGCACCAGGCGGCCACGATGTTCGCCGACCCGAGCCAGGGCCAGGGCATCCCCGGCGGCCGGCCCCCGCAGCCCCCCGGCGCCCCGGGAGCCCCCGGTACGCCGCCCGGCGGTGTCCACCACGCCGCGACCATGCTGGCGGGACCTGGCCGGACGGGCGGTGGCCCCGTACCGCCGCCCTCGGCCCCCCGGCCGCCCGGCCCGCCCGGCGCCCCCGGTATGCCCCCGGGCATGCCGCCCGGGGCTCCCGGGGCCCCCGGAGTCCCGGGTGGCACCGGGTCCGTACCCCCGCCGTACGGCTACCCGCCGCAGCCGTCGGGGCTGCCGACCGTCGGCCCCGGCTACCAGGCCGTGCTGCGCTACCGCGCGCCCGACGGCTCCGAGGCGCAGATCATCCGGCGCTCCGCACCCGGCACCCCGCACCCCGAGTGGCAGATCCTGCACGAACTGCGCGGGATGAACGTGCCGCCGCAGCAGGTGCTCGAACTCCACACGGAGCTGGAGTCGTGCGAGCTGCCCGGCGGCTACTGCGCGCGGATGATCCGGGAGACCTGGCCGCAGGTGCGGATCACCAGCGTCGCCCCGTACGGTCAGGACCACGCCAGCAGGCAGCAGGGCATGCAGCATCTCCTCACCCACCAGGGCGAGTTGCATCAGGTCGCCGACGGTCCCGCGCGCCCCGCGCCGGTCCGGGCGCCGCTGCCGCAGGTGGCGCCCGCGCCGCCGGTGCCGCCCGAGGGGATCGCGCAGGAGCTGGCGGCGGCGTTCGGCCCCCAGGGCATCTGCCGGTTCGACCAGCGCGCCGTGTCCCGGCAGGGCGTGCCCGAGCTGGTGGCGCGCACCCTGGTGTGGGCGGGGCTGCCGGCCGACTTCGGGCCGTTCTTCTGGGCGCAGCCCCCGCAGCCGGTGGTGCCGACGCTGGCCGAACTGGCCGCGCAGCGGCAGGTGCCGGCGGCTCCGGACGCGGGCTCGTACCTGGTGATGGGCAGCGATTTCGGACGGGCGCTCTGCGTCCAGTACGGTACGGCGCACATCATGGCCGTACCGGTGGAGGCGGGGCCCGGCGGGCAGTCGGTGGCGCCGCAGTTCGTGAACACCGGACTGCCGGAGTTCACGCGCTCGCTGGCGCTGCTGGGACGGATGTGGCGGCTGCGCTTCGGGCTGACCCCGGAGCAGGCGGGCCGCTGGACCGTCGATTTCCAGGCGCAGTTGGCGGCGCTGGACCCGGCGGCGCTGTCGTCGCCGGAGAACTGGTGGTCGGTGTTGCTGGAGCAGATGTGGGACGGATTGCTGTGACGGTTCGTTAGAACACACGCGTCGGTACGGATGACCGAGGCGCCCACCGCACGGCGGTGGGCGCCTCGCTGTACCCGACCCTGAGCTGTGACTCTGTGGTTCGCCCGAGAAGGGCCTTCAAGATGGGTGGTGCACCGTTGTCGGATCATGGCTTCGTGCCCGTACGTGGTCGTGGTTACCGTCCCGAACAGGTCGACCGGGAGTACGCCGCGCTGACCCAGGACCGCGACGACGCCCTGGAGCGCGTCGCGCAACTCACCTCGCTGGCCGACCGGATGGTGGGCGAGGCGGAAGTACTCGCGGCGCGGGTGGCGGCGCTGGAGCCGCCGACGTACGAGAATCTGGGCCGCCGCGCCCAGCGGATCCTGGCGCTCGCGCGGCAGGAGGACGAGACCCTGCGGGCCGAGGTGCGCGAGGAGTGCCGGGCGGCGCTCGCGGCGGCCGAGTCCGAGGCGGTGAACATACGCGAGGCCGCGCGCGAACATGCCGCCGGCGTACGGGGGGACGCGGAGGCGCACGCCGAGCGCGTGGTGGAGGCGGCGCAGGACGCGGCCGACGAGGCGCGCGACGAGGCGCGGAACGAGGGTGCGGAGCGCCGGGCGGAGGCGCTCGCGGAGCTTCAGGAGGTGCGCCGGCGTACGGAGCGGCTGCTGGAGGAGCTGGAGCAGAAGCACACGGAACGGCTCGCGGCGGCGGACCGCGAGATCGCGGCGCGGGAGGCGGTGCTGGAGGCCGACACGGCCGAACGCACCGCACGGGCGCAGGCGAAGCTGACGGAGGCGCAGCGGGGGCTGTCGGCGGCGGGCGAACAGGCGCGGCACCGCCAGGAGGACGCGCAGGACCAGGCGGACGAGCTGAAGGCCCAGGCCAGGGCGCGGGCGGACTCGGTGGCGCGGGACACGGAGCGGCTGGTACGGGCGCACGAGGAGGCGCGCGAGGAGATGCGGGCGCACATGGCGCACGTACGGAACAGTCTGGCGGCGCTGACGGGGAGGGCCCCGACGGAGGAGTGACGGGGCACGTGGGGAGTACGTCGGGTCGTGGTGCCGTGGCGGCTTGACTTGGAGAGCATTCCAATTCGTACCTTTCACGACATGACCACGCATGAGCACCACAGCCCGGACCCGAACCCCTGTCGGAACCCGGACCAGCACCGGATCGGTTCGGGTTTCGGGGCACGGAGCACCACCGACGACGTGCTGCGCGGGATCGATCTCACGGGGAAGACCGCGCTCGTGACCGGCGGATACTCGGGTATCGGCCTGGAGACCACCCGGGCGCTGGCCGCCGCCGGCGCCCGGGTCGTCGTACCGGCGCGGCGGCGCGCCCTGTGGGAGCGGTCCGCCGAGCTGACGGGCGTCGACGCCTTCGCCTGAGCACCGAGCACCGGGGCCGCCCGCTCTTCCCGGGCGTACGGGCCCTGAGGGTCCCGCGTACGGCCCCTAAGGGTCCTGCTGGTCCGCAGGTGGGTCCGGGAGCACCGGGAAGCGGCGCGGCGCGAGGAGGAGCAGGGCGAGGAGGGCGAGCGCGCCCGCCCCCGCCGCGCCCACGTAGACATGGTCGACGGCCGTGTCCATCGCCCGGCGCAGATACTCCGCCGCCTCGGCGCTCAGGGACGCCGGATCCTCCAGGGCCCGCGCGACACCGTCCACGTCCTCGGGCAGACCGGGCGTGGGCGCGCTCGCCAGCCGTTCGGAGAGTACGGAGTTGGCGACGGCGCCGAACACCGCGGCGCCCACGCTCTGGCCGATCAGCCGGCAGAAGAGGATGGAAGCGGTGGCCGTGCCCCGCTCCGCCCAGCCGACCGTCGACTGCACCCCGATGATCAGCGGAAGCTGGAACAGCCCGAGCGCCGCGCCCAGCAGCAGCATGATCAGGGTCGGTTGCCAGGCGTGCCCGGGGTAGGGGAGCAGAGGGAAGGAGAGCAGGACCAGCGTCGCGAGGGAGATGCCGATGACGGCGGTCTGCCGGAAGCCGACGCGGTTGTAGACCCGGTTGGACAAGGCCGCGCTGACCGGCCAGCTCAGTGTCATGGCGGAGAGCACGAACCCGGCGGCGATCGGGCCGAGCCCGAGGACGGACTGCGCGTACGTCGGGAGGAAGACGGTCGGGGCGACCATCAGCAGCCCCAGCGCGCCGAGCGCGAGATTGACGGCGGCGATGGTGCGGCGGCGCCAGACCCACCCGGGGATGATCGGCTCGGCGGCCCGGCGCTCGATGACGACGGTGAACGCGGCGAGGAACGCGCTGGCGCCGAGGAACGCGAGCGACGGTGCGGAGAGCCAGGGCCAGGCGACCCCGCCCTGGACGAGCGCGGTGAGCAGCAGCGCGCCGGTCGCGAAGACGCCCACGGCGCCGGCCCAGTCGATACGCGGCCGGGAACGGGGCGCCCGTCCCGTACCCGCACCGCTTGCCGTCCCCGCCCTCGTCCCCGTACCGCGTGCCGTATCCGTACCGCTCCGGGCGCGGTGCGGCTCGTGGAGGTATCTGACGACCAGCCAGAGCGCCACCGCCCCGACCGGCAGGTTGATCAGGAAGATCCAGCGCCAGTCCGCGTACCCCGCGATGAACCCGCCCACCGCAGGGCCCGCCACGGACGAGGAGGCCCAGACCGTCGACAGCTTGGCCTGGATCTTGGGTCGTTCCTTGAGCGGGTAGAGGTCGGCGGCGATGGTCTGCACCGTGCCCTGGAGCGCCCCGCCGCCCAGGCCCTGGACGACGCGGAAGGCGATCAGGGAAGCCATGTTCCAGGCGGTGGCGCAGAGCAGCGAGCCGATGAGGAAGAGGACGATCCCGGCGACCAGTACGGGCTTGCGTCCGAGGGTGTCGGAGAGTTTTCCGTACACGGGCAGGGTGACCGTGACGGCGAGCAGATAGCCGGAGAACAGCCAGGAGAAGACGGCGAATCCGCCGAGATCGCCGACGATCTGCGGGACGGCCGTGGAGACGACGGTGCCGTCGAGCGCGGCGAGCGCCATCCCGAGCATGAGCGCGGCGACGACGGGACCGCGCCCGCGGGGGGTGCGCGGCCCGCCGGGTATCGCCTCCGCAGGGCCCGTGTCCTTGGTGTGTTCCGTGCCCTCGGTACTTCCTCCGGAGCCGCTCACAAGTTCCCTTCCCCGTACACGTATCTGGTCGGGGACACCTTCTCACCCGCACCTCACAGGGCGGGAGGGGACGAAAGGGGGCGCCCGGGGCCCGTCGGCGGGTCCCTCCGCGGGTGGAGTCCCCTAGGGGTACCTCCTTACGTCTCGCCAGGGGCCGTTCGTCCCGGTGGAGGACGTGCGGGCCGTTCCCCGCTCCTTAAGTTGTTCTTACGGACACGGGGGGCGGAAAACCCGTATCGCATGAAAAGCGGAAGAGGAGATATACCGTGACAACGGCTGTGACCATCCCCAGGCACGGGGGTACTGGAGGGCGGACGGCCGTCGCGGCGCGAGCGCGGCAGCTCGTCAAGGCGTACGGCTCGGGCGACACCCGGGTCCTCGCACTGGACCATGTCGACGTGGACATCGCCCGGGGGGAGTTCACCGCGATCATGGGCCCGTCCGGCTCCGGCAAGTCGACGCTGATGCACTGCCTCGCCGGACTGGACACGGTCTCCTCCGGCGAGATCCACCTCGCCGAGACCGAGATAACCAGGCTGAAGGACAAGCAGCTCACACGGTTGCGCCGGGACCGCGTCGGCTTCATCTTCCAGGCGTTCAACCTGCTGCCGACGCTCAATGCCCTGGAGAACATCACGCTCCCCATGGACATCGCGGGCCGCAAGGCGGACATCGCGTGGCTCCGGCAGATCGTGGACACCGTAGGACTCGCCGACCGCCTCCACCACCGCCCGACCCAGCTCTCCGGCGGCCAGCAGCAGCGCGTCGCCGTGGCCCGCGCGCTCGCCGCACGGCCCGAGATCATCTTCGGTGACGAGCCGACGGGGAACCTGGACTCGCGGGCCGGCGCCGAAGTCCTCGGCTTCCTGCGCCGCTCGGTGGACGACCTGGGCCAGACGATCGTGATGGTCACGCACGACCCGGTGGCCGCCTCGTACGCGGACCGGGTGCTGTATCTCGCGGACGGCAGGATCGTCGACGAGATGGAGCGCCCGACCGCCGACGCCGTGCTCGACCGGATGAAGGACTTCGACGCCCGGGGGCGTACGTCGTGACCGTCCTCAAGACCTCGATGCGCAACGTCCTCGCGCACAAGGGACGCATGGCGCTCTCCGCCGTGGCGGTCCTGCTGTCGGTGGCGTTCGTCTGCGGCACGCTCGTCTTCACCGACACCATGAACACGACGTTCGACAAGCTCTTCGCCGCGACCTCGGCGGATGTCACGGTCAGCCCGAAGCAGGCCAAGGCCGACGCGGAATCGGGCAGTTCGCAGACCGGCCGGCCCGAGTCGCTGCCCGCGTCCACGATCGAGACCGTACGGGAGACCGCGGGCGTACGGTCCGTCGAGGGCGCCGTCAGCAGCATGAGCGTGACCGTCGTCGACGACGCGGACAAGGACCTGGGCGGCAGCAACGGCGCCCCGACCATCGCCGGCAACTGGACCCGTAACGACCTGCGGTCCATGCGGATCACCTCCGGCCACGCGCCGCGCGGCCCGACCGAGGTGATGATCGACGCCGCCACCGCCGACAAGCACCGTCTCGCGCTCGGTGACGAACTGCGCACCATCGCCGTCACGGGCGACGTCAGGGCGAGGATCTCCGGGATCGCGGACTTCACCGTCACCAACCCGGGCGCGACCGTCGTCTTCTTCGCCACCGCCACCGCCCAGCGCGTGTTGCTGGGCACGGCCGGACGCTTCACCCACCTCAACGTCACCGCCGCTCAGGGCGTCACGGACACGCGCCTCAAGCAGGACGTCGCGGCGGCGCTCGGGGCCGGCACGTACCAGCTCCAGACCCGGCAGGAGGCCGCGGACGCGAACCGCTCGGACATCGGCTCCTTCCTCGACGTCATGAAGTACGCGATGCTCGGCTTCGCCGGGATCGCCTTCCTCGTCGGCATCTTCCTCATCGTCAACACCTTCTCGATGCTGGTCGCGCAGCGGACCCGCGAGATCGGCCTGATGCGGGCCCTCGGCTCCAGCCGCAAACAGGTCAACCGCTCGGTGCTGCTGGAGGCGGTGCTCCTCGGGATCACCGGCTCGGTGGCGGGCGTCGCGGCGGGGGTGGGGCTGGCCGTCGGGCTGATGAAACTCATGTCCTCCATCGGCATGGACCTGTCCACCGACGACCTGACGGTGAAGTGGACGACCCCGGTACTCGGCCTGGTGCTCGGCGTCGTCGTCACGGTCGTCGCCGCGTACGTACCGGCGCGGCGGGCCGGGAAGATCTCCCCGATGGCCGCGCTGCGCGACGCGGGAACCCCGGCGGACGGGCGTTCCGGGTGGGTACGGGCGGTCGTCGGCCTGATCCTGACGGGCGCCGGCGGAGCCGCGCTGCTGCTGGCGGCGCGCGCGGACAAGGCGGACGAGGGCTCGCTCCACCTCGGCGTCGGCGTGGTCCTGACCCTCCTCGGCTTCGTCGTGATCGGCCCGCTCCTCGCGGGCGGGCTGGTGCGGGTGCTCGGCGCGCTGGTCCTGCGGGTGTTCGGCCCGGTCGGCCGGATGGCGGAGCGCAACGCGCTGCGCAACCCCAGGCGTACGGGGGCGACCGGCGCGGCCCTGATGATCGGGCTCGCCCTGGTGGCCTGTCTGTCGGTCGTCGGCTCCTCGATGGTCGCCTCCGCGACGGACGAGCTGGACCGGTCGGTCGGCGCGGACTTCATCATCCAGAGCGCGGGTGGCCAGCCGATCGTGCCGCAGGCCCAGGCGGCGCTGGAGAAGGCGCCCGACATCGCGCACTTCACCGAGTACAAGTGGGTCGAGGTCCGGATGACCGCGCCGGACGGGACGACGGACAGCGCCGGCCTCTCGGCGGCCGACCCGACGTACGCGACGGACCTGCGCCGCGAGACCGTCAGCGGTGAACTGACGGCGGCGTACGGCAAGGACGCGATGTCGGTCGGCGACGGCTATGCGGAGCGGCACGGCGTCCAGGTCGGCGACGAGATGACGGTGGCCTTCGCCGGCGGGCGGACCGCGAAGCTGAAGGTCGCGGCGATCACCTCGGACGATGTGAATGTGGACAAGGGCGCGATGTACGTCAACATCACGACCGTCGAGCGGTATCTGCCGGCCGACAAGGTCCCCAAGAACATGATCATGTTCGCGGCGGCGGAGGACGGCAAGGAGAAACAGGCGTACGCGGCGCTCAAGGAGGCGCTGGCCGCCTATCCGCAGTACAAGGTGCAGAACCAGACGGACTTCAAGCAGGACCTGAAGGACCAGATCGGCCAGCTCCTCAACATCGTCTACGGCCTGCTCGCCCTCGCGATCGTCGTCGCCGTGCTGGGCGTGGTGAACACCCTGGCCCTCTCGGTCGTCGAACGCACCCGCGAGATCGGCCTGCTCAGGGCGATCGGCCTCTCCCGCCGCCAGCTCCGCCGCATGATCCGCCTGGAGTCGGTCGTCATCGCCCTCTTCGGCGCGCTGCTGGGCCTGGGGCTGGGCCTGGGCTGGGGCACCTCGGCCCAGAAACTACTGGCCCTGGAGGGTCTGGGCATCCTGGAGATCCCCTGGCCCACCATCGCCACGGTCTTCGTGGCCTCGGCCTTCGTAGGCCTGTTCGCAGCACTGATCCCGGCATTCCGGGCGGGCCGCATGAACGTCCTGAACGCGATCGCCACGGAGTAGCCGGACCAGGGCGTACGACCGCGCATGCGCACGCGCGTACGTACGCGGGTACGGTAGTCACCCCGGCCCCGGTGGACGTCCTCCAACGCCCATCGGGGCCGGGGTGCGTCCCTGTCGGGGTGTCGGGGCCTGTCGGGGTTGAGGCGGGGGCCTGTCGGGGCGGGCCCGGGGTGTGTTGTGGCGGGCGGTCCGCCCCCTCCAGCTCTGATGGTCGCGGCTCCAGGGTGCGCATCAAGGGCGCTCCTACGTCGCGTCGGCTCCGCCGATGGCCTCCGGCCACCCTTGACCCGCACCCTTGCGCCGCTGGGAGAGCTTTTCGGGAGGGGGCGGGGGGGGAAGGGGTCCACTGGGGAACACCGGTGTCCTACCGGTCGGCTCCAGGCTGCGGGCCGGTTCGCCGTGCGGGGCACGCGGTAGTGGAGTGGGGCGGTGGCGGCTTTCGTCAAGCGTCCGCCGACCGGATGGGGGTTGGGCTTCATGCCCCGCTGGTCACTGTCGGGTGGCGGGTGCGGGTTCAGGCGGAGGCCTGTCGGGTTGGGGGTTGGGTGCCCGTTGTTCCGCTCATGGGTACCAAAAGCTCCCCCATCCGGGACTCTCGGTCCACGCACCCCCCTTTGAGCGCCACCCCCGCCCCACATGTCACACCCGCCCCGAGGTCACCTGGCCTCTCCACCCACGGCGGGTGACCAGCGGGGCATGAGCCCCGGCCGGCATCCGGTGGGGAGCCGCTTGACGAAAGCCGGGCCACCCCACTCCACTGCCGCGTGCCCCGCAGGGCGAACCGGCCCGGCAGCCTGCAACCCGCCGACGGAACAGAGCAGTCCCTCAGTGGACCCTTCCCCCCGCCCCCTCCCCTCTGCCTTTCCAGCGGTGCAGGGGCGGGGGTCAAGGGTGGCCGGAGGCCATCGGCGGAGCCGACGCGACGGAGGAGCGCCCTTGACGCCCGGCCCGGAGCCGCGATCATCGGATCAGGGAGGGGGCGGGCCCGCGGTGCCCAACGCACCTCTGGCCCACCCCGATTGCGTGTGCCGAACAGCGGACGCTACCGGACGACGTCGCCGGGCGTGTCCAGCCATACCCGTTCGCCGTCGCGCGTGACGCTCAGGCCGGCGCGGTCGCGTTCCGGGCGGCCGCGCTTCTCCCAGCGCCGGTAGGAGCGTTGCGCCTCATCCCACAGGGGGCGTGGCCCGTACTGCGTGACCACGTACTCGCCGGCCCCCGGGGCATGGTCGGCCGCCGCCCAGGACCTTCGGTCGTCCGCCAGGATCCAGAAGGTCGCCTCGCCGCTGCCGTTGTCCGCGTCGACCCTCATGTACCAGGCGTCGGGCAGGTCGAGGCCGATGAAGAACAGGGCGTCGGGGTCGCCGTCGAAACTGAGGGGCGACAGGTCCGTACGGGACTCGGCGGCCTCCTCCCGGTGATGCAGGAAGTCGGCGAGATAACCCCGGTGCGGACGGTTCCGGCGGGTGCGCATGAAGGCGGGGTATCCCGTGAAGCGGCCGTGTGCCTCGCCGTCGGTCACGTCCAGCACAGCGAAGCTGTACGGGAAGAAACTCCCGCCCCAGGGGGTGATGATCCGGCCCGTGGGTGCCTGCTCGACCCAGGCATACGGGACTTCGGGCACGGTGTACGTGGCGATGACGCGGTCGTAGGGAGCCCCGTCCGGTCGGCCGTACTCGCCGGGCCCGCAGAACACCTGGGGGTGGAAACCGGCCGCGTCGAGGTTTCTGGCGGCCTGCTCGGCCAGTGCGGGGTCGATGTCGACGCTGGTGACGTGGTCCGAGCCCAGGCGGTGGGCGAGCCAGGCCGCGTTGTAGCCGGTGGCCGCGCCGAGTTCCAGGACGCGCTGTCCCTCCCGTACCTCCAGGAGGTCCAGCATCTCCAGCATGATGCTCGGCAGGGAACTGGACGAGGTCGGCAACCGGTAGGTGCCTTCAGGGGTTTCCCGGCCGTCGTTGACCTGGGTGATGACGTGCAGGTCGTCGTAGACGGCCGCGAGCCACCGCTCCGGGCTCTCGCTCCGGGAGATCGTCAAACCTCCGGCCTCGATCGTGTCCGGCAGGAACAACTCACGCCGGACGGCGCCCACTGTGTCCGCCCATCCGGTGGGGACCGCCCCCTGGGAGGTCAAGATCTCCAGCAGGCGCGCCGGGGTGCTCATGTCAGGTCACGTGTCCTTCTTCTTCGGGGGATTGGTGACCGGCTTGGTCCACCTGCCGTCCCCTTCGCGGGGCGACTGCTTCTTGTCGCCCTCGGTCCCGCCCTTGCCGTCCCCGTGCGTACCCATATGTCGGCCCCTTTCGTGAAGCCTCCCGAACTGTCGTAACGCAAAGCAGTCTGGCATATGCGCAACGTCACAGGAAAGGGTGCACTGTTGAGCGCACCCGTGCTGAGCGCACCCGCGCCGCGCGCACCCCTCCGGTACCGGCAAGAAGCGGCCACCTCCTCGCCCCCTCACGCGCTCCGGCCGCGGCTGTCGTACCGGCGTCGTACGCTGGAGAACCCCGGCCCGTGCGACGTGTCGGGCCCTTCGCGTTGCCCCCTCCCGCGACCCTTACGACCCTTACGACCCACACGCCTCACCGGATCTGGACGGAAACCCCCTTCATGAGCCTGCACGGTCTGCTCGACGCCGTCATCAAGGACCCGGCGCTCGCCGAAGCGGTGAAGGCCGCCACCGACGGTCACCGCACGCATGTCGATCTGGTCGGGCCGCCGGCCGCGCGGCCCTTCGCCGTGGCCGCGCTGGCGCGGGAGGCGGGGCGGCCCGTGCTGGCCGTGACCGCCACCGGGCGGGAGGCCGAGGATCTGGCCGCCGCACTGCGGTCGCTGCTCGATCCGGACACCGTCGTGGAGTACCCGTCCTGGGAGACGCTGCCGCACGAACGGCTCTCGCCCCGCTCCGACACCGTGGGCCGCCGCCTCGCCGTACTGCGCAGGCTCGCGCACCCCGTGTCGGACGATCCGTCGGCCGGGCCGGTCAGCGTCGTGGTCTCGCCGGTGCGGTCCGTGCTCCAGCCGCAGGTCAAGGGGCTCGGTGAGCTGGTGCCCGTCGCCCTGCGCAGCGGGCAGAGCGCCGATCTGGGCGAGGTGACCGAGGCGCTGGCCGCCGCCGCGTACGCGCGGGTCGAGCTGGTCGAGAAGCGCGGCGAGTTCGCCGTACGCGGCGGCATCCTGGATGTCTTCCCGCCCACCGAGGAGCACCCCCTCCGGGTGGAGTTCTGGGGCGACGACATCGAGGAGATCCGTTACTTCAAGGTGGCCGACCAGCGCTCCCTGGAGGTCGCCGAGCACGGGCTGTGGGCGCCGCCCTGCCGTGAGCTGCTGCTCACTCCCGAGGTACGGGAACGGGCCGCCGCGCTCGCCGAGGACCACCCCGAACTGGGCGATCTGCTGGGCAAGATCGCCGAGGGGATCGCCGTCGAGGGCATGGAATCCCTCGCTCCGGTCCTGGTGGACGACATGGAGCTGCTGCTCGATGTCCTCCCCAAGGGCTCCATGACGCTGGTCTGCGACCCCGAGCGGGTCCGGACCAGGGCCGCCGACCTCGTCGCGACCAGCCAGGAGTTCCTGGCGGCGTCCTGGGCCGCCGGCGCGGGCGGCGGGGAGGCGCCCATCGATGTCGGCGCGGCCTCCCTGTGGTCCGTCGCGGACGTCCGCGACCACGCCCGCGAGCTGGGCATGATGTGGTGGTCCGTCTCCCCCTTCGCGGTCGACGAGGAGCTGGGTGACGAGGCCATCACGCTCGGCATGCACGCCCCCGAGTCGTACCGCGGCGACACCGCCCGCGCCCTCGCCGACACCAAGGGCTGGCTCGCGGACGGCTGGCGGACCGTCTTCGTCACCGAGGGCCACGGCACGGCGTCCCGTACGGTCGAGGTCCTGGGCGGCGAGGGCATCGCCGCGCGGCTCGACACCCCGGGCGCGCGTACGGCCGGGGGGCTCGCCGAGATCGTCCCGTCCGTCGTCCATGTGGCGTGCGGCTCGATGGACTACGGCTTCGTCGACCCGGGGCTGAAGCTCGCCGTCCTCACCGAGACCGATCTCTCCGGGCAGAAGGCGGCGGGCAAGGAGGGCGCCCGGATGCCCGCCAAGCGCCGCAAGACCATCGACCCGCTGACGCTGGAGCCGGGCGACTACATCGTCCACGAGCAGCACGGCGTGGGCCGGTACGTGGAGATGGTGCAGCGTACGGTGCAGGGCGCGACCCGCGAATACCTGCTGGTGGAGTACGCGCCGGCCAAGCGCGGCCAGCCCGGCGACCGGCTGTACATCCCGACCGACCAGCTGGAACAGGTCACCAAGTACGTGGGCGGCGAGGCCCCGACCCTGCACCGCCTGGGCGGCGCGGACTGGACGAAGACCAAGGCGCGCGCCAAGAAGGCCGTCAAGGAGATCGCCGCCGACCTGATCAAGCTCTACTCGGCCCGGATGGCCGCCCCCGGGCACGCCTTCGGCCCCGACACGCCCTGGCAGCGCGAGCTGGAGGACGCCTTCCCGTACGTGGAGACGCCCGACCAGCTCTCCACCATCGCCGAGGTCAAGGAGGACATGGAGAAGACGGTCCCGATGGACCGGCTGATCTGCGGCGACGTCGGCTACGGCAAGACGGAGATCGCCGTACGGGCGGCCTTCAAGGCAGTCCAGGACGGCAAGCAGGTCGCGGTCCTCGTCCCCACGACGCTGCTGGTGCAGCAGCACTTCGGGACGTTCTCCGAGCGGTACGCGCAGTTCCCGGTCTCCGTGAAGGCGCTCTCGCGCTTCCAGTCGGACACGGAGGCGAAGGCGACCCTCCAGGGGCTGCGCGAGGGCGCCGTCGACATCGTCATCGGCACGCACCGGCTGTTCTCCTCCGAGACCAAGTTCAAGGACCTGGGCCTGGTCATCGTGGACGAGGAGCAGCGCTTCGGCGTGGAGCACAAGGAGCAGCTCAAGAAGCTCCGTGCCAATGTCGACGTGCTCACCATGTCCGCCACGCCCATCCCCCGCACGCTGGAGATGGCCGTCACGGGCATCCGCGAGATGTCGACGATCACCACGCCGCCGGAGGAGCGGCATCCGGTGCTCACATTCGTCGGACCGTACGAACAGAAGCAGATCGGCGCGGCCGTACGGCGCGAACTGCTTCGCGAGGGCCAGGTCTTCTACATCCACAACCGGGTCGAGTCGATCGACCGCGCGGCGGCGAAGCTGCGCGAGATCGTCCCCGAGGCGCGGATCGCGACGGCGCACGGACAGATGGGCGAAGCCGCGCTGGAGAAGGTCGTGGTCGACTTCTGGGAGAAGAAGTTCGACGTGCTGGTCTCCACGACGATCGTCGAGTCCGGCATCGACATCTCGAACGCCAACACCCTGATCGTGGAGCGCGGCGACAACTTCGGCCTCTCCCAGCTCCACCAGCTCCGCGGCCGGGTCGGGCGCGGGCGCGAGCGCGGCTACTCGTACTTCCTCTACCCGCCGGAGAAGCCGCTCACGGAGACCGCGCACGAGCGGCTCGCGACCATCGCCCAGCACACGGAGATGGGCGCGGGCATGTACGTGGCGATGAAGGACCTGGAGATCCGCGGCGCGGGCAATCTGCTGGGCGGCGAGCAGTCGGGCCATATCGCGGGCGTCGGCTTCGACCTGTACGTACGGATGGTCGGCGAGGCGGTCGCGGACTACCGGGCGGCGCTGGACGGCGGGGAGCAGGAGGAGGCCCCGCTGGAGGTCAAGATCGAACTCCCGGTGGACGCACACGTTCCGCACGACTACGCCCCGGGCGAGCGGCTGCGCCTCCAAGCGTACCGGGCGATCGCCTCCGCGAACACGGAGGCCGACATCGCCGCCGTACGGGAGGAGCTGACCGACCGCTACGGCAAGCTGCCGGAGCCGGTGGAGAACCTGCTGCTGGTGGCGGGTCTGCGGATGCTGGCGCGGGCGTGCGAGGTGGGTGAGATCGTGCTCCAGGGCTCCAACATCCGGTTCGCGCCGGTGGAGCTGCGGGAGTCGCAGGAGCTGCGCCTGAAGCGGCTGCATCCCCGTACGGTCATCAAGCCGGCCACTCGCCAGATCCTGGTGCCACGCCCGACGACCGGCAAGATCGGCGGAAAGCCGACGGTGGGGCGGGAACTGCTGGCGTGGACGGGGGAGTTCCTGGCGACGATCCTGGGCTGAGGCGGGGTGCCGGAGTTATCCACAGGCTCCGGCGGCGCCTGGCGAGCGGTGGGAGACTCCGTCCATGACGACTTCGGAGAAGATCACCGCGTCCGACGCGGGTACGTGGCGGCTCGGCGACCTGAGCGTCCACCGGATGGGGTTCGGCGCGATGCGCCTGCCGCAGCACGGCGCGGCGTTCGGCGCCGACGCCACCCCGAGCGACCGGGACCGGGCGATCGGGGTGCTGCGCCGCGCGGTGGAGCTGGGGGTGAACCACATCGACACCGCCGCGTTCTACTTCTCCCGGCTGCGCTCCGCGAACGAGCTGATCAACCGGGCGCTCGCGCCGTACCCCGAGGACCTGGTGATCACGACCAAGGTGGGTCCCGGCCGGGATCACACCGGCGAGTGGGTGTGGGCCGACACGCCGAGGGAGCTGCGCGGCCAGGTCGAGGAGAACATACGCCAGCTCGGCCGGGACCACCTCGACGTGGTCAATCTGCGCACCCGGGGGAACCGCTCGATCGCGGAACTCTTCGGGGCGCTGGCCGAGTTGCGGGACGCCGGGCTCATCCGCCATCTCGGGGTCTCCAACGTGACCCCGGAGCAGCTCGCCGAGGCGCGGGCGATCGCGCCGGTGGTCTGCGTCCAGAACCCGTACGGCATCGGCGCGGCGGACGGCGACGCGCTGCTGCGGCTCTGCGGCGAGGCGGGCATCGCGTTCGTGCCGTTCTACGCGATCGCGGGCGCGGGCCGCGAAGCGGGCGCGGGCGGCGCGGGGCCGGCCGAGAGCCCCGAACTCCTCGCCGTCGCCGAGGCGCACGACGCCTCGCCCGCACAGATCCGCCTCGCCTGGACCCTCTCCCGGGGCCCCCACGTCCTGGCCATCCCGGGCACCGGCAACCCGGACCACCTGACGGCCAACGTGGCGGCGGGCGCGCTGAAGCTCACGGACGAGGAACTGGCCCGCCTCGAAGCGCTGCACCGGGGCGGGGAGAGGGGCGGCGACACACAGCCGTCATGACGCGCCTTGACGGTAAGGCCTGACGCCCCGTCATCACCGCACGTGAGGAGGGTTTCTGTGGCCTGCAGACGCTAAGGTTCCGGGGTGAGCAGAGTTGACGAACACATAGCGCGAACCGTCCTGCGGGGCGGAGCCCTCGCCCTCTCCGTCCTGGCGCTGGCGGGGTGCGCGGAGGAGCTGGAATCGGGCGCCAAGGAGTCCCCCTCGGCGTCGGCGTCGAGTACTGCCGGATCCGCGGGCAGCGGCGGAGGCGGCGCCGAGGCCGGTGCGTTCGGGGCCAGTCCGCTGGGCAACGACGACGGTACGAAGCCGGGGCTGGCGCCGCTCACCTCCGACGCCGACAAGAAGGCCGGGCTGGAGGTCATCGAGGAGGTGACCACCAAGAGCCGTGGTTCCAGCTCCGGTTACGACCGGAAGAAGTTCGGCTACGCCTGGATGGACACGGCGGACGGTGTGCCGCTGGCCGGGAACGGCTGCGACACCCGCAACGACCTGCTCGCCAGGGACGGGAAGGACCTGAAGTATCGTTCCGGCTCCGACTGCATCGTCGTCTCGATGAACCTGAACGACCCGTACACGGGCAAGGAGATCGAGTGGCGCAAGGAGGCGGCGGCCAAGGTCCAGATAGACCATGTGATACCGCTCTCCTACGGCTGGAAGATGGGTGCGTCCAGGTGGGACGCGGCCAAGCGGAAGCAGCTCGCCAATGATCCGCTCAACCTCGTCCCCGTGGACGGCGCCACCAACGGCTCCAAGAGTGACTCGGGCCCGGCGGACTGGCTGCCGCCGAGCGAGCGGATCCACTGCTCCTACGCCATACGGTTCGCCCAGGTCGCGCTCAAGTACGAACTGCCCGTGACCACGGCGGACAAGGAGACGATGCTGGCCCAGTGCGGCGGCTGACGCCCGTACGTACGGGGGCGGGACTGCGGGCGTAGCGGCGGGGGCGGGGCGGCAGGGGGCCGGGGGGCCGGTCAGGCGCGGGCCCGCAGGAAGGCCGATGTGGAGACCTGCCCCAGCATCTCCAGCCGTGAGTCGCCCGCCGCGAGGTGTTTCTCGGTGGCCTGCTGGACGCCCCGCCAGTTGGCGTCGCCGTAGTCGTCCAGGACGACGATCCCGCCGGGCGCCACGATCTCCTCGGCCCACTCCAGGTCGGCGAGGACCCCTTCCATGGAGTGGTCGCCGTCCACGACGATCACTCCGTACGCCCGGTCGGAGACCGCCGCCCGCACCTCGGGGTCGCCCGAGAACCCCTGGTGCACCCGGGCCTCGGCGCCCGGTGTGCCGCCCAGCGTGAGGTTGGCGCGTACGACGTCCATCCGCACCGGGGTGCCGGTCGGATCGGCCGGTTCCTTCGTGCCCGGCTGGAGCTGGCTGCCCACCAGGGGATCCACGATCGTCAGCCGGGGCTCCGTGCCGGCCCGGTGCAGCATCCGCGCCAGCGAGGCCGAGAAGAGTCCGTAGAGCGTGCCGATCTCCAGGACGTCCTCGTTCGGCGGGTCGAGCAGTGGCACCGTGGCGAGCTTGCCGCAGACATTCGAGGTGGACCCGGCGAGCCTGCCCAGGCCCAGCGCCTCCAGGGCGATCAACTGCCGGAAGGCGACGGTGACGTTACGGCGCGCTTGGGTGCCGTCCTTCCCGGTCGTCTGGGTGATCTGGCGTACGAGGGTGTCGAACTGGCCGGGGGTCGGCACCCGGGATCCGTTGCGGCCCGTCTTGTCGAACAACAGGCCGAAGGCGTAACTCTGACTCCTCAGTTCCGTGATCTCACGCTGGAGGGTGTCGAGGTCGGAGCGCAGCGGTCCGGTGGATCGCCGGATGCGCCGGTCGACCAGGGCGGCGGCCGGACGGAGGATCCGCCGCGTCAGCCGGTTGCTCAGAAGGGAGGACATGGCGCGGAAACTACGCCTCGTCAGGTCGCGGCGGACCACACCGCCATGCTCAATGAGTGAAGGGTTGGTGACGCACAGGCGACGCGGGCATGGCGCGACGGCGGTCTTTCCTGGTGGGCGCGGTGTCGTGGTGAACAGGGCCGGTCCACCCCGCTGTGTCACACTCCTGGAGGTGCGGCGCCCGGCCGCGCTCTGCCGTAACCAGGGGGGAGGAGCCCGTACGCGGATGACGGTCCGTAGCCAGATGGTGCGATTCGCGCTCGTGGGAGCGGCGAACACGGGCACGTACTACGCGTTCTACCTGCTCCTGCTGACCCGGCTCCCGTACGTCGCCTCACACCTCGTCGCCTCCGGGCTGAGCATGATCGGCTCGTTCTTCCTGAACAGTTGGTTCACCTACCGGACCCGCCCGACCTGGCGGAAGTTCCTGCTCTTCCCGCTCACCAACGCGGCGAACCTCCTCATCACGACGGTCGGCGTCTATGTCCTCGTCGACGTGCTGCACCTCGGCAGCCGCTTCGCTCCGCTGCTCGCGGCGGGCGGGGCGGTCCCGATCACCTTCCTGGTCTCGCGAGCCATCATGCTCCCCCGCGACCCGGCACCCGCCCCGGCGCCTACCGGGGTCGGCGGGGCCGCCGAGGCTGCCGGGGCTGCCGGGTCACCGACGGCGGAGCCGTCCGCGAACGGGCGGTGAACAGCCCGGGGCCGGCCCGTGGCTGGAAGCGGAGCTGGTGGCGCTTGGTGGGGTGCGGGGCCGAGGGCCTGTCGGGCCCGAGGCGGGGCGGGGGCGTGGCCGGGGGCCTGTCGGGGTGGGCCGGGGGTGTGTGGTGCGGGCGGTCCGCCCCCTCCCTGATCCGATGGTCGCGCCTCCGGGCCGGGCGTCAAGGGCGCTCCTGCGTCGCGTCGCTGCGCGATGGCCTTCGGCCACCCTTGACTCCCGTCCCTCCGCCGCTGAATAAGGCAGGGGGAGGGGGCGGGGGGAGGGGTCCCCTGGGAAACGCGCGTGTCCTACCGGTCGGTTCCAGGCTGCCGGGTGGGTTCGCCCTGCGGGGCGCGCGGTAGTGGAGTGGGGCAGCCGGGCTTTCGTCAAGCGTCCGCCGACCGGGTAGCGGTTGGGCTTCATGCCCCGCTGGTCACTCGCCGTGGGTGGTTGGGCCGGGTGGTGAGCGGCTGGCCATCCATGACTGCGTGGGCCGCCCGAGGCTCCGTGAGCCGCCCGGGGTTCTTCCCAGGGTCCCCTGGAGCCGCCAGAAGGCCCTGGAACCACTCCTGTTCCATGGTCTGTACTGAAAGCGCACCCATGCGGGACTTCCGGTACAGCTACCCCCTCCGGGGCACCACTGCCGCCCCGCATGTCACATCTGCCTCGCCGGTTAAGCCCGTCGGGCCCCCGGGTATGGCTGGCCTCCCCCAATGGCGGGTGACCAGCGGGGCATGAAGCCCAACACGCATGCGGTGGGGAGCCGCTTGACGAAAGCCGGGCCACCCCACTCCACTGCCGCGCGCCCCGCAGGGCGAACCGGCCCGGCAGCCTGCAACCCGCCGACGGAACAGAGGTGTTTTCCAGTGGACCCTTCCCCCCCCGCCCCCTCCCCTCTGCCTGTTCCAGCGGTGGAGGGGCGGGGGTCAAGGGTGGAGCGCAGCGACATCGGCGAAGCCGACGCGACGCAGGAGCGCCCTTGACGCCCGGCCCGGAGGCGCGATCATCGGATCAGGGAGGGGGCGGGCCTGCGGCGACCAATGCATCTCCGGGTCAGGCCAGTTACCTCTTGATACCGGCCCGCACTGCCACGAAGGCGGCCCAAGCCTCGGGGGTGAAGTGGAGGTGGGGGCGGTGGGTGTTCTTGGAGTCGCGGACCAGGATGGCTGCGTGGGGTGCCGACGCGACCTCCACGCAGTCGTTGTCGTTACTGCCGCTGTAGCTGCTCTTGAACCACTGCGGTTCGGGCGTGGTCCCTGTCGACGCCTCGCGGGTCATGTCTCCCCCAGCACTTTCTCGATGAAGGCCAGCGACTCCCGTGGGCTGAGAGCCTGGGATCGGATGATCCCATATCGCAGCTCCAGGGTCTGGACCTCCTTCGGGGCGGAGAACAGACGGGTGGTCAGTTGCCCTGACACGTATCCCACTGTCCCGCCGTCCCGGAGCTTCAGTACTTGGAGCTCACCACCCATCCCGGCATGGTCCTCGCGGTCCGTCGGCATCACCTGGATCTCGACATGGCGCAACCGGCCGATTTCCAGCAGATGTTCGAGCTGGCGCCGCAACACCATTCTGCCCCCGAGAGGACGCGTCAGCGTGACCTCTTCCTGGACAAAGGAGAGGGCTGTGACCGGTTCGCGGGTGAAGATCTCCTGCCGGGAGATCCGAGCGGCCACGTACCGTTCGAGGTCGCGCGGCGAGAGGGTGGGGCGCCGCATGTCGTACAGGGCTCGCGCGTACTCCTTCGTCTGCAACAGGCCGTGCAGGTTGTGATTGCCGTAGGCACCCAGCTCCACGGACCGCTTCTCCAGGTTCGCCAGGTCCCTGATCTTCTTCGGGTACCGGGCCTCCTTCACGTCCTCCTTCATCGCCGCGATCTTGCCGCCCGCCCCCAGGACCTCGTCCGCCCTGTCCAGGAACTCCGGCCTCGGGATGCGCTTCCCGGCTTCCACCTTGTAGACCTGGTTCTCGCCGTAGCCGATCGCCTCACCCAACTCGGCCTGGCTCAGCCCCGCGCCGGTACGCCAGAGTTTGATCTGCCGGCCCACCGCCGCCACCACGGAGCCCGAGTCGTCGTCCTCAAGTCCAGGCTCCCAGTCGGGCTCGTCCGCTCCGTCCGCCACCGGGTCCGTACCGTCCATGTCCGTACTCACCGCACACACCTCCGAGATGTCCGTATGCCACAACATCGGCGTCAGCGCATGGATGGCCCCCATGGACAGGCCCGGACAGGGCCGGACCAGGCAAGAGACAGTCACCGTCCGTAAGTGCGCCGTCACTGGTCAGGTTACGCACATCCGGCCACGCTGTGTGACGTGAACCTCAAAAACGCCACGTCACCCCCCACGCCGCAACCCGCGCCCTCCGCCCGCGAGTTCCGTGTCCTGCTGTCCTCCACCCGCCGAGGCGCGCGGCTCGCGCGGCTGCTCGCTGTCGAGCAGCTCCGCACGTGGGACGTGCCCGTCGAGCGCGCGGCGCAGATCATCGCCGAACTGGCGGCGAACGCCGCGTCGCACGGGCGGGTCGCCGGGCGGGACTTCCGGGTCGCGCTGGTCCTGCGGGCGTCCGGCACGCTGCGTATCGAGGTGACCGACGCCCGGTCCGAGGCGTTGCCCGTCGCGGCGCGGAGCGTGGTCACGGAGGACGAGTCGGGGCGTGGCCTGATCCTGGTGGACGCGCTCGCCGATGCGTGGGGTGTCGTGCCGGGGCCGCCGCCCTGCAAGACGGTGTGGGCCGAACTCCGTCCGGGTGACGGCTCCGGGGAGACTGTGCGGGGGAACCCGTGACCGGGATCCGTCCTGTGGGGAGTCGTGCCCGCTCGCTCTCGCCGGCCTGGCGGTGGCGGTGGCGGTGGTGGTGGTGTACGCCGAGATCCCGCGCGGGCGCGGACCGGGACACCGGCAGGGGACATGGGTGGGCGCGCACGGCGGTTACGCGGCGCGGCCCACGCCCGGCCCGGCCGGACGGGGCCGTTGTCGCCACCGCCGTCCCGCGGCGGTGGGAGGGTGAGCGGGTTCGCATCCTGGACTCGGTTCCCGAGGGCCGGAATCGGCGGTCCCGCGTCGGTACGTGCCCCGATCCGCTCGCGAATCGTTGGTCGAAGCAGTGGCCCACACCACGTCCACTGCCTACCATCGATCACTGCAAGGTCTTGTGCATCGCCGCACAATCTCCCCGGGAGGCCCCCTTTGCACCGCCGCCGTCGCACCGCGCTCTCCTTGTCCGTCGCCCTGCTCGCCGCGGCCCCGCTGCTCACCGCCTGCGGCGGTGACGCCCATCCCGGGGCGGCGGCGGTCGTCGACGGGCAGCGGATCGAGGTGTCCACGCTTCAGTCCGCGGTACGGGACGTACGGGACGCGCAGCGGGCCACACCGGAGTCCGCGCAGCTCATCAAGGACACCGCGCAGCTCAGCCAGGCCAAGCTGAACAGCATGATCTTCGACCGGGTGCTCCAGCGCGCCGCCGACGACGCCGGGGTCGGCGTCAGCCGCAAGGAGATCCAGGACACCCGCGCCCGGGCCGCCGCCCAGTCGGGCGGGGAGCAGCGGTTCGCCGCGATGCTGCTCCAGCAGGGCGCGCTCTCCTCCGGGCAGATCGACGCGGCGATCCGCCGCGAGGTGCTGCTGACCAAGGTCGCGGGGGCGTTCGGCGCGAACACCTCGACCCCGGAGGGACAGCAGACGGTCCTCGCCGAGCTGACGAAGACGTCGAAGGCGATGGGTATCGACGTCAACCCGCGGTACGGGAGCTGGAACGACCAGGAGGTGCGGCTCGGCGAGACGAAGACGCCGTGGATCACCCAGGTCACCCGCCAGGCCCCGGAGCAGCAGCCCTCGGACGCCTGACGTCGCGGCCCCGGGTCCTGATGGGCCCGTGCGCCGGGCGGGGTGCGGCCGGAGGTAGGTTCGAGAGGTGACAGACGAAGCTCCCGCAGCCCCCGGCCGTATCGTCCTGCTGACCGCCAGCCACCGGGTCGCGCCCGGCCTGTTGTCCTGGCCGGCCTGGCAGACGCTGCACGCGGCCGACCGTGTGGTGTGCGCCGACGCCGGCCATCCGCAGTTGCCGTATCTGCGCGAGGCCGGCGTCACCGTCGAGCACACCGCGCCGGGCGCGCGGGACCTGGTCGAGGCGTGCGCCGGCGGCCGTACCGTCGTGGTGATCCCCGCCGCCGGCGGGGACGGGACGGACGCGGCGCTGACGGACGGCCTCGCGCGGCTGGCCGGCTCGGGCCGGGTCCGGATGCCGGACCTGGAGCTGCTGCCCGGCTCGTACGACCTGCCGGGCGCCCGGCTCCTCGACCTCGTCCAGGTCATGGACCGGATCAGGAACGAGTGCCCCTGGTCGTCGGGCCAGACGCACAAGGGGCTCGCCAAGTACGCCATCGAGGAGGCGTACGAACTGGTCGAGGCGATCGAGGACGGCGACGCCGACGAGCTGCGCGAGGAGCTGGGGGACGTACTCCTCCAGGTCGTCTTCCACGCCCGGATCGCCCAGGAGGGCCCAGAAGGGGGGACGGGGGAGCCGGGGGAGGACGGCGAGGAGAGCGGGGCGTTCTCCATCGACGACGTCGCGGGCACGATCGTCGAGAAGCTGATCCATCGCCACCCCCATGTCTTCGGTGACGCGAACGCCGACACCCCAGAGGAGGTCAAGGCGCACTGGCTCCGGATGAAAGCGGTCGAGAAGCAGCGCGATTCGGTCACCGACGGCGTACCGCTCGGTCAGCCGGGGCTCGCCCTCGCCGCGAAGCTCGCGGGCCGCGCCCGGACCGCCGGTCTGGAGGTCGCGCTCCCGGAGGGCGAGTCCATCGGGTACGAGCTGCTGGCCCTGGCCGTACGGGCGGAGAGGGCGGGCGTCGACCCGGAGACGGCGCTGCGCGCGGCGGCTCGCGTATACAGGGACAGGATCCTGGCCGCTGAGCGCGCGCCCGGGGGCACGTCGGGCGCGTAAACGGGGTATGTAAGGGGGCCGTCGGTGCACCGGCGCGTCAGGAGTACGAGGCGTGCGCCCCTCGGCCCGGGGCCGTATGCGGCAGCGGTTACGGTCGGGGCGTGTCCGATGCGTCCGAGAATCCCGCTGCCAGCGCTGCTCCCGCCCTCTTCACCTGGGAGTTCGCCACCGACCCTTACCCCGCGTACGCCTGGCTGCGCGAACACGCCCCCGTGCACCGCACGGTGTTGCCCAGTGGGGTCGAGGCCTGGCTCGTGACCCGGTACGGGGACGCCCGGCAGGCCCTCGCCGACGCGCGGCTCTCCAAGAACCCCACGCACCACGCCGAGCCGGCGCACGCCCGGGGGAAGACGGGCATCCCCGGGGAGCGCAAGGCGGAGCTGATGACGCACCTCCTGAACATCGACCCGCCCGACCACACCCGGCTGCGCCGGCTGGTGTCCAAGGCGTTCACGCCCCGGCGCGTAGCCGAGTTCGCGCCGCGTGTGCAGGAGCTGACCGACCGTCTGATCGACGGCTTCGCCGAGCGGGGCAGTGCGGATCTGATCCACGATTTCGCGTTCCCGCTGCCCATCTACGCGATCTGTGATCTGCTCGGCGTGCCGCCCGAGGACCAGGACGACTTCAGGGACTGGGCGGGCATGATGATTCGCCATGCGGGCGGACCGCGCGGCGGGGTCGCCCGGTCGGTCAAGAAGATGCGCGGCTATCTGGCCGAACTCATCCACCGTAAAAGAGAGAATCCGGGCGACGATCTGATCTCCGGTCTGATCCGGGCGAGCGATCACGGTGAGCATTTGACCGAGAACGAGGCCGCGGCCATGGCCTTTATCATTCTGTTCGCCGGTTTTGAGACCACGGTGAATCTCATCGGTAATGGCATGTACACGCTTATGCGAAATCCGGCCGAACGTGAACGCCTGCAAAGTTCCCTGGCCGCCGGCGAGACCGGGCTGCTGGCGACCGGGGTCGAGGAGCTGCTCCGGTACGACGGGCCCGTGGAGATGGCGACCTGGCGGTACGCCGTCGAGCCGCTGACCCTGGGCGGGCAGCGGATCGCGGCGGGCGACCCCGTCCTGGTCGTGCTGGCCGCCGCCGACCGCGACCCGGAGCGCTTCCCCGACGCCGGCGTGCTCGACCTCGGGCGCCGTGACAATCAGCACCTCGGGTACGGGCACGGCATCCACTACTGCCTGGGCGCGCCGCTCGCCCGCGTGGAGGGGCGGACCGCGATCGCCACGCTGCTGACCCGCCTTCCCGATGTGCGGCTTGCGGAAGATCCTTCCGATTTGCGCTGGCGCGGCGGGCTCATCATGAGGGGATTGCGCACACTTCCGGTGCAGTTCGCGCCATTGTCCGGCCCGTAATTGCCTGACGGATCGTCAATACTGTGACTTTCGCGTGATCTCCGCTGCATCGACTTGTGACAAGCATTCGAGTACCGCTACGTTCACGACGACTCGGCAACACCATGCCGGAGTTGAATTGACAGTCACACGGAAGGCAACCGCATGTCCCGGAACGGCCGACACCGTCGACCTCGTCAGGCCCCTGCACTTCTCGTCGCCGCCGGGGTGGCCGGATCCGCGATCGCGATCCCGTTGCTCGGCGCGGGCGCCGCCAGCGCGGCGGACGGCTCCACCTGGGACCACGTGGCCGAGTGCGAGAGCGGCGGCACCTGGAGCGCCGACCTCGGCAACGGGTACTACGGCGGGCTCCAGATGTCCCAGGAGACCTGGGACGAGTTCGGGGGCGCGGACTACGCCGCGCGCCCCGACCTGGCCAGCCGCTCGCAGCAGATAGCCGTGGCGGAGAAGGTGTTCGCCGCCCAGGGGGCGCAGGCGTGGTCCAGTTGCGCCGGCGTCTCCGGGCTGACGAAGGCGGTCGGCGGCGCCGTCTCCGGCATCGTGGAAGGGGTGACGGGCGGGGGCGAGAGCGCCGACCCGTCCGGAGCCCCGTCGTCCGACCCGTCCGCGAGCACATCGCCGTCGACCGACGGCACGCCCGGCAAGGGCGCGGGCACGGGTACGGGGACGGCGCGGGACGGGGACGAGTCCCCGGACGCCACCAGCCCGAGCCCCGGGGCCACCGGCTCCGCGGCCGGCGAGGACGACGCCGACGGCAAGGGCGACGCGTCCAAGGGCAAGCACCGCGGCCAGGCGGCCGACGAGAGCGCGACGCCGGGCGGTACGGCCGAGGAGCGCGGCGCGGACAGCCGCGCGTCCCGCGGATCCGGCGGCGGGTCGCGCGACGCGGGCAAGCTGACGGAGGGCGTGGAGCGCGAGGTGGAGCGGGTCGTCACCACGGTCGGCGGCCACCTCTCCCTGGCGAGCGGCGGGCAGAAGGTCATCGGCGGCTGGGTCTGATCCGTCCACACCGATCCCGGGCCACCGATCCCGGGGCGGGCCGCTGCGACATCCGGAGCGGCCCGCCCCGGGATCGGCGTGTCCGGGCCCGGTGACCGGAGCCACCCGTTCCGGCATCGGCGCGCAGCCCTCGCGCGAGCGGAGCCGGTGGCTCCGGGGCGGGTGCGGGTGACTGCCGTTGAACGGTGCCCCGTTGACGCCCCCTCGGCTGTGTCCGTCCTGGCCAGCGCCTCCGATCTCCGGGCGGAACGCGGTCAGTTAGCGACCGTATGTCCACTTCTGCGCAAGTGAGACAAGGGTCTCTTTGCCGCAACTCGGGCTCTTCTCCCCGGCGGTTGGGCGAATGCGGTTCCCACCTGCGGAAACCTATTGTCCGTCGGAGGAGGTAAGGGCGTTTTTTCCGGGATGTGCTCCTTTGAACAACCGGCAGGGCTGTGATTACGGTCTGAACCGCTCGCACCGCGGGCCTCGTCGACCGTCACGCCGAATCCTGCCGTCGGTCGGGGGGAGTAATCGTCGCTTACAGCGCCGAAGGCAGGAGCGGGGGACCCATAGGTTTGCGCCGGGCCCGGACGCCGAGAGACGTCCGGAGGCCGGCTTGGGGTGAAGCCGCGTGTGCGAACACGCGGCCGGGCAACTCATTGGCCCGAACCCGACAGCTCACCTCGTAGGCGTCGGTGAGGAGATGTGTTCCATGCTGCTGCGTTCCAGCAAGGCCAAGCACCGTCGCCCGTCCAAGGCCGTCCGCTACGCGACGCTCGCCGGGATCACCGGTGCCGCCGTCGCGGCCCCCCTGCTCGGTGCCACCGCCGCCTCCGCCGCCTCCGCCTCCGAGTGGGACCAGGTCGCCCAGTGCGAGTCCGGCGGCAACTGGTCGATCAACACCGGCAACGGGTTCTACGGCGGCCTGCAGTTCACCCCCTCCACCTGGGCCGCGTACGGCGGCACCTCCTACGCCCAGCGCGCCGACCAGGCCTCCAAGTCGCAGCAGATAGCCGTCGCCGAGAAGGTCCTCGCGGGCCAGGGCAAGGGCGCCTGGCCGAACTGCGGCGTGAACCTCTCCGGCGCCTCGTACGGCGGCGGCTCGACCGGTTCCGGTTCCGACTCCGGTTCCTCCAGCTCCAGCAACTCGGGCAGCTCCAGCAACTCCGGTAGCTCCAGCAACTCCGGTAGCTCCGGCAACTCCGGTACGCAGAAGTCCGCCCCGAGCCAGCAGGCGCAGCAGTCGAGCCGTGACGACGCGCAGCCGGCCTCGCGCGGCCAGAGCCGTCCCACCACGATCAAGAAGGGTGACGGCGAGTACAAGGTCAAGTCCGGCGACACCCTCTCCAAGATCGCCACCGCCCACAAGGTCAAGGGCGGCTGGGAGAAGGTCTTCGACCTGAACAAGGACATCGTCCCCGACGCGGACGTCATCTACCCGGGTCAGCAGCTCCACCTGAGCTGACCCGTCCTCCCCGGCCCGGCGCGTCACCCCCGTACGCGCCGGGCCGGGGCCTTTCCGGGCACGGCGCCGGGCCTGAGGTCGCCCGGCCGGGCGCAGGGAGCGTCTTAGGGGGCGGGCACCGGCTGGCCGATGACCCGGAGCCGGTTAGGCTCATGTCGCAAGGCCAAGAGACCCTGCACCCACGCGTCACATCCCAGAAGGAGATGCTCGTGCCGTCCATCGACGTCGTCGTAGCCCGGGAAATCCTCGACTCCCGAGGCAACCCCACGGTCGAGGTCGAGGTCGGCCTCGACGACGGCAGCACGGGTCGTGCTGCCGTCCCCTCCGGTGCCTCCACCGGTGCGTTCGAGGCCGTCGAACTCCGCGACGGAGACGCCAACCGCTACCTGGGCAAGGGTGTCGAGAAGGCCGTCCTCGCCGTCATCGAGCAGATCGGCCCGGAGCTGGTCGGGTACGACGCCACCGAGCAGCGGCTGATCGACCAGGCGATGATCGACCTGGACGCGACCGAGAACAAGGGCTCGCTGGGCGCCAACGCCATCCTCGGTGTCTCGCTCGCCGTCGCGCACGCCGCCTCCGAGGCGTCCGACCTCCCGCTCTTCCGCTACCTGGGCGGCCCGAACGCGCACCTGCTGCCCGTTCCGATGATGAACATCCTGAACGGCGGCTCGCACGCCGATTCGAATGTCGACATCCAGGAATTCATGATCGCCCCGATCGGCGCGGAGTCCTTCTCCGAGGCGCTGCGCTGGGGTGCCGAGGTCTACCACACGCTCAAGAAGGTCCTGAAGCAGAAGGGCCTCTCCACCGGCCTGGGCGACGAGGGCGGCTTCGCGCCCAACCTGGAGTCCAACCGCGCCGCGCTCGACCTCATCCTCGAAGCCGTCAAGGAGGCCGGTTACGTCCCCGGCCGTGACATCGCGCTCGCGCTCGATGTCGCCGCGTCCGAGTTCTACAAGGACGGCTCGTACGAGTTCGAGGGCAAGTCGCGCTCGGCCGCCGAGATGACCGAGTACTACGAGGAGCTGGTCGCCGCCTACCCGCTCGTCTCCATCGAGGACCCGCTCTTCGAGGACGACTGGGCCGGCTGGAAGATCATCACCGACAAGCTGGGCGCCAAGGTCCAGATCGTCGGCGACGACCTGTTCGTCACCAACCCGGAGCGTCTCGCCCGCGGTATCGAGGAGGGCTCGGCCAACGCCCTGCTCGTCAAGGTCAACCAGATCGGCTCGCTGACCGAGACGCTGGACGCCGTCGAGCTGGCCCAGCGCAACGGCTTCAAGTGCATGATGTCCCACCGTTCCGGTGAGACGGAGGACGTCACCATCGCCGACCTCGCGGTGGCGGTGAACTGCGGTCAGATCAAGACCGGCGCCCCGGCCCGCTCGGACCGCGTCGCCAAGTACAACCAGCTTCTGCGTATCGAGGAGATCCTCGACGACGCGGCGGTGTACGCGGGCCGCAGCGCGTTCCCGCGGTTCCGCTCCGCGAACGGCTGAGGCCGAAGAGGTTGCGTAACCCGTAACCCGTAACCCGTCACGGGCGGCCGTCCGCCCGTCGTCCGTACGTCCCCGGCCGCGGTCCCGTACCGTATCCGGGGACGTACGTACATGACAGGGGAGGCGGGCCATGGCCGGGAACCGGGACCGGTTCTCCACCTCGACCAGACTGCGGCTGCTCGGTGAGCAGACCGCGGCGCGGGTCTACCGCTCGCAGAACCGCAGACAGGACCGCCGCTCCCGGCTCACGGGACGGGCGGCCTTCCTCGCGCTGGTGGTCTGCACCCTGGTGGTGGCGCTCGCGTATCCGATGCGGGAGTACGTGTCGCAGCGGAACGAGATCGCCGAGCAGGAGCGGCTGAGTCAGGAGGCCGAGCGGCAGGTGGACGAGTTGCGCGACGAGAAGGCGCGGCTCCAGGACGACGCGTACATCGAGCGGCTGGCCCGTGAGCATCTGCACTACCTGCGGCCGGGGGAGACGGGTTTCACCGTCATCGACCCGGAGGCGGCCCAGGAGCGGCGCGCGGACCAGGGCGCGGCGGACCGCCCCTGGTACTCGAACGTCCTGGACGGCGTGGACGAGGCGGACCGTCCCGGCACGTGAGGTACGTGTCCTCCCCACGCGCGATCCCCCCTTCCCCACCCCGTCACCACGGCACCGCACGACAAGAATCCGGAACGGCAGAACCAGGCAGGCATGAAGACGCCCCCTCCGCAGACCGTACGCACCGAGCCCACCGAGGCGGACGTCGCCGCTTTCAAGGAACAGCTCGGCCGCCCGCCGCGCGGGCTGCGCGCCATCGCGCACCGCTGCCCCTGCGGACAGCCGGACGTGGTCGAGACCGCGCCGCGGCTCCCCGACGGCACGCCCTTCCCGACGACGTACTACCTGACGTGCCCGCGCGCGGCCTCGGCCATCGGCACGCTGGAGGCGAACGGCGTCATGAAGGAGATGACCGAGCGCCTGGCGACCGACCCCGAGCTGGCCGCCGCGTACCGCGCGGCGCACGAGGACTATCTCGCGCGGCGCGACGCCATCGAGGTGCTGGAGGGCTTCCCCAGCGCGGGCGGCATGCCGGACCGGGTGAAGTGCCTGCACGTCCTGGTCGGCCACTCGCTGGCGGCCGGGCCCGGAGTGAACCCGCTGGGTGACGAGGCGCTGGCGATGCTGCCGGAGTGGTGGGCGAAGGGGCCGTGCGTCACGCCGTGCGTGTCCGGGCCGTCCGGCGCCGGGGCGGGGGCGGAATGACCAGGGTCGCGGCCATCGACTGCGGTACGAACTCGATCCGCCTGCTGGTCGCCGACGTCCACCCGGAAACAGGCGAACTGGTCGATCTCGACCGGCGGATGACGATCGTCCGGCTCGGTCAGGGCGTCGACAGGACGGGCCGGCTCGCGCCGGAGGCGCTGGAACGTACGTTCGCCGCCTGCCAGGAGTACGCGGCGGTCATCGCCGAGCACGGCGCGGAGCGGATCCGTTTCGTGGCCACGTCCGCCTCGCGCGACGCCGAGAACCGTGACGACTTCGTGCGCGGGGTGCTGGACATCCTGGGTGTGGAGCCCGAGGTGATCACCGGCGACCAGGAGGCGGCGTTCTCCTTCACCGGCGCGACGAAGGAGCTGCCGGGGCGGGACAGTTTTCTGGTGGTGGACATCGGCGGCGGCTCCACCGAGTTCGTCGTCGGGGACGACCGGGTACGGGCGGCGCGGTCGGTGGACATCGGCTGCGTCCGGCTGACGGAGCGCCACCTCGTACGGGACGGCGCCGTCATCGACCCGCCGACGCCCGCCGCGATCGCCGCGATCCGCACCGACATCGAGGCGGCCCTCGACCTCGCGGAACAGGCCGTTCCGCTGCGTGAGCCCCGTACGCTGGTCGGCCTGGCCGGCTCGGTGACGACGGTGGCCGCGATCGCGCTGGGCCTGGAGAGCTACGACTCCGAGGCGATCCACCGCTCCCGTGTCCCCTACGGGCGGGTCAAGGAGATCACCGACCGCCTCCTCACCGCCACCCACGCGGAACGGGCCGCGATCCCGGTGCTGCACCCGGGCCGGGTGGACGTCATCGGCGCGGGCGCCCTCGTCCTGCTCTCGATCATGGAACGCACCGGCGCCCAGGAGGTCGTCGTCAGCGAACACGACATCCTGGACGGCATCGCCTGGGAGTGCGCACTCGACGGGGCGTGACGCTGCGGAAGTGAACGGGCCGCCCCGGGTCCTCGGACTCGGGGCGGCCCGTTGTCAGATGGCGCGGCAAACGTCGCGCCGGCCGCCGACCTTGACGGCGAGGCCCGAATCCTATGGACACCCCCGTGATCCGCGTGAAAACATTGCGCCTCTTCATCCCGGGATTACCGGGTGAATCGAAACGGGGGGAATTCTTGATTCCGTATAAGTCTGTCCGCGTGCGCCGGTCGTTGTCGAGAGCGGGAATGGCCGCGGTGGTGACGGCGTTCGTCGGCACGATGATCACGGGTGGTACGGCCTCCGCCGTACAGGCCGATCCGCCGATTTCCACGGGGGCCGTGTTCAATGATCCGCAGGGTTCGGCGGGTGCGCAGAACGCAGTGAAGAATCACATCATCGACGCCATCGGGAAGACCCAGAGCGGGCGGTTGATCCGTGGCGCGCTCTACGCCCTGAACGATCAGGATTACACGAACGCGCTGAAATCCGCCCATGCGCGCGGGGTCATGATCCGGGTCGTGCTCGACGCCAAGTACGCCGACTCGGCGGCGGCCAAGAGCCTCATCGCCGACCTGGGGACGGACCGTACCGCCACGTCGTGGGCGCGGGTCTGCACGGCGGGTGGCGCGTGTATCGCCACCGGTCACAGTTCGATGATCAATCACAATAAATTCTTCACCTTCTCCCGGATCGGCAGCGCGGGAGAGGCCGAGGACGTCGTCATCCAGACATCGGCCAACCAGACAAGTCTCAACACCGCGAAATACTGGAACAATGCCTACACCGTCGTCGGCAACACCGATCTCTACACGGCGTATGTGGGGTATTTCAACGACCTGGCCGCGATGAAGAAGAACGCCAACTACTTCACCAGCGGAAAAGTCGGCACGGAGAAGTACTACTTCTTCCCGCAGAGCAGTGGCGACATCGTGGTGAGCCTGCTCGGCAATGTCTCCTGCGCGGACAGGAGCAAGGTGAGCGTGGCCGCCTTCGCGCTGCACCGGGACGAGGTCGCGGAGAAGCTGCGGTCCATGGCCGCCCAGGGCTGCGCGATCCGGATCGTGTACGCGGAGAGCAACGACGCGGCGAAGCTCACCGGCCGGCAGAACATCGACATCCGTCAGCTCAACACCGCCGACGGCCACTTGGTGCACTCGAAGTACTTCCTGGTCGAGGGGACATACGCGGGCCACACCAACACCAAGTGGACCTTCACCGGCTCCCACAACCTGGACTACGCCTCGCTCCAGCGGAACGACGAGGCGCTGCTCCGCCTGGAGGGCGCCGCTCCGTACGACGCGTACAGCCGGAACTTCACCGACCTGATGAACGCCGCCACCCGGGTCTGATGCCATGACCCGGGACTGAGGGAAGGCCCCCGCCGGAAAGTTCGTGAACTTCTTCACAAGGAAAACGCTCCGGTGGGGGTCCGGGTCCGCCCGGGAGGCCCCGCTGTCAGGAGCGCGAGCCCTCCGTGCCCTTGTACCGGCCGGTTCCCGGCCCCTCGCGACGGCGTGAATCGTATGGCTGGTTCGGTGTCCGGGGGCGGTGGAATGGCCAGCTCACGAGGGGTATGCAACGTCCAAACGCCCCGTCTGGTTCCCCTGGTGCACCATGACCTGGATCACGTGAGCCGCGCAGTGTAACACGAGGGGGGTGACACCTTGTGAAGGGGCTCACGAGCACCCCCTCCGAGGGGGGTGGATACTCGATGGCATGAGCACCACGGAGCGTCCCAGGATCCTCGTTGTAGGCGGTGGGTACGTAGGCCTGTACGCAGCTCGTCGCATTCTGAAGAAGATGCGCTACGGGGAGGCGACCGTCACGGTCGTCGACCCTCGCTCGTACATGACGTACCAGCCCTTCCTCCCCGAAGCCGCCGCCGGCAGCATTTCGCCTCGGCATGTCGTCGTCCCGCTGCGACGCGTGCTGCCCAAGGCTGAGGTGCTCACCGGCCGGGTCACCACCATCGACCAGGACCGCAAGGTCGCCACGGTCGCGCCGCTCGTCGGCGAGGCCTACGAGCTGCCTTTCGACTACCTCGTCGTCGCGCTCGGCGCGGTCTCCCGCACCTTCCCGATCCCCGGCCTCGCCGAGCAGGGCATCGGTATGAAGGGCATCGAGGAGGCCATCGGGCTGCGCAACCACGTCCTCGAACAGCTCGACAAGGCTGACTCGACGACCGACGAAGAGGTCCGCCGCAAGGCGCTGACCTTCGTCTTCGTGGGTGGCGGCTTCGCCGGCGCGGAGACCGTCGGCGAGGTCGAGGACCTGGCGCGCGACGCGGCCAAGTACTACACGAACGTCAAGCGCGAGGACATGCGCTTCCTGCTCGTGGACGTGGCGGACAAGATCCTCCCCGAGGTAGGCCCGAAGCTGGGCGCCTGGGGCAAGGAGCACCTCGAAGGCCGCGGTGTCGAGGTCTACCTCAAGACCGGCATGGACTCCTGCGTCGACGGTCACGTCGTGCTCAACAACGGCCTTGAGGTCGACTCCAACACCATCGTGTGGACCGCGGGCGTCAAGCCGAACCCGGCGCTCGCCCGCTACGGTCTGCCGCTCGGCCCCCGCGGCCACGTGGACACCAGCGAGAAGCTCCAGGTCCAGGGCACCGACTACATCTGGGCCGCCGGCGACAACGCCCAGGTCCCGGACCTCGTGGGCCGCAAGGCCGGCAACCCGAACGCCTGGTGCCCGCCCAACGCCCAGCACGCGCTGCGCCAGGCCAAGGTCCTCGGCGACAACGTCATCTCGGGCATGCGTGGCTTCCCGCAGGGCGACTACAGCCACGCCAACAAGGGCGCGGTCGCCGGTCTCGGGGTCCACAAGGGCGTCGCGATGATCGTCATGGGCAAGATGAAGATCAAGGTCAAGGGCCGGCTGGCCTGGTACATGCACCGTGGGTACCACGGCATGGCCATGCCGACCTGGAACCGCAAGATCCGGGTCTTCGCCGACTGGACGCTCGCGATGTTCCTCAAGCGCGAGGTCGTCTCGCTCGGCGCCATGCAGACGCCGCGCGAGGAGTTCTACGAGGCCGCGAAGCCGACCCCGGCGCCCGCCGCCGCGTCGGCCGCTCCCGCGCCCGCGCCCGCGGAGAAGGCCAAGGCCTCCTGACGCACGCGGTACCGAAAGGGCCGTCCGCCATCCGTGGTGCGGACGGCCCTTCCGCATGCCCGCACCACGCGGGCCCGCCCGCGACCGCCCGTACCGGCGGTCCGGGCCCGCGTGTTCCGGCGTAGACCGGTCGCTCTGACGGACCAGCAGGCCCGTTCTGGATCCACCGGCGCCAGGAAGGCCCGGAGAGGCCGGGGAAAGGCCGGGAAGCGACTGGCGCGGGAGTCGGCGAAGGGTACGGGCCGGGGGTACGGGGTCACAGGCGGGGAGCCGCACCCGGCCGAAGTCCATGGTAGATGCAAGTATTTTGCTGTCTCATTGCCCTCCACCGGGACTGCATCCGTACCCGACCGGTGTTTACGTGGTGTTGAGCATGTCCGGTATCCACCACCACGGAGGTGTACGCCATGGCCGACGCCGCGCTGCGGCTGACCACTCTTGCCGAAGAGTTGCTGGGGGCCCCGCTCCCGGTCCGTATCCGCGCCTGGGACGGCAGCGAATCGGGTCCCCCCGGCGCCCCCACCCTGATCATCCGGCACCGCCGGGCCCTGCGCCGCCTCCTCTGGAAACCCGGCGAGCTGGGGCTCGCACGCGCCTGGGTCGCGGGGGAGATCGATGTCGACGGTGATCTGTACGCGGTCCTCGAACGTCTCGCCGGGCTCATCTGGGAGCACGACGCCGAGGGGGACGACAAGCACAAGGTCCACCCGGTACGCGACCCCCGGATGCGCGCCGCGGCCCGCGGGCTCGTGGAGATCGCCGGACCCTGGCCGCCGCCCGCCCCGCCCGTCGAGGAGATCAGACGCCGGCACGGCGGCCTGCACACCAGACGCCGTGACAAGGAGGCGATCAGCCACCACTACGACGTCGGCAACGACTTCTACGCCCTGGTCCTGGGCCCGTCCATGGTCTACTCCTGCGCCTACTGGGACGCGGATCCCGGCTTCACCCTCGAAGACGCACAGCGCGACAAGCTCGACCTGATCTGCCGCAAGCTCGGCCTCCGGCAGGACGACCGGCTCCTGGACGTCGGCTGCGGCTGGGGCTCCATGGCCATCCACGCGGCCCGCGAGTACGGCACCCGGGTCACCGGCGTCACCCTCTCCAGGGAGCAGGCCGCGTTCGCCCGCAAGCGCATCGCGGAGGAGGGGCTGACGGACCGTATCGAGATCCGCGTCCAGGACTACCGGGACGTCCGGGACGGCCCGTACGACGCGATCTCCTCCATCGGGATGGCCGAGCACGTGGGCTCGGTCCGGTACCGCGAGTACGCCGACGACCTCTACGGCCTGCTCAAGCCGGGCGGCCGGCTGCTGAACCACCAGATCGCCCGGCGCCCCGAAAAGGACGAGGGGCAGTACCAGATCGACGACTTCATCGACTCGTACGTGTTCCCCGACGGCGAACTGGCGCCGCTCGGCCGTACCGTCTCCACCCTGGAGGAAGCGGGCTTCGAGGCCCGCGACGTCGAGTCGATCCGGGAGCACTACGCGCTGACCCTGCGCCGCTGGGTGGCCAACCTGGAGGAGCACTGGGCGGAGGCGGTGCGCGCGACCTCCGCGGGCCGCGCGCGCGTCTGGCGCCTCTACATGGCGGCGTCCGCGCTCGCCTTCGAACGCAACCGGATCGGCGTCAACCAGATCCTCGCCGTCCGGCCCCCGGACGGCGGCGCGTCCGGGATGGAGCTGCGGGCCCGACTCTGGAGCACGTGAGACACCGGCACACGTACGGAGAAGGGCCGGCCCCCTGGCGAAGGAACCGCCAGGGGGCCGACCCCGTCCGTACACCCCGGCGGGCCCCCGGAGGAGGCCCGCCGGTGCGCCGCTACTCGGTCTTGATCGCCGTCAGCATGTTGAGCTTCGCCGCGCTGCGCGCGGGCCACAGCGAGGCCAGGACACCCACCAGGGCGGCCAGCACCAGGAAGAGCGCGATCCTGTCCCACGGCATGAACAGTGCGTACCCGGGGATCGCGTTCTTGATCGTCTGACCGACGGCCCAGGCCAGGAAGGTGCCGAGGCCGACACCGACCACCGCGCCGAAGAGCGAGATCACCACGGCCTCCAGCCGGATCATCCGCTTCACCCTGCGCCGGTCCAGACCGATCGCGCGCAGCATGCCGATCTCCTGCTGCCGCTCGAACACCGACATCGCCAGGGTGTTGACGACCCCGAGGACCGCGATGATCAGGGCCATCGCCAGCAGGCCGTACATGATGTTCAGCGCCGTGTTGATCAGGCCGCTGGTCTGGTTCCTGATGTCCTGCTGGTCCATCAGCGTGATCGCCGGGTTCTTGCCCAGGGCGTCCACGAGGGCCTGCTCATGGGCGCTGCTCGCGCCGCCGTCCATCTTCACCCACACCTCGCGGATGAACTGCTTGGTCTCGTGCGGGTTCGCCAGGTCCTGGGAGATGAGCAGCGGGGAGAGGAACTCGTTCCCCTGGTAGATCGCGCCGATCTCCAGGTCGGCGGTCTTCCCGTCCGTGTACTTCACCTGGACGGTGTCGCCGGTCTTCCAGCCCTTGGACTTCGCGGTGTCCTCCGCGACCGCGAGCGCGTTGCCGGAGAGCGAGCCGAGCGAGCCGGAGACCGTGGTGAGGTTGAAGACCTTCTCGATGTCCCCGGGGGTGACCGCGGAGGCCGATTCGTACTCGCCCTTGATCTCCAGGTCGACCCCCTGCTGCGGGGAGACCGCGCTGACGCCGGGCGCCTTCTCCAGCGCGCTCAGGGCGCTCGGGTCGAGCGGGCTGCCGTTGGCCATCGAGGCCATGTAGTCGGCCTTGATGTTGTCCGTGGTCATCTGGTCGATGGCCTGGCCGATCGTGACACCGAGCACGGTGAGAGCGGTGACCAGGGTGAGCCCGATGGCCAGTGCGGAGGCGGTGGCTCCGGTACGCCGCGGATTGCGCACGGCGTTCTGGCTCGCCAGCTTGCCCGACACCCCGAAGACCCGTACGAGCAGCGGCCGTACGAGCGCGATGACCGGCCGGGAGAGCAGCGGGATCAGCACGATGACGCCGATCATCGTGAGGAACCCGCCCGCGGCCAGGATGAACCGGCCGTCGGAGCCGATGTTCGCGCCCGTCAGGATCCCGGCGGCGCCGAGCAGGGCGATGGTGAGGCCGATGGAGTTGCGTACGACGAGGGACTTGGTGGTGGCCACGGCGTGCACGCTGCTCATCGCCGCCACCGGCGGGATCTTCGCGGCCCGGCGGGCCGGCAGCCAGGCGGCGAACACGGTGATCAGTACCCCGACGCCGAGGGCGGCGGCGATCGCGACCGGGGAGACGATCAGCGGTCCGGCCGGGATCTTCGCGCCGAACGAGTCCATCAGACCGCGCAGTCCGATCGCCAGGCCGAGCCCGAGGGCGAAGCCGATCACCGAAGCGATGAGGCCGACGATGGTCGCCTCGACCAGCACCGAGCGCTTGACCTGCTTACGGGAGGCGCCGACGGCACGCATCAGCGCCAGTTCCCTGGTGCGCTGGGCGACCAGCATGGTGAAGGTGTTGGAGATCAGGAAGACGCCGACGAACAGGGCGATGGCGGCGAAGGCCAGCAGCATCTGGTTGAGGCCGGAGAGACCCGACTCGATGTCCTTCGCCTGCTTCTCGGCCAGTGCGTCGCCGGTCTCCGCCTCGGCGTTCTTCGGGAGAAGCTTCTCGACCGCGGTGAGCAGGGCGGCGTCGGAGGTGCCGGGGGCGGCGGTGACGGTGGCGCTCTCGTAGTAGCCGGGTTCCAGATAGAGCTTCTGGGTGACCTCGGGAGTGAAGAGGACCAGGCTGCCGCCCGCGTTGACCGCGCCGTCCTCGGTGGTGAAGACACCGGAGAGGGTGTACTCCTTCACCGGCCCGTTGGTGGCGACCCGTACGGTGTCGCCGACCTTGTACTCGCCCTTGGCGGCGGTGTCCTTGTCGAGCGCGATCCGGCCGTCCTCGCGGGGGCCGGAGCCGTCGGTGAAGGTGTACGCGGGGTCCTTGCCGTTCTCGCCGGGCGAGAAGTTGGAGCCGGTGTTGGACCAGCCGTCACCGATCAGCTTGCCGTCGGGGTCCGCGACCCCGGCGAAGCCGACGACGCGCCCGGTGACGGAGGCGACCCCGTCGAGGGCCTTGATCCGGTCCATGGTGGCCTTGCCGAGTCCCGGGCCGGCCTTGCGGTCCTCCGGGTCGTCGCTTTCGCGGAGGTCGTAGGAGGTGACGGAGACGGCTACGTCCTTGTAGCTCTTCGACGACTGGTTGCGGAAGGCGCTGCCGAGGGTGTCGGTGAAGATCAGGGTGCCGGAGACGAAGGCGACGCCGAGCATGACGGCGAGCACGGTCATCAGCAGCCTGGCCTTGTGCGCGAGCACAGTGCGCAGGGCGGTACGGAACATGATGGAAGTCCTGGTGAGGGTGGGCCGGAGGGGACGGGGCGGCGCGTACGGCGCCGGGCGTACGGACGTACGGACCTGCGGAACTACGGAAGCGCGGGCGTACGGACGTACGGTCGGAACGGCGGCCGTACGGTCGGGCTGGGCGGGCGTCCGGTCAGCTCGTGCGGCCCTTGGCGTCGAACGCCTTCATCCGGTCCAGCACGCCGTCGGCGCTGGGCGCGAACATCTCGTCGACGATGCGCCCGTCGGCGAGGAAGATCACCCGGTCCGCGTAGGACGCGGCCACCGGGTCGTGCGTCACCATCACGACGGTCTGGCCCAGCTCCCGTACCGAGTTGCGCAGGAAGCCCAGCACCTCGGCGCCGGAGCGCGAGTCCAGATTCCCGGTCGGCTCGTCACCGAAGATGATCTCGGGCTGCGAGGCGAGGGCGCGGGCGACGGCCACGCGCTGCTGCTGGCCGCCGGAGAGCTGCGTGGGCCGGTGGCCGAGCCGGTCGGAGAGGCCGATCATCGTGATGACCTGGTCCAGCCACCGCTTGTCGGGCTTGCGGCCGGCGATGTCCATGGGGAGCGTGATGTTCTCCAGGGCCGTCAGGGTCGGCAGCAGGTTGAACGCCTGGAAGATGAAGCCGATCTTGTCCCGGCGCAACTGGGTGAGCTTCTTGTCCTTCAGGGTGGACAGTTCGGTCTCGCCTATGCGGACGGAGCCGCTGCTGAAGCTGTCGAGGCCGGCCACGCAGTGCATCAGCGTGGACTTGCCGGAGCCGGACGGGCCCATGATCGCGGTGAACTCGCCCTGGCGGAAGTCGACGGAGACATGGTCGAGCGCGACCACTTGGGTCTCGCCCACTCCGTAGACCTTCGAGAGATCGGAGGCGCGAGCGGCCACCGTGGTGGCGCGGTGGGCGAGCGGGGTGGTGGTCACGGAAGAACTCCTGTCGGACGGTCAGGACGGGACCGGGGCTGGGCCGGCGGCTGGGCTCCGCGGACGGAGGAATCCCTCCCTCGGCGGACTCCTCCATCCTCTTCTCGCCGGACCCCCCAAGGCGTCCCTCCCGATGCCCGTTCCCGGGGCCCTCTTGGGTCTGACCCACAGGGGCGCGCTCTCCTCCTCGGGTATGACACCGCCCCTGAGAGGAGGTACGTACGATCTCCGGAGAACCCCCGGCCGCCCGCGCGCCCACCTGTGCGCCGGAGGCGCCCCGGCGTACGCCCCGGGTGGTGCCTGTGCCGGATGCGTGACCGGGCGGCGACTTTTCGTCATTCTCGTGTGCCTCGGTACGAGATGACCACCCGCGCCCGGCATGTGCCGATGGCTCGTTACGTGCCCTGACGCACCCTCAGACGTCAATAAAATAAGACAACATCGGGTAGGCGCTCGGCTGTTCGAGTGGTGTGTCCCGATAGGCTCCTGTGCCAACGCGGCGTCGCGCGCCTTGCCCGGATGGTGGAATGCAGACACGGCGAGCTTAAACCTCGCTGCCCCTCGGGGGCGTGCCGGTTCAAGTCCGGCTCCGGGCACATCACGCGCCACGTGCCGGTCGGCGTCGCGGTCCCTTTGGGTGGCTTTTGTGACGAGCGGCACGCCGTGAGCGTCCGGATTCGGCGAAAGATCCTCCCCGAGCACTAGGACGTACGCTTTGCTCTCCCATTACTCTTGACGCAAGGCCGCGCTGGGTGGCCATGGAGGAGTGAGATGAGGAGCAGCAACCCGGTCTTCTCGCGACGGGGCTTCAGCCGCGACAACGGCCACGCGGGCTTCAACGCGGCGCCGCAGGCCGGGGGCCCCGCCGTAGGAACCAACCCGTACGCGACGAACCCGTACGCGACCAACCCCTACGCGCAGCAGCAGGGCACCCCGGTCGGCACGCCGCAGGCACCGCCGAACACCGGTGTCATGACCATCGACGACGTTGTCACCCGTACGGGGATGACACTGGGCACGGTCGTGCTCACGGCGGTCCTCTCCTGGGTGCTGCTGCCGGTCGACCCGGCGAACATGGGCACGTCGTACGGCATCGCCATCGGCGCCGTGCTCGTCGCGTTCGTCCTGTCGATGATCCAGTCCTTCAAGCGCAAGCCGTCCCCCGCGCTGATCCTGTCGTACGCGGCGTTCGAGGGTGTCTTCCTCGGAGTGATCAGCAACGTCGTCAGCACGTACATCGCGCCCGGCGTGGTGGTCCAGGCCGTGATGGGCACGATGGCGGTCTTCGCCGGCGTGCTCTTCGCGTACAAGATGCGGTGGATCCGCGTCACCCGCCGCTTCTACGGCTTCGTGATGGCCGCCGCGATGGGCTTCGTGCTCCTCATGGTCGCCAACATGCTCTTCAGCGTCTTCGGCGGCGGCGACGGCCTCGGCTTCCGCAGCGGTGGCCTCGGCATCCTCTTCGGGATCATCGGCATCATCCTCGGCGCGTGCTTCCTGGCGCTCGACTTCAAGCAGGTCGAGGACGGCGTCGCGTACGGCGCTCCGCGCGAGGAGTCCTGGCTGGCGGCCTTCGGTCTCACGCTGACCCTGGTGTGGATCTACATGGAGATGCTGCGGCTCTTCTCGATCCTCAGCGGCAACGACTAGCGTGACCGGTCGTACCCGGCGGGCCGGCAGCGGCCGGCCGGGTGACGGAGACCGACGGAGGGGTGGGGGGGGCCCGCGCCCCCCCCCCCCCCCCCCCCGGGGGGGGGGGGCGGGGGGGGGGGGCGGGGGTTTTGCGGGGGTTGGTTTGGGGGCGGGGCGGCCCCCCCCCGGGCGTCACCTGGGCCGCACGCTTGCG